>JAKAXA010000062.1 GCA_021816775.1 Pseudomonadota bacterium
CTGAAGCGCCCGCTGCGCCGCCAGCGTGCGTATCCGACGTGTGCGGCCGCGGTGCGCGGGTTGCGCCGCGCGGGTACGCAGGTCATCATGCCGACTCGTGCGCCGCCGCCATGCTGCAGGGGAATCTGCGATGTCGCGAATAGCCCGGGTCTGCGTCTGCGTGTTGTCTTTCTCGCTGACGCCTGCGCTCGCGGCAACCCAGGCTGCGCGCCCGCCGGCCGCCGCAGCTGCGCAGACCGCCCGGACGCTCGCGTACATTCAGCGGACCTGGGCCACGCTCACCCGCTCGTATTGCGCCTTCATCACCACGTTCTACCCGCTGTGGGCCGGGCTCGCCTCGCGCGCGCAGGCGCGCGAGGCGCGACAACCTGCCGCTGTTCGAGCGCAAGGGCGGCCTCGCCACCAGCGATTATGCGAGCAGGGCGCAGTGGGGTGCGCCGTTCGGCTGGGCGCCGACCAACTGACTGGCCGTGGCGGGGCTCGAGGCCTACGGCTACCGCGCCGCCGTGCGCATGCGCTCGAGAGATCAGTCGTCGGCCTCGTCGTGCACTATGCGTGCAGGCGAAGCGGACCCGTGACGTACGCGCCGCGTCCGGCGCTGTACGTCGGGCTGAGCGGCGTCGATAGTTTGTCTGACCCGATACCCCAGCGGGCGGCCGCCTTGAGAACGCACCTGGAACACCTGTTCTTCTGGGTCGATCCACCGTAGACGTACACGACCTACCGATAGCTTCTCCGGCGCAGTCTTGCGCAGACCGCCAGCCCCGCACGGGTCCTGGCCGCCGCGATGCAGTTCAGCACGGTCTCATACGTTTCGAGCGTGGCCCTTGCCGATCGCCGCAGGCTCCCCGGCGGAACTCATGATTATCATGAGCATCGATTCATGATATTTCGCATTTCCGGGCGGACCGACTGTGGCGAGGATACTCATGGGAGGCAGCCGCCGACTGCCCGGAGGGCGGCCGGCATGTCATTCCTCGTCAGTCCAACCGATCCGAGGTACTCGTCATGAAGTGGGAAACCCCTCAAGCGACCGATCTGCGCTTTGGCATGGAAATCACGATGTACATCGCCAATCGCTGACCGAAGCGATCCGCCCGTGGGCATCTACCGGAACGGATGCCCACGGGGCACGTGCAATGAAGATCCGCGTACTCGGTTCCGCCGCCGGCGGAGGATTTCCACAGTGGAACTGCAACTGCCACAATTGCGCCGGCGTTCGCGATGGTACGGTCCGGGCTCGCCCACGGACTCAGTCGTCGATCGCCGTCACCAGCGGACCGGTTGAGAATTACGAGGCTATCGACCATGCGGCCCCCTGGGCACTGATCAACGCCTCACCCGACGTCCTGTTCCAATTGCGTGACAGTCCCGCCCTCCAGCCGGCACAACAAATTCGCGACACGGGCATTGCCGGCATCGTGCTGATCGACGGACAGATCGACCACACTACGGGGCTCTACATGCTTCGCGAAGCGACGCGTCCGTGGCAGCTGTGGTGCACGGAATCGGTGTATGCCGATCTGACTCGTCGCAACCCCATCCTTGATGTACTGTCGCATTACTGCGGGATTGACCATCGGCCGTTGCCCCTCGGGGAAGAATTCCGTATCGAGGCGCTGCCGGCGCTGCGCTGGCGCGCTCTGCCGGTGGCGAGCAAGCCGCCCCCGTACTCACCCAATCGGGCCGCTCCCCTTGCAGGCGACAACATCGGGCTCGTGATGACGGATCAGCGTACGGGCAGCAAGGCCTTCTATGCCCCTGGCCTGGCGGCAATCGATGAGCCCGCATGGCAGGCGATGCGCTCGGCCGATTGCGTACTGGTGGACGGTACGTTCTGGAGCGACGATGAGATGATCCACCTGGGCCTCTCGAGCCAACGGGCGCGCGACATCGGCCATCTGGCGCAGAGCGGGGAGGGCGGGATGCTCGAGTGGCTCGAGCGTCTACCCGCGAGCACGCGCAAGATACTGATCCACGTCAACAACACCAACCCCATCCTGGACGAGGACTCACCGCAGCGCGCCGAGCTTACTCGACGGGGAATCGAAGTTGCTTGGGACGGCATGGAGATCGAGCCTTGATGAATACCCCCTTGAGCCGATCGGAGTTCGAGGCGCGCCTGCGCGAGACGGGCGACCGCTACCACATCCATCATCCGTTCAACGTGATGCTGAATTCCGGGCGCGCCACCGCGGCGCAGATCCGCGGTTGGGTGGCCAACCGCTTCTACTATCAGATCAACATTCCGATCAAGGACGCAGCCATCCTCAGCAACTGCGACGATCGCGCCGTGCGCCGAGAGTGGATCCAGCGCATCCACGATCACGACGGATCTGGCGATGACCCCGGCGGAATCGAGGCGTGGCTGCGGCTCGCGGACGCAGTGGGCCTGGAGCGTGCGCGGACAGAGAGTCTGCAAGAGGTTTTGCCGGGGGTGCGCTTCGCGGTGGACGCATACGTGAATTTCGCGCGCCGCGCGCCGTGGCCTGAAGCGGTGTGCTCCTCGCTGACGGAGATGTTCGCGCCGCAGATCCACAAGCAGCGGCTTGCCGGTTGGCCGCAGCACTACCCGTGGATCGAGCGCGAGGGCCTGCGCTATTTCCAGAACCGGGTGACGCAGGCCCGGCGGGACGTCGAGTTCGGCTTGGCCACGACGCTCGATCGGTTCAACACGCGCGCCGCCCAGAAGCGCGCCGTCGCGATCCTGCAATTCAAGCTCGACGTGCTGTGGCAGATGAACGACGCGATGCAGCAACGCTACGGACTGCAATGATGGGCGAGGTGAACGCCGCCTCGCGGCCGGCGATCGGGTCGGGCTTCCGTCTGCAGTGGGAGAGCGCGCAGAACGCGCACGTGCTGCTCTACCCGGAGGGGATGGTCAAGCTCAACGCGAGCGCGGCGGCGATCCTGACGCGCTGTGACGGCGTGAGGACCGTCGAGGACATCGTTGCGGATCTCGAGCGGGCATTCTCGGTCAATGGACTCGGTCGGGATGTCCTCGCTTTCCTCGGGCTCGCCCTGGAGCGTCACTGGCTCGAGCTGCGCCCGTGAGCGAGCGGGAGCAGGCTGCGCTGCCGAGGCGACCTGGGCCCCCGCTGTGGCTGCTGCTCGAGCTGACGTACCGCTGCCCGCTGCATTGCGTGTTCTGTTACAACCCGACGGATTTCTCGAGCATCGGTTGCGAACTCGAGACCGCGCAGTGGCTGCGCGTGCTGCGCGAGGCACGCGCGCTCGGGGCGGTGCAGCTCGGCCTCTCGGGGGGCGAGCCGCTCGCGCGAGAGGATCTCGAGACCGTCGTCGCCGAGGCACACCGCCTCGGCTTTTACACCAACTTGATCACCTCCGGCATCGGACTCACCGAACAGCGCCTGGGGGCGCTGAAGGACGCCGGGCTCGATCACATCCAGCTCTCGTTCCAGGATAGCACGCGCCGTTTGAACGACTTCTTGAGCAGCACGCGCACCTTCGAGCTCAAGTCCCGCGTTGCGGCCCTGATCAAGAAGTACCGTTATCCGATGGTGCTCAACGTGGTGATCCACCGCCTCAACATCGACCACATCGATGACATCCTCGTGATGGCCGAGCGCATGGGCGCCGAGTATGTCGAGCTGGCAAACACCCAGTACTACGGATGGGCGTGGCTCAATCGCACGCACCTGCTGCCGAGCCGCGAGCAACTGCGCCGCGCCGAGGATGTCACACAGCGTTTTCGCCAACGGGTCGGGTCGCGCATGCGGATCTTCTTCGTGGTGCCGGACTACTTCGAGACACGGCCCAAGCCCTGCATGAACGGACTGGGTCAGGTGTTTCTCGCCGTCGCGCCTGATGGCGTCGCGCTGCCCTGCCACGCGGCCCGTACGCTGCCCGGAGTGATTTTCCCAAACGTGCGCGAGATGAGCATCGGCGCGATCTGGTACGACTCGCCGGCGTTCAACCGGTACCGCGGCGAGGCGTGGATGAAGGATCCCTGCCGCAGCTGCCCCGAGCGCGCGCGCGATTTTGGCGGCTGCCGCTGCCAGGCTTACCTGCTCACCGGCGATGCCGCGAACGCGGATCCGGTCTGCGACCGATCGCCGCATCATCATCTGGTATCGCGCATCGTTGAGCAGGCCAATCTCGCCGCCGGGGCCGAGCAGCCACTCGTGTTCCGCGACCACCGCGGCGCGGCTGTCGCGGACTAAGCCTGTTGATGATCGGTGTCAGCCCTGCGCGATGGCCGGGCGAGGCCACAGCGCGCGGGCAGCGATTCGGGCGCGTGGCCACGAGGGGGGGTGCCGGCGGGCGCGCGCGGGGAGACCTTCAATGTGAGGCTCTTTCATCCTCTGCCCGATGCCGGTTTATCCCGGCGCTTCTGCACCTTCCGGCACGCGTGCGTGACTGAGGGGAAGTGGCGCTCATAGAGTCGATCTGTGCTTCCTGAAGTGGAAATGATGCATATGGGGCCTCGGCAGCATCGGAAGCTTCCGACCGCTCAGGGCTGCAGTCGCGTCGCCCTCCAGGGGTCGGGCTCAAACGCTCCGCCCGGGAGCGCCGTGAGCGTGCGCGTCCACAGCGCGCGGTCGTGGATCCGGGCCTCTCCCTCCACCCACAACTCCACCGACTCGGCCCACAGGTGGTAGCCGCCCCAGTGCGGCGGACGCGGGATCCGGATGTCGAGACCGCGTTCGGCCTCGCGATGGCCGGGCTGCGGCGCGCCGAAACGCCTGGCCGCCGCCACGAGCGATTCCTGCAACGCCTCGCGCGAGGCCGTGGGCTCGCTTTGCGCGCTCGCCCAGGCACCGAGACGGCTCTTCCAGGGCCGGGAGGCGAAGTAGGCGTCGCTGTCGGCGACGGGGGCTTTCACCACCGGACCCTCGATGCACACTTGGCGGTGCAGGTGATCCCAGTGCAGCACGGCCGCCGCCCGCGGATTCTCCGCCAGCTGCCGCCCCTTGGCCGACAGATAATTGGTGAAGAACACCAGGTAGCCGGGCCGCGGCACCACTTCCTTGCACAGCAGCACCCTCGCCGAAGGCCGTCCTGAGGCACCCGAAGTGGCGAGCACCATGGCGTTGGGGTTGGGCTGCTGCCGCTGTTGCCAGGCCTCGGCCAGCCAGCGCTCAAGGACAGTCAGCGGATCGGCCGGCAGGGAATCGGAGACAGTCTCGATCGTTTGTGACATAGCGACAGACTACAGGAGATCGCGCATCAGCGGCAGGCACGGAACACCGAGCGGCGAGGGAGCACGGGCTCGTCATTCCGCGGTAGAATCAGGTTCGCGACCCACAGCGAGAAGCGTCGATCGATACCACAGGATCAGGGTGACCGTGCAAGCCGCTGATACCACTGAGAGTCACCGGGACAAAGCAGCATTGGAGGCGCCCTGAAAATTGTTCCGGCCGCGCTTCTTGGCCCGGTACATCGCGTCATCGGCCTCTTTCACAAGGCTATCAAGATCCTCGCCGTCGGCCGGATAGATTGCCACACCGACGCTGACGGTTATGCGGATCGCCTTGCCGGACAGCTCAAAAGGTTTCGCCAGTGCCGCGAGGACATCCTTCGCCACTCCGAACGCGTCATTGGTGTTGAGCAAGTCGCTCAGTACAACCACGAACTCGTCGCCCCCCACGCGGGAGGCCGTATCCGTGGCACGCAGGCAGCCGGTGATCCGTTGGGCCGCTATTTTGAGGACCTGATCACCCGCTTCATGCCCCAGACGGTCGTTGACAGGCTTGAAGTGATCGAGATCCAGATACAGGACCGCAAGCAGGCGCCCGACGCGCGCGGCATGCAGAATCGCATGAGTCGCCCGGTCACGGAACAGCGTCCGACTGGGCAGGCCGGTGAGCGCATCGTAGTGGGCCAGATGCACCAGACGCGCTTCGGCCTCCCTGCGTTGCGTGATGTCACGGACCAGCGCCATGAAGTGCCGACGTTTTCCAACGCGCACCTCGCTCAATGAAATCTCCAGGGGGAATACCGTTCCGTCCCGGTGCAGGCCTTCGACTTCGCGGAAACCGGAGTCAATCACCTTGTGCTCGCCGGTCTTCAGATAGCGGACGATGAACCCGTCGTGCTCGTCGCGGCACGGTTGCGGCATCAGCATTGAAACGCTTTTCCCGATCATTTCTTCGGCGGCATAACCGAACACGCGGCCTGTGGACGGATTCACGGACTGGATCAGGCCGCGTTCATCGCAGATCACGATGCCATCGAGGATAGTTCGCAGGATGGAATCCGTGTATTCCTTCGCTTCCTGGAGCAGGCTCTTTTCCCGCAGAAAACCCCGGTGATGCTGATGGGAAGACCACAGCGCAATCAGCCCCAGGAGCACGACTATGGCGGACACCCCCATGGCCATCGCGCCATTATCTACCTCATCCGCTCCCATGACGGGCGTTCTCATCGCGCCCATGCCCAATCCCATGGTGGTCATGTTCATCGAGGCCATGTCGATGTAATGCATGCCAAGGATGCCGATAGCCATGAGAACCGCAAAGGCGACTTTCTCCCGGCCGCCGCTCACGGACGCGCCACGATAGATTCTCCGCAGGCTCCCAAGTGCCGGTATCGAGAAACCCACGGCGACAAGGCACGATAGCCCGATCAACGCATAGTCGTTGTGCGCCGTGCCGGACATCACGACGGCGTGCATTCCCGTCACGCACATCGCCGTGAGGCCGAACCCCATGAGCAGCCCGGCGACGAGCAGATAAAACCATCCCTCCAGGTGTCGATAAATGAACTGCAGTGCTGCAATGCTGCCCGAGAGCACGAGGAGCACAGACAGCGTCGTGACGTCGAGTCTGTAGGTAAAAGAGAAATGCGCATTGGTGGCAAGCATCCCGATGACGTGGGTGGCCCAGGCGCCGAGGCTCAGGACTGCGCCGCCGGTCCAGAACCAACGGGCGCGTGCTTTCCGGTCACCGAAGGCCGATGCGCACCAAACAATGTCCGCGGTGGTATAGGTGGTCAATACGGCCACTACGGCCGACAATGCCACCAGCGTATAATTATAACCGTTGGCATTTAGTGAGCCAGACATCCCGCACATCCCCGACGGCATTTCCAGGCAATTTTTCTGCGCCGATCTGAACGGGCCAGCGGTTGGCCCCAACGCCGAACGCATCGTAGCTGTTCCGGCTTCTCGGCCTGGCGATGCGCCAGGCTGCGCCGCGGCCGCGCGACATCGCATCTTGCGGGAAGCTCGTCACCCCGTGCGGAGCACGGCGCGCACGCGCCTGCTTTCTTGATCGCCCGGTGGCGACGGCGGTTCTGCGAGCGGCATCGGTCAATCACGTTGTCCGAACCTTGTCGGCCATCCACTGCATCATTTGCCGCATGGCCTGCACACGGACCGATTCGACCGGCTCTTCATGAATCTGCCAGTGCCAGTGCAGCACCTGCGCATCGTGAATTTCCCGCGATTCCAAAAACCCGGTGATCGGACACGATGTGAGGTCACCCGGAAGCCGCACGCACAATGCGTCGTGCATCATCATCCACTGGTAAGCCAGGGCGCCCACCCAGCTGTGCAATCTCCGTCCATTGCGACCGTGAAACGGCTGGGTCTTGACCCAGTCCGCCAGCGCCGCCGCCGGCATCGGCCGCGCCAGGCCATATCCTTGACCGAAGGTACAACCGAGCTGACACGCTGCCTCGACGATCCCCTCATCCTCCAGCCCCTCCGCCACCACATCACGACCCAGATCCTGGCCGATCTGCACGACCGTCCGGATCAGGCTCAGCGCCTTGATCGGGTCGCAGGCGAGATTCTTGATGATGTTCTGGTCGATCTTGATCACATCGAACGGCAGCTCCGCCAGGCGCGTCAAGTTGCTGTACCCCGCTCCCAGGTCATCCAACGCAATCTTTACGCCCGTGGATGTCAGACGGGCTATGGCCTCATCCACGGCGCTTGCCTCCAATGCCTGGCTCTCCAGCAATTCCAGGATCAAGTGCCGCGGCGCCACCTGCGCCTTGCGCAATGCCTCCTCGACCCAGCGCGCGCAGTCCGGGTGACGCAGAGAACTCGGTGCGAGATTGATCGCGAGGGTGACGTCGAGCTTCCCGTCGCGCCAGCGGCGCAAATGACCGAGCGCCTGAGCCAGCCCCTGCCGGAAGAGCGCATCCAGGTCCGTTTCCCCCAGCGCCGGCAGGAACTGTCCAGGGACGAGAGTCGCGCCATCGGGCGAGCGCAGCCGCGCCAGCGCCTCGACCTTCACCAGCGAACCGTCGGCGAGATTGACGATGGGCTGCACGAACATCTCCACGCCCCCGCCATAGAGGAGCGCGCGGATCTGCGCAGCCTCGTCCGCATCGACCGTCTGGCGGCGGCTGTGCGACAGCGCGGTCATCAGATCCCAGCGGTTCTGCAGCGACAGGCGCCAGGTGTGCATCCAACTGGAGGAAAATTGGTTCGCGTACGCTCCGAACAGCATCAACACGGCATGAACCGCCCCATGCCGATGCACGGGAAGCGTCACCGCGCTGCGGATGCCGAACTCCTGCATCAGCGCCTGCCAGGGTTGCGAACGACTCTCCTGCGCGAAGGCGGAGGTCTCTTGCTGGGCGCCGGTCATCCAGGTCGCCGCAACCATCCCCTGGCCGCGAATATCACGTGGGTCGAGCGCCGGGAGCAGGCCGCGCACGCGGAACGCATCGACGAAGTTACCCACGTGGTCACCGGCGGCCCGCTCGAAGTCCAGCCGATTCTGGACGTCCGGTCGCCACATCACAGCCGCTCGGATGCCCGGCAGCGCCGCCAGGGCGTTGAGTTCCGCTTGTATCCAGTCCGCTTCCAGGGCCCGATCGTCCATCGGGCGCGCAAGCAGCCTCTGGTACTGATCGAGAACGGACTGCATGGCGTGCAGCTGGTTTTCGAGGTCCAACTGCAGTCGGGCATCGACGGCTTGCAAAGTACGGTAGCGCGCGCGTTCAGTGAGCAGCCAGGCATCCAGATGGGTACGCAATAAGTGCCGATACACGCCCATCGCCTGCGTCATCCAGGCGCCAGAGACACCGACGAGAGCGTGGACAACGCCGAGTCGGCGCGCGGTCTGCACCACGGATTGCTCGGTGATTTGCGCGCCGAGCAGAAAGCGCAGGTGGGCTGACTGTTTGCGCTCGAGATCCTGATACTGCGCGGCGGAGAGGGATGCCAGGATCGCGGCGCTTTCCGAGCGTGCCTGCAACTCGCGGTAGAACGACGTCGAGAATTTCTCCGCCACGGTCTGCAGATGCGGCGCCAGGCCCTGCATCAGCTCCTGCGCCTCGGGGCCGAACACATCGAACGACGTGTCGGCGATCTGCTCCGGCGTGATGTCGCCGCCGACTCTCCACCACTGTGTCCGTTGCCTCTTGGTCTGCTTGGCCTGATACATCGCCGCGTCAGCTTGGCGCAGCAGCAACTTCGGTTCAGTTCCATCCCCGGGATACAACACCACGCCCATAGTCATGTCGATCGAAACGACCCCGCCTGCGGCGAGCTTGAACGGCATCTCAACCGCCCGATGCAATCGCTTCAGTGCAGCGCCGAGCTGCGACATAGCATGCGTCGCCTCGAGCGCTTCCATGATCACTACGAACTCATCGTCGCCAAAGCGGGCAATGAAATCAGAGTCCTCCAGCCCCTCGCGCAGGCCGCGCGAGACGCACCGCAGCAACTGGTCACCCTCTTCGTACCCAAACTGATCGTTGACGGACTTGAAATCGTCGAGATCGATCACGCCCACCGCCAGCAACGAGGCGCTACGCCGCGCGCGGGCGATGGCCTGCGGCAGATACTCCTCGATGGCCAGGCGGTTCGGCAGTCCTGTGAGCGTGTCACTGCGCGCTATGTGCGCGTCCTGCTCTTGTCGCGCTCGGGAGCGGCTCTCGCGATCCAGTTCGTCGAGACCATGACCGAGCAGGGTCGCGATTCGAGAACACGCTTCGATTGCGGGCGCATCGAAGCAACCGCACCGGGGCGAGGCCAGCACGAGAATCGCCCACATCTGTCCCGCCCGCATGATGGGCATTGCGAGCACACTGAACCAGAGATGTTCGGCAAATTCAGCCTGCCACGGGTGCAATGTCGGATCGGCCAAGGTGTCGTTGCAGACGACCAGCTGTTGCGCGTTCCAGGCCTTGACCGCGACGGATGCAGTCTCCTGCTCCGTCCCTTGCGGCGGTGCCGTTCGAATCTGTTCGGCGCCCTCGCCGGCCACCGTGAGCACCTCGAATACATTCGAGTGGCCGAGCTTGCCGATCCATGCCGTATTGAACATGGTGTCCTGCACCAGTCTGGCGCAGAGACTCTCGAGCATCTCTTGCTCGTGGCGGCCTTGACTCAGCACCTCGTCGCAATGCAGCAACGTTCGGTACAGCGCTTGCAGATCCGCCATCTGTTGCCGTTGTGCGAACAAGTCGAATGTCCGCTTCCCCAGCTGCTCCGTAAACCGGCTTACCGCCTCAGCGACATCATGCGTATCGTCATGGGGCGGCTCGCGGGCGACATGGTCCGAACCGTCGACGACCTGCAGACGATGTATTTCGCGCGCCATCCGTCTGTCCATTCCCATGATGTGGTGCAGCAGCCATTGCGTCAGAAACGCCAGCAGCTCGACGGTCACCTCCGGAACGTGCTCGCCGGCGAACTCCCGGGCCTGGCGCAGGAATCCGCGGAAGCTCTCATGGGCGTGCAAATGCATCGTGCGGTGCCTGGAATCGACCCGCCAATGTCGGATCAGTCGCTCCTCCTCCCGAAAGTGAGAGCGGGTATAGTCCACCAGCTCATCCAGACACGCGAGCACCGCCTCGTGTGAGGCATCCTCTGCCTGCGCGAGTGCGATCCGATTGAATATCTCCAGCAGGCGTTGATGCTGCTCATCGACCGTGGCGATGCCCGTAGCCATGGCGTCGCTCCACTGCAGCGGTCGAGCTGGATCAGACATGATGAGTTTCTGCGGGACAGAATCCGACCATCGGGGTCACCGCGCGCGGACCCAGCCGGGCGCGACCAGCTCGACGAACGAGGCGATGTTCCCTGAAGAATCGCAGGTCCTCGACACTGCAGCTCCGGATCGCCGGACGTGGCAAATCTCCGGGATGCATGGGGAAGGTGTAAACAGGGCCTGCACGCTGTGAGGTATGGTCCATCTCCACAATTCTCCTCATGCCCGTCGACCTGAACCTCGCGGTGGCCACGCTGCCCCCGCGAATCCCCTGAACAGCGGCTCCGGGGTCACTTTGCCTGTACCAGGACGTAGTCCCTGCGTTCACGCAACTTTCTTAATAGCTCCGTTCGACTCGCCCGGCAAGGACAAACCATTATTCCCACACTTCGATATGACCGCGAATGTTCAAAACGTGATCCAGTTCCGGTTTGACCGTGACCTCAGTTTCAACATCCTGCGAACGCAACGCTCAAGCTGTGCGTGATGTCAGACCTGCTTGCGGCAATGCCACACGGTTCTCGCAAAGGAGTGCCCAGGTAGCTGACACTCCGCTGGGAGTCGACGGTGCCTTCTCGGCTCTGAAGTTCGAGCGAAGCGTCGAGGACGATCGCATCGAGCAAAAATCTCTCGCTCTCGAGCAGGCGCGCTACGAGGTTGCCCGGGCGCGGCGGCAATATGATGCAGTCGATGCTACGAACCGACTCGTGGCGGCCGAGCTCGAGCGGCGTTGGAATGTGGCACTGCGTACCCAGGCAGCCCTCGAGGAGGAACTCGAAGCACTGCGCACACAGCGTACTGCGTGCCTGAGCGAGGAGCAGCGGCGTACACTCCTCGAACTCGGTACCGAGCTGCGGCGCCTGTGGGAGCATCCGCGGAGTCAACCCGAATGGAAGAAGCGCATTGTGCGCGCGCTGATGATCGAGATCGTGGTCACCGCAGAGAGGCCAGAAATACGGCTCTATCCGAGATTGCCAATAACTTTGGAGGCGATTCCAGGTAGTTGAGTTTATTGAAAGACACGGGTCTCATCCCGTCTGTTGAGTACCAGTCGACAGAGGAGAGAAGACCCGTGAGCAACCTGAAGTTGCTGAGCAAGATTCTACGACTGAAAGGCATGAAGGTCATCGCGTTCACATTCCGAGACCACGGTCGGGAGCTGCACCTGACGGTCAAGCCCCACAAGAACGGCTGCCGCTGCCCGCAGTGCGGCCGGCGTGGACGCATCGTGGCGAGTCCTGGCGTGGGGCGTAGCTGGGAGGATCTGACCCTCATTGGGATCAAGATCCTGCTGTGGTTCAGCCCCCGGGAGATCGAGTGCCCGACGCATGGTCGTGTACAGGAGCAGATCCCCTGGGCGGCCCGCTATGCGCGCATCACCTACCGGCTCGAATGGCGGATTTGCATACTCTGCCGCGCCATGACGCAGAAGGCGGCTGCCGAGATCCTGCACATGCCCCGCTCGACGCTCTCGGGGCTGCTGCACCGCATCATCACCGCCAGGCGCGATGGACACCGCATCCGGGGCCTCAGGAGCCTCGGAGCCGACGAGATCTCCTACTGCAAGGGGCGCAAATTCGCCACCCTGGTCTACGACCTCGAGCGCGCCCGGGTGGTGTGGGTGGGGGCCGGAAAAGGCCGTGAAACCATCGATCGGTTCTTTGCCGAGGCCCTGAGCGAGTACCAGCGCGCTCAGATCCGCTGGGCCAGCTGCGACATGAGCCGTGCCTACACCGAGGCGATCAAGCATCATTGCCCGAACGCCACGCTCGTCATCGATC
>JAKAXA010000086.1 GCA_021816775.1 Pseudomonadota bacterium
CATAATGCGCCACGATGGCACGAATGCGCTCGCGGTGGATTGCCAGGGCCTCTGACGGTTTCATGACTTCACCCTACCAGCGTGACATGTCACGGTCAAGCGACTGACCCTACGGGAGACCTCGGAGGCGCCAGTGAAATTCCACGGGCGATGCGCGCCGAGGAAATGATCCACGCTCAGATTTGCGCCGCAGCACGGGCAGATCATCGAGCGGCAGCACCTGCCGCCGACCCCGACGGCGGCGCTGCTGCGCACCTGGCCGGCGGCCCGGGCGCTGGCCGGGCACTACGGGGCGATGCGGGTCGATGAGGAGCGCCTGAGCGAGCCGTTCAGAGGCATTGGCGCACGTTGCCTGGAAACGCTTCGCACGGCGTCAGGGAAAACGCACTGAGCGCGGAGCTGCGGCTCAGTCCGTGGCTGAAGCCGAAGCGGCCGCCTTGGCCCGCCCCGGGGCGCTCTCCGGCGGCGGCTCGTAGTGGAAGTAGCGGTCCTCGGCGAGCGCCTCGTACAGCGGCGGGGTGAACAGGCCCGAGATGCGCGCCGAGACCAGCGCCACGAACATCATGGGGATGACCATGGCGCTGCCGTTGGTCATCTCCATCACGATCACGAAGGAGGTGATGGGCGACTGGGTGACGGCGGCGAGATAACCGGTCATGCACAGCGCGATCACCGCCGCCATGGAGGTCCAGGAGAAGGCCGCGTGGATCCACTGCGCGATGCCGGCGCCGATCGACAGCGACGGCGAGAACAGCCCTCCCGGTATTCCCGAGAGGTAGCTCGCCACCATGGTCACCCACTTGGTGATGGCGAACGCCTGGCTGAGCGGTGCGGTGCCGTCGAGCAGCTCGCGCGCCTGATCGTAGCCGCTGCCCCAGGTCTGCCCGTGGGTGGCGACACCGATGGCCGCGATCAGCAGGCCGCTCGCGAACGCATACCACAGCGGCTGGCCCATTCTGAAGCGCAGCACCCGCGCCGGCATCCACTTGCGCCAGTGCAGCAGCGCGTAGTTGAACGCCGCCCCGAGCAGCCCGCACACCAGCGCCGCCATCAACACCGGCATGATGAAGCTCAGGCCGAGGGGCGTCGTGACGTTCAGCTGGCCGAAATACAGGTAGTTGCCCGCGAGCGCGAGGGACGTCAGGCCCGCGAACACCACCGCCGTGATCATGGTGCCGTTGGTGCGGGACTCGAAATTGCGCGCCAGCTCCTCGATGGCGAAGATCACCCCCGCGAGCGGCGTGTTGAACGCGCCGGACAATCCCGCGGCGGCGCCGGCGAGCAGCAGCCGCCGCTCCAGCTGCGCGCTGCGGCGCGGATAGAAGCGGCGGGTCTCGGCCATGATGGCCGCTCCGATGTGCACCGTCGGGCCCTCGCGGCCGATGGTCAGGCCGCCGAGAAAGGCGAGCAGCGAGACGCCGATCTTGCCGAAGATGATGCGCAGCCCGAACAGGCGCTTCATCAGCTTGTCGTCCGTGGCCTCGCGAGGCGCGTGGATGGCCGCGATCACCTGCGGGATGCCGCTGCCCTCTGCGCCGTAGAACCAGCGCCGCGTGCAGTAGACTGCGAGCACCGTGAGCCCGGGGGTGAGGATGAAGGCGAGCCACTCGCGGCCGCGGATCCAGTCGCGGAACACGTCGTAGGCGTCTGTGCTCCAGCGCGCATACAGCACCGACACCAGGCCAACGAGCAGCGCGGCGCCCCACGGCAGCCCCACCTGCAGGAAGAACCGCCGGCTGCGGTTGCTCAGCAGCCGCTCGATCCTCACCCGCATCGCCCGCATCGGCACGTGCACCGCGGGAGCATCGAGCGGCACCAGCGGCGCGGCGGGCGGTGGCGCCTCGGCGCGCGGCGGCTCCGGCCGGCTGTGCGCATCCGCCTCATCGGGCAGGAGGGGCTGCTGGACGGGTTCGGATTGAGTTGGTTCTGACACTGCGCGCGGCTGCGACACGCACCGTCCCTGGGCGGTGCGCACGGGCGAGTCTATCGGAAGCGCTGCCGCTTCCGCCATGCGAATTTCCTAATTATGGAGTCGTTTTCTCACCTCGCGCCGTCGCCGTGTGGCGTCAGCGAGAGCCGCCGGCCGCGCCGGAGCGCCCAACAGCGCGGGCTGTTTCGAGCGCATGCACCGGCGTCGGGAGTCCCCGAGTGCCTTAAAATCCATCACGCCTTGCCGTGAGCGGCACGAGGCGCAGGCGAGCCCGCTCTGGTGACGGAGTGGCGGCCAGCCCGTTCGCCCCGGCCATGCGGCCGGCAAGCGCGCCCGGGCGGTAGGCCATGCCCCACCGCGAGCCCTCGGGCAAGCCCCGCGACGCCGCGCACCGGCGAGGCGAGGCTGCAGTGCCCCGTGTCCACGATCTCCTCGAGCGCGCGGGCGGACCCGGCGAGCCCAGCGCGGCGAGCGCCGCAAGCCCCGGCCAGCGCCGCCTCAGTACACCATGGGACGCACTTGGAGCGCGCATGGGCATTCCCTTCGCTGGCCCGTTGGCAGACCCGCCGCGGGCGCCCGCCCTCGCCCGCGGCGCCGATCCGTGCCGGCCCGCCTGAACCCAGCGCCCGCGCACCGCCCGCCTCGGTGGCTCTACGCAATACGCGCCGCAGGCGCGATGCGCCCGCGGGCGCGGCGCGCTGCGCCGTCCAATCAGTGTGGGAGCTGCGCCGCAGGGGCGGCGCCGGTGCGCGGACTCAAGCCGAGCGGGTCGGCGCCGCGAGGCGGGCCTTCACGCCATCGAGCAGTTTCTGCGCGCCGCGGACATCGTCCTCTTCCAGATCGAGGCCCGCCTCGTGCAGGCGGTAATCGAGCGTGCTGGCCCGGGTCTGCGTGATGCGGTGCGCCTTGAGATCGCTGCGCGCCTGGCCGCGCAGCTGCTGCAGCTCATGATATGCATGCGTGCGCGCGCTCAGCTCGAAGTGCACCGCGAACGCGGCCACACCCACGCACAGCACCACAGTGGCGCCCGTCAGAACGGCTATTTTCATTGGTAGACCTTGACCACCTATAGGGCCGCAGAGCGACCGGGGCGGTCAAGGCCCCCGTTCAAACCGTGCATGCGGATTTCCCGCACACGGCTTACCAGCGATCGGTCGGCACACAGCATTA
>JAKAXA010000063.1 GCA_021816775.1 Pseudomonadota bacterium
CTCAAGCCGACGTTTAAGATCAAGGGCGTGGCAGTGGTCCTGCATCCGCTGAGGATTGTCTCCCTCGCTGACGACCAGTTGGGCGCGCGTGCCGGATCGCTGGCCGCGGAAGGTGATTCGATCGTCGGTGTTCTCGATCAGCTGTTCACGCGCGCGTTCGGGCTACCCAATCCTTGCAAAAAATCGGGGTGATCGCCCTCAGGCAGCGGCGCGGATCGTCTGGCCGGCAGCTGTGCATCTGCTTGAGACCGTCGCGAGCGTACAGGCCGGTCATGAGGTCACACTGCGCCGCAATGATTTTGGCGCTCTCGCGTCCAGGTTGCCGGGCCCGATACATGTGGCGGCTGTCGAAATCCGCTCTCCCGGGCGGATTGAAGAACTCGGGGATCACGCGGCCGGCGGCGGACCACCAACATCGCACCTTGCCGTTCACCGGACTACGCTCTCTGCGCGTGATTACACATCGTACGCAGAGAGGCTCAGCCATCGACATGGCGACCCATTAGGGGCAAAACAACAATGAGTGCGCTACACCGTGACGATCACGCCGCTACGCCAGCAGCCCTTAAGCCGCACCCGCGACGCGCGCAATGAACAGCGCCAATGCCAGACACAACCCGCTTACGGAAACAAACATTTGAGGCCATTCAAGCAATGGCGGCTGAAATAAAGAATCTACTTGCCCCAGGGAACAGACGCGAAGCAACGCATAGACTCTTCTTCGCACCCACGACTTCTGCCAATTTGCCGTACGCGTATTGCGAAAATCGAAATCGTAATATGAACTGGAAGGATACCCCGGCGAAGAGTCGCGATAGTACCCCGCGCAGAGCGGCGCGCTAAGTCCGTTAGCGAATACCCGAAAAGACGGCACGATTCCGCTGCGAAGATCGCGAAGACCCATAAATTCTCCCCGCGGACCTTCGTAGATGACGCCATAATCGACATCAATAATGCAAACCGTGCCCCGGAGGGTCACTTGAACCGCGCAGTGGCACCATCTTCCGGAATGAGGGTAGAGGGTGATTTGTGCAGCGCGAATTCCAATTGTTCCCAAGCAGGCTATGAATAGCCTGTGGATGCCGGAACAACAGCCTCCTTGACGAAGAATCGCGAGAGGTGAACCGCCCAACGGAGCCAAGAGCGGGGTCAAAAATACGGGATCCTTCGCGCGCGTAACATTTGCGTATATGAATTTCGCGACCGCCAGAACCGCATCAATCTCTTCGGCACACCCCACCGTCAGTTGCTCTACGACAGCGCGAAGTTTGCGTCGTTGCAACGCGTAAGAGATGGAATTTAATGCCACCCCTGCGAGCAACACGGCGAGCGACGCGTCAAATGCGACTCTCAGCATAGTGAAGGGATCGAATCGGTAGGATGATCTTGTTTTTTTTGACGCTACGATATTCAGGCGTTGGTCGTCAAACGGAAGCGCAGTGCCGCATTATGTAAAATCACTGCTCCCTCGCACTGCTGTCCAAATTGACCGGAATCCGGCGAAGTGACCACTGTTTCTCGTGGGTCATTTGACAGGCTCTAGGTCGGGCTCAAGCTCGCCCCCCCCTGAAGCTGCGCACACCGGCCCTGGCGGACAGCAATCCGGCCGTCCGCCCAAATGTCCGGCATCAGCCCGGAACGGTGTCCGTCATGGCGCCGGAATGGTCTCCGCCATCATCCCGGAATCCCGTCAGTCATGGACCGGTCCACGCATTCGCGGGTGAATGACAGGCGTTCCAGGACCCGAGGCTCCGAAAATATGCATCTGGCGGGGTAAGTCAGGAGAGGCGGCGGCACGTTCGGCCATGGCGCGCGATCGGCGGCGCTCGATGGATTGCCCCAAGGCTGTCGGTCACGCTCGGCATTGAGTGTGCGGGGCGCTGCTCACGAGCGGCGCAGCCAGTCGGACGATTTCCCGAGCTGCGCGAGTTCGTTCCGCCGCTCCTGAGGATGCCCTCGCTGTCGCTCAGGTTCGCATTCGGTCCCGGCAGGCGACGCGCGAGGCCCGCCGGCCGAAGAGCCCTCTTGATCAGCTGCGTCCGCAGGACCGCGCAGAACGTTATGATTTCGCCACGGCAGACCCGAGCATGCCCTCGCCCACCGCAGCGGCAGGCCACGCAATGGTGAGATTCATGACCCAGGCCGCAACAGACGCCGGTCACGGCATTCCCGAGGAGTGCGCGGGGCGAGCGGATCCTGAGGAGCGCAAGCCCCGACTGTGGCGAGTTACACCTAATACATGATCCCTGGCGGGGCGACAATGAAAGCATCCGTCTTCGTCGGCACCAGCGTCGACGGTTACCTGGCCCGCCCGGACGGGGCGCTCGATTTTCTTCCGCCGAACGGCGGCGAGCCGCACGGCTACGATGAATTCATGGCATCGGTCGATGCGCTGATCATCGGGCGCAACACCTATGAGGTCGTCCGGGCATTCGAGGAGTGGCCCTATGGCGAGAAGCCCGTATTCGTGTTGAGCAGGAAAGCCCTCAGTCCCGCTCCCGCGCGAGCCGTCGTCGAGCGAATGTCGGGCACTCCCGCGCAAATCGTGGCGGCGCTCACACGGCGCGGCTTGCGGCACGCATACGTTGATGGCGGCCTTACCATCCAGTCGTTTCTGCAGGCCGGGCTCATCCAGCGCCTGACCATCACGCGCGTCCCGGTGATCATCGGCGCTGGAGTCCCGCTGTTCGGCCCGACGACCCGGGACCTCATGCTGAAGCATATCGAGACCCGCCAGTACCCGAGCGGGCTCGTCAAGAGCGAATACGAGGTCCTGGCATAGGAATGGAGAACTCGCCCGTCATCCTGGCGGATGCCGCGGCCGTGTTGTCCGCCGAGTCTGACTGCCGGGGTCGGCATGGGCCGATCCGCTGAGGTGCTGAGTGGCCCTGCATCCCTGAACCCCGACTCAGACATGCCCTGCGGCTCACGCGCCCCTCATCGGGCCGAGAGAGAGTCGCGCTGGCGATGGCAGCACGGCATTCGTGATCAAGCCCGAGGACCGTGATCCGCGCTTGAAGCGGCTCGGGTTTGCGGCACAGAAGACGATGGACGGGGGCATGCGCATCGCCGCCGGCGCAGGCTCCGCAGCCAGCAACGCGAAGAACTCGGGCATCAGATCGCGCACTGCCTCGACCGGCGGAGGCACGTGCATCGAGCGCCGGATGAACCCTTGTCCTGCGCGGTATCCGGCGAGATCGGCGGCGTTCAGGAGGCCGGCCGCCACCGAGGGCCCGAACAACTCCCGATACCCGTCCCCGTGCACTGCTTCGGCGACCACGCCGGCGTTCTCGCCGACGAGCACGCGCGCCACGGACTCTTTCACGCGCTGGAACGCCTGCCAGTAGCCGCGCGCCGCGAGCGCATTACGATCGAGTCGGTCCTGCTCGTTGTGCTGCGGATTCCATAGGCCCGAACGCACGCGCTCGATGAGAGCGTCACTGACTGTGTAGCCCTCTATCGACAATGAGTGGTACGCGTCGGCGCGGTATACCTCGTCCACCTGCTGAAGGTAGGTCGCCGCGACCGGCGAGGCCGGCGCGGGCAGGAAATGCTCGAGCACCCTCGGACGCATGCGCGCCCATTGCAGACGCAACCGACCCACATAGGGCGAACGCTCGCGGCTCGAAAACACGACAGGGGCGGCATCTTCGCAGGGGTCGTTCTCCTGGACTACGTAGCCTGCTGTGCGCATTGCGGCGAGGACCTCATCCGCGACGCGTTCGCGGCCGACGTTGCGCAGCGCGCCGGCGAGCCTGCCCGCGACTTTGCTCTTGCCGCCTGCGAGGAGCGGACGTAGTAGGTCGCAGGCTTCGGGAATCGTGACAAGCGCGGCCCGCACGTCCACCGCGCGGTCGTGATAGAGCCCGGGCGAGGCATGCACGAGCGATGCGCCAAGCGT
This sequence comes from Pseudomonadota bacterium, assembly GCA_021816775.1. Classification (GTDB taxonomy): domain Bacteria; phylum Pseudomonadota; class Gammaproteobacteria; order Steroidobacterales; family Steroidobacteraceae; genus 13-2-20CM-66-19. The sequence goes on from JAKAXA010000063.1 coordinate 3,902, forward strand.
CATCGCGCGGACACCGTCGATCACCGCGCGTTCTTCCGGCGGCGGCAACTCGAGGCGCACGTCGAACACGGAGGTGCCGTGCAGCAGCGGCGTGGGCTTGTTGTTGCGGCGAGGCGAGCGCACGAGCAGCTGCTGGGGCACGGTCCGATCGCCGACGTGCAGCAGCAGCGATTGGTCCGCACTGACGCACCAGTCGGTTCCGAGGCGCGAGTCGAGATAGCTCGCGACGAACGGCCAGAAGGCCGCGTACCACGCCGTCGTGTCGCTCGCCTGGTCGCCCGGGCTCGCCGGCATGTATCAGCCGCGCATGACTTCCTGCAGGAAGCCGTTCCGCAGGAGCCGCTCGCGCGCGGCGCGCGGCAAATCGCCGGAGCGGATTGGCACGCACCCCGCCATCTGGAGCGCACGCAGCTGCTCGCGGGCACTTGCCAAATGGTTAGCGGGCGTCGGCACGGGTGGATTCCGAATCTAGGCTAAGGCGTCTTCCTTTTTTAGGTTTTAATGCATCCCTGTTTCTAGGTTTATCGGGGGCCAGACTAAAAACGCGAATACGAACAAAGGCTTATGAGCTGCCTACGGCGCACACTCACCCAGAAAATGACCTCAAGGAGACCGGTTCCCGGCTCCGTGGGTCATCTGCGTAGTCACACCCTTTGCCCGTGAGACCCAGGGCGGCCCGGGATTGATCGCGCGCGCTGTCGTCTCGTCCGCGGCGGCGACTGCAAAGAAGCGCGGCATCCCCCGGCAGACACCCCGCGCGAGTGTCGTCATCGATGGCACGGCGCTCGCGAATCGGCGGCTCGGACGCGGCGAGCTCAAGCGCTGCGCGCCGCCATTCTACGGTGCAGCCGCGCGCCGCCGGATCTGCGCATTCACCCGCTCGAGCGCCTCTGCCGCCCGGGTGCCCTGCGGGCGGAAGACGAGCGCCTGTTCGAAGTCGGCCTGCGCATGAAACAGTCGGTCGTTGGCGAATGCCGTGAAACCCGCGCGCACCGCGCGCTCGTAGCCCGCAACCGCGTAGCCCGCAGCGCCGAAACGGGTCTTGATGCGGGCCAGAGCAGCCCTGGCCGGCGCGTAGCCGGAGTCACGTGCGACCGCGTGCCTGAAATAGAACACTGCACGCGAGACCCTGCCCGCGCGCTCCTCCCGACGCCCCTCAGACATCAGGGCTCGCACCCCACTCAGCACACGCGCTCGCCGCTGACCGGCCACCGCCCGCTGGCTGCCCGGATCGATGCGCAGCGCAAGGGCGAACGCCCGGGCGGCCGATCTCTCGTGCCCCGCCGCCAGCGCCTCGTGCCCCGCCTTCAGTTCCGTTGCCAGCGCGAGCGGCGCGTCGCTTGCCACGTGTGCGAGCAGTGCCTGCGCCTTCTGCCAATGGCGGCGCGCGACCTGCGGGTCCGCCATCCGCTCGGCGCTGCTCGCCTCAGCGGCCTGAGTCTTCGCAGCCGCGAATGGCGCCGAATCCCAGACCGGCGCGCCACGCGCGGCGAGCGCCTTCAGCCGCCGGTCGAACTGCCTGCGCTGCGCCGCCAGCTCGCCCGCCGACATCGATTCCGGGGCACTCGCCGCAGCGGGCGGCGCGAGTGCGCCGGAGCGCGCCCGTCGCGCCACTGGCGCCAACCGGTCCGCGTGCCATTGCGACACGGCCGTCGAGAGCATCTGCAGCGGACTGCGGGACAGATCCGCGCGTGACAGCCATTGCAGCGCGCCGCCCACGGCCACGGCCCCCCCGAGGAGTCCGAACATCAGGTAGCGCACGCGGTGCGGCCGCCTGATCCTTCTCGATCTGCCGTACTCCGGGTACGGAACGCCAGACCCGTGACGGCGCATCGCCCGGATTTGCGGCACCTGCTCGAGCAGCGGGGTCACCGCGTCGAACGGCGCAAGCACCTCGGGCGGATGCGTCATCGGCCTCGGCGGCAGCTCGGCCGAGGGGACAGGCGCGGGCTCAGGCGGCGCCTCGGCAGTGAATGACGGGACTGCGCCGGCGGGCTCGCGCGGCACTGCACTGCGCGGCGCGGCCGCCTTCGCCGCAGCGAGCGGCAGGACGACCGTCGGCCCTGCCGAGAGGTCGGCCAGTTCGGTCAGATCGAGCGCCAGCGTCGCATTCAGGGTCGACTCGAGCTCCCGGGCGACCTGCTCCATGGATGCGGGGCGCTCATCGGGCCACTTGGCCAGCATGCGCATGACCAGCTCAATGAGTTGTACCGGGGCCTGGCGGACCGGTTGCAGCTGCGGCACCGGGCCGTTCTGGATCTGACCCGCATCAAAGTGTGGATAGTACGGCGGGTGGCCCGCCAGCAGCTCGTAGGCCAGCGCGCCAAAACCGTAGATATCGTCGGCTGGCGTCGTGGGCTCACCGCGCAGCTGACCGGGGCTCGCCGTGAAGGGTGAGCCCGCCAACGCGCCCGCGGCGGGTTGCTCCGCCCCGAACCCGGGCAGCACGGCGGCCACTCCGAAGTCCGCGAGCTTCGCCAGACCGCTGCGGTCAAACAGCACGTTGCTCGGCTTCAGATCCCGGTGCACCACACCGCGCCCATGCGCATACTGAAGCGCAGCTGCGACCTGAAGCAGAACGGGCACGATCTGCAGATACCCTTTGCCGCGCAGCTGGGAGAGGTCGCCGCCGTCGGCCAGCTCCATCGGCAGCACCACACAGCCATCGAGATGCTCCGGCGGCAGGACCCGCAGGATGCCGGGGTGGCGCAGCAGCGAGGATACCGCGAACTCGCGCTCGAGCGCCGCCCAGGCATGGGCCGAGCGCGCGGCGGCCGGAGCGAGGATCTTCAGCGCGAGACACACGTCGGCCGCCTCATCGCTCGCCCGCCAGACTTCGCTCTGTCCACCGACTCCGAGGCGCTCGATCAACGTGTACCGACCGATTCGTCTCGGTTGCACCGCCGCTTGAACCTGCGACATAACCTCCTCCTTTGAAAGCGCCGTGCGTTCGCTCTCGGCGCCTGCTGACACATTATGTCGAGTGCATGGAGAGGTTACCACTGATGCGGGCCTGGGCCGCAATGTCGCTGTTTACCAACGATCTGCGCCTGCGGCTTCGCAATCCGTTGTTGGGGCACAGCGGCGATGTCCCGGCGGCAGTCTCCTGAGCGCTCGCGCAGGGCAACTCAGCGCCCGTTGTTCCAGGTGCCGGGCCGCGCAGCCGGCGCAAGATGAGTCACGCGAAAGTCCCGCAGCCGATGAGCGCCGTCAGATCATGCGAGGCGCGCACTGCACGGCGCACGCGACCCGCCGAGGCCCGCGTCCTTCAGGGCAGCAGCTGTGCGATGGGCAGCGGATTGGCGACGAAGAAGCCCTGGGCGTAATCGACTCCGATGCGGCCCAGCTCATCGAGCACGGACTGCACCTCCACGCACTCGGCGACGGTCTCGATCCCAAGGGTCCGTCCCACCTTGCACACCGCCTCGACCATGCTCCGATCGACCGGGTCGTCGGCGATGCGGCGCACGAACTGACCGTCGATCTTGAGAAAATCCACCGGCAGGCTCTTCAGGTACATGAACGAGGAGAGCCCCGTGCCGAAGTCATCCAGCGAGAACTTGCAGCCGCGGGTCTTGAGCTCGCGCATCACGAAGGCGACGTTCGAGAGGTTCGTCACCGCGGCGGTCTCGGTGATCTCGAAGCACAGCGCCCTGGCGAGGGAGGAATCTTCCACGTGCCGCAAGACGAAATCGATGAACGACTGATCGTTGAGCGAGGTACCGGAGAGGTTCACCGCGAGCAGCGGCAGCGCTATGCCGCGCGCGCGCCATTCGCCGAGGAACTGCAGGGCCCGGCTCACCACCCAGCGGTCGATCACCGACATGACGTTGTAGCGCTCGGCCGCCGGGATGAACTCCCCGGGCGGCACCAGCCGCCCGTCGTCATCCCGCAGCCGCACCAGCAGCTCGTTGAACGACGGCGCCTCGCGCGGCGTGACCGGACGGATGGGCTGGTAGAACAGCTCGAGCCGGTTCTCCTCCGCCGCGCGCGTCACACGCGCCACCCAGTGCATCTCGCGGTGGCGCGGGTGGCTGAGGCCATCGGCCTCGTACAGGTGGATCCGGTTGCGCCCCTCGTCCTTGGCCGCGTAGCAGGCGATGTCCGCCGCGCTCATCAGGTTCGCGACGCTCTCGGTCTCGGAGCTGATCTGCACGACGCCGACGCTCGCGCCGACCGAGAGCGTGATCGCGCCCCAGGTGAAGCGGTAATCGTGGATCGCCCGGCGCACGCCCTCGGCGATGCGCGTCGACTGCTCGACGGTGCAGTTCTCCAGCAGCACCCCGAACTCATCGCCGCCGAGGCGCGCGATGGTGTCGGCGGCCCGCACCCGTGACTGCAGCAATCCGGTGATGTCGCGCAACAGCCGGTCGCCGGCCTGGTGGCCGCAGGTGTCGTTGACCACCTTGAACTGATCGAGGTCGATGTAGAGCAGCGCGTGCACGCCCTCGCCGCGCTGCGCGGTGAGCACGGCCGTGTGCAGGCGATTGTCGAACTCGCGGCGGTTGATCAGGCCGGTCAGCGCATCGTGGCTTGCCTGGTAGGACAGCGCGCGCTTCAGGCGCCGCTCGCGCGTGACGTCATGGAACACCATCACCGCGCCGATGACCCGCCCCTCGCGGTCGCAGATGGGCGCGGCGGTCTCCTGGATCGCCACCTCGTGCCCGGCGCGCGTCAGGAGCACCGCGTGCTCGGTGGCGACGGTGCGGCAGGCCTTGCCGAGCACGCACAGCAGCGGATTGTCGATCGGGTCGCGGCTGATCTCATCGATCAGCGTCAGCACCTCGCCGATCGGCCGGCCGCGCGCCTCATCGAGCCGCCAGGCGGTGAGGTTCTCGGCGACCGGGTTGATGTACTCGATACGCCCGTCCGCATCGGCGCTGATGACCGCATCGCCGATCGACTGCAGCGTGACCTGGGCGCGCTCCTTCTCGGCGAAGATCTGCTGCTCGGCGCGCTTGCGCTCGGTGATGTCGGTGATCGCGCCCTCGTAACTGACGATCCGCCCGGTCGCATCGCGCACCGCGCGGGCGTTCTCAAACACCACCACCGGGGACCCGTCGCGCCGGCGCAGCACGAACTCCGCGTTGCGAATCTCGCTCTGAGTCTCGACCTGGCGGATGAACTGGGCCCGGTCCTGCGGGTTCCAATAAAGCGGTGAGACGTCACGCAGCGCATAGAGCTGCTCGGCGTTGTCGTAGCCCAGGATGGCCACGAACGCCGGGTTCACCGACTTCAGCCGCCCGTCGCGCCCGCTCTGATAGACGCCCTCGACGATGCTCTCGAACAGGCCCCGATATTTCGCCTCGCTCGCCCGCAGCGCCTCCTCGGCGAAGCGGCGCGAGATCGCAATGCCGGCGATCTGCGCCGCATGCGCGAGGACGCGCAGCTCCCGCTGGCCGGGCAGCCCCGCCGTCGAGTGATAGACCCCCAGACTGCCGAGCACGCGCTCGTCGGCGGCCTTGATGGGGGTCGACCAGGAGGCGTTCAGGCCCGCCTCCAGGATCTGCGCGCGATGGCGCTCCCAGAACGGGTCCTTCGCCACATCCGCCACCAGCACCTGGCGGCCGAGGCACACGGCCGCAGCGCACGAGCCGTTGCGGATGTCGATCGCGCAGCGCTCGAGCGCCGCGCGCAGCGCCTCCGGCATCTTGGGCGCGACCAGGTAGGCGAACGAGCGGGCATCGTCGGCGAGCACGGAGATCGCCCCGACGGTGCCGACGCCGACCGATTCGATGAAATGCGTGACCGAGGAGAGCGCCTCGGCGAGCGGCACGTTGCCGGTGAGCCGCTCGAACACCTCGCGCTCGGCGCGCGCCACGCGCTCGGTGAGCTCGGACTCGCGCGCCTGGTAGGCCAGCTCCGCAGCCTCATCGGCCATCAGGCGCATCGACTGCACGATGCCGCGCCGCTCGGCGTCCATGGCCTCGAACTGCTGGCTGATCAGCTTCAGCAGCACCCCGATGTCCGGCAACGCGCTGCCGGTGCGCAGCGCGGCCTCCTTCACGATGGTACGGATCTGCGGGTGCAGGCTGTCCTGCTCGCTGAAGCCGAGCTCGGCCCGCACGATGGTCGTCGAGATGGTCGACAGCCCCGTGACGGTCTCGGAGGGCGACAACGGTTTGGGATCAGGGGCGGCCATGGCGTGATGCGCTTGCGCAATCGGCAGCGTCGGGTCAGGCGCGCCCGCGCCGGCGCGTCGTGGCGCGAAGCGCGCTCTGTGCGCCGCGCCGCAGCGTCGGCCGATTGAGGAACATCCCAGTGCGCATGGCGTTATGCCTTTATGCTTCTAACAGGGGCCCACCCAAGGGCATGTTGTACATTTGACATTAGCGCGCCCTGCCCCCGACCGCACCCAGCACATTGAAAAACCGTGAAATTCGCCGCGTTTTGCCCGGAGCTCGGCTGCGACGTCCGTCACATGCGCCGCGCAGGCGCGTGCGGTGCCATAATGGGGCATCAACTCTGACCCGGGATGCGCCGAGAGCACTCCTTCAGATTGGTGCGCACCCGCGCAGGCAGGCCGTCGTGCCCGCCAAGGACGAGCCCGGCGCGCACGATGAGGATCGAGGCGGTGGAGGGTCCCGTGGCAGTCTCGGATGCAGACCGCCGCTTCGGTTGCGGGGCGGCCCTGGCGTGTTGTCGGGAGCCTTGGCGGTCCTGCGCGGCAAGACCGCGCGCGCCGAGGAAGGCGCCGGCCCGGCCGGACGGCGTTCACTTCGCCTCAGCCGAGCGCCACCCCGGGATCAGGCCGCGTCGATTCCCATCACGCTCTACCGAAGAACGGCTCGGGTCGCAGTCACGCACGCAGTGACCGAGGACCCGGCGGGCGTCGGCTTCGACATCGTGCCGAGGCTCGCACTCGCCCTGAACGCCTGTTGGGGCGATCCCACCCGTCCTGGCCTCATCGAGCGCGATGGTGGCGCTGGCTACCCGACCCTCTGCGGGTGGATGCCGGTGATGAAAGGGAGGTACTCCCGTACGGTGGGCGGGGACAGCGCGCCGGCTGAGACCTCGAGGTCCGTGGGCCCGCTCCCGTCCATGGAAGATGCCGACGTGCCGTTCGCGTCAGTCGGATTTCTCCCCGAGCTCTTCGATGCGCCGTGCGGGAGCCTGAACGGATATGCGCACCTGCGCTGGACGGCCGACACGGTGTCTCACCCCCGTGCCGCCGAAGTGCCGCGGCGAGGAGATTCAACGGGTCGCCCGCTGGTGCTGGGGGTCTTTGAGCTCCGAACCCTCGGCGCATCGCCCCGTCTCAACGCGGCCGCTGCCGGTGAGCGGCGCCCGTGCGTGGAACGAGCTCATCCTTGTTCTGACGAAGACCGTCACTCGATGGCGATTCGCCGCGGCCGCCTCAGGCACGGAGATCCTGCTGACCGCACACGCCAGCGCGAGTGCGTTGCTCAGCGCGCCAGCAGCGGCGGCTCGTCGATGGCCGAGAGCTGCTCGGCGAGGTCGCGCAGATACCCCTCCCAGTGGCGCGCCTCCCCGAACCAGGGGAAGGCGCGCGGAAAGGCCGGATCGGCCCAGCGCTCGCACACCCAGGCGGCGTGGTGCAGCATGCGCAGCGCGCGCAGCGGCTCGATCAGGCGCAGCTGCGGGTACTCGAGCGATGCGAACTGCTCGTAGCCGCCGATGAGCTCAGCCCACTGGGCCTGCTGCTCGGCCGGCTCCCCCGAGATCAGCATCCACAGGTCCTGGATGCGCGGGCCCATGGCGCAGTCGTCGAGGTCGACGAACCGCGGCCCCGTCTGCGCCCAGAGGAGATTGCCGAGATGGCAGTCGCCGTGCACCCGGATCAGCGCCACCGGGGCGACCTCCCCATAGACCCGCTCGATGCGCTCGAGCACCTGCTCGCTGAGCCGTGCGTAATTCTCACTCAGCGCGCTCGGCAGCAGCGGCGAGCCCAGGACCGCGCGGCGGGCCTGCACCCCGTAGCGCTCGGGATCGATGGCGGGGCGGCGCACGAAGGCCGAGCGCGCGCCCACCTGATGGATGCGCGCGAGCGTGCGGCCGAGGAGCTCCCGCGC
>JAKAXA010000064.1 GCA_021816775.1 Pseudomonadota bacterium
GACAAGACTTGCCCTGGCATCTTGCGGGCATTTCGGTTACAATTTTTGACTGACCTCAACGAAATGACACGGCATGACACAGAATTTCCCGGCGGGCGGGGTGTCACGCAAGGGTGAGAGCACCCGCAACGCGTTGATTTGCGGCTCGGTGGCGTTTGACTCCATCATGCGTTTCGAGGGCCGCTTTCGCGACCACATTCTGCCCGAACAGATTCACATCCTGAACGTTTCCTTCCTGGTTCCGCAGCTGCGCCGGGAGTTCGGCGGCTGCGCCGGCAATATCGCCTACAACATGCGCCTGCTCGGGGACGTCGGCGCGCCCATGGCGACCGTCGGGCGCGATTTCGGCCCGTATCGGCAGTGGCTCGAGGCTGCCGGCGTCCCGCTCGAGTACGTGCGCGTCGTCGAGGACGAGTTGACCGCGCAGGCATTCATCACCACCGATCTCGACGACAACCAGATCACGGCGTTTCACCCCGGCGCGATGCAACGTGCTGAGCTCAACGAGGTGAGTGCCGCGCGCGGGGTGAGCCTCGGCGTGGTGGCCCCCGACGGGCGCACCGGCATGATCGAGCACGCGGCGCAGTTCGCGGCCGCGGGCATCCCGTTTCTCTTTGATCCCGGCCAGGCCCTGCCGCTGTTCAGCGGCGCTGAGCTGAAGCACTTCATCGAGCAGGCCACGTGGACCGCGGTGAACGACTACGAGTGGCAGCTGGTGCAGCAGAAGACCGGCTGGAGCGGCCAGCAGGTGATCGATCGCCTCGAGGCGCTGATCGTGACCCGCGGCAGCCAGGGCTCGAGCATCTTCACCGGCGAGCAGCGCATCGACATCCCGAGCGCCAAGGCGCGCGCGGTGGTCGACCCGACCGGCTGCGGGGACGCCTACCGGGCCGGGCTCATGCACGGCCTGCTGCACGACCTTGACTGGGAGACGACCGGCCGGGTCGCCTCGGTCATGGGCGCGATCAAGATCGAGTCGCGCGGCACGCAGAACCATGGTCTCTCGCGCGCGGCGATCGCCGCGCGCATGAGCGAGAATTTTGGCGCGGCGGCGAGCGAGGCCGCCTTCGGCGCCCGCACTGCATCCGACACTCAACTGTCCACGGGAACCAACTGATGACCAACCGCTATCTCTTTACCTCCGAGTCCGTATCCGAAGGCCATCCTGACAAAGTATCCGATCAGATCTCGGACGCCGTGCTGGATGCGATTCTTGCGGCGGATCCTCGGGGCCGTGTGGCGTGCGAGACGCTGGTCAAGACCGGCGTGGTAATCGTGGCCGGCGAGGTGACCACCACCGCCTGGGTGGATGTCGAGGCGCTGGTGCGCAAGACCGTCCTCGACATCGGCTACAACACATCCGATATGGGATTCGACGGCGCCAGCTGCGGGGTGCTGAACATCATCGGCAAGCAGTCTCCGGACATCGCCCAGGGCGTCGACCGCAGCGACGAGCGCGCCCAGGGCGCCGGCGATCAGGGCCTGATGTTCGGCTACGCCACCAACGAGACCGACGTGCTCATGCCGGCGCCGATCACGCTCGCGCACCGTCTGGTGAAGCGCCAGGCCGAGGTGCGCAAGTCGGGCGTGCTCGCCTGGCTGCGACCGGACGCCAAGAGCCAGGTCACCCTGCGTTACGAGGATGACAAGCCGGTCGGACTCGAGGCGGTGGTCCTGTCCACCCAGCACAGCCCCGAGGTGTCCACCGAGACGCTGCGCGAGGCCGTGATGGAGGAGATCCTCAAGCCGGTGCTGCCGGCCGAGTGGGTCGACAAGAACACCCAGTTCCACATCAATCCGACCGGCCGGTTCGTCATCGGCGGACCGGTGGGCGATTGCGGGCTCACGGGCCGCAAGATCATCGTCGACACCTACGGCGGCTTCGCCCGTCACGGCGGCGGCGCATTCTCCGGCAAGGACCCCTCCAAGGTCGACCGCTCGGCCGCCTATGCGGCGCGCTATGTCGCCAAGAACATCGTCGCGGCCGGACTCGCCGCCCGCTGCGAGGTTCAGGTGTCCTACGCCATCGGGGTTGCCGAGCCGACCTCGATCATGATCGAGACCTTCGGCACGAGCCGCCTCTCGCGCGAGCAGCTGACCCGCCTGGTGCGCAAGCACTTCGACCTCACGCCGTACGGACTGCGGCAGATGCTCGATCTGGCGCGCCCGATCTACCAGAAGACCGCCGCCTACGGCCACTTCGGCCGCACCGAGCCAGAGTTCACCTGGGAGCGGACCGACCGCGCCGAGGTGCTGGCCGAGGACGCCAAGGCGTCCAAGGCGGCCTGATCTGCGCCCCGGCGGGCGGCCCCACGGGGCGGCCCGCCGGGAATCGACTTCGCCGCCGCGCGGTGCGGCGGCGCGGCGCCTTTCGAGGAGCGTTGCGACGGGCCGGCGGCTCAGCCTGCTGCCACCTGCCAGGCTCGAAGGGCGCGGCCATTTGCAATACGGCGCTCAATGAACCCATTGGAGCATTCAGCCATGAACGCCACACTCAAACCGCCCCAAGAGCCCACCGACTGCAAAGTCGCCGACCTGTCGCTTGCCGGGTGGGGTCGCAAGGAGATCCTGATCGCCGAGACGGAAATGCCGGGCCTGATGGCGATACGCGAGGAGTACGCCGCGGCGCAGCCGCTCGCCGGCGCGCGCATCAGCGGCTCGCTGCACATGACCATTCAGACCGCGGTGCTGATCGAGACTCTGCAGGCGCTCGGGGCGCAGGTCCGCTGGGCCTCGTGCAACATCTTCTCCACGCAGGACCACGCCGCCGCGGCGATCGCCGCGCGCGGCACGCCCGTGTTCGCCTGGAAGGGCGAGTCGCTGGCCGATTACTGGGAATACACCCACCGCATCTTCGAGTGGCCCGACGGCCACTACACCAACATGATCCTGGACGACGGCGGCGATGCGACCCTGCTGATGCACCTGGGGGTGCGGGCCGAAGCCGATCCGTCCGTCATCGCCAAGCCCGCGAGCGAGGAGGAAGAGGCGCTGTTTGCGGCCATCCGCGCCAAGCTCGCGCAGCACCCGAAGTGGTATTCGACGCGCATCGGGCACATCCGCGGCGTGACGGAGGAGACCACGACCGGCGTGCACCGCCTGTACCAGATGGCCAAGGAGGGGCGCCTTGCGTTCCCGGCGATCAACGTCAACGACTCGGTCACCAAGAGCAAATTCGACAATCTGTACGGCTGCCGCGAGTCGCTGGTCGACGGCATCAAGCGCGCGACCGACGTGATGGTGGCCGGCAAGATCGCCGTGGTGTGCGGTTACGGCGACGTCGGCAAGGGCTGCGCGCAGGCACTGCGCGCGCTCGCCGCCCAGGTGTGGGTGACGGAAATCGACCCGATCTGCGCTCTGCAGGCGGCCATGGAGGGTTACCGGGTCGTGACCATGGACTACGCGGCCGACAAGGCTGATCTTTTTGTCACCGCGACCGGCAACCTGCATGTCATCGGGCACGATCACATGGCGCGCATGAAGCACAACGCCATCGTGTGCAATATCGGACACTTCGACAACGAGATCGACGTGGCGAGCCTGAAGCGCTACCGCTGGGAGAACATCAAACCCCAGGTCGATCACGTCATCTTTCCGGATGGTCGGCGGCTGATCCTGCTCGCCGAGGGCCGGCTGGTGAATCTCGGCTGCGCCACCGGACATCCGAGTTACGTGATGAGCTCGAGCTTCGCCAACCAGACGCTGGCCCAGATCGAGCTGTACTGCAACCCGGAGAAGTACCCGGTGGGCGTGTACGTGCTGCCGAAGCGGCTCGACGAGAAGGTCGCACGGCTGCAGCTGACCAGGTTCAACGCCGAGTTGACGAAACTCAACGAACAGCAGGCGCGCTACATCGGTGTCGATCGCGCCGGTCCCTACAAGTCCGACCATTACCGCTACTGACAGCTGCGGCGGCCGTCCTCGCGAGCGCGGGGACGGCCGCCAACGCCCGTCGATCCTGACCGACAACATCCGCCGCGCGTCCCAGCCGACTTCCTACAACACACCGGGTGAAAGAAGTTGGACGGGCGATAAAATACGTGTATGATCCGCCCCGAAACCCTGTAGTTGGGTGTTTATTGGGAGTCTATGATGGCGAAACGTCCCCCGAACGATGGCGCGTCCTGGAGCGCCAGTGAGCTGAAGACCTTGAAGGCGCTCGCCAAGGCGGGCACCCCGACCACCGAGGTCGCGAAGAAGCTCGGGCGTACCCCGGCAGCGGTGCAGCAGAAAGCGATGCGCGCCGGAATTTCCTTCCGGGCCGCGAAGCGGGCCGGCGCGCGCAAGAAGAAGTAAGCGCCAGGTACCGTACCGAGGCCGGGTATCCCGCGTGCTGCGCGGGGCCCGGCCTTTTATCTTTGGCTACGGCCGCGCCGCCGCTCGAGACTCTTGTCAGTCAGGCAATTTGTTGTCAAACTTCGCTGATTCAACCAGTCCGTGTCCGTTAACACTAATTGCGTCTCGGAAGGGGGCGACATGCGGCAGGCATTTCGGTTTTCGATAGGAGTTGCGGCGCTGGCGTTGGCCGGCTGCGGCGTGCAGGTGCAGAACCAGACGCCGACGCAATTTCAAGCCAATCCCGACATCGGAATGTATCCGATCTCGGCCACGGTCAAAGCGGGCGCGCTGGTAAGCCAGCCGATGTTTCTGTTCCAGGTCGGCGGCGGCCAGAAGGTTCCGTTGCATTCGAATGCCAATGGCACCGACTGGCATACGATGTTCCCGGTGCGCTGCCAGAGCAGCTTCCCGGTGCAATACTTGGCGGTCTGGCGCCTGCAGGGCGTGGCGACGCGCCAGAAGTACTTCCCGGCCCAGCCCATCGAGGTGAAGCTGATCCAGCCGCCGCTCACCAAGGAAGCGGTCATCAGCACCTCGGGTGCCCCGAAGCGCGGGGAATGGCAGGGCCCGGTGAACTACGAGTTCGCGACGGCTCAGAACACGAACATCACCGCCGCGAAGATCGAGCCCTCGGGCACGTCCCGCGCCGATGTGCTCGCGGCCAAGGCCATTCACATCGTGAGCGCCTTGCCGATCGCGGCCGCCTGCGACACGCCGACCGCCGTCGTGCTCGCCTCGCGCTTGCGCGACGCGCACGCGAATCTCGTCATCACCACGGATTCGAAGCAGATGCCGACGTGGACCACCCAGGTGACGTTCGCGCCGAAGCCGGCCGGCGAGTGAGCCGGCGCGCCAGCGCGGCTTGAATCGGACGGGGTTCGCCGGCGGCGAACCCCGTCTGAGTCTGGGGGGGAAGAGAACGCACCGGGCTCGGCGACTCAAATCCTGGACGAGTCAAAAGCGTGGCGCACGGGGGGATTCTGCGCCGTCCGGGAGCCGCTCTGAGCACCGGTGCGGGAGATAGTCTCGCATTGCAGCGCTGAACCGAGAGTGAACCACGCGGAGAAATCAAGCCGCCTGAGCACGGCAGGCGGTCGCGGCGGCGCACGGCGGCGTCGCGATCGGAGTGTTGGATTCATGCGGCGCGGCGCGTCCCGCCGCAGCGCGCCAATTCCTGCGACGCTGCGCTGAATCGCGCGACGGGCGCGGCTCAGCCGCGGCCGCGCGTGGAAGCCGCGACCGCGCGAGCGGTGCTTATAATGCGGCGCATGCCACTGAATTCCACCCGGCGGTTCTCGAGTCGCGTCGGCGACTACGCCAAGTACCGGCCCAGCTATCCGCCCGAGGCGATCGAGCTGCTGCGCGCGCGTTGCGGATTGCGGGCGGGCGTGCCGGTTGCCGATCTGGGCGCCGGCACCGGTATCCTGACGGCGCTGCTGCTGGAGGCGGGCGCGCGCGTCATGGCTGTCGAGCCGAACGCAGAGATGCGCGCCGCCGCGCAGGGCCAGCTCGGGCAGCGTGCGGGATTCGTGAGCGTGGCGGGCACGGCCGAGGCGACCACGCTCGCCGCGGGCAGCGTGGCGTTGGCGCTCGCCGGGCAGGCCTTCCACTGGTTCGATCCGGCGCGTGCCCGCGCCGAGGCCCTGCGCATTCTCGCACCGGGCGGCTGGGCGGCCCTCATCTGGAACGAGCTGCCGCAGGTGCCGACCCCGTTCACGGCCGACTACGATGCGCTGCTGCGCCGCTACGCGCCGCAGTACGAGCAGGTGCTGGCGCTGCGCGTGCGGGCGCCCGCCATTCGCCAGTTCTTCGGCCACGAGCCCGAGCGGGCGGTGTTCGCCAACCGGCAGGTGTTCGGCTTCGAGGGGCTCAAAGGCCGGCTGATGTCCTCCTCGTACGCCCCGGAGCCGGGGCAGCCGCAGCATGCGCCGATGCTCGCCGGGCTGCGTGAGGTGTTCGAGCGCCACCAGCGCGGTGGCGAGGTCACCTTTGCATACCAGACACTGGTGTTCTTCGGTCAGCCGGGTCGCGACGGCGCGTGAGTCACGCGGCCAGCGCGCGGATCAGTCCGGGCAGCTCATCGAAACGTTCGATTGCCGCGAGGTGCGGTATGCGCTCGATCGGGCCGCGCCGGTAGCCGTGGCGCATCAGGATCATGGGCACGCCGGCGGCCTCGGCAGCGGCCCCATCCACTTCGCTGTCCCCGACCATCAGCGCATCGCGCGGCGTCGCCGCGAAGCTCTCGAGCACGGCCTCGAGCATGCGCGGGTCGGGCTTGCGAAACGGCAACGAATCCCCGCCCACGACCCGCGCAAAAAAAGCCGCCAGATCGAGCCGCTCGAGGATGACCTCGGCCAGATGTGCCGGCTTGTTGGTGCAGACCGCGAGGCGGACTGAGGCCGCGCGCAGATGCTCGAGCGCCGCGCGGACTCCGGGGTAGGGCACGGTGGCACGGACCGGTTCGGCCTCGTAGCGGTCGAGGACCATGCGCTGCGCCTCAACCGGGTCCAGCGCGCCGAGGCTGCGCGCCGCAAGGGCGCGCTCGACGAGCTTGGCCATGCCATCTCCGATCATGGCGCGCACCTCGCCGACCTCGAGCGGCTCGCGCCCAAGGGCGCTGAGCATGCCGTTGACCGCGTGCGCGAGGTCCGCGGCACTGTCGATGAGCGTGCCGTCGAGATCGAAAATGACCAGGGAGACCGGCATGCCCGTACTGTAGCATCCGCACCCCCTATGCCGCCTCGCGCTGAGGCGGGCGCGCCGCCGGCGCCGCGCCCCGTCACCGGCGCTCACGCAAGCCGATGAAGCTGTGCGGCTCGATGCGCAGCTCATAGCCGTACTGCTGCGCGGCACGGCCGTGGCGCGCGAACGGCAGCGCGCTGCGCACCGGATCGCCCCCGAGCACGATGCCGCGCGTCAGGCTCTCGATGTGGGCGAAGCGGCCGATCACCCGCACCGCGACCGGGTGGTTCAGGTACGACTCGATCACGAACGTCCCGTTGCCATACTCGAACAGGCTGACGCCGGCCGGGCCCTCGAGGCGCACCGGGAGCCCCGCGGCGAGAAAGGCGCGCAGCGCATCGAGCACGCGCGGGGGCAGCGAGTAGAAATCGTTCTGTTCCTCGGGGACGTTGAGCACGTACAGCTCGCCCTTGCCGTAGTGATCCATCAGCAGCAGCGGCACGCCGCCCTGATCATCCAGGCCGCGCACTACCGCCCAGTCCTCGTTCGTGTAGAAGTGGATGAGCGGAAAGAGGATCGGGCGGCTCTTGCCGATCACGGTGCCGGCGCCGAAGCCGAAGCCCGCCACATAGCGGGTGGGAGCGGCGATCAGGTGGGTGACGCGCATGTCGGTGATCTGATCGAAGCCGTGGCGCTGCAGCGCGCGCAGCAGCCCCGAGGTGATGATGATGTGATCGCCGGCGAGCAGATGTGCGGCGATCTCGGCGACGATGTGCGGGTCGTGCCGCGCCGCCTCGGTCAGAAAGACCGTGTGCGCGTGCGGCCAGTGCGGATACATCTCGATGGGAATGCCGATCATGCCGAGCATCTCGGGCAGGAAGTCCTCCCCGCTCGAATCGAGCGGCCGGTAGGTCGCAAGCCCCACCGGCCGCTCGAGCGCCCCGGCGATGCGGTCGATCTTGCCGAGCGAGTAGGCGGCGACATCGGCGAGCCGCGCGGGCCGGGCGCCGGGAGCCCCGGGCAGGCCGCAGCACCGCTTCAGCATCTGCAAGTCATTGAAGGTGGTGGGCAGGTACTGCCAGGCGGCGCGGTTCTTCGGGTTGGCGATCGAGAGCAGATCGGTGTACTGGAACAGGTTGATGGCCGGCGCCTTGGCGAGGATCGTGTCCCAGAGCTGCTCGGCGTAGCGATCCAGATCATGCATGGCGATCGGGTCGACCCAGCCCCCGCCGTTCCTGCCCGGCGCGATGTTCTCGAAGTAGCGGAAGATCTCGTAGCTCTCGTAGGGCAGCAGCTGCTGATCGGTGCTCGGCGCGTAGCGGGTCTCATCGCCGGTCCAGATCTCCGGGAAGATCTTCGGCTCGTGCACCAGATCGAAACCCATGCCCTGGAAGGACGGATAGAAGTTCGGGAACTTGATGATCACCCGCACCTTGGGATTGGCGGCCCTGGCGGGCTTGAGGATCAGGTTGCGCGAGACCCAGTCCATGGTCCGCATCCGGTACTGCGACCAGGTGAGCTTGCCCTTGGCGGCGATGTCGGCGCTGCTCTTGGTGTTGAAGAAGTACAGATCATCGAGAATGAACTCGTTGAAATGCCGCGCCGTCAGCGCCGACATGCGCCGCGTGAGCGCGCGATCCTGGGGCAGGGCGTAATCGAGGGTATTGAACTGGCCGTCGCCGCCGGGCCCGAGCATCGCCATGCCGCCGGCCACCGCGACGTGCTGGGCGAGAAAGAAATGCTTCACGCGCGAGAGGTCGGTGCCGGAGGCGCTGAGGCCGGCACGGTAGCTCTCGATGAAGACCTGATCGACGTGCAGCCGGCTGCTGATGGTGTGCCAGCTCGAGCGCATCCAGGCCGGATCGCGCGCCATGCGCCTGACCACGCTCACCGGAATGTAGACGGTGACCTTGAAATTGCGGTATGGCGCCGGCCTCGCCCAGGCGGTCGTGGCCGCGAACAGCAGCACCAGGACGGTCGCAAGACGTTGCCGGAACGTGAGCATCGCGGGCCCCCTCGCGGTGGATGCGCTCGGAATGATAGCGGTATCATAATACACTGCTGGCGCGCCCCGTAAAGCGGCGCCCCGGGGGAATGCGGCCGCGGCCGGCAGAGTTGCGCTACAATTTGTGCGAGGGATCCGCGAGCCGTTGCGCCGTCCCCATACCTTTGGACCCATCATCCGCATGCACGGTATTGCGCGAGGCGCGACCTGCTTCGAGTTCGGCCGCTTTCGGCTCCTGACCCGCCAGCGCGAGCTGCGCATCGGCGATAAGCCCGTCGCGCTCGGGTCGCGCGCGTTCGACGTCCTGCTGGTGCTGATCGAGGCCGGCGGCGATCTGGTGACCAAGGAGGAACTGCTGGCGCGCGCCTGGCCGGGCATCGTCGTCGAGGAAAGCAACATCCAGGTGCAGATCTCGGCGCTGCGCAAGGCGCTCGGCAAGGAACGCAATCTCATACTGACCGTGCCGCTGCGCGGGTACCGGTTCACCGGCGAGGTGCGGGTGGTGCACGAGCCCGGCGTGGGCGCGCCCGAGGGCGAGTCGCGCCCGCCGCCGACCAATCTGCCGGCGGCGCTGTCGGATTTCATCGGGCGCGAGGCCGAGCTCTCCACGGTGCGCGAGCTGCTGCGGCACAACCGGCTGGTGACGCTGGTCGGGACCGGCGGCATCGGCAAGACCCGCCTCGCCCTGGAGGCCGCCCGTGCCGCCCTCGGAGAGTTCCCCGACGGGGTGTGGCTCGCCGAGCTCGCGCCGCTCACCGATCCGGAGCTGGTCCCGAGCGCCATGCACGCGGCGCTCGGCCTGCAGAGCGGCGCGGGCCGCTGGACCAGCGAGCGTCTCGCCGCGGCACTGCGCGAGCGCCGACTGCTGCTGGTGCTCGATAACTGCGAGCATCTGATCGGCGCGGCGGCGCGCGAGGCCGAGACGCTGCTCGCCGCAGCGCCGCAGGTGCGCATTCTGGCCACGAGCCAGGAGCCGCTCGGCATCGAGGGCGAGTGCACGCTGCGTCTGCGGCCGCTGGAGTTTCCGGCCGAGAACGTCACGGAGCTGGCGAGCGCCGAGCGGCACGATGCAGTGCGGCTGTTCGTGGCGCGGGCCCGCGCCGCTGACCCGCAGTTCGCGCTCAATGAGCGCAACGCGCCCACGGTGGCCATGATCTGCCGGCGTCTCGACGGCATTCCGCTCGCGATCGAGCTGGCGGCGGCCCGCTCCGCCGCGCTCGGCATCGATGGCCTGGCGCAGCGGCTCGATCTGCGCTTTCACGTGCTCACCGGCGGTCGCCGCACGGCGCTGCCGCGCCATCAGACCCTGCGCGCCACGCTCGACTGGAGCCATCGGTTGCTCGCGGAGCCGGATCGGATCGTGCTGCGCCGCCTGGCGGTGTTCGCCGGCAGCTTCACCCTGGAGGCCGCCGGCCAGGTGGTCGCCGATGCGGCGCTGCCGGAGTGGGAAGTGGTCGGTCGCATCGCCGAGTTGGTGGACAAGTCGCTGGTCATCGCCGATTCCACTGGCCGGGAGCGCCGCTACCGGCTGCTCGAGACCACCCACGCCTACGCGATGGAGAAGCTCGCCGACAGCGGCGAGTTCGGACCGCTCGCGCGCCTGCACGCGCAGTATTCCCGCGACAAGCTGGATCAGGCACTGAGTGTCTGGGAGCACACGCCCTCGGACGAGTGGCTGGACAAGCTCGGCCCCGAGATCGACAACGTGCGCGTGGCGCTCGATTGGGCGTTCGGCGCCGACGGTGATCCGGCAACCGGGGTCGAGCTGGCGGCGTCCTCATACCTGCTGTGGTATCTGCTGTCGCTCATGCCCGAAGGGCGGGCGCGGCTCGAGCGCGCCACCGCGGCCCTCGGCCCTGAGACGCCGAAAGGCCTCGAGGCGCGCCTCTGGTACGGCTACGGCTTTCTCTCCACCGGCGAGCCGCGCGGACGCGCCGTCCCGGCACTGCGCCGCGCGGTCGCGCTGCTGCGCGAGGCGGGCGAGCCGCTCGATCTGGCCCGAGCGCTCGCCTTCTACGGGCTGAATCTGGCGCGCACCGGGGCGCTTGCCGAGGGCCTCGCGGCGCTCGAGGAGGGCCGGGCGCTGCTGTCCTCGAGCGCGCAGCCCAAGAGCTACGCGCTGTGCCTGACCAACCTGGCCATTGCCCGCACGGTGGCGGGGGAGTACGAGGAGGCCTGCGCGCGGCTCAATGAGGCCCTCGCGGTCGGCCGGCGCTCGCACGCCGATTTCTGGGCCTGGCGCGCGCTCATCTACCGGGCCGAGGTGCAGTTCGCTGCAGGGCGCGTGGATGAGGCCATCGCCGGGGCGCGCGAGGTGGTCGCGCTCGCCCGCGCGACGCGGCGCACCGGGCTGCTCGGGCACGCGCTGTGCAATCTCGCCGGCTATCTGATCGCGCACGATGAGTTCGAGGCGGCCGATGCGGCGCTGCGCGAGGGTCTGCCGCTCGCCGAGGAGAGCGAGCTCGACACGGCCCTGATCGCCGGCGGCATGCAGCATCTGGCGACCATCGCGGCGCGCGAGCTGCGCTTCGAGCGCGCCGCGCAGTTCATCGGCTACGCGCACGCGTTCTTTTCCTCGGAATTCGCCGGGCGCAGCCCGGCCAAAGTCATGATCGAGGCGGGCATACTCGAGCAGCTGCGTGCCGCGCTCCCCGGGGAGCGCCTGAGGACGCTGATGGAAACCGGCGCGCATTGGAGCGAGGACGAGGCCCTGGCCGCTGCGCTCGAAACGTGAACCCGGCCACCGCCGCGGCTCCCCTGTAATCGCTAGATGAACGCCTCCGCAAGCCGTGCGCGCAAGAATTAAGAAAGATTAAGCGCAATTGAGGGGAGGCTAAGGATTTGCCGCCCGGGGACGGACCATGC
>JAKAXA010000015.1 GCA_021816775.1 Pseudomonadota bacterium
CTGCGATGTTATTCTTGAGTGAGTCCTAAGCAATGCCCTCAGGCGCGCTTGCGGCGCTCGATGCCCGTGGTGTTGAGAATGCGGCTGGCGATCTCCTCGATCGAGCACTCAGTCGTATCGAGCGAGGGAATGCCGTGGCGCGCGACGAGCGCCTCCGCGGCCCGCAGCTCGTAGCGGACCTGCTGCGCCGAGGCGTAGCGGCTCTGCGGACGCCGTTCGTTGCGAATCTGCTGCAGCCGCTCCGGCTTGATGGTCAGGGCGAAGAGCTTCGCGCGATACGGCTCGAGCCGCTCCGGCAGCCGGCCGGCCTCCAGATCCTCCTCGGTGAGCGGATAGTTGGCGGCGAAGATCCCGTACTGCAGCGCCAGATACAGACAGGTCGGGGTCTTGCCGCAGCGCGACACGCCGATCAGCACCACATCGGCATGCGTGTAATCCCCGCCCATGCCATCGTCGTTGGCGAGGGCGAAGTTGGTGGCGTTGATGCGCGCGGAGTACAGCGCCGGGTCGGCGATGCCGTGCGCCCTCCCCGCGCGATGCGTCGAGCGCGTGTCGAGCTCCTGCTCGAGCGGGCCGACGAATGCGGCGAAGAAATCCAGGCACAGGCCATTGGAGCGGCGCACCACGTCCCGCAACTCGTCCTGCACGAGCGTGCTGAAAACAATGGGGCGCACGCCGTCCTCGAGCGCAGTCCGGTCGATGCGCCGTGCGGCTTCTACGGCCTTGTCAAGGGTCGACACAAATGGCAAAGTCACCGCGCGAAACTCGAGACCCTCGAACTGGGTCATGAGACTGTGTCCCAGAGTCTCGGCGGTCACTCCCGTCTGGTCGGAAACGAAGAAAACGGTTCGTCGGCCCACGGTGCGAGACTCGGCAGCGATGATCGGGGCAGGCAGTGTTCCACCGCGCGCGGCGCGGAGCAAGCGGCAGGCGGGGTTCCTTGTGGACGCATACGTCATTCCCTTCGAGCGGGTCGGGCAGCACGACATCGAGTCCGTGGGCGGCAAGAACGCCTCGCTCGGGGAGATGATCAGCGCGCTCGCGCGCCTCGGCGTCAGTGTGCCGGGGGGGTTCGCCACCACGGCGCTCGCCTACCGGGAATTCCTCAGACAGGGCGGGCTCGATGCGCGCATCCGCGCCGAGCTCGCCGCGCTCGATGTGAACGACGTGGCGCGCCTGGCGATCGCCGGGGCGCGCATCCGGCAGTGGATTCTCGCCACGCCCTTCCCGCCGGCGTTCGAGCAGGCCATGAAGAATGCCCTGCGGCAGATGAGCGGCGGCAGGGACATCGCCGTGGCCGTGCGCTCCTCGGCCACGGCCGAGGATCTTCCGGAGGCGTCCTTCGCCGGCCAGCAGGAGACGTATCTGAACGTCCGCGGCGAGGCGCACGTCCTCGAGGCGGTGCATCAGGTGTTCGCCTCACTGTTCAACGACCGCGCCATTGCGTATCGCGTCCACCAGGGCTTCGATCATGGAGCGGTAGCGTTATCAGCCGGCATCCAACACATGGTGCGCAGCGATCTGGGCTCGAGCGGAGTCATGTTCACGCTCGATACCGACTCCGGCTTCCGCGACGTCGTGTTCATCACGGCCTCCTACGGGCTCGGGGAGACCGTGGTCCAGGGCGCGGTCAATCCCGACGAGTTCTATGTCTACAAGCCCGCTCTGCGCGCCGGCAAGGAGGCCGTGGTGCGGCGCAACCTCGGCGCGAAGGCGATCAAGATGGTGTATGCGCCGGAGGGCTCCCCGGAGCGGGTGCGCACCGTGGAGGTGGCGCCCGAGGAGCGCGCGCGCTTCTGTCTGAGCGAGGAGGATATCCTGGCGCTGGCGCGCCAGGCGCTGCTCATCGAGACGCACTACGGCAAGCCGATGGACATCGAGTGGGGCAAGGACGGCTCGACGGGCACGATCTACATCCTTCAGGCGCGCCCGGAGACCGTCCAGAGCCGCGCCGGGCGCACCATCCAGCGCTACTCGCTCAAATCGGCGCGCACCCAGGTGCTCGTGAGCGGCCGCAGCATCGGCCAGCGCATCGGCGCCGGCACCGCGCGCATCATCCGCGACGTCGCGGAGATGGCGCGCGTGCAGAACGGCGACGTGCTGGTGGCCGACATGACCGATCCGGACTGGGAGCCGGTCATGAAGCGGGCCGCGGCCATCGTCACCAACCGCGGCGGGCGCACCTGCCATGCGGCCATCATCGCGCGCGAGCTCGGCATACCGGCCGTCGTCGGCTGCGGCGAGGCGACGCAGCGCATCACCGAGGGGCAGCCGGTCACGGTTTCGTGCGCCGAGGGCGACACCGGCTACGTCTACGACGGACTGCTCGAGTTCGAGCGCAGGCAGATCGAGCTCGACTCGCTGCCGCCGCTGCCCGTCAAGATCATGATGAACGTCGGCAATCCGGACCGCGCCTTCGGCTTTGCGGGCATCCCCAACCGCGGCGTGGGCCTGGCGCGGCTGGAGTTCATCATCAACCGCATGATCGGCGTGCATCCGCGCGCGCTGCTCGAGTACGAGAAACTCGAGGCGGGCCTGAAGGAGCAGATCGACGCGCAGATGGCCGGCTACGACGATCCGGTGGGCTTCTATGTGGCGAAGCTCACCGAGGGCATCGCGCAGATCGCCGCCGCCTTCGCCCCGGAGCCGGTGATCGTGCGGCTCTCGGACTTCAAGTCCAACGAGTACGCCAACCTCATCGGCGGCAGCCGCTACGAGCCGCATGAGGAAAACCCGATGCTCGGCTTTCGCGGCGCCTCACGCTACGTCGATGAGCGCTTCCGGCCGTGCTTCGAGCTCGAATGCCGTGCAATCAAGCGGGTGCGCGAGCAGATCGGCCTGACCAACGTGCAGGTCATGGTGCCGTTCGTGCGCAGCGTCGAGGAAGGCCGGCGCGTGACCGAGCTGCTCGCCGCGAACGGCCTGAAGCGCGGCGTCGATGGGCTGAAGGTCGTGATGATGTGCGAGCTGCCCACCAATGCGCTGCTCGCCGAGCAGTACCTCGAGCACTTCGACGGCATGTCGATCGGCTCGAACGACCTCACCCAGCTCACCCTCGGGCTCGATCGCGACTCGGCCATCGTGGCGCGGCAGTTCGACGAGCGCGACCCGGCGGTGCGCCGCCTGATCGCAATGGCGATCGCCGCGTGCCGCAAGCAGGGCAAGTACATCGGCATCTGCGGCCAGGGACCGTCGGATCACCCCGACCTCGCCCGATGGCTGCTCGATGAGGGCATCGAGAGCCTCTCGCTCAACCCCGACACCGTGGTCGAGACGTGGCTGTTCCTGGCCGGTGAGAGCCGGCGCTGAGCCGCCCGGGCGTCTGCCTCAGAGCGCCGCGCCCCCGAAGGCCGGACGGAACAGTTTCGCGCGGTAGTGCTCGAGCTCATGGATGGACTCGCGGATGTCGGCGAGCGCGAGGTGCGCATCCTGTTTGGCGAGCCCATCGAGCACACCGGGCGCCCAGCGTCGCGCGAGCTCCTTCAGCGTGCTCACATCGAGATTGCGGTAATGAAAGTAACGCTCGAGCTGCGGCATGAGGCGCGCAAGGAAGCGCCGGTCCTGGCAGATGCTGTTGCCGCACATCGGTGAGACCCCCGGGGGCACCAGCGGCATCAGGAAGGCCAGGGTGCGCGCCTCGGCCTCGGCGGTGTCCACATGGCTGGCGCGCACGCGCGCGAGCAGCCCCGAGCCGCCATGCTGCTTCTGGTTCCACTCGTCCATCCCCGCCAGCACCCCCTCGTCCTGGTGGATGGCGATCACCGGTCCCTCGGCAAGTACCTTGAGCTGCTTGTCGGTGACGATGGTGGCGATCTCGATGATCACATCCCTTTCGGGCGTCAGGCCCGTCATTTCCAGATCGATCCAGATCAGGTTCTCGGCGCTCGGCATGCTCGGCTCGCAGTGGGGGATAATCGGCGGCCCATGAGTGTAGCAACCTTCGAGGCGCGCGTGACCGGCGCCTTCGGCCGCCAGGTGCGCGTGCGCGGACCGGATGGAGCCGAGCAGCCGGCGCGCCCGCTCGGGCGCGGGCTCGGCATTGTCTGCGGCGATACGGTGCGCTGCCGGCGCGATGAGCGCCATGGCGAGGTGCACGTGCTCGAAGTGCTGCCGCGGCGCACGGCGCTGTACCGCACCAATGGGCGCGGCGGCTGCGAGGCGGTGCTCGCCAATCTCACCCGGCTGCTGGTGGTGATCGCGCCGCTGCCCGTGCCGGACCTGTTCGTGGCCGACCGGTATCTGGCGGCCGCCGAATCGGCGCACATCGCGCCGCTGCTGGTGCTCAACAAGGCGGACCTCGAGGTCGCCGCGCCGCTCGGCGATGCGCTGAGCGGCTATGCGCTCGCCGGCTACCAGCGGCTCGAGGTATCGGCGGCGAGCGGCGCCGGCCTCGAGTCGCTGCGGGCGGCCTGCCGCGGCCACACCGCCGCGCTCGTCGGGCAATCGGGGGTTGGCAAGTCATCGCTCGCCGCGCAGCTGATCCCGGCCGAGCGGATCGAGATCGGCGCGCTCGCCCGCGCCGAGGAGGGCCGTCACACGACCACTGCCTCGCGGCTGTTCGAGCTGCCGGGCGGCGGGGCGCTCATCGACTCCCCGGGGGTGCGGGACTTCGCGCCCGCGCTCGAGCGGCTCGAGCCGCGCAGCCTGGGTTTCGTGGAGGTGGAGCGCCTCTCGGGCGGCTGCCGCTTCCTTGACTGTCAGCACCTGCGCGAGCCGGACTGCGCGGTGCGCGCCGGGGTCGAGCACGGGTCGATGCACCCGCGCCGCTACGAGAGCTATCGGCGGCTGCGCCGGCTGCAGCACACGCTCGGCCCGGCGCACGAGCGGGCGCCGCGCCGCGGCAGCTAGCGCCCGCCCCCCGCGGCCGCCGCCGCTCAGACGCTCTGGCGGCCGCTCAGGGCGCGCGCCAGGGTCCCGCCGTCGACGTACTCGATTTCCCCGCCGATCGGCACACCGTGCGCAATGCGGCTCGCGGCGAGCCCGCGGCGCAGGGCCAGCTCGGCGAGGAAATGCGCGGTCGCCTCGCCCTCGACCGTGGGATTGGTGGCCAGGATGAGCTCGCGCACCGCGCCCTCATCGAGGATCGCCTCGAGCTCGCGCACCCCGAGCTGCTCGGGCCCGACGCCATCGAGCGGCGAGAGGTGACCCATCAACACGAAATAGCGGCCGCGAAAGCTCCCGGACTGCTCGATCGCCACGACGTCGGCGGGCGACTCGACCACGCACAGCAGGGCCGATTCACGCTGCGGCGAGGCGCAGATGGCGCACAGCTCCTGCTCGGCGAACATGCGGCAGCGTCGACAGCGCCTGACCGAGGCGAGCGCCGCCTCGAGCGTCTGCGCAAGCGTCTGCGCGCCGGCGCGCCCCTCCTGCAGCAGATGAAACGCCATGCGCTGGGCGCTCTTCGGGCCAACCCCCGGCAGCGCGCGCAGCGCTTCGATGAGCTCGGCGAGTCGCGGCGGGTGCTTCACGGGTCGATCAGAACGGGAGCTTCATGCCCGGCGGCAGCTGCAATCCGGCGGTGACGGAGGCCATCTTCTCCTGCACGCGCGCCTCGACCTTGTGCACCGCGTCATTGATCGCGGCGGCCACGAGATCCTCGAGCATCTCGCGGTCCTCGCCGATCACCGCCGGCTCGATGGCGACGCCGCGCACCTCGTGCTTGCCGGTCATGGTGACCTTGACCATGCCGCCACCGGCCTCGCCGATGACCTCGAGGCCCGCGATCTCGTCCTGAACCTTCTGCATGTTGGCCTGCATGGCCTGAGCCTGTCGCATCAGCTGGTTGATATTGCCTCGCATGAGGTCACTCCTCGATGGTGTCGGATGGGTCGCCGGCCGAGCCGGGTCATTTCACGGGGCGGACGGTCTCGGGAATCACTTCGGCGCCGAACTGCTCACGAAAGCCCTGCACGAGAGGATCGGCTTCGAACGCCTGGCGCGCCGCATCGGCCTGCTCGCGCTCGGCGCGCTGGCGCGCCTGCGCCGGGGTCTCGCCGCTGTCGGGCGCCGCGGTGAACTCCAGGCGGACCGTCTCCCCGAAATGCCGCGAGAGGGCCTGCGCCAGTTTCTCCTCGAGCGAGGCGGTGCGCAGCGAGCGGCTGCGCGGGTCGAGCGCCAGCTTCACCCGGGCGCCCTCGCGGCCGATGAGCGTGCAGTGGCTGGCCAGCTGGCGCGCCGCGCCCTGCAGGTCGAGCTGCGCGAGCAGCGCCGCCCACTCCCCGCTCGGGACCGGGGCTGCCGCGGCGTCGGCCGGGCGCTCGGCGCGGCGCGGCGTGGCCGCCGCGCCCGCCTGGCCGAACGCGCGGGGCTGGGAGAGCGGGGCGGCATCGCCGTGCGGACGGAAGGCGATCATCCTGAGCAGCGTCATCTCGAAACCCGTGCGGGGATCGGGCGCGAGCGGCAGATCGCGCCGCCCGAGGATGGCGGTCTGGTAATAGAGCTGCACATCCTCG
Source organism: Pseudomonadota bacterium (assembly GCA_021816775.1). Taxonomy (GTDB): domain Bacteria; phylum Pseudomonadota; class Gammaproteobacteria; order Steroidobacterales; family Steroidobacteraceae; genus 13-2-20CM-66-19. Next base: position 6,456 of record JAKAXA010000015.1, read on the forward strand.
GCACCGAGCGCGCCGGCGAGCCGTCCGATCAGCTCGCTGGAATAGATCTCATCGCCCTCGTAATCGCTCACCACCTGCTTGAGCGCGACGCGCGTCAGGAGCGAGGCGAGCTCATCGAGCAGCTGCGCATAATCCGGCGCCCATTGTTCGAGCGAGCGGGCGAAGCGCACCAGCTCGGCGGGATCGCCCGCGGCGAGCCGCTCGGCGAGCTGCACCACGTGATCGCGCGCCACGGTGCCGAGCATGGCGCGCGCCTCGTCCTCCCCGGCCCGCCCGCCGCCGAAGGCGATCAGCTGATCGAGCAGCGAGAGCGCATCGCGCATGCTGCCGTCGGCGGCCTGCGCCACGAGCGCGACGCCGGCCGGCTCGAACTCGATGCCTTCCCGCTCGAGCACCTCGCGCAGGTGCGTGCCGATCTGCGCCGCCGGGATCCGCTTGAGATTGAACTGCAGGCAGCGCGAGAGCACCGTCACGGGGAGCTTCTGCGGATCGGTGGTGGCGAGGAGGAACTTCACGTGCGGCGGGGGCTCCTCGAGCGTCTTCAACAGCGCGTTGAAGGAATGCGTCGAGAGCATGTGCACCTCGTCGATGAGATACACCTTGTAACGCCCGCGCGTGGGCGCGAACTGCACGTTGTCGAGGATCTCGCGGGTATCGTCGACCTTGGTGCGCGAGGCGGCGTCCACCTCGATCAGATCGACGAACCGGCCGGCATCGATCTCGCGGCAGCTGGCGCACTCGCCGCAGGGCGTGGCGGTGACCCCGGTCTCGCAGTTGAGGCATTTGGCGAGGATGCGCGCGATCGTAGTCTTGCCTACGCCGCGGGTGCCGGTGAAGAGGAAAGCGTGATGCACGCGTCCGGTCGTCAGCGCATTGACGAGCGCCTGGCGCACGTGGTCCTGCCCCACGAGCTCGCTGAACCCCTTGGGACGCCATTTGCGCGCCAGCGCGGTGTAGGTCTCAGTCATCGATCCCCAAACCGGAATAGGAGGCGGCCCGCACCAGCGGGTGCTCCGGCACCCGACATCGCCGCTGCCGCTGCTGCCTTCCGGCCCTGACGGGGTTCACGACTGGTCGTCGCGGAGTAGCCGATGCGGGCCACCACAGCCAAACTGTACTCCCCGCGTGCGCGGGCCCACCCGCCCCGGGGGGGGCCCTCGCGGACCCTCGCCCGGGCTGAACGCGGGGACCTGCAATGATAGCAGCGGCGGGCGGCGCGTGCCGGGCTTCGGCCGGGCGGGGCGGCCGCTCAGAGCCCCGGCTGCTCCGCACCGGGACCGCGGGCGCAACCCACGCCGAATCGGCTTGCGCGGCTCAGGCGCGGGCCGGGGGCATCACCGCGATGAGGCCATCCATGACGAACGGAAAGCCGCCGAAGGTCTTCAACGGCTCGAAGGTGTCGTCGGCCGCCCGATAATGCGCGTGCAGCGGGCAGTAATAATGATACAGCCCCGGCCGCTCGAGCCGCAGCGTCCCGGTGCCCCCGTACGCGGGCAGCGGGAATCCGCCGAAGGGCGGGCGGGATCCCCGGGCGCCGGGCGCCGGTAGCACCACGTGGGGGTCCATGTCGTTGTTGGTGAAGCGCACCGGCGTTCCCGCCGCGCAGACCACCGCCCACGGCTGGAACGTCATGGTGGTGTCCGGAATACTGACCTGCGGGGCGGTGAGCGCGAGGCCACCGCCATCGCGATCGGTGACCAGCACCGCGGCGTAGGCCGGCATCGGAAAGTACGGTGAGCCGCTGCGCGCGGCCACCTGTCCGACGCGCGGGTCGAACAGCGTGGTGAGCGCATCGTAAAAGAGGTACAGACCCGGCTCGGTGAGGCGCAGTGCGACCGCCTGGCCCGGCCCGACGGCCCGGATGATGCTCCGCGGCGCAGTCGGCGCGCTCGCAAGTCGCAGCGGGTGCGCTGCGGCGCACTCGATCCGCAGCGGCTCACCGCGCCGCACGACGGCAACCATCGGCGCAAAGCCCTTGCCGTGAAACACCATGCGCCGGGCGCCGCCTGCCGCCAAGGCCGCCGGCACCCGCGTCGCGAGCGCGCCGGTGGCGAGCGCCGCCCGCATCAGGAACCCGCGCCGACTCAGTGAGGCATTGCTCATCAGACCCTCTGCACGCTCGCGGGGAGGCGACCTCGCGGCCCCGCTGCGAGAGCGAGACTAATCCGCAGACGGCACCCCGGAGTGAATACGCACAAACCGCAACCGCGGACTCGCTCGGCCCGGCGGCTGCGCCGAAAGTCTTGACCCTGGACCGTGCTCCCGGATATAGAATTCTTGCTCATATCCGGAGACACCCCATGGAAACGCTCGGCATCGGCGCGCTCGCCCAGCGCGCCGGCGTTCGCATCGACACCGTCCGCTATTACGAGCGCAGCGGCCTGCTCGCGCCGAAGACGCGTCTGCAATCAGGGTATCGCCGCTACGGCAGCGCCGAGCTCGCGCGGCTGCGCTTCATCCGCCGCGCCCAGACGCTCGGATTCTCGCTGAAGGAGATCCGCGAGCTGCTCACGCTCTCCAAGGGCCGCGACGTAGCCCGGGTCAAACGCGCGGCGCAAGCGAAGCTCGCCGACGTCGAGCAGCGCATTGCCGCGCTGCAGCGCATGCGCGATGGACTCGCCACGCTGGTCGCGGCGTGTCCGGGGCACGGCGAGCCGACCGACTGCCCGATCCTGCGCGCACTCGGCGGCGAGGGCCCGGAGCTGCCCGACCTGGCGCCGGCTGCGGCACGCCGGCCCGCAGACCATTGAGCGGCACGCCCGGTACGCGCCGGGAAGCAATCTGCGGCCGTCTCAAGGCGCGCCGTGCGCGGCCCGCACCAGGAACAGGATGCCGAGCCCCAGGAACAACAGGCTCGCCACAATGCGGATGGCCCTCAGCGGCAGCCGCGCGGCGAGCACCTTGCCGATGAGCACCACCGGTGCGCAGGCGAGCACCATTCCGAGGGTGCTCCCGGCCACCACTGCCAGGAAGTTGCCGTAGGCGGCGGCGAGCACGGCGGTGGCGATCTGCGTCTTGTCGCCGATCTCGGCGACGGTAAACGTCACGAGCGTGACCCAGAAGAGCCCGCCCCTCGCCACACCGCCGGCCCCGTCGCGCACGCGCTCGGGCTTGAGCTCCCATACCGCCATGGCAACGAGGCTGATGCCGACCAGGAGATTGACCACCCGGCCGCTGAGGGCATGGCCGAGCCGCTCGCCGATGAATGCCGCGAGGGCGGCGCTCACGATCGTGCCGCAGAGCATGCCGGCCAGTATCGGCCACGGGCGGCGGTGCCGCGCCGCCAGCATCAGCAGCAGCAGCTGCGTACGATCGCCCATTTCGGCGATCGCCACCGTCGAGAGGCTGGCGAGAAAGGCTTCCACTTACGCTGTCGCCGTGCGCGCACCGCGCCCGAAGCGTCCCGGCGGCCGACGGCGCGGTCCGTCGATTCGTCCGGCCGAGCCCCGCATTACTGGACTATCAGCGTGACGTCGATGTTGCCGCGGGTCGCGTTTGAGTAGGGGCACACCTTGTGCGCCTCGTTCACGAGGTGCTCGGCAAGCTCGCGCGCCACACCCGGCAGCGACACCCTCAGTTCGACGTTGATCCCGAAGCCCGTCGGGATCGTCCCGATCCCGACGGACGACTCGATCGAGGTGTCGGGCGGCACCGCGATCTTGTCGCGGCTGCCGACGAATTTCACCGCGCCGATGAAACACGCGGCATAGCCGGCGGCGAACATCTGTTCCGGATTGGTCCCCTCGCCTCCCGGACCGCCGAGCTCCTTCGGCACGGACAACTTGACTCTGAGCCTGCCGTCGTCCGAAGCGGCGCTGCCGTCGCGTCCGCCCGTGGCCTTCGCGTGGGCAGTGTAAAGCGGGGTGATCGAGCTCATTCTGCCCTCCGGTGCGGCTGGGGGAAGCGACTGCCGCCCCATAAATGCACCACGCGAGTATATTGTAGAGGTGCGCTTGCACGCGACCGCCACCGGACTCCGGATGCCCGCTTTGCAGAATCGGCCGAAAAGACAAGAGCCGAGCCGCCCCATGAGCACAGTGGCCCCGTGCGCCCGCCACGAGATTTCACGCGACGGCCTGGATAGCCCATGAGGCGCTGGCGCATCATCCGCCCGTTGGGACGCCGCTGGGTCATCGCACTGGCGGTGGCGGTGCTGTTGTTGCTGGGCTATCTGTGGGCCGGCTACGTACTCGCGCCGCGCCTGATCCGCTCCGAGGCGATGCGCTGGGCGCAGGCGCGGCCGGGCGTGGCGCTCGCGCTGGGCCCGATCAAGGTCGATCCGCTGCACATCACCGTCTCGGTCCGCGACATCCGACTGAGCGAGCATGGCCGTCCGCTCGCCAGCCTGCAGCGGCTGTTCGTCGGTTTTGCGCCCCTCGGTCTGCTCGAGGGCACCTATCACGTCACCCAGCTCGATCTCGATGCACCGCAGCTGAATGTGGTGATCGGCGCCCACGGCAAGCTGAATCTCGCCGCGCTGTCAGCGCCCGCCGGGCACCAAGCGAGCGGGCCCCTGCCGCACATCCGCATCGATGCGCTGCGCATCGAGCAGGGACGGCTGTCCGTGACCGATCACGGCCGCTCGCCTGCGGCGCGCGAGACGCTCGCGCCCATCACGTTGAGTCTGGTGCATTTCCGCTCCTGGAGGCCCTCGGGCGGACGGTTCGCGTTTCAGGCAGCCAGCGGCGACGGCGCGCACATCGTCTGGTGGGGCCAAGTGTCGATGACTCCGTTCGCCTCCTCCGGCACGCTCTCGCTCACCGGCGCGCGGCTCACCGCGCTGGCGCGGTTTCTGCCGGCGCAGCTGCCCGTGCCGCGCGCCGGGCGCATCAGCGTGAGCGCCGAGTACACTGCGCAGGAAGGCGCGCACGGTTTCGGTCTGCGCGTGACCGATCTCGGCGCATCCGCCAGCGCGCTCGCACTCGAGGGAGGCCCGCATCTGCACGGCATCATACGGATCGCCGAGATCCGTGCGGCCGGCGGCACGCTGCGGCTGGCGGCCGGCGGCGCAGCGGACGCCGCGCTCGCGAGGCTGACCGTCCGACACGTCCTCCTGAGCGGCACGGGAGCGGCCCGAGGGCAGACCGTCAGCCTGGGCACGCTCTCCCTCACCGGGACCCGGCTCGATACGGCGCCTCAGCGCATCGCCGTCGGCACGCTCGAACTGGCCGGTCTGCACCTGCCCGTGCGGCGCGGCCGGGGCGGCCGGCTGGCGCTGCTGCGCTTTCTGCCGCTCGCCAAGCGCCCGCAGGCGCGTCCGGCCAGGGCGCCCGCCGCCTCCACCTGGAGCATGCGGCTCGGTGAGCTCGAGGTGCGCGATGCGACGGTGCCGGTGATGGATCTGACGGTCGCACCGGCGGCTCACTTTGAGATCCGGCTGTACTCCCTGACGGCCCGCGCGCTCAGTAGCAACCTCGAGCGCCCCGTGCCCTTCACGCTGCGCGCGGGCATCGCGCCACGCGGGTATCTCTCCCTCAGCGGCCGGGTCACACCGGGACGCGACAGCGCGGCGGTATGGCTGTCGGTGGCGCATCTGCCGCTGCGGCCCTTCGTACCGTATCTGCCGCTCGCGCGCACCGCCGAAGTGCATTCCGGCACTCTCGGCGCACGGGTGTTCGCCGACATCGTGGCGGCCCGGCTCCTGCGCGTGAGTGGGCGCACCGACGTACGCGACCTGCAACTGCTCGATCGCGCCACCGGCACTGGGCTTTTCGGCTGGCAGGCGCTCAGCGTGAGCGGCATCTCCTATCAGCCCAAGCGGCTGGTGATCGGGCGGGCGCGCCTCACGGCGCCCTCCGGAATGATCGTCATCCTGCCGAACCGCACGCTGAATCTCGCCGCGCTCCTCCCGCCCCACCCTCAAGCGGGCGCAGCGAAAAAGACGGCTGTGCCGGCCGGCACGCCCGCGAAGTCCCAGGTGCCGGCGCTCTCGGCGGTATTGAAGCGCCTCGACATCGTCAACGGCTCGATCACCTTCGCCGACGAATCGATCGAGCCGCATTTCCATGCGCCGGTCGACGCGCTGCACGGCACCATCCTGAACGTGTCGACCTCGAAGAGCTCGATCGCCCACATTGCGCTCGCCGGGCAGGTGATCAACCCGTACTCGCCCGTGGCGGTGAGCGGCTCGTTCAACCCATACGGTCTCGGCAGCGACACCGACATCCGCGCGAGCTTCGACAACATCCAGCTGCCGATTTTCGATCCCTACTCGAACCGCTACGCCGGCTACGCCATCGCCAAGGGCATCCTCAGCGCGCATTTCCGTTATCGCATCAATGACCGCCAGCTCAACGCCGACCACCATATCGTGGTCGAGCAGCTGCAGTGGGGCGGCCCCAGCCAGAGCAAGCAGACCGTGGGCTGGCCGATCCGCCTCGCCACTGCGCTACTGAAGGACCGCAACGGCGTCATCCGCATCAATCTGCCGGTCACCGGATCGTTGAGCGATCCGAACTTCCACATCGCCTCGATCGTCTGGATGATGCTGGTGCACCTGCTCGAGAAGGCCGCGCTCGCACCGTTCGATCTGATCGGCAGGCTGTTCGCCGGCGCCGCTCAGGCGCAGTACATCTCGTTCCGGCCCGGTTCGGCGGCATTGCCGAATGGCGCGGCGGCGAGCCTCACCGCGCTCGCCCACGCGCTCGCCAAGCGCCCGGCGCTTGAGGTCGACATTCCGGCGGGACCGGCCGGCCCCGAGGATGCCGTGGCGCTCGAGAACGATCGCATCGATGCGCTCGCGCTCGTGCGGATTCATGCCGCTCCCCCCGGCGGCTTCGCCGCCTTGAGCCTGCCCGAGCAGCTGCGCGCGCTCACCTCGCTGTATCGCGCGCGGCTCGGCAAGCGTCCCGTCTTCCCGCCGCATCTGCCCTCACCGCCGGCACCACCCGCAACGCCAGCGCCGCCCGCCGCGCCGAGGCCGCCCAAGAGCGCAGTCCCCGCCGCGCCACCCAGCAAGCGCATTGAACGCGAGCGCGGCGAGATTCAGTGGCTGCGCGAACAGCTGCGCCCGACGGCGCGACCGGGTCCTGGAGCGCTCGCCGCGCTCGGCCTGGCGCGCGCACAGAACGTGCAGAACGCCCTGCTCGCGCACGGTGCGCTGGGGCCCAAGCGCCTCTTCATCACCACCCAGGAAGCCGGCGAGCCGTGGCACGGCCGCATCCGGCTGAAGCTGCGCCTGAAATAGGCCGCTGACCCGGCCCGCGCGGGTGTTACCCGTCGCGCTCGGCTAGTGCTGCTTTGCCCCGGCCCGCCGTGCTCACGAGGCGCGCCGCACAGCAGCCTCACGGGGGAACGCCGATGCGCCGTCCTTCGACCCTCAGCGCCGCCGCACTCTGCGTCGCGGCCACGCCGGCCATCGGCACCGAGCGTGCGCCACTGCCGCGTTCAGCGTGCGGGACCGCGCGAGCGGTCGATAGCGGCAACGAGGTGATAGAACGCCTCGAGCAGCGGCACGGCGAGTTGCTGCTCGCGGGCCTTGCGCACTGCGTAGCCGAAGGTCTCCTCGACTTCGAGCGCCCGGCCGGCTTCCAGGTCCTGCAGCGCGGACATGCGGTGCGCGGGCGCGCTGGCGGCGAACTGCGCACCGGCCTGGCGCACCGACTCCACCGCCTGCGCCTCCGAGGCGCCGAGCACGGCCTGCAGCGGCAGGATCGCCCCTTCGCCCGTCAGCTCCATGCCCATCGCGCGCGCGAGCAGCGCGGCCTCGCGGGCCATGCGCACCAGCACCCGCGCGCTGCCCGGGTCGCTGAGGTAGCGCCAGGTGGGCGCACGCGTCGTCACCGCGAGGCTCATCAGCGGCAACCACGCGACGAATTTGCTCCACTCCCAGCTGAGAATCTGCGCGACTGCGCTCGCACGCACGCCTGATGCGTCGATGGCAGCCGCCAGAGTCCGGGCCCGCTCGCTCTCACTGCCGTCGAGCTCGCCGAGCAACAGCTTCACGTTGCGCGTAAAGAGCGCCGCGCCCGAGGCGAGCAGCTCCCCGCTGGTGTTCGCCAGCGCACCGAGCACGCACTCGGCGCCGAACGCCTCGGCGAGCAGTTCGTTCTTCATCAGCCCGTTCTGCACGGAAAAGGCCACCCCGACGGCAACGTGCCGCAGCCGCTCGAGCGCGGCCTCAGTACCCGGCGTCTTGGTCGCGACGATCAGGCAGTCGGCCGCCGCGAGACGGGCCGGGTCGGTGAGGACGCGCACCGGAATGTTGATCTCGCTGAGCCCCGTGACTCGGAGTCCATCTCTCTCGAGGGTGCGCGCACGCTCGCCGCGCGCCAGCACGATCACCGAGTGTCCCGCTCGGGCCAAATGCGCCGCAAGAATCGAGCCGAGCGCACCCGGCCCGAGAATCACAAACTCCGCGCGCGCGACGGCGCTGCGGTCTGTCATGCCGGCACACTCAGCGCCGCGCGCACCGCCGCCAGAGCGTGCAGGCGCGCGGTGTCAAACACCGGCATGTCGATATCATCCTGCCCGAACAGCATGCCGATCTCCGTGCAGCCGAAGATGACGCCCTCGGCCCCCGCGTGCTGCAGAGACGCGATGATGGCGCGCACGGCCTGGCGCGATGCCTCGGTCACCCGGCCGAGGCACAGCTCCTCATAGATGATCCGGTGCAGAGCCTTGCGCTCGGCTTCCTGCGGAATCATCGTCCGCAGCCCTTTCGCCTCCAGCCGCCCGCGATAAAAATCCTGCTCCAGGGTGTAGCGGGTTCCGAGCAGCCCCACTGAGGAGAGGTGATGACGGTGGATTTCCTCGGCCGTCGGATCGGCGATGTGAATGAACTGCGCCATTGCCGCCGCCTGCGCCACCGCCGGGGCCACCTTGTGCATCGTATTCGTGCACAGCAGCACGATGCCGGCTCCCGCTTGCACGAGGGTGCGAGCCGCGCCGGCGAGCAACGCCCCGGCATCCTCCCACCGGTCCTGCGCCTGACAGGCCTCGATGTCGGCGAAGTCCACGGTGTAAAGAATCGATCTCGCATTGTGCTGCCCGCCAAGCAGCCGATGGGTCTCCTCGTTGATGACCCGGTAGTACCTCGCCGTGGATTCCCAGCTCATCCCGCCGATCAGCCCGATGGTGCGCATCGCTTCTTATCTCCCTGCGGACCCGGTACGGATGGTAACCCGCGCCAGCGCCGCTCGCGAGCGCGCGCCGCGCCATCCCACCAGAGCGGGCTGCACACGCGCTCAGGCGCGCGCGGAACATGCCGAGAATGCGCCCCCGAGACGGGCCCACGGCAGCCTGGGCCGCGCAGCCGGCCCCACAGCAATCCGCCGGACAGATCGTGCGCACGGCGGTCGGCGCGCCGCTTCGGATGAGTTATCCGCGCAGCACGCACTGGCGCGCGCCTGAGACCTTCAGCCCGTCAATCGGGGCGCAAAGACAGGCACTGAGGTCTGTTGCACGCCGGCTCATGCTTCGGCATATGCCATCGGGTCGAACGATCGATACCATGCACGAGACCGAGCGCCAGGTACGACTGTTCCGCAACAGCAGAAGCCAAACCCAGCGCATTCCTCGCGAATTTGAATTGGCGGCCGATGGGGCCACCTTGCGCTTTGAGGGCGACACTTCGTTACCCCTTGGACACCAGCATCCTGTCCGACCTGATACGACATTTGCAGGGTCAAGTCGCACGGCAGATCGCCTTGAACGGCGAGACTCGGTGTGCACGATCACGATCGTGGCCTGTGAGCTTCGCCATGGAGCCGAAAAAAAAATCGAACCACTCTCCGAGCGTGTCAATCTCGTCTTATCCGCCTTGGAGGTGCTGCCGTTGGAAACGCTGAGCGACTTCCATTATGGAGAAATCCGCCACCATCTGGCGCCGCACGGCAATCCTGTCGGTCCGAACGATCTTGTGATCGCCGCGCACGCGCGGGCATTCGATCTCACCGTCGTAATCGACAACGAGCGGGAATTCTCGCGTGTCCCGGATCTGCAGGTCGAGAACTGGCTGTCTGACCGACGCACTGCGATTGGCGCGGCGGTGAACAGCACAACTTGCCCAACTGTGCACCGGTCGCTACAGGGAGTGCGCCGACGTTCATCGAACGGTTGGCGGAGAGGGTGTCCGCAACAAATGACGTAAATCAAGGCGTTTCGCACCGCTGGTGCGCACTGCGTGCGTAATCCCCGGCGCCAATGACAGGCTCGCCAGTCAGCGCGTCATGCGAAGCCAGTCTGCCCCAGGCCTACTCGATTTTCCGAGCGTCGCGCTATGTGCCGATTTACCCAGGCGCTCGGAGGCGCTCCTGGCGGCCAACGCCCCAATCCGAGTGCTCAAATGTCAATATTCTTTGACATTCCTGCAGGCCTGGCGCATCATCATCCCGACCATCAGAACACACCGGTCCGTCGGCGGCCGGAAATTTCAGGATTCGATGATTCTGCGAGTCGAAACCCAATCGCTACGCATGCTGAAGGAGCTCGGCATGCGGCTACGTGCCGAGCGTCGGCGGCGTGGGATGAAGCAGGCCGAACTGGCTCAGGCAGCCTCGGTATCGCGCCCGACGGTCATTGCCGCCGAAGCGGGTCGCGGAGTGTCTTCGCAAAGCCTGGCCGCAATGATGGGCGTGCTGGCGCTCGACTTTGCGCACCTGAGCGCTCCGACACGTCCACCTCGCAAGGATTTGATGAGACCTGAGCGTAAACGGCAGACCCGACGGCGTGTCCCGCTCGAAACTGCGTTCCCGTCGATTGCGCGGGATGAAGTGGAGCCGTACGGCAAGCGCATCACGAACACGGAAGTGGCACAGACGGTCGAGCAGCAACCTCGCCGGCGCCCATTACTCAAGGAGCTCATGACGGCGGAGCGTTTGCGCCGTGATCGCCTTGACATGAAAGCTCGGCGTGAGCGAACTTGACGTTTACGTTTCGGATGAGCACGTCGGCGTGCTTCGCGAGGACGTTGCGACGGGCTTGATCGATTTCGAATATCGGCCGGCAACTCCGCCACAACTCGCGGTATCGCTCGTGATGCCACCCGGGGAACCGCCCGAGGAGTATCGTGGGTACAACGGGCTGCCGCCCCCGTTCGAGGTCTCACTTCCTGAGGGAATGCTCCTCGAAGCGATCCGCAACCGCTTCGGAAAACACATTGATGTCGACAGCGATTTGTCGCTACTACGGCTCATTGGCAGGCATACCCTCGGCCGCGTCACCTTCGGGGGTCCGCTCGAACGGGACAAGGGACTGGACGAAGAGATTCTCGAAGCTGCGCGCTCGGAAGGCGCAGCACGGCGCCTCGCGACGATTTTGCGCAAGTCGCCGCAGCTGTTCGGCGTCGCCGGAGTGATGCCGAAGATGTCCGTGCATCCACACGGCCGAACGCGGCCCGGCACTGTTGTCGGGCATGGTTCCATCGTTAAATTCGACACCGCCAACTTCACCGGCGCCTGCCTGGTGGAGTACGCGTGCCTCAAGGCATGTGCGGCAGCCAACCTCGCCGTGCCATCCGTCGAACTGGCACCGGACCTCACCTCGATCATCGTCGAGCGCTTTGACATTGATGATACCGGCGGTCGCCTGGGGTTCGAGGACGCCTGCGCTCTCTCCGGCATTCGACGAGCGGGCAAGTACAGTGGCTCTATCGAGCACCTGTTTCGAATGATCGGGAATTTTGTTGACCCCGCGCACCAAGCCGCAGACCGCCGCGCACTGCTCACCCTGATCGTACTGAATGATGTGCTTCGCAACGGGGATGCACACTTGAAGAATTTCGGTTTGCTCTATGGCGAGGACGTGGCGCAACCGCGTCTGGCTCCCGTCTATGACGTGCTGACCACACAGACATGGATACACGGCGATACACCTGCTCTGCCAATCTTCGCATCCGATCCGGCCGCCGAGCAGTGGCTCGACTCGCAGGGACTGAGGCAGCTGCAGCAAATCTCTGGACTGGAGGATGCGGACCTGACCGGCTTGCCTGATCAGTGTGCGCAGATCGCTCGCAACAGCCTCTCGGAGACACTCGACAGCTGTCCATCGTGTCCCGAACGGAATGCGCTTGCTCGAGCGCTGAGAATCATCGAGAAGGCTGCGAGCCGGCCGATGCGCAGGCGCGTTCGTCGCGCCGAGGGACGCCCGCGCTCCGGTGCGCGCCGCACCGACCGGGACTGAGGATAATCCTGAGCGAGATATTGAGTCGCGAATTCGCCCTAACCTGGGGATTGCGCGAACCATCAAGACTGGCGGAGAGGGTGGGATTCGAACCCACGAACACCCGTGAAGATGTTACTGGAATTCCAGTCCAGCGCCTTCGACCGCTCGGCCACCTCTCCGCGTCTTTCGCCGCCGCCCTCCATGCGCCCTCAGGGGGTGGGCGGGGGCGCGCATCATACTACGCCCGCTCGCGCCGCTGACAGTCCGGCCCGGCGAGGGCCCTCAGGCCTTCGGGGCCGGCTGCGCGTGCGGCACCGTAAAGGAGGGCGGAGCATCCAGGCACGGCTGATTGGCCGCCGGCGGCGGGGGTGTCGGCCCCTTCAGCGGCGGTACGACCAGCGCGTCGGTCGTGTTCGGGCCGTCAAGCCCCACGGGGATCTTCAGTGGCGCAATGCTCGCGGCTTTCATGTACGGCTGCGGCTTGTGGCACGACTCTGCGGTCAGCGCGCGCATCGCATGACAGCCGGACAGTACCGGCAACACGGCGGCAAGAGCCCACCCGGCTCTGAACTTCATCAACGACTCTCCTCGCTCGCAATGATTTCCAAATCGGGCCCGCGGCGCATCAGGTCGTCTGACCCGCGGCCCGCAGCGCGGCCAGCACCCCCGGCCGATGGGACTCGGACAGCTCCGTCATCGGCAGCCTGATGCCCGGGCCGATCCGCCCCAGCCGGGCCAGCGCCCATTTGACCGGGATGGGATTGGCCTCGAGGAACAGCGCCCGATGCAGACCCTGCAGGGGCGCATCCAGGCGCTCGGCGAGCGGGGCGTCCCCGCGCAGCGCCGCGGCAACCATGTCCGCCATCGCCCTGGGCATCACATTGGCGGTCACCGAGATCACCCCGCGCGCCCCGGCGAGGATCGCCTCGCGCGCGCTCGCATCGTCACCGCTCAGGACGACGAAACCTTCGCGGCTGGCCGCCAGAATCTGGCGAACCCGATCCGCTCCGGGCACCGCCTCTTTGACCGCCACGATGCCCGGCAGTTGCGAGAGGCGCCCGGTCGTCGCCGGCAGCATGTCCACCGCGGTGCGGGCCGGAACATTGTAGAGAATCAGCGGCTTGGCGGACATCTGCGCGACAGCCGCGAAGTGCCGATACAGCCCTTCCTGGGTCGGGCGGTTATACGCCGGAGTGACCACCAGGAGCGCATCGATCGGCAGCTCCGAGAGGGCGTGCGCGCGGGCCGCCGTGGCGGCCGTGCTGCTCGAGCCCGCCCCGACGATGATGCCGATCCGGCCTCCCGAGCGCTCGCAGGCTCGCTCGGCGAGCCGGTGCAATTCCGCGTCCGTGAGGGTGGCCGACTCCCCGGTGGTGCCCCCGATCACCAGGGCGTGGGTGCCGCTGTCGATGTGCCACTCGATCAGGCGGTCCCAGGCGCCGAGATCGATCGCGCCATCGCCGCTCATGGGCGTGACGATGGCCACGAGGCTCCCCGTGGTGACTTCGGCGATGCCGCGACCGTTTGCCGCGGCGGATGCGGGCGGGCTCAAGGAGGTCTTCGATCTTGGCGTGCGCGAGCAGGCACGGACAGGCGGCAAGTATATCCGCTCTGGCCGCACTTGGGTCGCGCCGCTGCGGTCCCCCGGGCGGTGGTCGCCAGCGCCCCGGTGTCCCGGTACACTCTGCTGCCGAGCACAGCGATGCCCGCACCGACAGACACGATGAAGCAGCACCTGGCCGTTTCGGCGATCGGCAGTGACAGAACAGGGATGGTCCACGAGCTGACCCGGGTGATCAGCGAGTGCGGCGGAAACATTACCGAGAGCCGCATGGTGGCTCTGGGGGCGGAATTCGCCATGCTGCTGCTCATCTCGGGCAACTGGCATGCGCTCGCCAAGCTCGAGTCCGAATTCACGCGCCTCGCCGGAACCGGCGCCTTCAGCGTGCACATGAAGCGCACCGAGCCGCGCCCCTCGCGCACCGACATGCTGCCCTACTCGATCGACGTGGTGAGTCTGGATCAGGGCGGCATCGTCGCCGGGCTGTCGGGATTCTTCGCGAGCCGCGGCATCGACATCGCGGAAGTGTCGACCCGCAGCTACCCGGCGGCGCACACCGGCGCACCGATGTTCTCCGTGCAGATGATCGTGAACGTGCCGAGCCGCATTCCCGTCGCGCACCTGCGCGAGGAGTTCATGGACTACTGCGACTCGCTCAATCTGGATGCCATTCTCGAACCGGTGAAGTCCTGACCCATGCCCAAAGTCGAGCTCGGAACGAAAGTTCCCGATTTCTCCCTGCCCGCCACCGGCGGTGAGACCTTCACGCTGAAGGGCGCCGCCGGCAAGGCGCTGGTCATCTACTTCTACCCCAAGGACATGACCTCCGGGTGCACGCGTGAGTCGCAGGACTTCCGCGATCTGCACGCCGCCTTCCTCAGGGCCGGCGCACGGGTGGTCGGCATCTCGCGCGACAGCCTCGCCTCGCACGAGAAGTTCAAGAGCAAGGAGCGGCTGCCTTTCGCCCTGCTGTCCGATGAGGACGAGCGGGCGTGCAAACTCTTCGACGTGATACGCGAGAAGAGCCTCTACGGTCGCAAGTACCTCGGCATCGAGCGCAGCACCTTCCTCATCGACAAGCGCGGCGTCCTGCGCCACGAGTGGCGCACGGTGAAAGTCCCGGGACACGTGGAGGCAGTGCTTGAAGCGGCGCAATCCCTCTGACACGGTGAGCGGCGCCGCACGGGCCGCCGAACGCGCCGAAAACAAGGCCAGGCCACGCGGCGCGCAGCGCATCTTCGTGCTCGACACCAATGTATTGATGCACGATCCGACCTGCATCTTCCGCTTCGAGGAGCACGACGTCTATCTGCCGATGGTCGTGCTCGAGGAGCTCGATGCGCACAAGAAGGGCCTGTCCGAGGCGTCGCGCAACGTGCGCCAGGTGAGCCGCTTTCTCGATGACATGATGCGCGGGGCCACCAAGGAGGAGATCGACCGCGGACTGCCGCTGCCGGCAGGCTACAGCGGCAACCACGGCAAGAGGCACTGCTCCGGAAGGCTCTATTTCCAGACCCGTCCGCCATCGGGCGCGCCGCCGGCCCTGCAGGTGGCCGGCAACGACAACGCCATTCTCGCGCAGACGCTGATGCTGCAGCGCGACTTGCCGGACTCGACCGTCATTCTCGTCTCCAAGGACATCAACCTGCGCATCAAGGCCGCAGTGCTCGGCGTGCACGTGGAGGATTACTACAGCGACAAGACGCTGGAGGATTCCGACGTGCTCTACGGCGGCATGAGCGAGCTGCCGACGGACTTCTGGGAGCGCCACGGCCAGGACATGCGCTCCTGGAAGGAAGGCGAGCGCACCTTCTATGAGATCACCGGCCCTTCGGTGCGCCAGTGGCAGACCAACCAGGGGCTCTACGAGTCCGGCGAGCAGGGCATCGAGGGCATCGTGCGGCGCCTCGACGGCGAGCGGGCCGTGATCGAGCTGCTGCGCGATCACCGCAACGAGCGGCACGGGATCTGGGGCATCACCGCGCGCAACCGCGAGCAGAACTTCGCGCTCAACCTGCTGATGGATCCGCAGATCGATTTCATCAGCGTGCTGGGGCCTGCCGGCACCGGCAAGACCCTGCTCACACTCGCCGCCGGTCTGATGCAGACCCTCGAGACGAACCGCTTCGCCGAGATCATCATGACCCGCGTGACGATCCCGCTCGGGGAGGACATCGGCTTTCTGCCCGGCACCGAGGAGGAGAAGATGGAGCCGTGGATGGGGGCGCTCATGGACAACCTCGAGGTGCTCACCGGCAGCCAGGAAGGCGGCAACTGGGGCCGGGCGGCCACTCAGGACCTGCTGCGCAACCGCATCAAGATCCGCTCGCTCAATTTCATGCGCGGGCGCACCTTCCTCAACCGCTTCGTGATCCTCGACGAGGCGCAGAATCTCACCCCGAAGCAGATGAAAGCGCTCATCACCCGCGCCGGCCCCGGCACCAAGCTCGTCTGTCTCGGCAACGTCGCGCAGATCGACACCCCGTACCTGACCGAGACGACCTCGGGGCTCACCTACGTGGTGAACCGCTTCCGCGGCTGGCCGCATTCCGGACACGTCACCCTCGTGCGGGGCGAGCGCTCCCGCCTGGCGGACTTTGCCTCCGACATGTTGTAAGCTGGCAGCCGGGCCGGCGTGCCCTCCCGCAGCTGAATAATTGTAAGCTTCTGTTCTTTAAGGGAAACTGATGGTCGCCGGCCGAGGTCCAAGCTGCATGCGCGCGCTCGTATGGGTTCTGCTGGCTGCCTTCCTGAACGCGACGGTAGCCACCGCCGCGGCGACCCCTGTGGCGGGCCCTCCTCCGCCGCTGCCGCCGATTCCGCTCACCACCGATCTGCCCTCGGCGATCGACTCGCAGCTGCCGGCGCTCGGCAGCGCCGCCTCCGTTGCTCTGCCGGAATCTGAGCAGTACCAAATCGGCTACGCGATGATGCTGCAGATGCGCGCTCAGCATCAGCTGGTCGAGGATCCGGAAGTCGAGGAGTACCTCAACTCCATCGGCAAGCGGCTCGCCGCGCAGAGCGACAAGGGCGCTGCGGGCTTTCACTACTTCTGCGTCAACACGCCGGTGGTGAACTCGTTCGCCGCGCCGGGCAACTTCGTGTTCATCAACTCCGGGCTCATTGTCTTTACGAGAACCGAGTCCGAGCTCGCCGCGGTGATGGCGCACGAGACTGCGCACGAGACCCAGAACCACATCGCGCGCAAAGTCCTTAATGCCCACAAGGCGAGCATCGAGTCGATCGCCGCCATGCTCGGCAGCATCCTGCTCGGGGCGATCGGCGGCAGCGGCCAGGCCATCGAGGGCGGCATCGTCGCCTCGCAGGGCCTCGCCGCCCAGGAGCAGATCGACTACAGCCGCGGCGTGGAGGAGGAGGCCGACCGCGTCGGCATCGAGTACCTGGCCGCCGCGGGCTTCGACCCGGAAGCGATGGCCGATATCTTCCAGCGGCTCATGCGGCTCGAGGGCATTCAGGACAGCTGGGTGCCGGCGGTGCTGATCGGCCACCCGATCACGGCCGACCGCATCGCGCAGGCCCGGGCGCGCGCCGCGCAGTTCCCTCCAGTGCCCGACACGAGCTCTCCGGACTACTACATCATCAAGGCGCGCGTACGGGTTCTCACCGCCCGCTCATCGGACAACCTGGTGCGCTACTACGCCAATCGCCTGGCGCGCGGCAAACGCGGCCTGGGCGACGAGTACGGCTATGCGCTCGCGCTGCTGCACGCCGGCCATGCGCATCGGGCGGCGAAGCGCTTTGCCACGCTGCTCGCGGCGCACCCGGACCTGCACCTGCTCTACGTCGCATTGGGCCAGGCACAGGCGCAGGCCGGCGAGATGCGTGAGGCGCTCGCGACCTTCGCCCAGGCCAAGCGCCTCTTTCCGCTCAACGTGCCCGTCACCGTGCGTTACGCCCAGGCGCTCATGCTGGATCACAAGGACGCCGAGGCGCACCGGATGCTGCTCGATCTGTTCAACCTCGTGAATCCGTCTCAGAACGAGATCGAGCTCACCGCGCGCGCCGCGAGCGCCGCGGGCGACCTCGGCGATGCGTACTACTACATGGGCGAATACCAGCTCCGCCAGGGCAATCTGCCGCTTGCCATCAAGCAGTATCAGATTGCCCTCACCATGCCGCACCTGAACTACGTGCAGCGCCAGCGCATCAGCGCCCGACTCAAGGAGGTCAAGGACTACTTGATGCGCTATCGCGCGCGCCACAGCAGCTGACCGGCCGGCAAGCCGCATCATCGGGCGGCGCCCCGGGCGCCGCCGAATCCGAATCATCTGGCTGATACAATGCGCACCAGGATTGCGCACGGACACGTCATGGCAAACAACGGCAAGAAACTCGCACTGATCGCGCTCACCGCCCTGTCGCTCTCGCTCATCGGCTGCGCGGCCGTGCCGCGTGCCGAGCGCGACCCGCGCGACCCCTGGCAGCGCATGAACCGCGTGACCTTCCGCTTCGACATGGATTTCTACAACCACATCGGCACGCCCGTCGCGCGGACCTACGTGCGCGTCGTGCCCGACCCGATCCGCCTTGGCATCAGCAATTTCTTCAGCAACCTCGAGTACCCGACCGTCATCGTGAACGATCTGCTGCAGTGGAAGCTGAAGGACTTCGCACGCGACACGGGCCGGCTGGTGGTCAACACGACGCTCGGGTTCGGCGGGCTGTTCGACCCGGCGGTGTACCTCGGCATGCCGCGCGAGGAGCGCGATTTCGGCCAGACCTTCGGCAAGTGGGGCATCGGCACGGGGCCCTACCTGGTGCTGCCCTTCTTCGGTCCCTCCGATGTGCGCGATACGGTCGGGTTGGTGCCGGAGGAGTACACCACCCCGATGCATTACGTGCAAAACACCTGGGCCGATTGGGGCACTCGCGGCGTTGGGGTGATCAACACCGATGCGCAGCTGCAGCCGACCATCGGCCTGATCAGGAAATCCATCGACCCGTACGCATTCGCGCGCCATGCGTACCTCGCGCAGCGCCGCTTCATGGTCAAGGGTCCGCCCGCGGCGAACAGCGCCGAGCAGCAGTTGAAGGAATTCCAGAGCGGCGGCGGCAACTAGCCCGGCCGCTCCTGCCCGAGGAAGCGCCTCAGACGCCCTGCTGCAGCATTCCGTCGACGGAGCTGATGCGCGCCAGGCGCAGCAGCTCCTCCGGCAGATGCTCGAAGCGCAGCTGACGCTGCGCGTGGCGCGCCTCGGCCAGCCAGTCGAGCAGCACCGCGAGTCCTGCGCTGTCGGTCTGCCCCAGCGCGCCGCAGTCGATCACGAGCGCTCCGGCCGCGGCCCGCAGCGCCGCCAGCCCCGCGGCGCGCGCGCGCCGCGCCGTTGCAAAGACGAGCGATCCGCGCACCTCGGCCCGCTCCGGGGAACGGACGGTGAACTCGAACCTCTGGCCCTCGGCCGCGCGTGCCTGCCCCGCCATGTGTGCGCCGCTCAATTCTTCTTTTTGAGCGCGGTCGGCGTCTCGCCCTGCTCGAGCCGCTTGATGACGGTATCGAGGCCGTATTGCTCGATCTGCGGGCCGAGGTCGGCGCGATAGCTCTGCACGTAGCTGACCCCCTCGACGCTGAGGTTGAACACCTTCCACTCGCCCGAGGGGGTCATCCAGAGGTCAAAGAACACCGGAACCTTCGAGCCGTCGGCGCGGGTGAAGTAGGTGCGCACGACCGCCGCCGGCGTCCCGGGCTTCACGTGAGTCGGGTACACCGTCAGCGTGTTCGAGTGGAAGTCCACGATGAACGCGCCGTAGTTCTTGATCAGCGAGTCCTTGAAGGCCTGTATGAAGCGCGCTTTCTGCTCCTTCGTCGCGCCCTTCGCGAAACGCCCCAGCACTCCGTCGGCGGCGAGCTCGGCATCGAAATGCGGCAGCAGATACTTCTCGATGATCGAGCGGATCTGCTGCGGATGGGCGCGCAGCTCCGCGCGGTGCCCGTTGAGCGCCTTGAGGATGTCGTTGGCGACCGATTGGACCAGCTGCGAAGGCTGTTCGAAAGGGACCCGCGCGCTCTGCGCGCTCGGGGCGGCGGCGTGCGCCGCGGGCTGCAGCACCAATGTCGCGGCGAATGCTGCCGCCGCGATTGCGGACGCGAATTTCATTTCTGGGGCTCCTTTGTACCGCCGCCTGAGCTTTGGCTCGCGCTCTTGTTGGCGGTGGTGGCGAAGAATTTGTTGATCAGATTCTCGAGCACGAGTGCCGACTGGGTCTGAATGATCTGGCTGCCGGCCTTGAGGTAGGTCGGCATGCCGCCGGGGCTGATGCTGATGTACTGCCCGCCGAGCAGCCCCTCGGTGTCGATGCTGGCCGAGCTGTCCATCGGGATCTGGTTGAAGCGCGGGTTGATGCTCAGCCACACCTTGGCCCGCTCGGTATTGGTGTCGAAGTCGATGCGGGTCACCTGGCCGATGCGCACGCCGGCCATGCGCACCGGCGCGCCGACCTTGAGGCTGCCGATGTTGTCGAATTGCGCGGTGACCGGGTAGCCCGCGGGCTTGGTGAAGCCGAATTTCAGGCCGTTGGCCGGCAGCTGCATGCTGAGAAACAGCAGCGCCGCGAGCCCGAGCAGCACGAACAGGCCCGTTCCGATTTCTAAAGAGCGATTGGCGCGCATGGCGGGGGAGTTCCTCTTACATGAATGCGGCGGTGAGTATGTAATCGAGCAGCAGCGTCATCACCGAGGAGGCGACCACGGTGCGGGTGGTGGCCAATCCGACGCCCTCGGCGGTCGGCTCGGCGTGGTAGCCCTCATTGACCGCGATCAGGCTGACGACGGCGCCGAACACGACGCTCTTGACGACCCCCTCGGTCACGTCCTTCAGGGCCACCGCGCTTTGGGTCTGGGACCAGAATGTGCCGTGATCGACGCCGAGCAGCTGCACGCCGATCAGCTGCGCCCCGTAGAGGCCGATGGCGTTGAATACCGCAGTGAGCAGCGGCACGGCGATCAGCCCGCCGAGGAAGCGCGGCGCGGCCACATAGCGCATCGGGTCGACCGCCATCACCTCCATGGCCGTGAGCTGATCGGTGGCGCGCATCAGGCCGATCTCCGAGGTGAGCGCGGTGCCCGCCCGCCCGGCGAACAGCAACGCGGTCAGCACCGGCCCGAGCTCCTTCAGCAGCGCCATCGCCGCGGCCGTGCCGAGCGCCTCGGTGGCGCCGAAGCGATTCAGCAGATCATAGCCCTGCAGGCCGAGCACCATGCCGGTGAACAGCCCCGAGAGCATGATGATGATGAGCGAGCGGGCGCCCGCGTTGTAGACCTGCGCGATGATCAGCTTCGGCCGCGCGAGCGCCGGGATGCACGCCCCGAGCAGGCGCACGAAGAACAGGCCGGTGAGGCCGGTCTTGCGCACCAGCTCGGTCACGCCGGCCTTGGATGCGGCGCTCATTGCGGGCTCTCCAGCAGCTCTGCGGCATAGTCGGCCGCCGGGTAATGAAAGCGCACGGGGCCCTCGGCGCTGCCCGTCATGAACTGACGCACCGTCGGGGAGTCGCTGCGCGCAAGCTCGGCCGGGGTCCCGGCGGCCGCAATGCGGCCCTCCGAGAGCAGATAGCTGTAGTCGGCGATGCTGGAGATCTCCTGCACATCGTGCGAAACCACGACGCTCGTGATCTTCAGCGCGTCGTTCATCTGCTTCACCAGGCGCAGGATCACCCCGAGGGAGATCGGATCGAGCCCCACGAACGGCTCGTCGTAGATCAGCACCTCCGGGTCCATGACGATGGCGCGCGCCAGCGCCACACGCCGCGCCATGCCGCCGGAGAGCTCCGCGGGCATCAGACGCGCCGCGCCGCGCAACCCGACCGCCTCGAGCTTGGTGAGCACCAGCCTGCGGATGAGCGGCTCGGGCAGATCGGTGTGCTCGCGCACCGGAAAGGCGACGTTCTCGAATACGTCGACGTCGGTCAGCAGCGCGCCGTTCTGAAAGAGCACGCCCATGCGCTGGCGCATGGCGTAGAGCTGCGGGCCGTTCAACGTGCCGACATCGTGGCCGAACACCGACACCAGGCCCGAATCGGCGTAGATCTGGCCGGTGATCAGGCGCAGCAGCGTGGTCTTGCCCGTGCCGCTCGGGCCCATGACGGCGGTGATCAGTCCACGGCGGGCGACGATGTCGAGCCCGCTGAAGATCGGCCGGCCGTCGATGGCGTAATGCACGTCGCGCACGTCGATCACGGCGTCGCTCGCGCCCTGCGGCGAAGCGGTCTGTGAATCAGTCACACGGATCCTTTCGTCCGGGCGGCCCCATCAGGCGGCCTGTTCCATCTCGGCCGTGTAGCGGCCGCTGCTCGCGAGCCCGTTCAGGCGCGCGCGGCGCGCGAATTCCTGCTGGGCGGCCTTGAAATTCGAGCTGCGCCCGCCCCAGGCGGCGAGTGCCGTCTCCTGCAGCGCCCGCCCGTAGCTGAAGGTCAGCGACCAGGGCAAGGGCCCCGCGCGGTTGATCAGCGACAGGTGCAGCGTCGCCTCGGTGGGCGACTGGCCGCCGGAGAGGAATGCGATGCCGGGCACCGCCGGCGGCACGTGCCGCTTCAGGCAGCGCACGGTGGCCTCCGCGACCGCCTCGGGGGCGGCACGATGGGCGGCCTTCTTGCCCGAGATCACCATGTTGGGCTTCAGAACCATGCCCTCGAGATAAATGCGGTGATCCTGCAGGCGCTGGAACACGCGGCTCAGCGTCGCGTCCGTGACCTCTTCGCAGCGCTCGATGGAGTGATCCCCGTCCATCAGCACCTCCGGCTCGACGATCGGCACGATGTCGTTTTCCTGGCACAGCGCCGCGTAGCGCGCGAGCGCATGCGCGTTCGCCTCGATGGCGAAGGCGGTGGGAATGCCGGCCGCGATGTCGATGACGGCACGCCATTTGGCAAAGCGCGCGCCGAGTTGCCGGTACCCGATGAGCCGCTCGCGCAGCCCGTCGAGCCCCTCGGTGACGGTCTCGCCGGGGAAGCCGGCGAGCGGCTTGGCGCCCTGATCGACCTTGATGCCCGGGATGATGCCATGCTGCGCAAGGTATTGTGGGAACGGCGTGCCGTCGGCGGTCTTCTGCCGGATGGTCTCATCGTACAGGATCACCCCGCTGATCGAGTCCGGCGCGCCCGGGGCGGTGAACAGCAGCTCCCGGTACGCGCGCCGGTGCTCCTCGGTCGAGTCGAGCTTGATGGCATCGAAGCGCTTGCGGATCGTTCCGGTGCTCTCGTCCGCGGCCAGGATCCCTTTGCCCTTGGCGACCATCGCCTGGGCAGTTCGAGCAAGCTCACTGCGATTCATGACGTTTCTCCGCGACAGAGTGGTTCGGCCGCGCGCGCCGGGGGTCGGCCTCGCTTTGCTGCGCGCCACGAGGGCCGCAGGATACCAAATGACCCGCCGAGGCGGCGCCCGGTTCCGGACACCGCTTGGTTCGCAAGCCAAATAGTACTAAACTAGTCCTAGTTCCAGAGGACGACCCCATGGTCCGCATCAGCCGGCTTACCGACTACGCGACGGTGCTGCTCGCCGTGCTCGCCGCTCAACCCGAGCGAGTGCAGACGGCCACGGCGCTCGCCGAACAGACGCACATTGCCGCCCCGACCGTGAGCAAGCTGCTGAAGCAGCTGCAGCGGGCCGGCCTGGTGACCTCGACCCGCGGCCTGCACGGTGGCTATCAGCTGGCGCGGCCGGCGACGCAGATCAGCGCGGCGGCCATCCTCGATGCGCTCGAGGGGCCGGTCGCGCTCACCGACTGCTCGGTGGGGCACGGGCACTGCGGGATCGAGCAGAGCTGCCGCGTCGGGCACGTGTGGCAGCGGCTGAATCTCGCCATCCGGCGCTCGCTGTTCGACGTGAGCCTGGCCCAGCTCGCGGGCATCGACCCGTTCCCGATCCGTCAGCCGGCGCTCGAGCGCGACCTGAAGGCGGCCGTCATCGCCGCCCCGCTGCGCATGCCGAACGCCTGATCCACTGCATCGGTTTACCGCCCATGAAAGAAGCGACAGAGCTCGAGAACCTGATCGGCCGCGGCTACCGTCACGGCTTCCTCACCGACATCGACTCCGACACCGTGCCGCCGGGACTCGATGAGGACGTGGTGCGCCTGATCTCGCGCAAGAAGGGCGAGCCGGCCTTTCTCACCGAGTGGCGCCTGAAGGCGCTCAGACACTGGCTGACGATGCGCGAGCCGCACTGGCCGCACGTGCACTTCGCGCCGATCGACTACCAGGCGATCTCCTACTATTCGGCGCCGAAGAACAGGACCGACGGGCCGAAGAGCCTCGCCGAGGTGGACCCGAAGCTGCTCGAGACCTACGAGAAGCTCGGCGTGCCGCTGCACGAGCGCGCCCGGCTCGCCGGGGTGGCGGTGGACGCGGTGTTCGACAGCGTGTCGGTGGCCACCACCTTCAAGGAGCGCCTGCAGGAGGCCGGGGTGATCTTCTGCCCCTTCTCCGAGGCGGTGGTGAAGCACCCCGAACTCATCGAGCGCTACCTCGGCACCGTCGTGCCCTACGGCGACAATTTCTTCGCGGCGCTGAATTCCGCGGTGTTCACCGACGGCTCGTTCGTCTACGTGCCGAAGGGCGTGCGCTGCCCGATGGAGCTGTCGACCTACTTCCGCATCAACGCGGCCAAGACCGGCCAGTTCGAGCGCACGCTGATCATCGCCGACGACGGCGCGTACGTCAGCTATCTCGAGGGCTGCTCGGCCCCGCAGCGCGACGAGAACCAGCTGCACGCCGCGGTGGTGGAGCTCGTCGCCCTCGATGAGGCGTTCATCAAGTACTCGACGGTGCAGAACTGGTATCCGGGCGATGCCGATGGCGTCGGCGGCATCTACAACTTCGTGACCAAGCGCGGCGAGTGCCGCGGCCGCAATTCGCACATCTCCTGGACGCAGGTCGAGACCGGCTCGGCGATCACCTGGAAGTACCCGAGCTGCGTGCTGCGCGGGGAAGGCTCGGTGGGTGAGTTCTACTCGGTGGCCACCGTCAACAACCGCCAGCAGGCCGACACGGGCACCAAGATGATCCACATCGGCCGCGACACCCGCAGCACCATCATCTCCAAGGGCATCTCCGCCGGGCACGGCCAGAACACCTACCGAGGACTGGTGAAGATCCTGCCGAGCGCGGGCGGCGCGCGCAATTTCACGCAGTGCGATTCGCTGCTGATGGGCGCGGACTGCGGCGCGCACACCTTTCCCTACGTCGAGGTGAAGAACGAGTCCGCCACCGTCGAGCACGAGGCGAGCACCTCGAAAATCAGCGAGGACGAGCTCTTTTACTGCCTCGCCCGCGGCATCAGCGCCGAGGACGCGGTCAATCTGATCGTCAGCGGCTTCTGCAAATCGGTGTTCAAGGAACTGCCGATGGAGTTCGCGGTCGAGGCACAGAACCTGCTCGCCGTCAGCCTCGAAGGCGCGGTGGGTTAATCTTCAGGGTCACATTCATGCTCACAATCGAGAATCTGCACGCCACGGTCGACGGCAAGGAAATCCTCAAGGGCCTCGAGCTCACGGTGCCCGAGGGCGAAGTGCACGCCGTCATGGGCCCGAACGGCTCGGGCAAGAGCACCCTCGCACACGTGCTCGCCGGCCGCCCCGGCTACGCCATCACCGCCGGCACGGTGCGCTTCAAGGGCCGCGACCTGCTCGCCCTCAGCCCCGAGGAGCGCGCGCGCGAGGGCCTGTTTCTCGGCTTCCAGTACCCGGTCGAGATCCCCGGGGTCAACAACGTCTACCTGCTCAAGGCCGCGGTGAACGCCGCGCGCAAGCACCGGGGCCTGCCCGAAGTCGATGCCTTCGAGTTCCTCACCCTGGTGCGCGAGAAGATGCGCCTGATGCGCATGGACGAGAGCATGCTCTCGCGCGGGGTCAACGAGGGCTTCTCCGGAGGCGAGAAGAAGCGCAACGAGATCCTGCAGATGCTCGTGCTCGAGCCCGCCCTCGCGGTGCTCGATGAGACGGACTCGGGACTCGACATCGATGCGCTCAAGGTGGTCGCGAGCGGCGTCAACACGCTGCGCGCGCCCAACCGCTCGCTCGTGCTGGTCACGCACTATCAGCGGCTGCTCGAGCACATCGTTCCCGACCGCGTGCACGTGCTGGTCAATGGCCGCATCGTGCGCAGCGGCGACCGCACGCTCGCGCTCGAGCTCGAGCAGCGCGGCTACGACTGGCTGATCGGCGAAGCGGCATGAGCGCGGCGGTGTTGACTCGCCTCAGGGATGAGTACGGCGCGGCGCGCGCGGCGCTGCCGGGAAGCGTCATCGACGCGCGCCGGCGCAGCGAGGCGATTGAAATGCTCTGCGCGCAGGGGCTGCCGGCCGGGCGCGAGGAGAACTGGCGCTATACGAACCTGCGCATCCTAGATCGCGCACGCTTCACCCCCGCGCAGCCCTCCGCCGAGGCGCTGCCGCCCCTGCCCGAGCCGCTGAGCGGATTCGCTCGCTATGTATTCGTCGACGGCCGGCTGCGCTCGGGCGCGACGGCACCGCACGGCGTCACGGTGCGCAGCCTGCTGTCGGGCAGCGCGGCCGATGGCACATGGCGCCTCGCCTCGGAGCTGCCGGAAGCGCGCCTGGCTCTGCTCAACGAGGCGTTCGCCACCGACGCGGCCTGCATCGAAGTACGCTCTGAGGCCGCCGGCGCGGGCATCGAGTTGGTGTTCCTCGCCGCCGCCGGCGCCGACAGCGGCGCATCGTATCCGCGCGTGCGGCTTGCGCTCGAGTCCGGCGCCCGGCTGACCGTGGTGGAGCGGCACGTCGGGGTCGGTGAAGCCCCGACTCTGGTCAACAGCGCCGTGCGCGTTGAGCTCGCGCCCAACGCGCACCTCACCCACTATCGCCTGCAGCACTGCGCAGCGCGCACCGCATGGTTCGACACGCTGACGGCGGAGCTCGCCGCCGATGCGCGCTACGACCTGCTGGCGGTAGGCACCGGCGCGCTCGCCTCCCGCTCGACGGTGCACGCGCGGCTGACGGGCCGCGCCGCGCAACTGGCATTGTCGGCCGCGGCGCTCGGTGCGGCACAGCAGAGCCAGGACATGTACGCCCTCAGCGAGCATCTCGCCGCACGCACCAGCACGGTGCAGACCTTCCGCGGCATCGCCTCGGACCGCTCGCGCGTGGCCTTCAACGGCAAGATCGCGGTGCGCGAGCAGGCCGCAGGCACCGACTCGCGCCAGTCGCTGCGCGGACTGCTCGATGGCGCGCAGGCCGAGATCGACCTGCGCCCGCAGCTGGAGATCTACACCGATGAGGTCCGCTGCAGCCACGGGGCGACCGCGGGCAAGCTCGATGAGAACATGCTCTTCTATCTGCTCTCGCGCGGCATCGCACCCGAGGTCGCCCAGCACCTGCTGAAATGGGCGTTCCTCGAAGACGTGGTCGCGAAGATCGAGCTGCCGCAGCTGCGCCGGCAGATCGAGCACGGACTCGTCGGCCGGATGAGCGAGGCGGTCGCCCTCAAGGAGCTGCTGTGAACGCCGTCAGCGCCGTCGCGGCGCCGTTCGATGTCGAGCGCGTCCGCGCCGACTTTCCCATCCTGGCGCAACAGGTCAACGGTCATCCGCTGGTCTACCTCGACAGTGCCGCCTCCGGCCAGCGTCCGCTCGCGGTGCTGCGCGCCGTGGAGCGCTACGAGACCCACTATCACTCGAACGTGCACCGCGGCGTGCACACTCTCAGCCAGGCGGCTACCGAGGCCTTCGAGGGCGCGCGCGAGCGGGCGCGGCGTTTTCTCAACGCCCGCTCGACACGCGAGATCGTGTTCGTGCGCGGCGCGACCGAAGGCATCAACCTCGTCGCCCAGTCCTTCGCCCGCTCGCGCTTCGCTCCGGGCGATGAGATCCTCATCACCGGCCTCGAGCATCACGCCAACATCGTGCCGTGGCAGATGGTCTGCGAGCAGAGCGGCTGCACGCTCAAGGTCGCGCCGATCGACCGGCGCGGGGAAGTCGACCTCGGCCGGCTCCTCGAGCTGCTCACCGCGCGCACGCGCCTCGTCGCCGTGGCACACGTCTCGAACGCTCTCGGCACCGTCGTGCCGGTCAAGCGCATCATCGAGGCGGCGCACTCGAGCGGCGCCCTGGTGCTCATCGACGGCGCGCAGGCCGTACCGCACAGCGCGGTCGACGTTCGCGAGCTCGGTTGCGATTTCTACGCCTTCTCCGGTCACAAGCTCTACGGCCCGACCGGCATCGGCGTGCTCTATGGCCGGGAGGAGCTGCTCGAGGAGATGCCGCCGTGGCAAGGCGGCGGGGACATGATCCGCACCGTCTCGTTCGAGAAGAGCACCTACAACGAGCTGCCCTGGAAGTTCGAAGCGGGCACGCCGAACATCTCCGGCGCGGTGGGGCTCGCGGCCGCCATGGACTACCTCGAGGGCCTGGGCGTGGAGGCCGTGGCCGCGCACGAGCAGCGCCTGCTCGCGCTCGCCACGGCCGAGCTCGAGCGCATGCCCGGCATCGAGATCATCGGCACCGCCGCGCACAAAGCCGCGGTGCTGTCCTTCACGCTGCGCGGCTGCCACCCGCACGACCTCGGCACCATCCTCGACAGCGAGGGCGTGGCGATCCGCACCGGCCATCACTGCGCAATGCCGGTGATGACCTTCTTCGACATCCCGGCGACGGCCCGCGCCTCCTTCGGCTGCTACAACACCGAGGCGGACGTGCGCGCACTGGTGGCCGCGCTCGGCAAGGCCCGCGAGGTATTCGGCTGATGGACCTGAAAGATCTTTACCGCGACGTCATCCTCGATCACAACCGCAGGCCGCGCAATTTCGGCGCCCTCACCGGCGCCGACGCGCAGGCCGACGGGCACAACCCGCTCTGCGGCGACCGGCTCACCGTGTGGGTGCGGCTCGAGGGCGAGCGCATCGCGGACATCCGCTTCGAGGGCAAGGGCTGCGCCATCTCGACCGCATCCGCCTCGCTGATGACCGAGGCGGTCAAGGGCAAGGACAAGGCCGCCATCCAGGCGCTCTACGAGCAGGTCCACACGCTGCTGACGCACCAGGAGGCGACCGCGGACGCCTCGCTCGGCAAGCTCGCCGCGCTCGCGGGCGTGAGTGAATTCCCCGCACGCGTCAAATGCGCGACGCTGTGCTGGCACACCTTGAACGCCGCGCTCGAGCGCGGCGCGGATGCCGTGACGACGGAGTGAGCCGCAGCCATGCCTGGTTATGAGAGCGAGCCGTTCATCGTTGAGCGCGAAGTGCGCGCCGTCATCGTGCCGGCCGGCACCGAGGTCACCCTGCAGCCCGGGCAGTCCGGCTACATCACGCAGGCGCTCGGCGGCAGCTTCACCGTGTACATCGAAGGCAACCTGCTGCGCATCAGCGGCGAGGATGCCGAGGCCATCGGGCGCGAAGTGGTCAAGCCGCCCGAATTGCCGCCGAACGCCACCGAGGAGGATGTGCGGGCGCTCGCCTGGGAGCAGATGCGCACCTGCTACGATCCGGAGATTCCGATCAACATCGTCGATCTTGGTCTGGTCTACGGATGCGAGGTCGAGGCCAACGAGGACGGCACGCGCAACGTCATCGTCTCCCTGACGTTGACCGCACCCGGGTGCGGCATGGGCGAGATTCTGGTCGACGACGTGCGCGACAAGATTCAACGGATCCCCACGGTGCGCGAGGCGCGCGTCGAGCTGACATTCGATCCGCCTTGGAATCACAGCATGATGTCCGAAGCAGCCCGGCTGCAGACGGGGATGTTCTGATGAGCTGGGTCGACGCCGGCCCCGCGGCGGGCCTCGCCGAGGAGACGCCGCTCGCGGTGGATCTCGACGGCCAGGCGGTGCTCGTGGTGCGCTGCGGCACAGACCTCTATGCGGTCGATGACCTGTGCACCCACGACGGCGAGCCGCTCGAGGGCGCCGAGGTCGAGTCCTGTCAGATCATCTGTCCCCGCCACGGCGCCCGCTTCTGCCTGCGCACCGGCGAGGCGCTCGCGCCCCCGGCGTACGAACCGCTGCGCACCTACGCTGTTCAGATCACGGACGGCCGGATCCTCGTCGAACAACCCGACTGAGCGGCTGCCTCGAACCCGAGGCCGAGCCGCCGGCCTGCGGCAAGCCAGGCCCGAAGTCCGATCGAGCACGGCGCTTGGCGGATCATGCCCTTACCTGCGCCCGCGGCAACCGGTCGGCCGGTGCGGTGACGGAACATTGGCGCGAGAACGAACGGCTGCGCGCGGGAGAGCGCATTTTTTTCGCGCTCGGAGAGATCCTGGCCGGCGCGGCGAGCCCCTGGCGGTGGGGACCGGCCCGTTCCTCACGGAGCATTGCCGGCGTATGCTCTGTCCCTCCGACGAAAAGGGCCGGTATGAAACAGCAGATCGCGCTTCTCGGGTGTCTCATTCTCGCCGGGAACGTCGCAATTGCAGGGGTGGACTGCACGAAGGCGCCGTTTGGGGAAAGCGTCGCACAATACGGGCGAGACGAGTTTCAGCTCGGCATGATCTCGCTCGCGCACAACGCCAACGATCCGTCTGTGCTGCGAGCGATGATGCACCGGATCGACCGGGAAATGCGTGCAGCCTGCCTCGCCAAGTTCGACGGCGAAGAGTTGCCTCGATATGCCAAGCTCGGTCTGCCGCCCCAAAGGCTGGCAACGGAAAGTGTCGGGTCGATTGCAGCCGTTGCCCTCGATTGGCGCCGGCCGCACCATCGGGGAAGCGGCACCGTTGCGCCGCATTCGAGCAGCACGAGCGTTTCGGCATCGGCCAATATGCCGGCAGCCTCCGCGAAACCCCACGGGCCGCCCTCGCTTGCGCACATCCACTACATGAAGGTGACCGCGAACTTCCCGGCGTGCCCGCGCGAGGTGGACCTGAAGCGGATCCTGACCGCTGCGCTGATCGACAATGCCGCGTGGCCACAGACCGAGGCGGCCGGCAAAAAACACGGCTGCATCGAGCTTCACGCCGGCGAACGCGTTTCCCGAGTCAGAACCGATGGATGGGGCGGAGTGACCCAGGTCCGGCCGGCAGGCCACACGCGGGCATATTGGACCGACACGATGGTCGTAAAGTAGGCGCAGGGCCCATTTCGCGCGCTCAAATCCCTGCACCCAGGCGCCGAGGCGCCGTTCTCACCGCAGCGCTCGATCCCACAAGCGGCGGGACGATGTGCCGCCGGTGTCGGGCCACCGGGCGCCGCTTGGAAGACCAAAACAAATCGATCGAGGGAAGACAACCTGTCGGGGGCGCCTCAAATCGTCATCACCTCAGGCCGCATGCTGTTGCTGGCCGGCGCCGCAATGCATGCCGCCAAGTGTGCCTCGAAAGCCGCTGGTGCGCGGGCCGCGCTTCGCCGTGGGCAACGTAGGCGCAGAGCCTGGCAATCGTTCGGGCCGCCCGGCACCGGCAACCTCAGCGGCAGCGACACGATCAGCAGTTTGCCGGCGCGTTGAAGCCTCGCCGCTGCGGGTCAATTTAACGGTTATCGTGATGATGCAATCCGGGAAGGACCCCGGTCCCCGACCGCCAGGCTTGCGCCGCGGGCATCCCACCCGATAGAGTGCCCGGCATAATCCGAATTGGGGGGATCGGCATGCGCGGCCTTATTGCCTTCTGCGCCGGTGCGCTGTGCGGTCTGGCGATCACTCCGGCGTTCGCGGTCAATCTCAGCTGCACCTCGGCGGCGGCGCTGTCAGCCGACCTGGCGGCCCACCGGCTGACCTCGCAGTCCCTGGTCCGCGCCTACGAGGCGCGCATCGCGCGGATCAATCCGAAGATCCACGCAGTCATCGCCCTCAATCCGCGCGCCATGGCCGAAGCGCGCGCATCCGATGCGCGCCGCGCCGAGGGGAACTCGCTCGGGCCGCTCGATGGCATCCCCATCCTGGTCAAGGACAACATCGGCATCGCGGGGCTGCCCACGACCGCCGGCTCGCTCGCGCTGGCGAACAACGTCCGCTCCGTGAGCGCCACGGTGATCCGCAACCTGCGTCGCGCGGGCGTCGTGATTCTCGGGCGCGCGAACCTCTCGGAGTGGGCCAACATCCGCTCCGAGCATTCCACGAGCGGCTGGAGCGCCGTCGGAGGTCTCACGCGCAATCCCTATATGCTCGATCGTACCGCGTGCGGCTCGAGCTCCGGCTCCGCCGCCGGGGTCGCCGCGGGACTCGCCGCTGCCGCCATCGGCACCGAGACCGACGGATCGATCACTTGCCCCTCGGCGATGAATGGCGTGGTGGGCCTGAAGCCGACCGTGGGACTGGTCTCGCGCACGGGCATCGTCCCGATCAGCCACACCCAGGATACCGCCGGGCCCATCGCCCGCACCGTGCGCGATGCGGCCATGCTGCTCACCGCCATGGCGGGCAGCGACCCGGCCGACCCGGCCACCGCCGAGGCCAATGCGCACCGCACCAACTACGTCGCGGCCCTCAACCCCAACGCGCTGAAGGGCGTGCGCCTCGGCATCGCCGATTTCCTGCTGAAGAACTTCACGCCCAAGACGCTCGCCGTGTTCCATCACGCGCTCGCGCTGCTGAAGGCCGAGGGCGCGGTGCTGGTGAAGGTCGATGACTATCACCTGGCGCCGATCGAGAAGCACGAAAACCTCGTGCTGCTCACCGATCTGAAGGCCGACATGAAGCAGTACCTCGCCGGCTCACCCCCGGCGGTCAAGAGCCGAACGCTTGCGGATCTGATCGCCTTCGACGATGCGCACCGGCGCGAGGAGATGCGCTGGTTCGGCCAGAGTCTGTTCCTCAAGGCCGAGCGCACCCGGGGGCTTGAGGATCCGGCCTACCTCCGGGCGCGCGCAACGAATCTGCGGCTCGCCGGGCCCGACGGCATCGATCGGCTGCTCAAGGAGCACCGCATCGAGGCGCTGATCTCGCCCACGCAGAACCCGGCCTCGGTGATCGATCTGGTCAATGGCGATGCCGGCATCGGCGGCGGCGACAGCACTCTTCCTGCGGTCGCCGGGTATCCCTACATCACCGTGCCGATGGGCCAGGTGCAGGGGCTGCCGGTCGGCCTGTCATTCATCGGGCCGAAGTGGTCGGAGGCGCGGCTGCTGGGCTTCGCCTACGCCTTCGAGCGCAAGGCGCGTGCCTTCCGGCCACCCACCTACGCGCCGAACGTGCTGCGCTGGCATCCGAGCAAGACGCTCTGCGGGAACTGACCGGAGTTGGTCGGGTGCGGTCGGCTTCACGCGGCCGCAGGTCACCGGCGGCAAATGCGGCCTGCGCTGCTCATGCGGCCCGGGCGCCCGCCGGGCGACGGCGCGCCCACTCCTGCAGCTGCTGCGCGCCCATGGGTCGGGCAATGAGGAAGCCCTGACACTCGTCGCACCCGGCTGCGCGCAGCGCCTCCAGCTGCTCGCAAGTCTCCACGCCCTCGGCCACCACGCGCATCCCGAGCGTATGCCCGATGTCGATGATGGCCTTCAGGACCGTTGCGTCGCGCGGGTGAGTCGCGACGCGCGATACCAGAGACATGTCGAGCTTGAGCGCAGCGAGCGGCAGCCGCCCAAGCTGGGCAAGGTTTGAATACCCGGTACCGAAATCATCGAGCGCCAGGCGCACTCCGAGGCGCGCCAAATCGGCCACGTGAGCGAAGGACTCCTCTCCATCTCCCATCACCGCCGTCTCGGTGATCTCGAACTCCAGCAGCTCAGCGGGCACGGCATGGCGCTCGAGCGCCTCGAGGATGCGCTCGACGGTGCGGCGCGAACTCAGTTGGGCCGGCGAGAGGTTCACCGCTATGGGGATGTTCGGGCCGGATTGCTCCCGCCAGCGCTTAAGCTGCAGGCACGCCGCATCGATGACCCACTCCCCGAGCGGCACGATCAGCCCGGTCTCCTCCGCGATGGGGATGAACTCCGACGGCAAGAGGAGTCCTCGGTCGCCGCAGCGCCAGCGCAGCACCGCCTCCACGCCGCAGAGCCGGCCCGAGCGCACCATGATCTTCGGCTGATAGTGCAGTTCGAAGCTGCCGGCCTCGAGCGCCTCACGCAGCTGCGCCTCCATGCTGACTCTGCGCAATGCCGCCTGACGCATGTGCATCGCGAAGAACTGCAGAGGCTGCCGCGCGGACCGGCCCGCATGATGCAGCGCCGCCTCGGCATTGCCGAGCAGCTCGCCTGCGCCACGGCCATCGTCCGGGCACATCGCGATGCCAATGCGAGCCGTCACGGCGACCGACTGGCCCGACAGACGATGGCTGCGGCCGATGGTCTCAATCAGACGCGCCGCTTCACGGGAGACATCCGCAGCCGGACGTTCCGGCAAAGCCACCACGAACTGATGATCGCCCGTACGCGCAACCCAGCCGCCCGCCACGACGCTGCGCGCCAGCAGGTCCGCGACATGGCGCAACATCGCCTCGCCGAAATCACGGCCAAGACTATCGACGATATTTTCGATACCCGTCAGACCGAGCGACAACACGGCGAGCGGACGCTGCGTCCCGAGGGTGAGCATGGCCCCCAGACGCTGCTCAAGCGTCTTGCGATTGACGGGCGCGGCCAGGGCCTCGACGCCCTTGGCCGCGGCCTCCGCCAGGCCATCCGAGTGCAGGCAGTCGCACAGCGGAGGCTCCTCACCGCTCGGGGACGAGGCGTGCATCAGCTGCGCGCTTGCGGCAGATTGCCCAGCTTCCGTGAGCAGACCGCGCAGCAACTCGACCCGCTCCTGCGCGGAGAACTCTGAGACGGGCTCGATTGCGAGCATGTCGATCAGCGCCGCGGCGTGCCTGAAGTCCTCGTGCGCCTGGAGGTAGCGCAGGGAAAGGCGCGCCCATCGCCGCAGAAACGCTCCCTGCGCCGCGCTGAGTTCGCCACAGCGCACGGCGGGCTGCAGCTGTTCGCCGACGCGCAGCACGACCGACGAGTAGGTCGGCAGGCCGGCGACCCGCGCGGCACGGGCGAGCCGCTGCAGACTCCAGAGCGTGGCGCACGCGTCGCACAGCCCGGCAGCGGGGAACGCCTCGCGTCGCAATTGATGAGTATCCGTCATGAGTGGCGCGAGCAATGCGACCAGTTCGGGCGCGGGAGTCGGTGCAAGATGGCTCATGCGCAACGCTGCCAGCCATGCTCCGGGGTCAGCACGAAGGTGAGCGAGCGTCGAAGATCGCCGACCTCGTCGTACTCCCGCAGATTCATGACCGGTTTGCCCCGCTCGCGCGACAGGTCGAGGGAATACACGCCCTCGAAGAACCAGATCCGTTTCCCCTCTCTCCATGACCGCCATACCGAATCCTGCCCGTCGATCAGACGGCTCAGGCGGCGCAACGGCGCCGGCAGTTCCGCTGCCGTGTTGATGGGCGTTGCGTTTACGGGGATGAAGCTGTCCGAACCGAGCAACGAGTCGAGTAATCTGCCCACGCGGCCGGGATGTTGAACCGTCCGCAATCGTTGAGTTTCCACGTCGTCCTGTGTGCGCCGGAGCCATCGCGGCTCGGGTCGTCGGTCAAGGTGAAGGGCGAAGCGTGGGCCCGGCAGGATCTGGCCGCGAAGAGTCGGCGGCAGCGGGTGACGCGAGGCTGCGTCCTGAGGCGCACACGAGAGTGTGGGTGTGCGAGTTGTGATTAATCTTACGATTTGGCGGGCGCGTTGCCGTGACGGGGTTCACGTTTCAAGCGTGCGCGGCGATCGTTGCTGATCGGCTGCAGGGTATTCAGGTCCTCCAGGGCCAGCAGCAGCGCGCCGGCGAACTCACTCAACCGGCAGCGCTGCGCGCGCGCCGCCGCGCGCAGCGATTCAAAAGCCTGCTGCTGGTCGAGCTTCAGCCGCTCCATGAGCACGCCGGTCGCCGCGCTGATGGTGCGCGCCCGGCGCAGCGCCCCGCCGAGCAGCTCGGTGCGGCGGCGCAGCAGGCGCAGCTCCGCGTGGCGCTCGAGCGCCAGAGAGATTGCCGGCACGCAGTGCGCAAGATTCGCAGGGCTGCTGGCGAGCACGGCGAGCGCGCCGCTCTCGGCGCCGGCGCGCGCGTCGCTCTCATCCCAGCTCGAGGTGAGCAATATGAACGGGGAGCCGGAGGCGCTCGAGAGCTTCGCGGCCAGGGCCAGCGCGGAGGCCGTGTTCGCGCCGGTGGTGAAGATGAGTAGATCGGGTTGACTGGCGGGCAATGCGGCCATCAGGTCCGCGAGGGTCGGAAATGCTGTGGCCTCATGGCCCTGCTCCGCAAGCAGGCTCTCCAGGCGTGCGGTGACGGACGTGTCATCGCCCACGAGAAGGATTCGTCTGCGCTTCGAGCCGCTCATGATAGGCCTCGACATTGATTACCATACTACCCAAGCCCCGCGACATCCAAGTCCGCCGCTCGCTGCCCGCGCGCCGCGCCGCCACTGTCCCGTGCCGCGGGTGTCGCGCTCGCCTGAGTCGCTCTTCGCGTGCTCGCATGCGCCGGCGGAGCGGCCGCGAACGGTAAGTGCCACGACGCCCTGCCCCTGAGGCGTACGGGTTTTGTCGCGGGCTTAAAGGATGGATTTTCGAGCCGCGGCGCTGAATTGAAGCTGAATCCGACCTCATGCGGCATGGCGCCGACCCAGCGGTCAGCCCTCAGCAAACGTCATTGAGTCGGCCACCGCCACGTCATGGGGCGGCTCTTGCCATAACGGCCGGCCAACGGTCTGGAGTCCAGCGGGTGAATCCGGCGGCGGCGGCCGAGGCAGACCGGACAGGCGCGTTCGGGCGCCTCAGCCTGCCCCGCGTGCCGCCCTTCGCGCAGCGCCGGTCTGCGCGGATGCCGTGGCAATCAAGGCCAGCACCTCCTCGACCAACGCGCGCATCGCGAGCGCGGCGCGCTCGGCGTCGCGCGCGGCGATGGCATCGAGGACTTCCTCGTGCCGGGCGATGCCGGCGGCGCGGCCCTTGATGCGATTGGTGAAGCGGATGGAGATCCTGAGCGCGGTGTTGATCAGCGGATCGAGCTGCGCGTAGAAGCGGTTGCCGGTGGCGGCCAGCACCGCGGTATGAAAAGCGATGTCGGCGGCCACCGGCTCATCCTCGCCGTGACCTGCGGCCTTCATGCGCTCGAGCCCCTCGCGAATGCGCCCGATCGCCGCGTGATCGGCGCGGCTCGCGGCAAGCGCCGCGGCCGCCGGCTCGATCGCGAGCCGCATCTCGCTGAACTCCGCGAGCAGCTGCAGCGAGAACTTGCGCTCGAGCAGCCAGCGCAGCACGTCCGGATCGAGCAGATTCCAGCGCGCCTCCGGCGTGACGCTCGTGCCCTGGCGGGGGCGCGCCTGCAGCAGGCCCTTGGCGGTGAGCATCTTCACCGCCTCGCGGGTCACCGAGCGGCTGGTGCCGTGCTGGCGCGACAGCTCGCCTTCTGTCGGGAAGGGCTTCGTGTCGTACGCTCCGGTGACGATCCGCTCCCCCAGGGACTCCACCAGGCCGTAAGTCAGGCTGCGGTCGCGCGGGATGCTCGGTAGGGCCACAGAGGTGTCTTTCGGTTCGGCGCCATGGCGGGCGATGCAAGTATAGCGTGCACCCGGCGCCCGCCGGCGCCGGTGCATACCCAGGGTTTCCGCGCCCCACGACATATTATATGATTATTCTTCTCAAATAGGGCATTGGACACGGCACACGCATGGGCACATCCGACCAGGGCAAAGACTGCAAACCGAAGCTGCGCTCGCGCGCCTGGTTCGACGATCCGGCCGACCCGGGGATGACCGCGCTGCACGTGGAACGCTACCTCAATTACGGCCTGACGCTCGAGGAGCTGCAATCCGGCAAGCCCATCATCGGCATCGCCCAGACCGGCTCGGATCTCTCGCCGTGCAACCGCCACCACCTCGTGCTCGCCGAGCGCGTGGCCGCGGGCATCCGCGCCGCCGGCGGCGTGCCCATCGAATTTCCCGTGCATCCCATCCAGGAAACGAGCCGCCGGCCGACCGCCGCGCTCGACCGCAATCTCGCCTACCTCGGGCTGGTCGAGGTGCTGCACGGCTATCCGATCGACGGGGTCGTGCTCACCATCGGCTGCGACAAGACGACCCCGGCGTGCCTGATGGCCGCCGCCACCATGGACATTCCCGCGATCGCGCTCTCGGTCGGCCCGATGATCAACGGCTGGTTCGACGGCAGGCGCGTCGGCTCGGGAACCATCGTGTGGGAGGCCCGGCAGCTGCTCGCGGCCGGGAAAATCGACTACGCGGGATTCATGGAGCGGGTCGCCGCCTCCACGCCCTCGAGCGGCTACTGCAACACCATGGGCACGGCGAGCACCATGAACTCCATCGCCGAAGCGCTCGGCATGCAGCTGCCGGGGGCGGGAAACATTCCCGCGCCGTATCGCGAGCGGGGGCAGATCGCGTATCACACCGGCAGGCGCATCGTCGAGATGGTGCGCGAGGATCTGCGCCCTTCGGCCGTCATGACGCGCGAGGCGTTCCTCAACGCCATCGTGGTCGCCGCGGCGATCGGCGGGTCGACCAACGCGCCGATTCACCTCGGGGCGATCGCCCGCCATATGGGCGTCGAGCTGAGCCTCGAGGACTGGCAGACCTACGGCTACGAGGTGCCGCTGCTGGTGAACCTGCAGCCGGCCGGGGACTATCTCGCCGAGGACTTCCACCGCGCCGGCGGGGTGCCCGCCGTGGTCAACCAGCTGATGCAGCGCGGCCTGATCCGCGAGCAGGCCCTCACCGTCAACGGCCGCACGCTCGGGGAGAACTGCCGCGGCCGCGCCATCGCCGACAGCGAGGTGATCCGCCCGATCGAGCGGCCGCTGAAGAGCAACGCCGGCTTTCTCGTGATGCGCGGCAACCTGTTCGACTCGGCGATCATGAAGACCAGCGTGATTTCCGAGGAGTTCCGCCAGCGTCATCTCGGCAACCCGGCCGATCCCGATGCCTTCGAAGCGCCGGTGGCGGTGTTCGACGGTCCGGAGGATTATCACGCGCGCATCGACGATCCGGCGCTCGGCATCGACGCGCACACCGTGCTGGTGATGCGCGGCACGGGCCCCATCGGCTACCCCGGTTCGGCCGAGGTCGTCAACATGCGCCCCCCGAGCTACCTGATCAAACAGGGCATCACCGTGCTGCCGTGCGTCGGCGACGGCCGCCAGTCCGGCACCTCCGGCTCCCCCTCAATCCTCAACGCCTCGCCGGAAGCGGCCGCCGGGGGTGGACTGGCGCTGCTGAAGAGCGGCGATCGGATCCGCATCGATCTGCGCAAGCGCGAAGTCAACGTGTTGCTCGATGAGCGCGAGCTCGCCGCGCGCCGCGCCGCTCTCGAGGCGGCCGGCGGCTACCGCACTCCGCCCTCCCAGACCCCCTGGCAGCAGATCCAGCGGGCCATGGTGGGCCAGCTCGGCGAAGGCATGATCTTGAACGGCACGGAGCGCTTTCAGCGGGTCGAGGCGCGCTTCGGCGTGCCGCGCGACAACCACTGAGCCTCACTCGGCACGGCGCTTGACCGCACGCGCGGCGGTCTGTACCGTTCGGTACAGACTCTGCGGACGCGTGCATCCCGAGGAGAAAGCCATGTCGAGCCGTCCACCGCTGCCGCCGTTCACTGCCGAGAGCGCCGCCGTCAAGGTCCGCGCGGCCGAGGATGCATGGAACACCCGTGATCCGGAGCGTGTCGCGCTCGCGTACACCGAGGACAGCCGCTGGCGGAACCGCTCGGAATTCCTCACCGGACGGGCCGAGATCGTCGCGTTCCTCAAGCGCAAGTGGGCGAGCGAGCTCGACTACCGGCTGATCAAGGAAGTCTGGGCGTTCACCGGCAACCGCATCGCCGTGCGCTTCGCGTACGAATGGCACGACGCCCAGGGCGACTGGCTGCGCTCCTACGGGAACGAGAACTGGGAGTTCGACGAGCGCGGCCTGATGCGCCGGCGCATGGCCAGCATCAATGACGTGCCCATCACCGAGGCGCAACGCCTGTATCACTGGCCGCTGGGGCGCCGCCCGGACGGCCATCCGGGGCTGAGCGAGCTCGGACTGTAAGACACCCGATGCGAAGGCCCCTCACCGAGCGGCACGAGGTGCTCCCGGCCCTGGCCGAGGTCTTCCGCGAGCATGGCTTCGAGGGCGCGAGCCTCACACGCATCGGTCAGGCGACCGGGCTCGGCAAGGGAAGCCTCTATCACTTCTTCCCGGGCGGCAAGACCGAGATGGCCGCGGCGGTGCTCGCCGAGATCGACGCCTGGTTCGAAGCGCACGTGTTTGCGCCGCTGTGCGGCGTGCAGGATCCCGAGCGCGCCGTCGGTGCGATGCTCGAATCCATTGGGCGGTATTTCCACAGCGGACGGCGCGTGTGCCTGGTCGGGCTGTTCGCCCTTGGCGATGCCCGCGGCACGTTCGCGCGACCCGTGCGCACTTACTTCCGGCGCTGGGTGGATGCGCTCGC
This sequence comes from Pseudomonadota bacterium, assembly GCA_021816775.1. Taxonomy (GTDB): domain Bacteria; phylum Pseudomonadota; class Gammaproteobacteria; order Steroidobacterales; family Steroidobacteraceae; genus 13-2-20CM-66-19. The sequence continues at coordinate 46,436 of JAKAXA010000015.1, forward strand.
CTCGGCGTTGGTTCGCGGCGGCCTTGCGCCGGCCAGCGCTGCCGACCTCGCCGAGGATGCCGTCATGACGATCCAGGGGGCGATCGTCCTGACCCGCGCGCTCGAGGACCCGCGCGTTTTCGAGCGCGCCGGCTCGCGCGTGCGCGAACGGCTGCGCCTGAAGCGACGCTGAGGGTCAGTGCCGGCCGCGGGCCCGCCAGGCCAGCAGCAGCATCGCCGCGCCGAAGCCCGCGAGCACCAGCCCCCACCACAGATCGATGTTGATGCCGAGCGAGCGGCTCGCCAGCGCGCGCCCGCCGGCGAGCCCGTACACGGCGAGCAGCGCACCGAGCAGACTGAACAGCGCACCGATCGGAACGCGGATGTCGAGTCCCATGGGTCCTCACCAGAACATGACGTTGAGCGCCACCGCCGCGGCCAGCACGCACGCGCCAAGCAGCGCCGGTCGGCGATACCAGCGCCGCTCGCTCGTACGCTCGCGCGGCGTCAGCGAGTACACGAGCCCGACGAGTTCCTTCTCGGGCCGCGGCCGGGTCGCCAGACTCACCGCGAGGGTGACGAGCAGGCACACGGCGAAGGCGTAGATCGCAGTCCAGAAATTCTGCGCCATCTGGCTCGGATACAGGTGCATCACGGCGATCCAGCCGCCCTTGATGCCCGGCGTGCGGCCCGCCGGCAGCGTCAGCCCGTGATGCACCGCGGCCGCCGCGGTGCCGGCCAGCAGTCCGGCAAAGGCGCCATGCCCGCTCGTGCGCTTCCAGAACATCCCGAGCAGAAACGTGGCGAACAGCGGCGCATTGACGAACGCGAACAGCAGCTGCAGCAGATCCATGATGTTGCTGAAGCGGTTGGTGAGGTATGCGGCCGCCACCGACAGGCCGATCCCCACCACGGTGGCGAGGCGTCCGACGGTGAGGTAGTGCGCATCCGAGGCGTCGCGGCGGATGTACGCCTGATAGATGTCGTAGGTCCACACCGTATTGAAGGCCGTGACGTTGCCAGCCATGCCGGTCATGAAGCTCGCCATGAGCGCGGTCAGCCCGAGCCCCAGCATGCCGCTCGGAAAGTACTTGCCCAGCATCAGCGGGACCACCATGTCATAGTTGAGCTGCCCGTCCGCCTTGCGCGGCAGCGTGAGCCCGCTCGCCCCGCCGTGCACCGTGGCGGCGATGGCGATCATCCCCGGCAGGATCACCAGGAACGGAAAGAGCATCTTCGGCACCGCGGCGATGAGCGGCGTGCGGCGCGCCGAGTCCATCGAGTCGGCGGCAAGGGCACGTTGCACGACCAGGAAATCGGTGCACCAGTAGCCGAAGGACAGCACGAAGCCGAGCCCCATGGCCATGCTGAACCAGTCCACGCCCATGGGATTGTCGCGCGGGCTGCCCATCACGCCCCAGGTGCTCAGCCACGCGCGCGGCTCGAACCCCTGCGAGCGCGCCACCGCGTGCAGCCCCGTCACCAGGCCGTGCCAGCCGCCCACGTCCTTCAGGCCGATCAGCACCAGCGGCGCGAAGCCGAACACGATGAGGAAGAACTGCAGCACCTCGTTGTAGATCGCCGAGGTCAGTCCGCCGAGGAGGATGTACACCAGCACGATCAGCGCCGAGAGGGCGATGCTGGCGTTGAAGTCCCAGCCGAGCAGCAGCCTCAGCAGCAGCGCGAGCGCATAGAGCGAGATGCCCGAGGAGAACACCGTCATCACCGCGAAGGTGATGGCGTTCAAGCCCCGCGTCTTCTCATCGAAGCGCAGCCTCAGGTACTCCGGCACCGAGCGGGCGCGCGAGCCGTAGTAAAACGGCATCATGAACACTCCGAGGAACACCATCGCCGGGATCGCCCCGACCCAGTAGAACTGGCTGGTGGCCATGCCGTACTTGGCGCCCGAGGCGGCCATGCCGATCACTTCCTGGGCGCCGAGATTCGCTGAGATGAACGCCAGCCCCGTGATCCACGCCGGCATGGACCGTCCGGAAAGAAAGAAATCCGTGCTGGTGCGCATGGAACGCTTCAGCGCCGCTCCGATGCCGAGCACGAACGCGAAATACGTCCCCATGATGATCCAGTCGATCGCCTTCGGATGCATGCGGCCGTCCCTTCAGCTGCGAGCCGCGCCGCCCGTCGATCCGATGCGGCTCTGCCAGGCGGCATGCAGGGCCTGCGCGCGCTGGCGCACCAGCGGCGCGCCGTCGCCCGCCCGGTAGAGCGCCCCGCCGACGCCGATGCCGGCCGCGCCGGCCTCGAGCCAGCTCACCAGATCGTGCGCGCCGGTGCCCCCGACCGCCCACACGCCCGCCGTGCGCGGCAAGACATCGCGCAATGCCTTCAGATAGCCCGGCCCCGCGCTCGCGGCGGGAAACAGCTTCAGCTCGGTCGCGCCCGCCTCGAGCGCCGCGAACGCCTCGGTGGCCGTGAAGAACCCGGGCAGACACTCGAGCCCGAGCGCAACGGCCCGGGCGATGACGGCCGCATCGGTGTGCGGCGAGACCACCAGCCGCGCGCCCGCCGCGGCGACCTCGGTCACCTCCTGAGCCGACATCACCGTGCCGGCGCCGATCAGCGCGTCCGTGCCGAACGCCTCACTCAGGAGCGCAATGCTCTCAAGCGGCTGCGGCGAGTTCAGCGGCACCTCCATCACACGAATGCCGCCATCGAGCAGCGCCCGCCCGATGCTCACCGCATCCGCCGGACCCACGCCGCGCAGAATTGCCACCACCGGCGGCGCAGCGGCGCCGGTGAACTGTCGTAGTGTCATGTCATGACTCCTGAAATTCCGCCGCCGCGTGCAGTCCGGCGAGCACGCAACGGTCTCCATCGAGCCGGTGCGCATCCGTCCCGTAGCTGATGAGCGCGCGCAGATAGCGCACCGTGAGCGACGCATCGCCGATGAGCGTCAGGGGCGCGCCCGCGGCGCCGCGCAGGGCGAGCATGCTCTGCACCTCGGCGCCGATCAGCAGCCCCGAGAGCAGCGAGCGGGCCCAGCCGGCCGAACGGGCCTCGATCAGCTGGGCGCTGCGCACCTCGAACAGGTTGGCCGCCAGATCGAAGCGCGTCGCGTTGCGCAGGCCGACGTCGAACGCGTCCTCGTCCGGCTCTGGCGCAGCCCCCACCCGCAGGAGCGAGGAGCGCGTGCTCAGCAGATCGAACAGCTCTCCGGTGAAATACGTCTGCAGCCGCGCGATGCGCCCGTCGCGCACTTCGACCCACTTGCTGTGCGTCCCCGGCAACACCATCATCTGCCGGCCCGAGGCGAGCGAGGGCTCGAGCGAAAGCGCCCCGAAGATCTGTGTCTCCTCGCCGCGCATCACATCCGCCACATCGCGGAAATTCTGCGCCTGAATGCCCGGAACGAGAGTCAGCAAGTCCTCACCGCAGCGCACAGCCGCCGCGCCGGCGAGCCATTGGGCGGCGGTCGCCGGGGCACGCACGTACGGCACCTCAGCGAGCCCGTTGCGCGATCCGGCCATGCCGCACAGCACAATGCGCTCGAGGCGCTGCTGTGTGCGCCACGGCGCGAGCACGCGCGCCAGCGCCTCGGCGGGCGAGTCTTGAGCGAGCTGCCCGATGCCGGGCCCCTCGCGCCGCTCGGCGAGCGTCCCGCCGAGCATGAGAAAGGCGCGCAGCCGGCTGCTGCCCCAGTCACACAGAACCCGCGCCGGCCCCTCTGGCGCACCCGGCGCTTGCCGCGGCGCTGCGCCCTGGAGGTCGCAATCTACGGGCGCTGCCATCGGCTCACTCGCACCCGACCCTCGCGGACGGCTGGATCAGGCCCGGGGCCGGAGCGCTGAAGCAGAACACATCGCCGGCGAGCGGCTGCGCCGTCCGCTCGCTCGGGGCGAGCCCCTGACGGGCAGTGGTGACGTACGCGGTGCGCAGGTCGGCGCCGCCGAAGGCCACTTTCGTGACCTGCGAGCAGGGCAATGCCACCGTGGCGAGCAGCCGCCCGGCCGGCGAATATCGCCGCACACCCCAGCCGGACCACAGCGCAATCCACAAGCACCCCTCGGCATCCACGGCAGTCCCGTCCGGATAGCCGGCGCCCTCCTCGATCCGGATCAGCTCGCGCTTGTTGCGCAGCACGTGCGGCTCCGGCCGGTCGAAGGCGTACACCGTGCGAGCGACGCTGTCGGTGTGGTAGAAGGTCCGCCCGTCGGGACTGAACGCCGGCCCGTTGGTGACGATGTAACCGGTATCCAGGGTCACGCACCGGCCGCGCGCATCGAGCCGATACAGCGCGCCACTCGGCTGCCTCTCCGGGTCGTGCATCGAGCCGAACCACAGCGCCCCCTCGGGACTGACGCAGCCGTCGTTGATGCGATTGTCGGGCAAGTGCGGCTCGACCGGCACGAGCGCCGTGAAGGCTCCGCTCAGCGGATCGAAGCGGTGCAGTCCGCCCTTCAGGCCGACCACGAAGCCGCCGGCGGCGCGCGGCGCGAGAAACCCCGGCGGCGCCGGCGTCGGCCAGCTGCGCTGCTCGCCGCTGCCCGGACGCAGGCGATGCAGCCGGCAGCCCTTGATGTCGAGCAGCCACAGCGTCGCATCCTCCGCGACCCAGAGCGGGCCCTCGCCGAGCTCGGCGCCCACCGCAAACGCCAGCTGCGCCCGCACGCTCAGCGCCTCACCGCGCGGCATCGGCCGATGCCCGCACCCGACCGGCGGCGCACGGTCGGCACGCTATATTGACCTGCAAGGTTTCCCCCTCCGAGGCCTGCGCAGCGGATGCGCCGCGATACATCTGATTAGTCTGATTATTCGGCCGCCAGGCGTCAAGCAGCGCAGGCCGCGCGCTGCGCGAGCCGCCGCTCAGCGGCGGTAACCGTAGTACTCGCAGAACCAGTCGACGAAGCGGCGCACGCCCTCCTCGACCGGGGTCGCGGGACGGTAGCCGACATCACGGGCGAGATCCTCGACGTCCGCGCACGTCTCGGGCACGTCCCCGGGCTGCAGCGGCAGGAAGCGCTTCTCGGCCTTGCGCCCGAGGCACTCCTCGAGCACCTCGATGTAGCGCATCAGCTCCACCGACTGGTGATTGCCGATGTTGTAGATGCGGTACGGCGCGCGGCTCGAGGCCGGATCGTGCGTCGCGCCGCTCCAGTTCGGATCGGGCGCGGCGATGTGCTCGCAGGCGCGCACCACTCCCTCTGCGATGTCATCGACATAGGTGAAGTCACGCTTGTGGTGCCCGTTGTTGTAGACGTCGATGGGCTTGCCCTCGAGGATGTTGCGGGCGAACAGGAACAGCGCCATGTCGGGGCGTCCCCAGGGCCCGTAGACGGTGAAGAAGCGCAGTCCCGTGGTCGGCAGCGCGAACAGCGCCGAGTAGCTGTGCGCCATCATCTCGTTGGCTTTCTTGGTCGCGGCGTAAATCGACAGCGGATGGGCCGCGCCGCGATGCGGCGAGAACGGCATGTCGGTATTGGCGCCGTACACCGAGCTGGTCGAGGCGTAGACCAGATGCTCGATACCGTTGTGCCGGCAACCCTCGAGCACCGTCAGCGTGCCGGTGACGTTGCTGCGCACGTAACTGTGCGGATCCTTCAGCGAGTGGCGCACGCCGGCCTGGGCAGCGAGGTGAATCACCCGCGCGAAGCGCTCCTCGGCAAAGAGGCGCGCCATGCCCGGCTCATCGGCGAGGTCGAGGCGCACGAAGCGAAAGCCGCTCTCGCGGCCGAGCAGCTCCAGTCGCGCCTGCTTGAGCCTGACGTCGTAGTAGTCGTTGAGGTTGTCGAGCCCAACCACCTCATGCCCGCGGGCGAGGAGCTTGCGGGTCGTGTGAAAGCCGATGAACCCGGCCGCGCCGGTGAGCAGCATTTTCATAGGTACCGATTTCCCTCGGCGGCCGCGCGCCGCCAGCCGTTGCGCCATTGGCCCGCATTGTACTCAGCGACCTGCGCGCGATGCAGCGCTTTGCGCCGCGCCGGGCTAGGGCCGCTCGACGCCGAGCGGCGCATCGAGCGGCGCACGGGCGTCGCTGCGGCGGGCCTTGCCGGTGATGATGATGAGCACGCTCACGATCACCAGGACCGTGCCGAGCGCGGTGCGCGCATCGAGCGGCTCGCCGCCGAAGAGATAACCGATGACGACCGCGACCAGCGGATTGACGTAGGCATAGGTACCGACCCGGGTCGGGGACTCATGATGAATCAGCCAGATGTATGCGCCGAACCCGAGGAGCGAGCCGGCCACGATCAGATAGGCGAGCGCGAGCCAGGCGCCGGCGGAGACCGCCGCGGGATGAAAGCCATGCTCCTCGCCGAGGATCACGGTGGCCACCGCGAGCAGCCCGCCGCCGACGAGCATCTGCGTGCCCGCGCTCATGATCTTCGAGCCGGGCAGCGGCAGCACCCGCATCAGAATTGAGGCGCCCGACCAGCTTATCGCCGCCACCACGAGTGAGACCGCTCCCAGCCAGTACACGGGCGCCCCCGCAACGCCCAGCGAGGGATCGACCAGCACCGCCACGCCCCCGAGGCCGACGAGGAGCGCGACCGCGAGGCGCGGTGTCAGCCGCTGCGTACGCAGCCAGATGATCTCCCCGATCGCGGTGAAGGCCGGGATGGTCGCCAGGATCACCGCCGCCATGCCCGAGGGAACCCGGCGCTCGGCGCTGAAGAGCAGACCGTAGTCGAGCAGGAAGATGAGAAACGCGAGCAACGCGATCGAGCCCCACTGACGGCGGCCGGGCAGGCGCTCGCCCCGCGCCAGCGCCCACGCACACATCACCACGCCGGCGACGCTGAAGCGGATCGCCGCCAACAGCAGCGGCGCAATCTCGAGCACACCGACGCGGATCGCGAAGAACGTCGAGCCCCAGACGAAGTAGATGATCCCGAAGGCGGTGAGGGTCTTGAGCCTGCTGGGCACGGCGCGCTCCGGCCGGGGTGGGGCGAGGTACGTGGAGAAGGAAGATGATGATACCGGGGTGCTCGCGGCGTCGCCTCAAGCGCGGCGCCGCACGGGCGCTCAAGCGCGCAGGCGTACGCGCCCTATAGCATCGTGCGCTTGGTCGGCAAGGCCGCCCCAGAGCGCCTCGACTGAGCGTTCCGCAGCGGCGATCGCCTGCAACGCGCGCACGGCGTCGGCATCGAATGTCACGCCCGCACCTCGCTCGAGCTCGGCAAGGGCCGAATCGATCCCGAGCGCCGGCCGGTACGGCCGATCGTCGCACATCGACTGGAAGACATCGGCGACCGCAACGATGCGCGCCTCCGGCACAATCGCCTCGCCTCTCAAGCGGGCCGGATACCCAGAGCCGTCGAGACGCTCGTGGTGCTGCACGACGATGAGATGAATCGGCCAGGGCAGAATCACCGGCGCGAGAATGTCGGCACCGATCTGCACATGGCTCTCGACCAGGGACCGCTCGGCGGCGGTGAATGCGCCGGGCTTGGAGAGGATCTCCCACGGAATGGCCACCTTGCCGATATCGTGCACGAGCGCGCCGAGGTACAGGCCCTCGAGCCGCTCGCTGTCCAGCCCCAAGCGGCGGCCCATCGCCACCGCAAGCTCGGCAACGCGCAGCTGGTGACGCGCGGTGAATTGATCCCGCCGCGCCGCCACCGCACTCATCGCATGCACGGTCTGGATCAGGGCGAAGCGGCAGTTCCCCAGCGCTTCCTCGAGTTCATCGGCACGCGTGCTCGGCTCAGATGTCGGGTCGGTGTCGAAGTTCGCGTTCATCCACTCAATCCATCTCACACGCAGCCCGGCTCTGGCCCGCGTCAGCTGTCAGGGCGCGTCGGAGCAGCCGCGCGTCGTGGGGTCCGCCCGGCATGGACTCACTGCGCAGCCCGCCGAGCATCCCTTGCTTTAGATCGAGTATATCCATACCCGGGGGCGAATGCAGAGCCGCCGATCCCGGGTCACAGCGTGCGGTGAGTCACAAATCGGTGTGTCCGACGCGGAGTTTTGTGCGCTGCGGCCGACAACCGGGTCAGATTACGGAGTATTCGTGTGACGATCGGGGAATGGTTCCATCCATGGGCTTGTGGCTGCTGACACCGCTGCTGCTCGCGGCCGCCGCCGTGGCCATGCGCCCGGCGCTGCGCCGGGCGTTCGGTTGGGGCGCGCCGATCGCCGGGCGGGCCCCGGCGGGCAGCGCACCGGCGCCCGGGAAATCCGCCGGCCCGGCCGCCGCGGCGCAGCCGCAGCCGGCGCCGCAACCGTCGCAGGAGGCCGAGCCCGAGACGGCCGCTCAACCGCTCGAGGCCGCGCAGATCCTCGCACAGCTGCGCGCGCTGCAGCTCGGGCTCGCCGCGCCCATCGCGGCGCAGGCCGAGCGCGAGCGGCAGGTCGCTTGCGCCCTCGCGGCGATCGGCGATCCGGCGAGCGAGCGACGCCACTTCCCGCGCCGCCCTAACCTGCTGCCGCAGCTGATGCACGCCATCAACGACGAAACCGTTGCACGGCGCCAGCTCGTGGCGATCATCGCCCGCGATCCGGCGCTGGTCGACAGCCTGCTGCGCATGGCGAACAGCTCGTTCTATCGCATCAGTCCGCAGCCGGTCGAGTCGATCGAGCGGGCGGTGGCGATTCTCGGCAGCGACGGCCTGCGCTCGGTGATCGCGACCGCGCTGATGCAGCCGATCTTCACAAGCGCCGCCGCCACCGAATTTCCATGCTTCGCGCAGCTGGTCTGGGAGCATGCGCTGCGCTCGGCGCAGGCGGCGGTCGTGCACGCGGCGGTGGCCGAGCGCACCGAACCGTTCGCCGCCGAGCTGCTCAGTCTGATCAGCGGGCTCGCCGAGATCGTGCTGTTTCGTGCCGCGCGCGAGCAGGGCGCGGCCGTGACCCAGGGAGGCGCCTCGGGCGCGGCCCTCATCGCCGCGCTCATGGACGCGCATGCGAGCGTGCTGGCGCAACGTATCGGCGCGGACTGGCAGCTGTCCCAACCGGCGCTCGCCGCCCTCGCCGAACAGCGCGACCCTGCGACCCCGCTCGGGCGCTCGCTGCGCTTTGGTCGCCTCGCCGGCGCGATCGCCGTGCTCTACGGCAACGGCCGGATCGACAAGGCCACCGCACGCCTCTCACTGCCGCGCGGCGCACTGCCGGCCGGGCACCACGACACGCTCCTGGCGAAACTCCTGCTCCCCTTCCAGGACCCGCGCACCAGGGTCCCGGCACCCAGGCGACGCTGAGCGGGACATCCGGTCTGCCTTGCCCTGCCGGGCGGTGGACTCCGCTCAAGAACGGGCCGATGATGCGCGGGCGGCCTGTCGCCGCGCCGCGGAAGGCATCGTATGAACCCGCTCGTACTGCCTGTTCTCGTGTCGACGCTGGCCGGCACCGTGCTCGGCGCCCTGATCGCCTGGCTCCTCACCCATCTGTATGCACGCCTCGCGGTGCGCGATCTGCGCAAGCAGCGCGAGCAGCTCGAGCGCTACAACAGAACGCTGACGACCTTCCTCAAGGCCTGGGAGGAACAGGGCCACGTGGAGCTCTCGCGCAACGATCGAGGCGAGATCACGGGCGGCCGGCTGCGCCTGCCCTCCGGCCCGCCCGCGCTGGCCGATCAATCCGATCCGGGCCCGGGCGGCGCGCCGCGCCGAGTCTGACGACTCGGCCGCGCTGAGCCGGCGCCACCGCTGCGCTGGCGGCCGCCGCTCACGAGCCGGTCGAGTCCGGCACGCAGATCGGCCTTCAGATCGTCGAGGTCCTCCAGGCCGATCTGCACCCGCAGGGCGAGCCCGCCGGGATTCCACGGCGTCGCCGTCCGGTAGGTGCTGCAGTCAAAGGGAATGATGAGACTCTCGAAGCCGCCCCACGAGTAGCCCATGCCAAATATCCCCAGGTGATCGAGCATCCGGGCGAGGTCCTCCCGGGTGAAGCCCGGGCGCAGAATGATGGAAAAGACGCCCGTGGAGCCCTTGAAATCGCGGGCCCAGAACTCGTGACCCGGGCAGGTTGGAAAGGCGGGGTGCAGCACGGTCATGACCTCAGGCTGCGCGCGCAGCCAGCCGGCCATCTGCAGACCGCGGGTCTCGGCCTCCTTCAGCCGGATATGCAGCGTGCGCATGCCGCGCAGGGCGAGGTAGCAGTCCTCCGCGCCGGGCACCATGGCGAGGCTCTGGTAGGTCCGCCGCAGCGCCGGCCACAGCCGCTCGGCGGCGCTCACCAGCCCGAGGAGAATGTCCGCGTGCCCGCTGAGGTACTTCGTCCCCGCTTCCACCACAAGGTCGCAGCCGTGTTCATGGGCGGGGAAGTAAAGCGGCGTCGCCCAGGTGTTGTCGAGGATTGTCGTGAGGCCGCGCCGGCGCGCGAGCGCGGTGATGCTCGGCACGTCCTGAACCTCGAAGCTCTGCGAGCCGGGAGACTCGAGAAAGACCGTCGAGGTATTGGGCCGGATCAGCGCCTCGAGCCCCGCGCCGAGCAGAGGATCGTAATAGGTCGTCTCGATCCCGAACCGCTCGAGCAGGTTGGCGCACAGCAGCCGCGTCGGCAGATACACGCTGTCCGGCACGAGCAGGTGATCGCCGCCGTTCAGCGCAGTGAGCAGCGCCAGCGCGACCGCCCCCAGTCCCGAGGGGGCGAGCGCGGTGCCGGCCGCCCCGCTGAGCGCCGTCCATGCGCTCTCCAGACTCTCGACCGTCGGGGTTCCGGCCGTGCCATAGGTATAGCGTGCCCGCTGATTCTGCAGATCATCCAGCGTCTTGTAGAGAACCGTCGAGCCGCGGTAGACGGGCGTGTTGATGAAGCCGTAGTGTGCCTCGGAGGTCCTGCCCAGCTGGGCGAGCCGTGTGCCGATTCCCAGGGGTTTTCCGGTGTCTTTCATAAGCTGCCGCGGCGGTCCAACTGAACGAAATGCCGCTCTGTATACGCTCTTGAGACCGGGCATGCATCCTGGGCACGGCTGCGCCGGCGCGAGGCAGCCGTGCCGCCCCGCTCGAGCGCACCGCCCGCCATCACCGGGTCGCAGAGGCGCATTGGCGCGGCGCGATCTGCTACAGTACCGCTTTACATCGACAAACGATGCGCTACGGGTTTGGCAGGCCTGCGCGGGCCGGGGGGCTCCACGGGGCACGCCAAAAAGCACGGCGGTCGACGGCGGCATCTGCAACGGTGCCGGCTGTGTTTTGGGGCGACTGCGCGTGCTGCGGCAGACCCGCGCGGCCCGGGCCGGTTGCAGCGACCGCGGCAAGCGATGCAACGGCACGGACTCCGGCGAGAGCCGCAGACCGCCGGATAAATGCAAGTGCGGACGCACCCCATGCGCTCCGCCGGGTGATGGCATATGCCTCTGACCGCCGAGCCGCACGCCGGCGCAAACCGCTCGCGCTGGGCACGATTGCTCTCGCCGCGCTACTGGCCGACGTGGATGGCTCTCGGGACGCTGCGCCTGCTCGCGCTGCTGCCCTTCCCGGTGCAACTTGCGATCGGGCGCGCGCTCGGGGCGCTTTTGCGCCGCCTGCCCGTGCGCTTCGTGAGCATTGCCCGCCGCAACATCGACCTGTGCCTGCCGGAGCTGCAGCACGCCGACCGCGAGCGCCTGCTCGATCGGCACTTCGCGAGCCTGGGCATCGCGCTCATGGAGATCGCGCTCGCCTGGTGGGGCCCGGTGGCGCGGCTGCGGGAGATGGCGCAGGTCGAGGGCCTCGAGCACGTGCGCGAGGCGCTCGGGCGCGGGCGCGGCGTCATACTGCTGACGGCGCACTTCACGCCGCTCGAGATCGGCGGGCGGATTCTCTCGGCGATATTCCCGATCAACGTTCTGTACCGCCCGACCAAGAACGAGGCTCTCGCCTACATGCAGAGCCAGTGCCGCAGCCGCAACGGCGGACGGGCCATCCGCCGCGATGACATCCGCTCGATGGTCGCGGTATTGAAGAACAACGAGTGCGTATGGTTCGCGCCCGACCAGAGCTATCGGAAAAAGGGCGCTGAGATGGTGCCGCTGTTCGGCATCCCGGCTGCGACCAACACCGCCACGTCCCGGATCGCGCGCCTGACCGGCGCCGCCGTCCTGCCCTATTTCATCGAGCGCCTGCCCGGCGCCGGCGGCTACCGCCTGGTCATTCTGCCGCCGATGGAGAACTTCCCGAGCGACTCCCCGTGCGCGGACGCCGCGCGGTTTCATCGGCTGATCGAGCAGCACGTGCGTGCCGTTCCCGATCAGTACCTGTGGATTCACCGCCGGTTCAAGGGGCTGAGCGCGGATTATCCCGATTACTACCGCAAAGCGGCTCCTGTCAACGTTCAGAGCTGAGCGTTGCGGTGTGTACGGCCGGGTGTCGGCCGGAGAATCGCTGCGGCCAGAAGCTGCGCACATGCCCCGAACCGGCTGACAGCGACGCGATGCCGCCCTTGCCGCTCGTGCACACCTGAGGAAGCACCATGAGCCCGATCCTGATCACGAACGCCAGAATCTTCGACGGCGACAGCGCCGACTGTCCGGACGGCATGCACGTGCTCATCGAGCAGGGGCAGATCCGGGAGGTCTGCTCCCGGCCGATCAAAGCGGTCAACGCGAGCGTCATCGACATCGGCGGGCGCACGCTGATGCCCGGGCTCATCGACGCACACGTCCACGCCTACGGTTGTGACGTCAACGTGCAGAAGATCGAGCTCGCCGGCGACGCCTACCGGGCCGCCTATGCCGCGCGGATGCTCGGCTTCGCGCTGGACTGCGGATTTACGACCGTCAGGGACGTCGGCGGCGGCGATTACAGTCTCTGGCGCGCCATCCAGGACGGCCTGGTCCGCGCTCCGCGCTTCTACTACGCGGGCAAGATGCTCTCCATGACCGGCGGTCACGGGGATCTGCGCACGATGGCCGAAGCGCACCACGAGTACTGCCAGTGCGCCGCCGGCCAGTCGCTGTGCGTCATCGTCGATGGCCTCGATGAGTGCATCAAGGCCACCCGCGAGCAGCTGCGCCGCGGCGCGCACTGCATCAAGATCATGGGCTCGGGCGGGGTCGCCTCGCCGACCGACCCGATCTGGATGAACCAGTATCGCGAGGACGAGATCCGCGCGATCGTCAACGAAACGACGGAGCGGCGCACGTACACGACCGCTCACTGTCATCCGGCGAGCGCCGTTCGCCGCTGCGTCGAATTCGGCGTGCGCTGCATCGAGCACGGCACACTGATCGATGAGGCGACCGCCGCCTTCGTCGCGAGCAAGGGCGCGTTCGTCGTGCCCACCATGGCCATCATCTTCGCGCTCATCGAGAGCGGCAAGCAGCTCGGCTTTCCGCCGCAGAGTCTGGAAAAGGCCCAGGTCGCCTACGAGTGCGCGCTGAACGGCATGGAATCGATGCGCCGGGCGGGCGTGAGCATGGGATTCGGCACCGACCTGCTCGGTCAGACGCACGTGCAGCAGTGCCGCGAGTTCACGATCCGCCGGGAAGTCTTCACCCCGGTAGAGATCCTGCGCCAGGCGACCTCGGTCAACGCCGCGATCCTGCAGGAGCAGGGACGGTTGGGCTGCATCAAACCCGGTGCGCACGCGGATCTGCTGGTCGTCGACGGCGATCCGCTCACCGACATCGAGCTGCTCGCCGCCAACGGACGGCACCTGCGGCTCATCATGCGGGCGGGAGATCTGCTGCGCAACGACCTGTAACTGCGCGCGCCGCGGGCGCCGGCCCGGCGAAGTGCGTCCGGCGCCGCGCCAGCGGCGCGCGGCTCCGGAACGCCGCATCACAATGTCATCCGGTTCGATCCCGGGGAGAGACGCATGTCGACCCACACCGCCACGATAGAATGGAGCCGCGGCTCGCAGCCGTTCCTCGACCGCAGGTACTCGCGCGCCCACGTATGGAAGTTCGATGGAGGGGCGGTCATCGAGGCGTCGAGCTCCCCCCATGTCGTGCGCGAGCCGTTCTCTGTCGCGGCCAACGTGGATCCGGAAGAAGCGTTTGTCGCCGCCCTCTCGAGCTGTCACATGCTTGGATTTCTCAGCATCGCCGCTGCGGCCGGCTATTGCGTGGACTCGTACCGCGACGAGGCGGCCGGCCACATGAGGCGCAACGCCGCGGGGCACGAGTGGATCAACCGCGTCGAGCTGCAGCCGCGCGTCGTGTTCTCGGGGTCGAAGCGACCCGACGCGGCAGCGCTCGCGCACATGCACCACGAAGCGCACGCGAGTTGCTTCATCGCGAACTCCGTGCGCACCGAGGTCGTCGTCCGCGACTAGCGGGGCGATCGTCAGTCCGTTGGCCAGGGCATCGCGCCAGAGAGCCTGCCCTCGTCGGAACCGGCATTCGGTTGTAGAGAGGCAGGCAGACGTCCATGTACTCCTGCAGGGACTGCTCATCCGGCTCCGTCCAGAATCTCTCCGCCACTTCGCGCGCCCTCTCACCGCCGCGCTCCCGCATCAGCGCCACGGTGCTCGAGATGTGCAGCCGCGCCGTCGTGGAGGAGAGGATCAGCCGGGACGGATGGTCCGGAAACTGCGCCGCGTACGACCTGACCACCCTGCCGCCGAAGGAATTCCCGTAGACCACCGGCTTGCTGATTCCCAACCGGTCGCAGAGCTCCTTCACCTCCTGCCCCACTGCGCACGGGTCCAGGACTCGCTCCCGCCCGGGGAGCGTCCGTTACCCCGGTGATCCAGGTCAACGACCTGGTGGTGGTCGGCGAAGCGGTCGAAATACGGCCGCAGGGTCGTGTGATCAAAACCGGGTCCGCCGTGCATGACGATGAGCGTCTCACGGGTTTCCATATGATCGCCCGCCATCGCCAGTTGCGCGCCCACCGTGTCGAAGAACAGTCGCGCACGGTTGATGTCGATATACATATCAGGTCTTCCGCCGCTCGCTGTCACGATACCGGAGTCCCGTGTGCCGCCCTGACACCGGACTGACCGAATGGCGAGCGTACGGCATCGGTTGCAAGGCATTGCGCCTGCGGCACCCTGCATCGATCGGGCGCAGACTGCTCGTGATCTCTGCCTCGCCAGGCTCCGTCGATCGATCCGACCGCCGGCACCACCGCGACAGACGGCGATACGGCCGTGAGGTTGCACAAGCCCCGGCGGACGGGATTGACGATCGCCCAACCGCAGGCGCAGGCCATGACGACGCCATCCGCGCGATCCGCCGGCGACAGGCCGGAGGTGAACAGGAGGGGCGCGCCGCAGCAGCGCCTGTCAATGTCAGCAGCGCAATCCCCGATGCCGCATCACCCGATAGCATGCCGATCGGGTGACGCTGTCGGCCGAGGCTCACCCTGTGCGCGCATCTGACGACAGGACTTCAAAGCGCACGAGCGCCTCTTTGAGGGGCCCCAGCCACGGCTCGAAGTGGTGCCATTGATCGATTCCCGCCCGACTGATGGGCTGACGGACCTGCTCGGAGCTCGGGCTATGGACGGCCCGCTCGGTCTTGTAGAACTCGAGACACGCGGGCTCGGGATTCAGACCGCAGAACTCCAGCATGCGCTGCACGCCCGCTGGTAGATCCGCGACGAGCTCCTCGTGCTGCACCCGCAAGATTTTCCCAGGCAGCACGGCCTCCCAATGGCGCATGAGCTGCAGATACATGCGGTAGTAGCGCGCGATATCGTCAAAATGATACGCAAACTCAGGACCGGATTTGGAGGGGAACAGCTGCTTGAAATTGCTGAAGCAGCATGCCATTGGCTCCCGGCGCGCGTCGATGATCCGGGAATTCGGCAGAATCAGCTGAATGAGCCCCAGGTCGCGGAAGTTGTTCGGCCATTTATCGACGAAGAACGGCTTGCCGTGACGGTACGCGCGCGTTTCCCGGATGTACTCTTCCCCGAGGCGCGCGCAGTCCTCTCTGGTGAGTTCCGCGAGCACGCCCGGATAGCGCGGGTTGTCGGGCGGCCGGGTGCGGTCGTGCAGACCGTAGACCAGGTGCGGGATGTTCGCCAACTCCATGGTTCCCTCCACCTGGGAGTGCGAGGCGAGAATCTGCTCGATCAGAGTCGATCCGGCGCGGGGCAGTCCGACGACGAAAATCGGCGCCGCATCCGGATAACCCCAACCCTCGCGGGCCGCGAAGAATTCCCGTGTGCAGGTGACAGTCTGAAGCCGCGCAAGGGTCTCGAGGAACTCGGGGCTGTAGCGGGATTCCCGCTTCCTCAGCGCGTTGCCACGCTCGTAATATTGAAATGACCTGCCGTACTCGCCCCGATCCTCGAGCGCCTTGCCGAGCGCGAAGGACAGGTGACAGCGATCCACGGGGGCCGTTCGCGCATCTGCCTCGGCACGGATCATCTGATCGAGTTCGGCCTGCTCGAAACGATACGTTTTGAGGTTGGCGAGGCTCCAGTAGGCATCCCCATGACCCGGACGAGCGGCCGCCGCCGCTCGATAGGACTTGATCGCCTCGCCGGTTCGGCCCAACGTCTTGAGCGCGTGACCGATGGCCAGATGCAGCTCGGCGTCGTCGGGCGTTTGGCTCAACAGCTTCCGGTACTCAGGCAGAGCCCGTTCGTACTCTCCGAGGCGGGCGCTCGCCGTCGCGTGCGCCATGAGATATTCGCGGTTGCCGGGATCGACCGCGAGCAGCTTTTCAAGTTCCTGCCGCGCACGGAGATGCTTCTTGCGCCCCAATAAGGCGATGGCGTACTCGTAACGGGCGGCATGGTAGTCAGGCGCCATGCCGAGCACTCTCTCCAGAAGCATCTCCGCGTCAGACGTTCCGTCGTGCGTCATCGCAATGCGCGCCAGCAGACGCATGCCTTCAATATGATCGCCGTGGGCCTGGAGGTGATGGCGCACCAGGTGCTCGGCGGCACGAATCTCGCCGTCCGCGAACATGCCGAGCGCTGCCCTGATCTCGTTGGGCAGCCTCTCCAGTCGCGCAGACAGCCGCGCCGCCTCGGCAGCCTCATTCAGCCGCCCGGTCACGCGATACAGGCTGGCCAGCGCCTTGCAGCTCACCGGCAGATATGGGTTCAGCGCCACGGCTTGCGA
This sequence comes from Pseudomonadota bacterium, assembly GCA_021816775.1. Taxonomy (GTDB): domain Bacteria; phylum Pseudomonadota; class Gammaproteobacteria; order Steroidobacterales; family Steroidobacteraceae; genus 13-2-20CM-66-19. The sequence goes on from JAKAXA010000015.1 coordinate 63,320, forward strand.
GAATGCAGCAATCGCGGGTTCGGTGCGCTGCAGCGCCAGGCAGCACAGGCCGCGCTCCTCGAACAATCGTCCGTAGTTCGGGTGGTGACGCTGCAGCGCCTCGAGCACCTCGAGCGCATCCGCGACCCGGTCAAGGAAGCGCAATCCGACCGCAAGAACGTAGAGGATGTCCCGATTTTCCGGATGTTGCGCGCGCAATGCGAGCGCCGTTTCGCACGCAGCGGAGAGTTCCTGGCGCTGCAGCTGCGCCCAGATGCCGCCGACCTTTGTCGCAAGGTCAGCTCCTCCGGATCCCGCAAGGCGTGGAGGTCCCGATTCTGGCGTACGGTAGGCACTCAAGCGTCGTTGCCCTTGCAATTCGGCGTGGAACCAACGGCCCCCGGCGGTCACAGACTGTGGAATGCGATGCGGATCGGGTACGAACCGCCTCGCAGAACCACATGCGACGGGAGAGCCGGCCGCGAAGAACTTACGATTTGTCGGGCTTGATGTCCATGCCGGGACGCTTGCAGGTGTGCTGGCCGAGCCCTGCGGTGACGATCGCAATCCTGGGGTGACTGGCAGTCGGGCCGGATCGAGGCGTCGCCTGCTGGACGCGTTCGACATGTGTGAGCAGCCTCGGGCGCGCAATCGGGGCGGGAACTTCGAGCCACACGAGCGGCGGCAACCCATCTCGCAAGCCGCACTCGAGGCCATGCGGCGACCGACTGGCCCGATGCGGTGTCCCCAAGGCGACACCATGGATGGCCACCCTGTCTCAGCCGATGCGGCTCACTGCGTGGATTGATTCGCACGCCAAGAGTTGTCCGCGGTCGCGCCATCGTGGCCCGATGCGACGGCTGCGACTGCCATCCCGCGCATAGAGCCCCTGCTGCCTGTCGCTGACCCCCGGGTGGCGCCGCCCGACCCCAATCCAGGGCCGCGGCTTGGGGCACGCGGGCCCAGCCACGATGGCACCTCGCGCAAGAGTGACGCCCCTGACCGGAGGAACTCCGCATCAGGGGCGTTTCGCCAGACTCAAGGCCTAGAAGTTGACCGTCGTGGTCTGATTCGCTGTCACGGTCGCGCTCTGGCCTGCGGCCGGAATGAACGCGACAGTGGTCGTGCCGGTGCTGGATGTGCTCGTGCAGGCGAGTGCGAGCGTGTAGCTGCCGGCGAGCAGGAAGGGCTGGTCGTAGCTGTAGCTGCCTGTGGACGACAGCGTGATCTGCGGCTCCACCACCGGGGCCAGGGTGCTGGAGGGGGTCACGGTTCCAGAGAATATGTACACTTGGGCATTCGGCAGCGCGCCGCTGCCCGTCGAAGAACCGACGAGGCATGCCGAATTGCTCTGCAGGGTCGACAGCGCCACCGTGCCGCTGATCGTGCCTGCCTGGACATTGTTGATGAGGCGCAGCGCCGGCTTCAGGATGTACTCCTGGGTGCCGCTGCCCGTGGTCTGTCCCGGCGGAGCGGTGATCGACTGCTGCAGCATGAAATCGATGGTGAAATCGGCCACCTGGTTGGCCGTCATGGTGAAGCCCTGAACCAGCTTCAATCCCGTCTGCGCGCCGCTCGGGATCACCAGGGGGTACTGGGCACCATTGATCTCGATGTACGAATTGGCCACGGTGCCGCTCGAGGAGACATTGAGCAGCAGGCGGATCCAGTCGTAATTGCCTGCCGGAATCGAGGCGCCACTGAGCAGCGAGGCTTCGTTGCCGTTCTGCTCCTGCAGCAGATCGATCGTCTTGGGCGAGCTGAAATTGAAGGTGATTGCATTGCCGCCTCCGCTGGGCTGCAGCTCGACGCCGGTGAAGGAGACCACCACAGCGCTCGCCGAGGCGACCGGACCGTCCGTAATGCCGAGATTCATTGTCGCGGAAGACGCACCGCCACCACCGCATGCCGTCAGCAGGGGCGCAGCGAAGCACGCGACGGCGGCCAATCGCAGCCACTTCCAAGATGACGCATCACGATACGAGCACTTCATATCAGTCTCCACTCATGACATAAGAAGACGATGTTCAATTCAATCAGACGCACAGCGCCGCACCCGCCTGCCCGCGCCATCCCTCGTGCGTGTCTTTCCTGGTCTTGCTGCCTTGCACACACCGACCGGCGCGGCACGCGATCCGTCTTCTCCGCCGAACAGGCCGAACCTCCGGTTTGGAGTTACGACGTCCATATCCCGCACGCTCTTGCAGTTCAAAAACGCATCCTGTCCGGCTCGGTTGACAGTACAGGCCCAGCGCACATGCCCCCAACGCAGTTGCCGGAAAACTGTGAATCAGGTCTCAATCTCGTTCCGCACGCATATCGCAGCGGATCACTACCTGGGGGTCCACAACGTGCGGCTCTCATCTCCGAGCGCAAAAGATTCATCATTGCACCTGAACCGGAGGTGAATAGCACCGCAGCGCCGCGGCGAGAGTCTTGCGCGGAAATGGCTCGTTGAATCCGCCGGGATCGCATGCGGTGACGACAGGAAACTACGCCCAAGCGATTTCTCCGCGTCGCACACCGTTCGCGGGCATCGCCGCCCCGCACGCGCCCCGATGCTCGCCGGTGCGTGTCAATCTGGTTGCCCCTGAACCATGCGGTGAACCGTGTTTGACGGGGCCTGTTTGCTGCAGCCTCGATCACCGTGACGCACTCGCGGTGAAGCGTCACGACGGCGGTCGGGTTCCGTTGGCGGATATGCAGAGCCCATCCCCGAGCGGACCCGCGTGCTCGGGGCAGAAAGAGGGCGCGCACTGGCGAGGCGGCCCTCTTCAGCGGCAACGGGGTGTTCATGGACTGTCCGCGAGCAAACCCGCGACTGAAGTCGGGGGGGGTTGTTTACCGGTTTCCTGGCCGAAAGGACGCGCCGTGGCGAAGCGCTTCAGCGGGCAATCGCTGCGGCGTGCAAGGACAATGCGCGCGCCAGCCATGTGGCCGCCTTGACCGCGGAAGGCCTTCGCGAACCGCTCGCCGCGCGCGCCCCGAGAAAGCCCTCGAAGTCCTGGTCGAGCGAATCGTGCCCGACCCCCAATACCCTCACCTGCCAGATCGAGTTCAAGGCGGTGCCCGGCGAGCGAAAGTGGCTATCTGTGGCGTCCCCAAGGGGATTCGAACCCCTGTTACCGCCGTGAAAGGGCTGTAATCAGGGTCTCATACCAACTCACAAAATATCAAGCCGTGCGGGAAATACCTTGTTTTCCTGCATATCCACTCTCATACTGTCGCACACCGTCGCGCCCGGTCTTTTCCCCATACGTTCCCCACGACCGGCAACCGCCCCCGCAAGGCGGTATCAGACGCATCAGGAGGCCCGTATGGCGAGAATCCGCAAGAGCCGCTCCCTCGATAGCAGGGAGGCGCGCGCGGCGCTGCCAGCGCGTCAGGAGCCGTACTGGCACCGCATCGAGCAAGGGCTGTTCATCGGCTACCGCAAGACCAAGGCGGGCGGTCGCTGGCTCGTGCGCCGCTACCGGCCGACCGCAGCCCCCGGCGAATCCCGGTACATCGAGCGCGCCCTGGCGCTGGCCGACGATCGCCGCAAAGCCGACGGCCTCGAGGTGCTCGACTTCGGCCAAGCGCAGCGCAAGGCGCTCACCGAAGCCGCAGAGCAAGCAATCGAGGCAAGCGGCCAAAACTACACGGTCGGCGATGCGGTTCGAGATTACATCGACTGGCTGCACCGCGAACGCAAGTCCGGCGATGCCACGGCCGTCATGCTCAACGCCTACGTCAGCTCGCTGGCCGAGAAGCGACTTGCCGACTTGAAGCCGGCCGACTTCGATGCTTGGCTCACCTGGGCGCTGAAACGCCGCCGCAGAACCCGCAGGAAGTCCGGAGAAGCGCACGCGAAGCCACCCGGCACCGAGAGCAAGGGGGACGCTGCCGAGCGCATGCGCCGCCGGAAATCGACGCTCAATCGCGTTATCAACTCGCTCAAAGGCGCGTTGAACCATGCCGCAGCGGCGGGCAAGCCGGCGAACCGGGCAGCATGGGCACGCCTGAAGAAGTTCCGCTCGGCCGACGCTGCTCGGCAACGCTGGCTCACGATGGATGAGGCACAACGGCTACAGAATGCCGCCCCGGCCGATCTTCGGGCGCTGATCGCCGCCGGACTCGCAACCGGCTGCCGTGCCGGCGAGCTGCTCGCGCTGCGCGCCGGAGACTTCGATACCAGATCGAAAACGCTGCTGATCGCCGAGAGCAAGGGCGGGAAACCCCGCCGCGTGCCGCTCACCGCTGACGGCTTGGCGCTGTTCGAGCGCCTGACGGCCGGCAAGCTCGAGGATGCCCCGCTGTTCCTGCGCGCCGATGGCTCGCCGTGGTACCGCGTAGCGCTGGCACGCGCGATGCGCGAGGCGTGCACTGCCGGGAAGGTGCGCCCCGCTGCGACGTTTCACGCGCTGCGGCACACGTTCGCCAGTCACCTCGCTCAGGCCGGCGTGCCGCTGCTCTACATCGCCGCGGCGCTCGGGCACTCCGATGCGCGCATGGTCACGAAGCACTACGGCCACCTGGCCGAATCTCAGGTGCACGACGCGATCCGCGCCGCGCTGCCGAATTTCAGCACCACCGCTCAGACGAACGTGCGCGACATCCGCGCGCGAAAGGCATAGCGCCATGACAAAGCGAAAGACAGCGCAGAGCGACCGCAACGCCGTGCCGTTGGCGAGGGTTGCCGCCGAGTGGGATTTGCGACTTCAGGCCGCCGAGAAGCGCCGCGCAGAAGGCGCGCGATTCAGGCGCACCGTGCTCGACCTCGCGCCGTTCCAGATCAACGAATACCTCAACGCGCGCACCATCGACGCCTATTGGCTGCTCGGCTTCGCCGGCATCGGCAAGCGTGATCCGACCATGCAGGAGCGCTCCAAACGCCAGCGACCCGGCGCACGCGGCCCTCGAGTATGGAAGCGCGACGTTCATCGAGTCGCCAAGGAATTCTTTCGCGCGTGGCAGCGCGATCCGGCGCGGTATCTGAGCTGGCGGGAATTCTCAGTGGCATGCCTGTCTGAGATCGAGCACAAGACCGGAACGCGCGTGCCGGCTGCCTCGCTGCGCCGGTCAATCCTCCCGACCGCGACGTTCCCCAGACCCCGGTAACCCCTCACCGGAGCGCCCCGCGCGGCAGCTCCGCGACATCGTAACGCCGTTACGCTGTCGCAATCACCCGCTTAGAACGGCGCGCACGGTCTCATGTCGGCACCTACACCGACCCGGAGATCGCAATGCCTCAAGTTCCCCCACACCTACCCGGCGGCCGCGCGTCGGGCTGGCTCTCATCTGCCGTTCTCACTTGGATGCGCCAGCGCACGGCCGAGTCCGGCGCGGACCCAACGGCGATTCCCAACGAGCCGAGCGCAATCTGGCGCGTTTCAACTGTCGAAGCTCGCACCGGCCTAAGCCGCGCGACGATCTACAGGCTCGCCGCGGCCGGCGAGTTCCCGAAGCCCATCCGCCTTGCCGCGCGCCCGACCGAGCGCGCGGCATAACAATCATCGAGAGAAACCACATGACCATTAAAAATTCAGCAATCCTCGCGCGTATCGCCGAGCGCGAGAAAATCCAAGCGAAAAGCCGCGAGCTTCAACAGCGCGCCGCGCGGCTTCAGCCCCTCGTAGATGCTCCCGGCGACGCTGAGCGCGAAGTGCTGGCCGTCGCTGCCGCCGATGCCGCCGCGATGTCCGCCTGGTGCGCCGCGGGCTGCGTAGGCGAAGCGCCGAGCCCTGACGTGAAGGCTCGAGACTTGGCGGTAAAAAAACTCACGACTGCGACCGCACGCGCTGCTGCGGCGAAAACTTCCCTACGCGAGCTTCACGAAGAAGGCCTACGCCTCTCGGCTGAGTTGGAAAAAATCAACCTCGGGGTAGACATGGAGGTGGCGACCCACCTGACCGAACTGCACGCGGCAGTGATGCAAGAGGCGCGAGAGCTGGAAGATCGACGCGACGTAAAACTCGAAGTTGGAGCCGCCCTCTGGTTCGAGGCACAGCGCCGCAATCCCGCCATCGCCGGACGGGCTGCCGAGGATGCCGAGACGGCGCGGGTCGAATGGATAAACCGCCGAGGCGAAGAAATCGGCGACGCCATCCGGACCGCCTGGCTCGAAATCGCCGCCACCTGCCCCGCGAAGTGAGGACGCCATGAAATTCAACAAAACGGCCGCGCCTGTTGGATTGGCGAAAGAATCGCTGCGCAAACTCGACGGCAGCGTCGATCCGACGGGCGAGGCGCGCGAGCTGATGAAAGCCGCGTACAAGACCCGCCGCCTTTGCAACCCGCTCGAGATACGCAAACCGGATCGCCGTCGCTGACACCCAAAAGAAACGCCCCGGACGGTAGGGCCGCCGGGGCGTGGAGAGAAGCAATGAACCAAATCAATCGTACCACACCATCCGCATCGGCGCCGACAAGCTGCCCGACCTGCGGCTCTCGCGTCACCTGCGACTGCGCCGCCTGGCGGACCGTTTTCCTACTCACGAATGCCACCGCCGAACTGCTGCGCAAGCTCTGCCCGAGCACCGAGGTGCGCCATGCGTGAGCAAGTCATCGAAGGTGAATTCGAGCCGGTCGGCTTCCGCGTTGCGCCGGACGTGCCGACATCAATGCCGAGCGACGAAGCTCTGCGGCGCGATTCGGACTGGCTCGGCGAGCAGCTCGACGATGAACAGATCGAGGATGCAATGCAGGGGCGCGGTGAGTGGCCGGAGCCGCGTCCGATCCGCTGCGAGTTGCGCCCCGTCGCGCCGTTCAACGCCGAGGTACTGCTACCCGCTGCGCTCGGCGACTGGATCGCGGACGAAGCGGAACGGATGCCCTGCCCGGTGGACTTCGTGGCTGCTGCTGCAATCGTCACGCTCGGCTCGCTGATCGGCGCTCGGTGCGCGATCAAACCAAAGGCGAGGGATTCGTGGCTTGTGGTTCCTAACCTCTGGGGCGCAATCGTGGGAGACCCGAGCGCGAAGAAATCCCCCGCGTGGGGCGCTGCTGTTCGACCGCTCGACATGCTGGTAGCGAAGGCGCTAGAGCAACACGAAGCCGAGAGCGGCAGTTTCCAGTGCGAGCGCATGGTGCACGAGGCGCGCATCGACGCGCTGAAAGCGCAGTTGAAGAAGGCCGCGAAGGACGGCAAGGAGAGTCCCGCGAGCGTTGCCGCCGAGATTGCCGACTTAGAGGAGCCGACCGAGCCGGTGCTGCGCAGGTACAAAACGAACGACACCACAGTTGAGAAGCTTGGCGAGATTCTGCGCGACAATCCGAATGGTGTGCTGGTCCTGCGTGACGAACTGGTAGGGCTCATTTCAACGTGGGAGCGCGAGGGACGCGAAGGCGACCGCGCCTTTTTTCTCGAAGCGTGGAACGGCAACCAGTCGTTCGACACCGACCGCATCGGACGCGGACACGTCAGGATCGAAAATGTCTGCGTGAGCATCTTCGGCGGAACACAACCGGACAAGCTCATCGGCTACCTCGAGCAGGCAACCGACGCTCTGGCAAACGACGGCATGCTGCAACGCTTCCAAGTGATCGTGTTTCCCGACCATCGGCGTTGGGAGTGGCGCGACCGCTCGCCGAATCGAGAGGCGCGCGAGGCGGCATACAGCGTGTTCGAGAAGCTCGCCGATCTGGACCCGGTTGCGCTCGGCGCGAGTCCGCCCGATGACCTGGCGAAGTTCCCCTACTTCCGGTTCAGTCCCGAGGCGCAGGAAATCTTCATCGAGTGGAGCACTGACCTGCACCGCGAGCGGATCGAGCGGGAGGATAGTCCGATCATGCGGCAGCATTTGGCGAAGTTCGACAAGCTCTTTCCGGCCTTGGCGCTGATCTTGCACCTGGTCGATGCGGTCGACACCGGCGTCAGCGGCCCGGTAAGCGCCGCCGCAGCGCTCCGCGCAGCCGCCTGGTGCGAGTACCTGGAGACGCACGCGAGGCGCTGCTACGGGTTGTTGGCCGATGCCGGGCAGCGCGGCGCGCAGACTCTCGCGGACCGGCTCAAGCGCGGAATGCTGCCCGACAGGTTTACCGCCCGCGACGTGCGGCGCAAAGGCTGGAAGCACCTCGGCACCGATGACGCTATCGGCTGCGCGTTGGGACTGCTGGAAGCGGGCGCATGGGTGCGGCCCGAAGAGAACACCGACCTGGGCGGCAGGCCCACGGTGCGCTATCAGATCAACTCCCGGGTGCTCGCTGGAAAGGTGGCGTCATGAGTTGGCTAGAGCGAGCGGCCCGCGAAATCTTGGAAAAGCCCAAGTCGCCTACTGCCAAAACCGACGAAACCCCCCTTTCGGCAGTTTTGGCAGTACCCCATCCGCACTTTTCCCAAAAATCGGGGGGCAGTGACCGAGCGCCCGAACGGTTCAGCACCCCGGACTGCGCCACCTTCGAGCGGATCGCCGCAGCCTTGCGCGCCGAGCTTGAGCGGCGCCCGACGCTGGCGGGCATCGCCGCGTACCGCACCGTAATCGACCCGCAGACCGGCGAGCGGCTCACCTGCATCATCAGCGCGCGCCAGCACTCGGACGGCACCATCAGCATCAGCGAGATCGCGGGCGACTGGCCCGACCCGAGCTTGCCGGACCTCGAGCGTTGGACACCACCGGGAGAATCGTCATGAGCGACAAGCCTGATTCCGCCTTTGAGCGCCAGCAGGCGCGCCTCCGGGCCGCGGTGCCCGATGCGTTGCGCGCACTGCGCGAGATCGCAGCCGGCCCGAAGCCGACCAAGGCACGCAGCGCCGCACGCGCCGCGCTGAAACGGTACTTGCACCGAGTAGCCCCCGAGGGAGGCAAGCAGTGAGACGCGACCGTCCGCGTTTCTTTCGCGTATAAAAGCGCCTGGAGGCACGTATGGGACGCCCCAAGTTTCAACCGACCCAAGAGCAACGCGAACTGGTGACGGCACTCGCCCGCATTGGCACGCGGCAGGACATCATCGCCGGACTGGTGAAGGACTCGCGCGACCGTCCGATCAGCGGCCCGACGCTGCGCCGAGCTTTCCGCGCGGAACTGGATCAGGCGGAAGTCATCGCCAATGCTCGCGTAGCCGCCTCGCTGTACCAGACCGCCACCGACCCGCGCGGCGGCATGAAAGCCACCGTTGCGGCGATTTTCTGGTGCAAAACCCGGCTCGGCTGGCGCGAGACGCAAAACCTCGACGTGCGCACCGAGCACACTTTGAACGTCGCAGAGGTCGACGCCCGACTGGATCGAGCGTTTGGTTGCCGCTCGCTGGCCGATGCGGAGCTTCAGCGGATTGCCTTCGACGGCAGCCTACCGACCGACAAGAAGAACTGAGCCGCCCGCTCGAGCACGATCCCGCACCTCAGCGTGGGGACTGTGCGGCACGCTCGAGCATCGGCGCACTGCAATTTCCGAGGATCGCGTGCACCGGGCAGCGCGGCATGGCGCGGCAGAATCCCGCACCGGCTGCGGGCTGATCGGCACCATCCTGGGCACGGCCTTTTCCCCATACGTTCCCCATGGACGCTCAGAACGCTGCGAGTCGTCCATAAGGCATTGATTTTATTGGCGTCCCCAAGGGGATTCGAACCCCTGTTACCGCCGTGAAAGGGCGATGTCCTGGGCCTCTAGACGATGGGGACCCGGCCGCGAGAGAGCTTCGCAGGGAGCAGCCTGTGCTGCCCCTGCGGCGCGGGACGGCAAGATTACACGCTCGTCGGCTGGTGAACAATGCTTCGCTCGGCCCTCAGGCGCACATGTGCCCGCGCCCGAGCGCTCTCGCGGACTTCAGCGGGCGCGCCACTACAGACGACGGGAGTTCGAGGCGCTCGTAGAACCACCTCGAGGCGAGCCTGAAGGCGCTGGCCAGTCCTCGAACTGCAGCCGTTCCCGCACCTCCCGGCCGGCCGCCTCACTGCTCAGAGGGGCGAGCGGCGGTAGCCGGCACATCGGCGCCGAGCCGTGCTGCTCGGCCGCGACTCGCCACGAACGCGATGATCAACCCGAAAACGAACATCGCACTGAGGTTTTCGGCGGCTTTCAGCAGGTGAATGTGAGTCACGACATATTTGAACGTGACGGGCGCCGCGGAGAACGGCACAACGACGAAGTTCATGACGAGGAAAATCACGACGCCGGACCAGAGGCCGCCCTGCACCCACTTGCTCCTCAGCGACGGCAGCCGCGCCGTCACCATGAAATAGATTGCCGCAATGAGCACGGACATTGCCCATTGCAACATCAGTCCCAGCCACGCCGCTCCGACACCCCCGCTGAGAGCGGCCTTGCCGAGAACGCCGGTGGCAATGAATTGCAGTATGACCACGGGGCTCAGAGCGTTGATCAAACTCGCCGCCCCGATGTCCAGGGTTCCGGCGACGAGACCGCCCACGAGTATCGGGCGCAGCGAGGAAGAACCGATGGTATTCATCTGTGGCCCCCTTTCTCGTTGGTACCAGCGGGCCCCATCCCACCATCACGCCAGTGGGCCCGTTCCCGCCTGACACAATCGCTTAACATCATGCCATCGTGCGACCTCCCTGTCTAACAGCGCTCAGATCCAGTCGCTCCGAGCACGTACCCTCTCGCAGCGCAAACGCACAGGACGGCGCCACCGGCTCATGACGGACCCGGACTCTGCGCCGCACGACGGATTCATCAACTCCTCGACGTGACTCGTTCGCCGTTCGCGCTAACCGCCAGTACCGAGCCACCTGTCAGCGCCCCATCGGACCGTTGGCACCCCTGCAACCGGCCGGCTGGGCGGCGCATTCGGTGACATAGAGGCCCGAACCAGGACATGACTCGGCCGCGACTCCGATGCGTTGGCCCGCCGGAATCCCTCACGTGACGAGGAACGGCGCGCGCGCTGGCCGCGGAATCCGATCTTAGGGGCATGATGACCGATCTTGAGGCGACCGCAGTCCGCCGCCGGCTGGTTGACGTAGTCCGCGGGACGCCCGCGGAGCAGCTCGAGATCCTACCTTACGTTGATATTCAGGTGTCACCAACGGTGCGGATTGTCCCGAAAGTATGGGCATCGGAGCCCCTCGACGATGGCGGCGGGCCGACGGTGACAGATGGTGCGGTTCCGCCGTGGGCGCGTCGTCAGTCTGAGCGCTCACGAGTGGTCGGGACACGATAGCTGGCGATGGCCGCGACCACGACTCTCGTGAGTTCCGCCCCACCTTCGTGTCCGCTCTCCTCGACGATGACGAGACTGCTGCCAGGCCAGGCTGCGGACAGCTCCCGAGGTTAGTCAGATCCAGGCGCCCCTGGACGAGGGTGCCAGGTATGTCCGCGAGCCTCTGTGCGTTTCGCAGCAGCTGGCCTTCCTCGAGCCAGGAAGCGTTCGACCAGTAATGAGTCACTAGCCGGGCGAATGCCATGCGAAACTGGGGGCTGTCATACCTCGGATGGGGGCCGCGAGCGGTAGGGAGCATGGCGCTCTCCCAATCACACCAAGCTCGTGCGGCTTGCTCACGTACGTTAGCATCGGGGTGGAACAGCAGAGGGTTGTAGGCGGCGGCCAGGTCCCCATCCCGTTCCGCGGGCGGAACCATGTCACGAAAGCGTGCCCATGCCTCGGAAAAGAGCCGACCGAGTCCGCGAGTCATCAGCTCCGTCTCGACGCGCCGCCCCGAACCCACGCCAGCCAGCATCATCTCGGAGACTCGCTCCGGATGCTGTTCGGCATAGGCCAGGGCGAGTACTGAGCCCCAAGAGCAGCCCCGTACCAGCCATCGTTCGATACCGAGAGCCGTTCTCAGGCGCTCGATGTCGGCAATCAGGTGCGCTGTGGTGTTCGTGGAGAGATCTGCCTCCGGGATGCTGGCGTGAGGCGTGCTACGTCCGCAGCCTCGTTGATCAAACAGAAGGCTCTGTCGAAAATTGAGTGGGTTACGCGGCCACGTAAGGGTTGATCCGGGAGAAGTCGAGCTTTCCTGCGATCAGGAAGATGACGGTTCGGATCGTGCTGAAGCGGCCGTATCCACGGGCCTTGCGCTTGGCGGCCTGGAAGAGACCGTTGATCGCCTCCAGGAACCCATTGGTTTGCCACGAGGTGACCCAGGAGAGGATGCCCTCGAAGTGGTTGCGGATCATCTCGGCGACCTTCTTCATCGGCTCGACCTTCGAGCGCTGCACGTTCGCGCACCAGCGGTTGAGCATCGTGCGCACGACGTTCGGCTGCTTGCGGGAGAGAATCTCGCGCAGCTGCTGGCGGTACTGCCAGGCACGCGCGGTTCGTTTGGTGGTCATGTGCGCGAGGAGCGCATCCAGATCGTTGCGCTGCGCGCCGGTGAGCTTGCTGCGGTCTTTCAGCAATACCCAGCGCATGCCCTTGAGGTCGGGGTCTGTTTTCTGCTCCCTGCGGCGCATCTCACTGATGGCCGTCGAGACACGAGAGATCACGTGGAACTTGTCGAAGGTGATCTGAGCGTTCGGTAGGTGATCGGTGACGCCGCGGATGAAGGCCGGCCACATATCGATGCTGACCGACTCGATTTGGCTCGGCCGGCCATGATGGGCGCGCAGGTTCGCCGCGAAGGCCTCCACAGTTGCCGCTTCGTTCCCGTCGGCGACGAAGATTACCCGGCCACGCTCCTCGTCGGCGAAGAGGCTGACGTACTCGTGCCCCTTGGCCTTGGAGGTCTCGTCGATCGCCATGCGGTGCACCTCGGCAAGACTCTGCACGCTGACCGTTTCGTTTACGTATCGCTCGCACCAGGACATGACGCGATGGACGGACAGACCCGTGATTCGCGCCACTCCTGTGAAGGTCATCTCTCGCGCCAGCAGCAGCACAAAAGCCTCAAACAGCAGCGTGAAGCCGGAAAGCTTCCCGGCCCACGGCGGACTGATCTGCCGCACCGAGCCGTCAGGCAGGTTCACCCGCGGGACCTGCACCTCGAGCAGGCACTCGTGCTGGAAGAAGTTCAGATGCCGGTAGGTTTTGGTCACCGTGTCATGTATCGGATGCTCCCCGGCCTGCCCCGGCACGGAGAAGCGGCTGCCGACCTCGAAGTCGATGCGGATATTCAGCTTCCTCTGGCTCGGCTCGAAGTTCATCCCGGCTATGAACCAAGGGCTGCTGATGCCGAGCGCTGCATCGAAGATCTTCTCTGTGACCATTCCGACCCTGCCGTCTACTGCGCGCTGGCATCGTACCGCAGCAGCCGGTGCGCGGTGCCGCCCGGATGGGGTTTCCACTTGGGTCCACAGGCGCTCGCTTCGCTCGCCCGGCCACCTCGCCCGGCTGCTCGAGGCATCCCAAACATCCGTGGTACCATCTGACGGCCGAAAACCGCGGCTGCCAGGCGCTCAACATGGCCGACAACCCTTGGTTGACGATCCCTATCGAGGACTACGAGTCGCATATGGCGCTGCCCGAGATCGGGCAGGCTCAGATGCTGGCCGAGGAGCTGGCACGGGCGACCTCGCAAATATCCGCGCGTTCGATTGCCCTTGTCGGATGCTCCGGAGGCAACGGCCTGGCGACGCTTCCCACCAGCGCGCGCCGAATCGTCGCGATCGACATCAACCCAGCATACGTAGAGACAGTGCGCGTGCGATTCGGGGGTCGCAGTACTGTGCTCGAGCTGTTTGTGGGTGACATTCAGAAAGGCGCGCCGCCGTGCCCACCGGTGGATCTCGTCTACGCAGGTCTGATTTTCGAGTATGTGGACGTGGCCACGACGATGACGGCCCTACGAGGGCTTTGCACACCGGAGGGGATGATGGTTGCCGTTATCCAACTTCCAAGCGAGACCGGGCACTTTGTCTCCCAGTCGCCCTTCTCCAGTCTGCAACCGCTACAAAGCTGTGCGCGAACGCGTAGCCGCCAGAAACTGGAAGAGCACGCGCGTGTGGTCGGCTTCCGTCTATCCGATGCTCGAAAGATTATGAGTGCCGGTGGCAAGAGTTTCGATGTTCTGTACTTTCGCGGATGACCTGAGGGAGGCCCGTCGGCCGGCTGCGGCGGTGTGGGCAACGTGGAAAACCGTGCAACCGAAGCGGCATCACCCACTCAAATCTGAAGAGAGGCAAAGATGATGCTGCCCCGGGCAGCCGCCCTGCCGCGCCCGAAGCTCCTCCACTCGTCGCGACGGGGGCGCCTGTTCTGCGCGGACTCGGTGCGACTGGTCCGCATCACCACGTGCGGATGAAACCTGCCGCAGCGCCAATATCGATCTGCGTGCCGATGGCCTGCAGTGCGCCCACCTGCGAGGCAGCATCCAGCGGGATATCGCTTTTCAACCACGGGCGGACTCGGCAGTAGCGCTTCTCCGTCAGCATTGTCCTGACCTGGAAATCGGCCACCTCATTGAGGCCGTCCATGAGCATCCGCACGAAATGAGGCGCCCACTGCGCGAGGCCCCAGTTTTCCCCGCCGCGCAGGCAATACGGATAGAAGCCGGTGCCGATCGAGAGCATCCGGACGGACTCGAACGGAATGGGCTGCGTCAGGCGAGGATCCTGCGTCTGAGCCAGTGCGCACATGCTCGGGTTGTTCGCAAACACGCCGCCGTCGACGAATCCGTCATAGGAGGAAAAGTATGTCGGTCCCGCGGAGGTACGCATGGCCACGCGATATGCGTACTCGCCGACATCCGTATCCTTGGGGTCAGCAGTCGGCATGTTGTGAAAGATCTTGGCCTTCCAGAACCGCTTCGCCCCATCCGGCTGCGAGCGGTCGTTCAGATCGAATGCGGTGATGAGGACATGTGACTTGAGCTCGCCGAGCCTCAGGGTGGTCCCCAAGGCCGTTTCGCACAGTGCGAGGCGATGTTCGGAATCGTATTTCGGACCAATGACATCGTCGATATCCTTGATTTCATGCCAGAGGCTGCGGTCGAAGACCGCAGGTCCCCTCGCCAGGTAAAGATCCAGGATATCGCGCGGCCGCATTCCATTTGCCAGGCACAGCGCGGTGAGACCGCCGCTCGAGGTCCCGGCATACATGGCGATCCCGTTCCGCCAATCGGGCACGACCGCCTCGAGACGCTCCAGGATGACCAGCGGAATGATTCCCCGGATTCCTCCACCGTCTATCGAAAGGATGCGGTACGACGCAGACTTGTGCGTGGCCATAGGATCGCCTCCCGACGTTGCTCAGTGCCGAAACGTCCGTGCCCGTTGGACATCATCGATCCTGCACCCGTTCAACGCTCGGCCTGCGCTACTCGCCGCCGCTTGAGACGCCTGTCGCACCAGCCCGCCCGTACATGCGTAATCTTGGACCGCAGCCGCGCCGCTCTACCCAGTGAACGCTCTCCCGACCGAAGATTCCCTGGCGTCGCACCGTCACGTATGCCCATTGCCGGCAAGCGGGGGCAAAAGCGATCTCGTCCCATGCGGATGCTTGGGCACCCATCGGGCGCCACTGGGTCGCACCCTCAAAGATACCTCCAGGCAGACGGCGGTCGCAGCCAAACTGGGACCCGCCCCGAGAACGGCGCTCACTCTACGCCCTTGATTACAAGCTGTTCTTATAAAGAAGAACCCGGCCTCGGACGCGAAACGCAGGGAGGGGTGAGCGAGGATTGGGTGGTGGAGCTGATGGCAAACGGTCTATGGTATTCTCTTGACGCAAATCAATCCGTGGGACGGCTGCATTCGACTCCGGGAGCCGGGGGCTCGCGGCCTGAGGCGGAACAAGAAAAATGGGGACCGGGATAGAGCAACGCCCCACCATGGCGGCATCCGCCAGCCGCTACCGCGCCTTCATAAGTTACAGCCATGCCGACCGCGCCTGGGCTGACTGGCTGCACAAGGCGCTGGAAACCTATCGCGTACCCTCGCGGCTCGTCGGCACTGAGACCGCTGCCGGCGTCATTCCCCGACGCCTCATCCCGGTATTCCGGGACCGTGACGAGCTCGCCAGCGCCGCCGACCTCGGTGCTCGGGTCATTGATGCCCTGCAGCGCGCCGACAATCTGATCGTCATCTGCTCACCGCGCGCGGCTGCGTCGCGCTGGGTCAACGAAGAAGTGCTCGCCTTCAAGCGCCTTGGCGGGCACGGGCGCATCTTCTGCCTGATCGTCGACGGCGAGCCCAATGCCAGCGATTTGCCGGGGCACACTTCCGAGGAGTGCTTCGTCCCGGCATTGCGTTATCACATCGGTGCAGATGGCGCGCTCAGCGACCGGCGCACCGAACCCATCGCCGCCGACGCCCGTCCGGGCAAGGACGGCAAAACCAACGCGAAGCTGAAGCTGATCGCTGGCCTGCTCGACGTCGGTTTCGACACGCTCAAGCAGCGCGAGCAGCACCGCCGCATGCGGCGCATGGCCGCGGCTACCGCAGTCGCGTTGGTCGTGACGGTGGTGACAACAGCATTGGCGATCGATGCGCTCATTGAGCGCCACGCGGCAATCATCGCGCAACAGGCCGCAGTGCGCCGCCAGAAACAGGCGGAGGACCTGGTTCGCTTCATGCTCGGTGACCTCTACGCCAAGCTGAACCAGGTAGGGCGCCTGGACATCATGCAGGCCGTGGACGACAAGGCAATGGCATATTTCCAGTCTCTGCCCATCGCCGATGTCACCGACCGGGCATTGGCGCAGCGGGTCAAGGCGCTGCAAGAGATCGGTGCGACCCGCGAGACCCAAGGTGAGCTGACTGAGGCGTTGGAGTCCTACCGATCCGCCTCAGTCTTGGCAGCCGAGCTATTGCGACGCGCGCCGACGGACGTAATGCGACAGGCAGAGTACGCCAATAGCCTGACCTGGATCGGGATGGTCTATTGGTACCAGGGAAAACTGCCTCAGGCCGCGCACAACTTTCGGGCGGCTGGTCGAATCCTGCGCAAAGCCGTTTCGGCACGTCCCACGGACACTCAACTGGTCCTGCAGCTCACCAGCGCACTCGTCAATACCGGACGCGTGCTGGAAGCGCGCGGGGAGTTCAGTGCAGCCAAACCTTACTACGAAGCGGAGCGCGCCAACTTCGCGCGGCTGCGCGCGCGCGAGCCGAGGAATGCAAACTGGCCGCTAGAATTGTCATACGCCGACGACGATCTCGGCAAGCTGGCGATGGAGCAGGGGCGCCTCGATCGAGCGATACAGTACTATCGCGCCGAGCAGCGTCTCAAGGCGACGTTGGCGGCGCAAGACCCGCATAACCGACGGGTGCAGCAGGGCTTGCTCATCAGCAATGCCATCCTCGGCCGCACGCTGGGCTGGTGTGGTGATATGGCCGCAGCCCTGCACTTAACGGGGCTGGCCGTCGCCAGCGCTCGGAATCTGATGGTGTTCGATCCGAGAGACAAACAATGGGCGGCCTTCTTCGGCCTGTACAGCCAGCAGTTGGGCGGCCTGCTGCGGCAGCATGGCCGGCTCGTTCAGGGCGCGGTCAACGATGCCAACGCGGTTCGCGTATTGGCCAATTTGGCTGCCGAGGATCCGAACAATACGCTGTGGCAGCTGGATCTTGCGCAGAGCGAACTGGAATTGTCACGTCTGCGATTGGCGCGCAAGGACACTCACGGAGCCGCTTCTGTTGCCACTACCGCACTGCGCGCGATCGAGCGACAAATTGCGAAGAATCCGAGCGATCGCGGCCTGATGCTGCTTGCCGCGCAGGCGGATCTTGTGCTCGGGAGGGTCGCGGCCGGACTGAACAACAGCGCTGCCGCGACGCGGTACTGGATCCGGGCGCGCGAGACGATCCTTCCGGCGACTCGGTCCGGTGCAGATCCCAGTGTTCTCGCAACCTATGGCGAGGCGCTCTTGCGCCTCGATGAGATCGGAATCGCTCGACCGGTGCTGGCCAAGCTGAATGCAATGGGCTACCGCACGCCGGATTTCGTCGCGCTCGTGACCCACAAGCGACTCGATTATCCGGTCAATAGTGCCTTTCTGCGGCGCATCGCGCAGATCATGCAGTCGCACACCAGAAATCTACCGCAACCGGCAGCCGTTTCGCACTTGCCCTGATTGAGCGCGGGGCGAGATGACGGCCGACGGGCAGGGAGAGGAGATCGAGGCGCCGCGGCCCGCCCATAGTGCCGCGCATCAAAACAGACGGGTGCAGACCATGGCGAACGTAATTCTCCGCGTTACACTGAACGAGACCGAGGGCTATCTCGACGTCGATCAGTCGGGCAATGGAAATCAAATACCCCATAACGAAACGGACACGATCATATGGCAGCTGACCGGAAATATGCGTGGCGGGCAGTTCAATTCCATGGATGCGCCCAATCCGGGTTTCGCATGGAAGCAGAGCCCGCCGAGCGGTGTATTCGGTGCCCCTGATCCGGATGGCGCGCAAATGAGCATTTTGGACCACAATACGGATCCGAATGGAGTCAACTCGGCCGGAACCTGGATCTACCAGATTTGGGCTACCACGAGTAACGGTCAGCAATACTCGACGCAGGCGACCATCGCCAATCCCCGCGGGGTCATCACGGATCCGACGATCCGCAATCAGTGATCGAACCGGTAAAGGGAGGGTATCCACGGCAGGAATCCGCGTGGAGGGAGTCAGGGTGTCGTGAGCCTCATGTATTCACAAGATCAAGATGATCAGATCAAGAGGATGGGATCGCGAACCAGTGGCCCCTTCCGTGTGAGAGCGGAGCGTAGTTCGACGACGGTCCCGCACCTGCCGTCGTTTAGCCCAGCTTGAGC
Organism: Pseudomonadota bacterium; assembly: GCA_021816775.1. GTDB lineage: Bacteria > Pseudomonadota > Gammaproteobacteria > Steroidobacterales > Steroidobacteraceae > 13-2-20CM-66-19. The sequence goes on from JAKAXA010000015.1 coordinate 81,891, forward strand.
AGTTGGCCCCCGGTTGACCCCGTTTTCTATGGTCGGCGGTCAATCGGATCATACACTTGCGCCCGGTTTTGGGCTGCGAGTGGGGTGTAGTGCCGACCTTGGTCGTTGGCT
>JAKAXA010000087.1 GCA_021816775.1 Pseudomonadota bacterium
CCATCCTCTCAAGGCTTGGAGCCTCCTGTCTGTCGCAAATCGCTTATGCTCCACCTGCGGACGGCATCCCGCGAGCCTCCCGGGTGTGCGTGCCCGCTTGTCGGATTGGGAGCCGTTCGCGGCGCGTCTGGGTGATGGACCGCGGCATCCCCACCGAAGCGGTGCTGGCGGAAATACGCGGCAGTGACCCGCCGGCGCAGTACCTGGCGGGAACGCCGAAAGGGCGCCTCTCGCGGCTTGAGAAGCAGCTCCTGGCGAAGCCCTGGCAGGAAGCCCGACCGGGCGTCTCAGTCAAACTGCTGGCTGAGGACGGCGAACTCTATGTGTTCGCCGAGAGTGCCGATCGTGTCAGCAAAGAGCGTGCGATGCGCAGGCGGCAGCTCAAGTGGCTGTGGAAGCGGCTGCGGGAACTCGCCGCGATGCAAGCTCCGCGCGAGGAAATGCTGATGAAACTGGGCGCGGCAAGGGCCCGCGCTCCCACCGCATGGCGCCTGGTCGACATCGCGACGGGCAAGGCAGGCGCCGGATTCAGCTACACCCTCAACCGCCAGAAGCTGCGACAGATCCGACGGCGGGAAGGACGCTATCTGCTGCGCACCAACCTCACCGAGAACGATCCCGCGCTGTTGTGGCAATACTATACCCAGCTTGTTGCCGTCGAAGAGGCGTTCAAGAACCTGAAGGGAGATCTGGCGATACGGCCGATCTTCCATCAGGACGAGCGCAGGGTCGAGGCCCATATCTTCATCGCGTTCCTGGCTTATTGTCTGCAGATCACGCTGCAGCGTCGCCTGCATGCTCTGGCGCCAGGACTGACCGCGCGCAGCGCTCTTGAGAAGTTTGCCGCCGTTCAGATGATCGAGGTTCATCCGCCCACGACCGACGGACGCGAGATGCTGCTCACCCGCTACACCCAGCCGGAGCCTGAATTGCGGCTTCTGATCCAGCAGCTCAAGCTCAGCTTGCCGCCGCAGCCACCACCGCGCATCGCAACCGGACACCTACCCAGTCACCCTCTGTAGTGAAGACCTTCCCGGCTAATCCGTTGATCGGAAACGGACATGGGATCAAAAACTACCCCAATCCGTGGAGTGGGCCCCGGGGGCCGGACAGGGTCAGGCGGCTGTTTTGACCGGGGTGCGGGCGTGTTGTTCCTCGAGCTGCGCTGGGCTCCAGTAGCCGAGCGCTGAGTGCAGGCGTCGCTTGTTGTAGACCTCCTCGATGAAGTGCGGCAGGTAGTCGGCGGCATCCGCGAAGCTTTCGAAGGCCATTGGGTAGACCGCCTCGACCTTCAGGGTTTTCATGAAGCTTTCCGCCTTGGCATTGTCGTATGGATTCCCCCGTCGCCCCATGGAACCCACGAGACCGTGGGCCACAAGCAAGTCCCGATACGTCTCAGCAGCATACTGCGAGCCGCGGTCGGAATGATGTACGCAGCCGGGCGGCGGCTGTCGAGTCGCGATTGCCGCCCGCAGGGCAGCCAGGGCCAGCCGCGCATCGATGGAGCGGCCGATTGCATAGCCGACGACACGCCGTGACCAGGCATCCAGGATCACCGCAACGTAGGCGAAGCCGCCAGGAATGGCGACATAGGTCAGGTCGGCAACCCAGAGCTGGTCCGGACCATCCGGCGTCATTTCCTTCGCCAGATCTGGAAAGATCGGGCCGTCGTGGCTGCTCTTGGTCGTGACGACGAAGCGTCGCCGCAGCTTGGGCTGCAGGCCTTGCTCGCGCATCAGGCGGCGTATCCGTTTGTGATTGGCGACGATGCCCCGGTGCCGCAGCGCGGCGCGGACACGACGCCAGCCGTACGCCTCGAACTCATCACAGATGGTGGCGATCGCCGCAACCAACGCGGTGTCGTCCACCCTCTCTGCCGACGCATCATAATAGGTGGAGCGTGCGATGCCCATCAGCTCACACCCTCGCGCAATAGAGATGGAACCGGGCCGGCAATCGAGGATGTAGCGCCGCTTCTCGGCCGCGGTGCAGAGCGCAGAGCCCCTTTTAGAAACTCCAGCTCCAGCGCTTGCTTCCCGACCAACCGCTCGAGTGCGGCGATACGCGCCTGATAGGTCTGGATCAAATCGGCTGCTTGGGCATCCTCGTCGAAGCTGCCCGCCTCATACTTCTCCACCCAGACCCTGATCAGGTTGCGCGAGATGTCGTGCCGCTTGGCCAGGCCTTGCAAGGTCTCGCCTCCCAGGAACTCCTGCGCGACCTAACGTTTGAACTCGACGCTGTGGGATCGGTGTTTCACCATGGCTTTCATCCTCCGAAAGCCCGGCACCACGGTCAATCCAGCGCCGCCTACTTGTCCACCCGCAAGGGCCCACTCCAGAAAGCGTGACCCTTTCGGACGATTGTCACCGTCGGCGGGATATGGTGGCGATGGGTAATCTGTGGCCGCTTCTTTCGACGAGGTCTCCCAGTCATGCCTGGAACGCTTCCTGAGGTATCGGATCGGCGACGTGCGCATCAGCCGCCTGATCCAGAAGTGGCTGAAGGCGGGTGTCCTCGAAGACGGGGTTGTCGCGGTTAGTGACAAGGGGACCGGGCAAGGATCGGTGGCATCACCGCTGCTTGCAAATGTCTACCTGCACTACACGTTCGATCTCTGGGCTGCGCGCTGGCGGCGGCGCGAAGCCACGGGCGACATGATCATCGTGCGATTCGCAGACGATATCGTGGTCGGCTTCGAGCACGAGGCCGATGCCCGCCGCTTCCGGGACGCAATGCGTGAGCGGCTACGGGAGTTTGCGCTGACACTGCATCCGGAGAAAACCCGCCTGATCGAGTTCGGCCGCCACGCGGCGGTCGAACGCGCCCGGCGCGATTGGAATGCAGCGGGACGTCGGGGCGGTCGAGCGTCATCAGCGGCTCGGGCTTGTTCGCGTGCAGCCGGGCGAGCAGCCGATCGAGCGAGGCGAAGCCTGTGTGCCGGCGGAAGATGCGGTCGAAGCGCGCGCG
>JAKAXA010000016.1 GCA_021816775.1 Pseudomonadota bacterium
CCCCGCAGGTCACGCCCCCGGCGCGCCCCCGCTGTCGTTGTCAATTCGATTCCCGGACGCCACTGCCCGCCCCGGTAGGCAACGGACATCGGCCGGGCCTTTCAGTTCCCCCGCACGGGATGCCCCCCCCGGCGAGCTCTCCCCGGCAATGCCGGCTCGAGCAGACTTGTCTCATGTTCGGCATCGTAACTCAAGCGAACGGCGGCCGCGGCCGCATCAGCCCCGCCGGATACAGATTGGGCGCCTCGCCCGCGCGCTGGTAGCCTTGGCGCGGTGAGAGCCGCCTACCGCGCCGCCCGGGGCCTGCGCCCCACGCTGATCACGCTGCTCGCCCTCGGACTGAGCGGCTGTCTGATGCGCCCGCGGCCGACCCGGACCCCTCCGGCAGCGGCGCACGAAGCGCGGCCGAGCGCGCATCTCGGCCGCCCGTACCGGGTCGTCCCGGCGCGATCGCGCCTGATCATTCTCGTGTATCGCGCCGGTGCGCTCGCGGCCCTGGGTCACAATCACATCATCGCCTGCCGGTGCGTGTCCGGAACGTTCGACGTGCCGCACGATGTGCTGGCCACGACCTTCACACTGAGCATTGCGGTGGGGCAATTCACCGTCGACGATGCGCGCCTGCGCGCCGCTGAGCACAGCGCCGCATTCCCCCCCGACGTACCGCAATCGGCGCGTCGGGGAACGCGGCACAACATGTTGAGCGCGGCTGTGTTGGATGCGCAGGCCTTTCCCGATATCGAAATCCGCTCCGCAGGCCTGCAGCGCGCCCCGGCCCGCACCGGCAGCGAGGTGCGGGCACGTGTGCAGATCGGGCTGCGCGGGCAGACTCACCTGATCACACTGCCCGTGCACTACAGGCTGAGCGGGGACGAGCTCGCGGCACGCGGGGTGTTCTCGCTGGAGCAGACCTCGCTCGGGCTCAAGCCATTCAGCGTGCTGCTCGGTGCGCTGCGGGTGAAAAATCAGCTGACGGTGCGCTTTGACCTTGTGGCAGTCCCGGCGAGCGCGGCGCGCGCCGTGGCCTCGCCCGTCAGACCCCGCTCCAGTGCTGCAGCGCGCCGTCCCCCGCGCTGAGTGGGACCGAAAACCTCACCGTCGTGCCGCGTCCCGGCGCGGACGTGATCTCGAGCGAGCCCGACACCATCACCGCACGCTCGCGCATACCGAGCAGCCCGAACGCGTCGGCCCGCCCCGGCGCCGACGAGTCGAACCCGCGCCCGTCATCGCTCACCCGCAGGCGCAGCCGGTCCTGCTCGAGGATGAGCTCGACATCGACGTGCCGGGCCGCAGCATGGCGCGCGATGTTGGTCAGCGCCTCCTGAAGGATGCGAAACACCACGGTGGCATAGGGCTCGCTGACCTCGAACTCCGCCGGATCGACCCGCAGCTCGACGTCGATGGGATGGTGCTGTTTCAGCGCCTGGATCACCCATTGGGCGGCCGCCGGAAGGCCGAGCACATCGAGCACCGCGGGGCGCAGATCCGTGGCCACCCGCTTGCTCGCCTCGAACATGCGGTCAATCAGCTGGCGCATGGCCTGCGCCTTGTCCGCCACCCGAGTGTGCCGCTCGAGGCAGTACGCCTCGAGGTCGTCGAGCTGGAATTTCAGCATGATGAGCACCTGGCCGAGCTCATCGTGCAGCTCGCGCGCCAGGCGCGCCCGCTCGCTCTCGCGCGCCGCAGCGCCCAGGGTCGCCGCCATGCGCAGCTCGTCGCGGGTGTGCCGCAGCGTCTCGTTGGCGCGCTCGAGCTCGCCGGTGCGCTCACCAATGCGTGCCTCGAGCGAGTCGGTGAGCTGGTTCAACTGCATGCTGCGCCGCTCGGCGAGTTGCCGCTGCGCGCGCTCGGCGGCATGCGCCTCGGCGAGACGCCGGTAGAGCCTGCCGCTCTCCAATATCAGCACCGCGAGCAGGAAGCTCGAGGCGGCCAGCCCGTAGGCCCGCCCCGTATACCAGCCGAACGAGAATCGTCCCGCGTTGAACACCGCGGCCTGAGCGATGTCGCACGACCAGGCGAATGTGACCACCAGCAGCCACAGGTGCAGCGCCGACTGGCGCATGTGCCGCCATAGCAAGGGCAGCGTCGCGAGCGTGACCAGCCAGGTGAGCCAGGCGAGGGCGTATTTCGCCGGCCGGTCATGATCGCCGTTCATGAGCCGGGGCAGCCAATGCGCCCCGGCGGTCGAGATCAGCAGCGCCACGGCCGCGAGCGCGAGTGCGCCGAGCACGGCGGCGGCCATGACCGCGCGGCCCGGGGTGCGCGGCGCCGGCCGAGCGGCGCTCAACGTGAAGGCAATCACCGCCGCCGCGAAGATGACGTGCCAGAAAAAGTAGAGCCAGGCGGCGGTCTGCGAGTTGGCCCACAGCAGCCCGGTGTGCGTGAACAGTCCCGGAAAGGTCAGCTCGTGCATCAGCGCCATCGCGGCGCTGAAGAGATAGGCGCTGGCGAGTATCGGCAGCGCCGGCGAGCGCGAGAGACCGGACTGCGCGAACAGGAATACGCAGGTGATCAAATCGCACATCACGAGAGACGATTCGTAGATCGGCAGGAACAGCTCGTTGCGGCCGGCCGGGACATTGGCGAAGGGGGCGAGCGCGGCGAACAGGACCACCGAGACGGCCACCGTGACCACCGCGAAACGCCGCTCCGACTGACTCGGCGACTGCGCGGCGAGCGAGATCATCTGCCGCACCGCCGGCACTCGCGCCGCCACGCGGCGAGCCCGTGCTTCACTTGAGCTTCGCGCCGCTGCCGTCGATGACGACGACATCCGTCGGGATGCCGGCACGCACGCTCGCGCCGACCGTACAGAACTCCTCGAACTGGCCGAGGACGCGATCCAGGTGCTGCAGACTCTCCGCCCGCGCGCCAAGGCGGATCTCGACGTCCAGATGCACGACCCGAAGCCGCCCGGCCTCGTTGCGCCCCATTCGCGCGCGCGCCGAGGTGGTGATTCCGCCGGGGTCGATCTTGAACTTGGTGAGCGCGAAATACAGGCTCGAGCTCATGCAGCTGCCGACCGCCGCGAGCAGCAGATGCACCGGCGAGGGGCCGAGCCCCGCCCCGAGCGGCGGCCCCTCATCCGAGAGAACGTGCGCCACGCCCGGCGCGAAGGCGATATCGAACTGGTAGTCCCGGCTCTGGCGGAGCGTGACGCTCGGCGTTTGTTGTTCTGACATGGCAGGTCCCCCGTGCGGCGAGAGAACCAGGGCCAAGCCCCGACGGCGGCCCAACTTGGCCCCATCATACCACCGGCCGGCGCGCGCCGGCCCACCGGCACCCCAGGCAGTCAGTCCGGCAGCGTCACCTCACCCGTCACGCGGAAGTGACCGGCGACGGTCGGTGCGCCCGTGCCGGGCTGCCCGCCGCCGATCGACAGCGTGTAGCGGCCCGGGGCGACGATGATGTGCCCACGCTCGGTGACCATGCTGAGCTCGCGCCGCGTGAGATGGAAGCGCACGGTGCGGCTCTGCCCGCGCGCGAGATGGATGCGCCTGAACCCGCGCAGCGCCCGCAGCGGCGCCCCGGGGACCGGCGGGAACTCGAGGTACAGCTGCACGACCTCATCGCCCGCGCGCCGCCCCGTGTTGGTCACCTTCACCGATGCCGCGAGCGGCGCGCCGGCCTCGATGCGCGTGCGCGCCAGCGCCAGGTCGCTGAACCGGAAGGTCGTGTAGCTCAGCCCGTACCCGAATGGCCACAGCGGCTTGCCCTTGAAATAGCGGTAGGTGCGCCCGCGCATGGAGTAGTTGAGGAAGTTCGGCAGCTGATGGACGCTGCGGTAGAAGGTGATCGGCAGGCGGCCGGCCGGATCGTAGCGTCCGCTCAGCGTGGCCGCGATCGCCGCGCCGCCCTCCTCCCCTGCGTACCACGCCTCGAGGATCGCAGCGGCGTGGCGCTTCTCCCAGCGCACCGCGAGCGCGCTGCCGTTCATGAGCACCACGACCAGCGGCTTGCCGGCTCGGGCGACCTCGCGCACCAGGGCCTGCTCGGGCCGCGGCAGCGACAGCCGGGTACGGTCGCCGCCGAGGAAGCCCGGCTCGTGCACGGGCATCTGCTCGCCCTCCAGGCGGCTGGTGAGCCCGACGACGGCAATCACCACGTCCGCGCGCCGCGCGGCAGCCAGCGCCGCGGGGTCCGGTCGGTCATTGACCCGTTGCCAGACGAGCGCAGCCTGCGGCGCCGCGCTGCCGATGCGGCTGTAGGCCATCTGCAGCCGCACCCGGCGTCCCTTGCGCAGATCAACCCGCCCGACGTCGGTACCGGGACTGTACGACTCGATCAGATGCTCATCGCCGACGGTCACCGTGGCGAAGCCGTTGGTGCGCACGCCGAGCTGATAGTAGCCCGAGTGATCCGGCGTGAAATACCCGCTCCACTGCGCGCCGGCAAGCCTGTCGAGCGCGAGCCCCGCAGGCAGATCGCGCGCATCGAGGTCAATGCGTGAGGCGGCGCCGGCCACCGTGCGCGGGTGCGGGCCGGCGATCCGGTACGTCACCCGCAGGCCCGGCTTGCCGCCGGGCGTGCTGAACAGCGCTGCCGGCACGACCGCCCCGCCGCTCGAGAGGAACTGCGTCCCCGGCACATAGGTGATCTTCGCGCGCGGGAACTGCGCGCGCAGACCCTCGAGGACCGTCACGACGTGCGTGGGCATGCCGCTGTAGTTGCCGAGCATCACGGCGGTCTGGTCGGCCAGCGGGCCGACGACGGCAATGCGGCGCACCGAGCGCTTCAGCGGGAGCACGCCGTCATTCTTCAGCAGCACCATCGACTCCTCGGCGAGCCGCAGCGCCAGACGCCGGTGGGCGGGGCTGTTCAGCTGGTCGGGATTGATGTGATCGAACGGCACCATCGAGGGCGGATCGAACAGCCCCAGGCGCATGCGTGCCGTGAACAGCCGGACCACTGCGCGGTTGACGGCATGCACGGACAGATACCCTGCCTGCACCGCCTGCAGGAAGGGCTTGTAGTCCGCATCGCCGCTCGGGGTGCCGAAATCGGCGCACTCGTTGTCCATGCCGCGCTCGAGCGCGATGGCCGAGGCTTCGGGCTGTGTGGGCCGGTAATGATGCCCGGTGAAGATATCGTGCACCGCATCGCAATCGGACACGACGTAGCCGTGGAAGTGCCACGCACCGCGCAAGGTCTTCTGCAGCAGAAACTGGTTGGCGCACGCCGGCTGCCCGTTGACCGCCACGTACGCGCACATGATCGATCCGGCATGCCCGTCGACCACTGCGGCGCGGAATGCCGGCAGATAGGTGTCCTCGAGCGCGTGGCGGCTGATGTCCTCGTCCTGGAAATGCCGCGAAGGCTCCGGGCCGCTGTAGGCGTCGAAATGCTTCGGAGTGGCGATGGCGCGGTAGTAGCGCGGGTTCGAGCCCTGCATGCCGCGCACGTAGGCGACCGCCAGCCGGCCGGTGAGGAACGGGTCTTCCCCGTAGGTTTCCTGACAGCGCCCCCAGCGCGGGTCGCGGCAGATATTGATGTTCGGCGCCCAGAAATCCAGCCCATGCATCATGCCGGTGCCGTGGTGGCGGGCGGCCGCCTCGGCGTAGCGGATGCGCCCCTCGATGCTGATCGCCTTGGCCATGGCGCGAATGCCCGGCGCATCGAAGGTCGCCGCGAGTCCCATCGGCTCGGGGAATTCCGTCGTGCCGCGGCCGAGCGCCCCGTGCAGCCCCTCGCTCCACCAGTTGTAGGCGGGCACTGCGAGGCGCGGGATGGCCCGCGCGCCATTGACGAGTTGCGACACCTTCTCGCGCAGCGTCATGTGCCGCACCAGCGCGATGGCGCGCTGTCGCGCAGACAGGCTGGTGTTCAGCCACGCCGGCCGGTGAGCGGCCTGCGCCGCCGTCACGCCGCAGAGCACGGCTGCGAGCCCGAGCGCCGCGCCCACGCGTTCAATCTGTCGTTTCATGATTGCTGCGGCCCCTCTTGCGTCACGGCGGGTGCAGTCTCCCGCAGCCTGATATGATAGCGCTATCTTATGGATGCGGGTATTGTCCGATTTTAGGGCAGGCTGTCAAGCGCGCTGCAGCCCTGGGGTGAGACATGCGCGCAGCGGGGGCAGGCATGCGATCACGAATCATCGTCCTTCTGCTGTTATCGGCCTTCATCCCGCCGGGGCTCGCCGCAACGCACGCCGCTGAGATCGTGCGGCCCGTGATCGCGCGCATCGATGTGGCCCGCATCGCCCGCCCGGTCAGCCGTTATGAATACGGCATGTTCATCGAGAATCTCGGCCAGCTCGTCTACCGCAGCCTGTGGTCGCAGATGCTCGATGACCGCAAGTTCTACTTTGCGATTCATCCGCGGCGCGCCGGCGCCGCGGCAAAGCCGCTGACGGGTTTCGCGCGAGTGTTCCTGCTGCGCAAGTGGCGCCCCGTCGGGCCGCCCGGTGCGCTGACCATGGATCCGCGCCGGCCGTTCGTCGGTGCGCACAGTCCGCGCATTGCCCTCTGCGCCAGCCAGCCGCGCGGCATCCGCCAGCGCGACCTCGCCCTGGTGGCGGGCAAGCGCTACACCGGCTACATCTACCTGCGGGGCTCCCCCGGCGCGCACGTGAGCATCGCTCTGCGCTGGGGTGGCGGCGCATCCGGGGAGCGCACCGTGCGCTTGACCGGCCTGGGCGCGCATTACCGGCGCTTTGCGTTCGAGTTCACGGCCGGCGCGAGCAGCAAAGATGCCGAGTTCGAGATCACCGGCACCGGCCGCGGCAGCTTTCACATCGGCACCGTCTCGCTGATGCCGGCCGACAACCTCGATGGCTTTCGCAGAGACACCATCGAGCTGCTGCGCCAGCTGCACTCGGGCTTCTGGCGAGTGCCCGGCGGCAATTTCGTCTCCGACTTCAACTGGTACGCCTCGATCGGCAATCGCGACCGGCGCGCGCCGTATCTGGATCATGCCTGGAATGCGGTGCAATCGAACGACGTTGGTCTCGATGAGTTCATGACGCTGTGCCGGCTGCTCGGCGTGGCTCCCTACGTGACGGTCAACGCCGGATTCGGCGATGCCCACTCGGCCGCGGCGGAGGTGAAGTATCTCAACGGGCCGGTCACGACGCGTCTCGGGGCTCTGCGCGCCCGCAACGGCCACCCGCAACCCTACGGTGTTAAGTTCTGGAACATCGGCAACGAGCCCTACGGGCCGTGGGAGCTCGGCCATACCTCCCTGCAGGACTTCCTCTGGAAGAACGACGAGTTCGCGCGCGCCATGCGCCGCGCCGATCCCTCGATCGTGCTGCTCGCCTCCGGCGCCATGCCGGATGAGATGACCATCGAGGGCATCGCCCGCAAGCTCGGGCACAAGAGCGATCAGATCCGGCTGTGCTCGGCCGCGGACTGGACGTGCGCCTACCTGAAGCACTCGTGGGGGTACTTCAACGGCATCACCGAGCACTGGTATGCGCGCGCCGGGATGCGCTTCGATCTGCAGCGCGCGCGCGCCGGGTTGCGTATCGATCACATGGAGCCGGGCTACGTGCCGGCGCGCGAGACGGTGCTGCAGTGGGTCCGCGCGCCCTCCGACCGTGTGCGGCTCAAGGCCGAGCAGTGGCAGGCCTACGAGCGGCGCTTCCCGGCCATGAAGCGCGACGGTATCTTCATGTCCATCGATGAGTACGCCGACACGGGCGCGCCGGCGAACCTCAAGCTCGCCCTCGCCTACGCCATGGTCTTCAACGAAATGCTGCGGCACACCGATTTCCTGCGCATGGCGGCGTTCACCATGGGCGTCTCGACGATCGATTTCACCCGCACCGCGGCAGTGCTCAACACCACGGGGCTGCTGTTCAAGCTCTACCGCGATCACTTCGGGCCGGGACTGCTGCCCGTCCCGGTGGGCGGGGACTCGCCGCAGCCTGCGCCCCGGGAGCAGCTGGTGCCGGGCATCAAGCCCGAGAGCGCCGGCAGCCCGACTTATCCGCTCGATGTCGAGGCGGCACTCGGCCCCCATCGAGGGCACCTGGTGTTGGCCGTCGTCAATGCCACCGGCGCGACCCAGCCGCTGAGGCTGCGCCTGCGCGGGGCGCGGCTCGCCGCCGGCGGCCGATACTGGGAGATGACTGGCCCGGGTCTTTCGGCCGCGAACCGGGTCGGACACCGCCCCGAAGTGCACGTGCGCGAGCACGCAGTCGACGGCGCGCAGGGACAACTGGCGGTGCCGCCGATCAGCATCGAGATCTACCGGCTGCGGCTCGTGCGAGCGGCAAGATGAGGCGCTGCGTGCGCCTCCCCTTCGTGGCACTCCTGCTGGCCGCGCCGTTCATCGCCGGCCTCTGCCGTGCGGCTGCCCCGGGCCCCTACGTGCGCATCGCTCAGGGCGTGCTCGAGGGAGTGCGCGAGGGTCACGTCAAGGCATTCCTCGGCGTGCCCTACGCTGCCCCGCCGCTCGGCGCGTACCGCTGGCGCGCTCCGCAGCCGCCGATCGCCTGGCGCGGCGTGCGCCGTGCGCGGCATTTCGCGCCGAGCTGCCTGCAGACGCTCACGCCGCAGGGCGCCGGGCCATGGTCGCCCGAGTACGTCGTGCACGGACGGGTAAGCGAGAACTGTCTGTACCTGAATGTCTGGGCGCCGGCGCACGCCGCGCGGCCTCTGCCGGTCATGGTGTGGATCCCGGGCGGGGCGTTCATCTCGGGCTCCGGATCGGTGCCGATCTACGACGGGCGCCACCTGGCGGCGCAGGGCATCATCGTGGTCACGATCAACTACCGACTCGGGGTGTTCGGCTTCTTCACCGACCCGGCGCTGGTGTCCGAGGCGAGACGCCTGCACGAGCCGCCCGGGAACTGGGGCCTGCAGGACATGATCGGCGCGCTGCGCTGGGTGCAGCACAACATCGGCGCATTCGGCGGCGACCCCCGCGCCGTCACGATCGCCGGCCAGTCGGCCGGGGCGATCGCGGTACAGGCGCTCATCGCCTCGCCGCTCGCGACGGGACTGTTTGCGCGGGCGATTGCCGAGAGCGGCCTGCCGGACTCGCGTCTGCCCGACTCCCCGCGGCGCGTGCCCTCGCTCGCCGCCGCCGAGCGCGCCGGAGCGCGCTTCGCCCGCGCCAAGGGCGCCGCCTCGCTCGCAGCGCTACGGGCGCTGCCGCCCCGAGCGCTGCGCACCTCTGCCGCACCGATGAGCAGCCCGCTGATCATGCCGAGTGTCGATGGCACCGTGCTGCCCGCTGCACCCGAGCGCCTGCTCGCTGCCGGCCGCTTTGCGCGCACGCCCGTGCTGCTCGGCATGAACGCCGATGAGAACACGGGGTTCCGCGCCAACCCGGCGAGGCTCAGCCGCGCAGCCTGGCACGCCTTCCTCGTCAAGACCTTCGGCGCTCTCGCGCCGCGCTTCGCGCGGCTGTTCCGCGCCGCCAGCGCCCGCGGGCGCGCGCGCGCGCTGCGCACGGTCCGCCGCGCTCTGGGGCTCGCCGCCCTGTATCGCTGGAGCCGCCTGCGGCTCACGCACGCGCGCACGCCGATTTATGCCTATCTCTGGAGGCATGTGGAGCCCGGGTCGCGCTCGCGCCTGTGGCGGGTGTTCCACTCCTCCGAGATACCCTATGTCTTCGAGACGCTCGCCGCCTCACCCCAGCGGCACTTCACACGGCTCGACGCGACGATCGCGCAACGCATGTCGCGCTACTGGGTGAACTTCGTGAAGACCGGCGACCCGAACGGCCCGGGACTGCCCCGCTGGCCGAGACTGACACTGAAGGCGCCGCGCATCATGCGGCTCGGCGCGCGCGCCGCAGCTCGCCCGATCCTGCCGGCGCCGCTGCTGGCGGCGATGCGGGCGTTCATCGCCGCAGGCGGCGCGCCGCAGCTGTACTGACGGCCCCGGCGCGGCCGTGAGGCCGCGCCGGGGCCGCGCACTGACCGTGCAGCGGTCTACTTGATGAGGCCCTCGGCCCGCATCGCCGCCTGCACCGCCGGGCGGACGGCGGCGCGCTCCTGGAACGCCAACACGTTCGGGAACTGGCCCAGATCGACCTTTACCATGCGCGCCCAGTTGGTCACCGTGAACAGATACGCATCCGCCACGGAGAATCGATCACCGAACAGGTACGAGCGCCCCTGCAGCTGCTTCTCGACCACCGTGTAGCGGCGCAGCAGATACGCCTGGCGCTCGGCGCGCGTCTCGGAGGGCGTCGCGGGATTGAACAGCGGCGAGTAGGATTTGTGCAGCTCAGAGTTGATGTAGCCGAGCATCTCCTGCAGCCGGTAACGCTCGAACGAGGCGGGCGGCGGCGCGAGGTGCGACTCGGGCTTCAGATCCGCCAGATACTGCACGATGACCGGCCCTTCGGTGAGCAGCTCCCCGTTGTCGAGCTGCAGCGCCGGCACGTACCCCTTGGGGTTCACCGCCAGGTAGTCGCCCTCGGTGCGCATGGCCTTGCTCTTGAGGTCCACCTTCTGCAGCTCGAGCGGGATGCCCGCCTCGTGGGCCACTATGTGCGGGGAAAGCGAGCAGGCACCGCTCGCGTAGAACAATTTCATACCCATCTCCCGTTGACCGTGAGTCCAGCCGGCGGCCGCCGGGGCCGCCGAGGTTACCATTGTATAGCGAATTACTTTAAGTAAGTTAAAAGAAGCATTATCCTTTCGGTCAGGAACACGCCTGTGACCGAGATGACCCGAACGCGCGACGCTGCATCCCTCCCCACGCACTGCCCGATGGGCGCCTGCATGGCGCTGCTCGGCGGAGCGTGGACCCCCAATCTGATCTGGCAGCTGAGCGGCGGGCCACGCCGCTTCGGCGCGCTGCACAAGGACATCCAGGGGATTTCGGCGAAGATGCTCTCGGCACGCCTGAGGGAGCTCGAGGCCAAACGCGTGGTGATCCGCGAGGTATCCCCGACCTCACCGCCTTCCGTGGCCTACACGCTCTCGGCGCTCGGCCGCCAGCTCGTTCCGGTCATCGATGCGATGGTGCGGGTGGGGGCGGGGCTGCTGCGCGATGGCCGCGGGCGCGCCAGCCCGCGGCGGCGATCGCGCTGAGCGATCAGCCGGGCGCGCACCCGTCGCCGGCGCCGAGCGCTCGTTGCATCAATACGGTGTCGACCCATCGGCCGAGCTTGTAGCCGACCGACCGGAACGTTCCGACCATCTGGAACCCGCAGCGCCGGTGCAGCGCGATCGAGCCGGCGTTCGCGCTGTCGCCGATCACGGCGATCATCTGCCGCCACGGCCCGCTCTGGCAGCGCCCGATGAGCGCCTCGAGGAGCGCCCGGCCGATGCCGCGCCCGCACTGCGCCTGCGCCACGTACACCGAGTCCTCCACGGTATAGCGGTATCCCGGCCGCCCCCGGTACGGGCTCGCATACGCGTAGCCGGCGATCTGCCCGCCCGCTGCGGCAACCAGATACGGCAGCCCCGCCGCGAGGATCGCCGCGCGCCGCGCCTGCAGCTCGTGCGCCTCGGGCGGCGTCAGTTCGAAGGTCGCGAGGCCCTCGCGAACGTAATCCGCATACAGGCGCGCGACCGCCGCCATATCTTCCTCGATGGCGTCGCGGACGATCAGGCGTGCGGCGGGCGACTCGGGCATCGCGGCGATGGTCTCCAGACGGCAAGTGCTGTGCCGCAGCCTATTATGAGCCGGGAGCGCGCGCCGATGAAGCCGGCGGCGCCGGCGGCGAGCTTGCGCGACGCTGCCGCAGTGCCCGCGCCGCCGACCGCGCCCCGCGCCATCGCCGCGACGCGGGCCGGTAGCCGTCGGTCAGTGTGTCTAGAAAGGCGATGACGTCGAGGATCTCGGGGCGAGTGAGCGCCGGGGGATCGCCGGGACGGCGGTTGAACGGGGCATCGACGGTATCGACGTTGCCGCGGTACTGCGGCGGCAGATCGTTGAATTGGATCACCCGGCCCGCGGCGTCGCGCGGATAGAAGCGGCCCGGATGCAAGTCGCGGTTGACGTACCACTCGAGCACCTGCTGCAGCGAGTGAAATACTCCGTTGTGGAAGAACACGTGCCGCCTCGCCACGTTGCGCAGCGAGGGGGTGAGGAACATGCCGCAGTACTGCTTCTGCGCGCGCAGGTTCGCACGGTAGGGGCCGCACAGCCCCAGATCGTAATAATGTGGGTTGCGATTGGCCGCAATCGCCGGATTGCGCGGCACCCCGAGCGCCTCGTACTGGAAATCCGTCAGCAGCGGCGGCTCCCCGCCCGGGCCCGGCTGATCGAGGTGACAGGCCGCGCAATTGCCCTTGCGCGGATCGTTGAAGAGCTCGTAGCCGCGCAGCTCCGCCGGCGTGAAGCGCGCCCGGCCCTCGAGCCAGGCGTCGAACTTGCTCGAGAAGGGATGAAAGCTCGCAGCCTCGAGCTCGAAGCGCCCGATGGCGAACATCGCCTCGGCGACCGTGAGCTGCGGGTTGTCGAACACGTTCGGTCCGAACAGCCGGATCAGATCGGCGGCGTAGGGGCTGCGGCGCAGTTTGTCGGCCACCTGCGCCGCCGTGCCGCCGTCCATCTCCGCCGGGTTGTAGAGCGGCCCGTTGATCTGCTGCTCGAGGGTGTTGGCGCGCCCGTCCCAGAACAGCCCCCCTTGCGGCACGAGATTCGTCGCCGCCGCGAGCGGGCGGCCGGCGCTCTTGCGCACGCGCCGGTGACTCGCCGCGAGGCGCACCTGGCGCGCCAGCGGCACCGGCACATCGGTGCCGTTCTGCAGATCCGGCCCGATCGTGAACGGCGGCTGGCGGTACAGGTAGCGCAGCGAGGGCACGGCGCGCACCCCCGGGGTGCGCAGGCCGGGCCCGCCCAACATCACCGGCGAGGAGTCCGGCGGGCCGTAGGCGTGCGCCGGACTGTGGCAGCTCGCGCATGACATCCGGCCGGAGGCCGACAGCGCCGCATCGTAGAAGAGTCTGCGGCCGAGGCGCGCCGCCGCCGACAGCGGCCGGGCCGGCGGTATGCGCAGCCTCACCGGATGGGGATTGAGGCCCGCCGCGAGCAGCCGCTCGGCGCGGCTCGATGCGAGCGGCACCGGGGCGCCCTGGGCGCCCGCCAGCGCGGGCAACAGCGCCGCGAGCGCCGCCGCGAGCGCCCCGGGCGGGCGCCTCATGCGCTCAGGTGCCCTCCGCCCGGGGCGGTTTGACGGCCGGAACGGGCTCGCCGCTGCGCGCGTCGAGGAAGAGCCGTGCGTCCGGACGGCGGCGGGTGAAATCAAACATGTTCATGATGCTGCCGGCGGTGGCATCGAACGACCCGCCGCCGAGCCGCTCGCCGTGCAGCCAGTTGTCCTCGATGAAGCGCACGAGCGAGGCCTGGGAGATGCGCGAATCGCTCACGAAGTTGACCTTCGCGTACGGCGAGATCACCAGGAACGGGATGCGCGTGCCCGGACCGCAGCGGCCGTTGACGGGCCTGCCCGCGATGCCTGCAAGCGGCACGCCGCGGCCGCACACCCCCGGCCCGTCGAGCCGGTCGGCCGACTGGTCGTAGGACGGATTGGTGGGCGTGACGAAGGCGTGATCGTACCAGCCGTCCGAGTCGTCCCAGGTGATGATCACCGCGGTGCTGCGCCATCCGGGCCGGTGTTCGAGGAAATTGACGACTTTGACGATCCAGGCCTGCTCATCGAGCGGGTCGGAATACCCGGCGTGCCCGTCCTGATAGGCGATCGCCTTCAGGAACGACACCGCCGGGAAATTCCCGGCGCGCACTGCGGCATAGAAATCCTTCAGTCCGTATTCGTGGTTGGCAGGATCGCGCCTGCCGTTCGCATCGAACGTGTAGCCGACCGCGCGCAGCGAGGCGGGGCGGGCGTGGGTGGGATTGGCGGTCGCCCTGAAGTACTGGAACCAGTTGTGGTGCGGGATGTAATCGCGCACCGTCTGGCCGACCACGGTCGAGTAGGTGCTGCGCCGGCAGCCCGTCGTGCCGTTGGCATCGGTGCGCGCCAGATCGAACCCGCCCATGAACCCGCCCCAGCTCACGCCCCGGGCCGTGAGCAGCTCGCCGACATTGCGCCCCAGCATGCGCACCTGATTGGCTTGGTTCGAGCAGACGTCATATGCCGGGTCGACGTCGCTGACGAGCGCATACCCCCCGGCCCCGTCGGGGATGTAGTACCAGTGCCCGGTGCTCGCGACAAGGCGCACGCCGTCGGTCTGCCCCGAGACCACCTCGAGCGCCCCGGGTGTCGAGGGGCCGTAGGTGTCGGTGTAGGCGTCGTCGCTCATTGCGAAGTGCTGCGCGTAGTTCCACAGCGCCGTCACCGTGTTGCCGTCGAAGTAGCCCATCACCTGGCCGGGAGTACCGAATGCGCCGGCGCCTCCCGCAGTGCCGCGTCCGGTGTGCAGCGGGAACAGGTCCGCCGCGCCCGCGTCGTAGGCGAGCTGCTCGGCCGTGTAGCCGTGATTCTGATCGGCGGTGGAGGCCTGCGAGCGATCCAGCCGGAACGGATTGGTGGCGCCGCGGCCGTTTAGGGGATTGAGGTTCGGATTATGGGTGAGCAGCCGCCCCTCGAGGAGGTTGTTCACCGGCGGCGTGCCGGGCGCGGCGGTGAAGCGCGGCTCGCGCGGCGGATTGGCCGCGCGCGGATAGGTCCCGAAATAGTGATCGAACGAGACGTTCTCATCGAAGATCACCACCAGATGCTTGATCGGCGTGGCCGTCGGCTCGCGCGCGGCCGGCAGCTCGCGCGCCCGTGCCGATGGTGCGGCGCAGATGGCGAGCGCGGCGGCGCCGAGCAGCGCCGGGAACGTTCTCAGAATGGGACGCATGAAGGATTTCCTGCCGTGCGCTGTATCGGGAATGAATCTGCGTGAGCCCGACCCGCCGGTCAAGGCGCGCTGGGATGAGCATGACGCTCTATTGTGAAGGAACGGTGACCTGCGGCAAGAGCAGCCGCGCAGCGCGGCGGCCCGGGGCCGGCGCCGGCATGCGGCCGGTGCGCTGCCACGATGCCGCCGCTGCCGGGCCCCTGATGACGGGCCTGCCTGCCGCGCATATGATGGCTTGCGCCGCGCTCTTGCGGTGACGCGAGGCGCCCCGTGACGTTCAGCGCATTCATCGCCGCACACCACGACAGCATCCGCCTGGGCTGCTTTCTCGGCGTGTTCGCGCTGCTGGCGCTGTGGGAGCTGCTCGCGCCGCGGCGCCGGGCCCGCAGCCCCACGCGCATCCGCTGGCTGAACAATATCGGCCTCATCGTGCTCGCTACGCTCCTGGTGCGCCTCGTCCTGCCGGCCGCCGTGCTCGGGACCGCTCTGTACGCGGCCGCGCACGGCTGGGGAGTGCTGCACCGCTTCGCCCTCGCCCCCGCGCTGGCCATGCCGATCTCGCTGGTCGCACTCGATCTGACCATCTACCTGCAGCACGTGATGCTGCACGCCGTGCCGACGCTGTGGCGGGTGCACCGGGTGCATCACGCCGACCTCGACTTCGACGTCACCACGGGGGTGCGATTTCACCCGTTCGAGATCGCGCTGTCGATCCTGGTCAAGTGCGCCGCCGTCGTCGTGATCGGCGCCAGCCCCACCGCGGTGGTGCTGTTCGAAGTGCTGCTCAATGCGACCTCCTTGTTCACGCATGGCAACGTACGGCTGCCGGTCGCATTCGAGCGGGCGTTGCGGCTCGTGCTGGTGACACCCGAGATGCACCGCGTGCATCACTCGATCGAGGACGATGAGACCAACAGCAACTTCGGCTTCAATCTGTCGTGGTGGGACCGCCTGTTCGGCACCTACCGGGCCGCCGCCCGCCTCGCACAGCCGGACATGACGATCGGCATCCGCACCTTCCGCGAGCCGCGGCTGTGCGCCTGGCTCCCGGGCATGCTCACCATGCCGTTCATCGGCCCGGTGAGCGATTACGCGATCAACCGCCGCTCCTGGCGGGCCCGCCCATGAGTCGCGCCGGGGCGCTGCGGCTCGCGCTCATCGTGCTGCTCGGCGCGGTCGGGCTCTGGGCCTTCCTGCATCGCAGCGCGCTCGATGTGCAATCGCTCGGCGCGGCGGTGCACGGCGCGGGCCCCTGGGGGCCGCTCGCGTTCATGGCGATCTACGCGGTGGCGACCGTCGCCGCCCTGCCCGGAACGGTGATGACGCTGGCGGGCGGGGCGCTGTTCGGGCCGGCGGCCGGGACTTTCTACAACATCACCGGCGCGACATTGGGGGCAACCGGGGCGTTTCTCGTCTCGAGGTACCTGGCCGCCGACTGGGTGCGCGCGCGCCTCGGCGGGCGGGTCGAGCAGCTGATCGCGGGCGTGGAGCGCGAGGACTGGCGATTCGTGGCTTTCGTGCGCCTGGTGCCTCTCATTCCCTTCAATCTGCTCAACTACGCCCTTGGCCTCACGCGCGTGCGCGTCTCGCGCTACATGCTCGCCTCCTATCTCGCCATGCTGCCGGGCACGTTGGCCTATACCTATCTCGGCTATGCCGGCCGAGCGGCGCTCGCGGGCAAAAGCGGACTGATCAGCAAGGGGCTCGTGGCACTCGCGCTGCTCGCCTGCACGGCGCTGCTGCCGCGCATCATCCGCAGGGTGCGCGCCGCGCGGGCGCCGCACGCGAGTCCCTGACCGCCCGTGCTCAGCCCGGCAGGCCGCGGCTGAGGATGTACAGGTGCAGATACTTGCACCGCACGTAGTTGGACTCGACCAGCGCGAACACCAATCCGCGCCAGCCGTCGAGAAAGCCGAGCCGCAGGCAATAGCCGCGCACGAACCGCCACAGCGGATTGATCAGCACCCGGCCGAGACCGCAGCGCTTGCCGCGCGCATACAGCGCCGCCGCCATCAGCTCCGCGTAGCGCTGCATGCGGCGGTGATGATCCGCCAGGCTGCGGTAGGAGTAGTGCTCGAGCGGACCGCTGAGCCGCGCGATGCGCCCCTCGACACGGGTGTTCTCGTGGATCTCCTCCCCCACCCAGCGCCCCCGCCGGCGATCGAAGAGGCGCACGAGGCGATCGGGATAGGCGTTGCCGTGGCGCAGGAACCGCCCGAAGTACTCCGTGATGCGCGGCAGCGAGCAGCCGGCGAGCCCCGCGAACCCCGCCTCGCGCAGCCGCTCGATCTCGGCGCGCAGCGCGGGGCTCACGCGCTCGTCGGCATCGAGGCACAGGACCCAGTCGCTGCGGGCCGCATCGACCGCGAACTGCTTCTGCGAACGGTAGCCCGGCCAGTCCCGCTCGAGCACGCGCGCCCCGAGCGCCGCGGCCCGCTCGCGCGTGGCATCCGTCGAATGCGAGTCCACCACGATGATTTCGTCGCAGAACCCGACCGAGCGCACGCAGGCCTCGATGCGATCCGCCTCGTTGTAGGTGATGATGCAGGCCGACAGGCCGCAGCGCTCCGCCACGTTCACCTCGCAGCGCCGGATCCCCGGCGAACCTCGATGCGCGCGAGTCTACCGCATGCTCGCCGCCGGCCGCAGCGCGCCGCTCACCCCCGGGCGCGCACCGAGCCTTCGCCTCACCCCTCCTCCCGCATGTCCGTCACTGCCAGCGCGAAGTGCCGGGGGAGCCTGCAATCGAGCACCGTCGGCCACAGCGCCGCTCGCGCCCGCATCCGCCAGGGCGCCGCACCCACCGTGGGGGGGGCAATTTGTCCTCAGAGCCTTCGCTGCGCCCCCGGGTTCGGCCGCTGTGATCGCCGGCAGCCCAACCCGGGGGCCAACCCTGATCCGTCTCGAACGGGTCTCAGTCGAAGTTGGCTTTGACGCCGACGAAATACTCCCTGCCGAGGATGTCGTAGGTGGCCGCATCCGTCAGCAACGGCGCTCCCGCCACGAACGGCTCCTGTTTGTCGAACAGGTTCGTGATGCCTGCCGTCACCTGCAGCTCCGAGTCGATCTGATAATGACCATTCAAGTCGAAGTAGCTGTACGCTGGAACGCCGGCATCACCACTGTTCACCCCGTCCATCAGATCAGCCATGGAGGAGATGAAGCGCCAGTGAAGCGCGACCCCGAGCGGTCCGTTCGCATAGCCGAGCATCGTGTTGGCCTTCCACGCCGGATGGGAAAGATCCGAAATGCTCGCCCCGTCCGCCGCGATGGCCGAGTAGGTGTCGGCAATCGAGCCGGCGAGGTTTACGCTCGGTGCGCCCAGCCCGACGACCCGCAGCGACCGCAGGTACGAAACGTAGGTCTCAAGCAACAGCCTGCCGGCACGCTGCGGCAGCCCGAGCGCATGCAGCGGGAAGCCCCAATGCGCCTGAACGTCGACACCGTCGGTGGTATACGAGCCGATATTCTGCTCGAACGTCGTCAGGGTCGCGAGCGCGCCACTGCCCTGCGCGCGCGTGATCTGCTGGCAGTAGAAGTTGCTGTTCGAATAGCTCGGATTGGCGCCATTCGCATTGAAGCAGTTCTGCAGGACCAGATCGCCGGTCACGGCTCCCACCGCCCCGTTGATCTTGATGTGATAGTAATCCACCGAAGCACCGAGATCGCGAGCGAGCTCGCCGTCAAAGTGTGGCGTCAACACGAAGCCCAGGGTGTACGTGTCGGCCACCTCGGGCTTCAGGTGAGTATTGCCCGCGTACACACCGTTTGCGGAAGCCTCGCCGTACGAGTACGTCGACAACAACCCTGCCGGCACACCCTGCGCCTCACACAGCGCCGCGACCTGTGCCGCATTGGACCCGGTTCGATAAGTGCTGTTGTAGTCGCACGGATCACCCGAGATCGGAACCTGCGCCTGCACCGACGGATTGTACAGATCCTGCAGGCTGGGAGCGCGGAACGCGCGCTGGAAGCCGCCGCGGAAGGCCAGAGCATTGTTGACCTGCCAGTGCAGGTCGGCCATCCAGGTATTGGCACCACCGAACAGGTTGTACTGCGAGTGCCGCCCCGCCACATCCAGCGAAACGTCCTTGGCAAACGGCATGTTGCGCACCACCGGCACGCGCAGCTCGGCGTACACCTCGCGGACGTTCTGGGTGCCGCTCGTCGAGGAGACCAGATCGTAGGACGGCGAGATGATCTGCTGCGGCAGGTTGGGAGCGTAGGCCGGCAGCGTATTGACCGCCGGATTGATGAGCGGAGAGGCCTGGTAATCGAAGGTGTCGCCGCGGTAATCGGCGCCCAGCGCGAACTTCAGGTCCCCTTCAGGCAGCTTCCACAGCGTGCCGCTGAGGTCACCCTCGAAGTATTTCTGGGTCAGCACGTTGATGTTCGTCGCCGTACCGTCGACGTATTCCAGGCAGCCCTTGCTCATCGGATGGTTGCCGAGCGGATTCCACGCATAGCCGATACAGCTGTTGCCACCGCCCCCGAGGTAGTTCGCCGTGCCATACATGATGGTCTCGAGCGCCGGGAGGTTGATGGTGTTCTGCTCGTAGTTGTTGAAATTCGTCTGCCCATACGACCCGAACACGTTCCAGACGAGGCTGGTCGAGCCGATTGCGCCCTTCAGGCCGGCGGTGAGCTGATAGTCGTTGTAGTCGAAGCGCTCGATACGGGGTCCCAGTGCGGTTGCCCACTGCTCGACCACCAGCGGTCCCGCGCTCGGCGATGTCTGCGCCGCGATGAGCGTCTGGAGCGCTGCATTGTTCTGCACGAACGGGTTGTTCAACGGGACCAGGAGAGGCTTCGGATTGCCGTTAAAGAACGCCCCGCCCTGCAGATCCTGAGCGGTCGAGTGCATGAAATTGATCTGCCCGTACGCCTCCAGGTCGTCGTTGAACTTATACGTTACGTGCGAAAACAGATTGTAGCGACGCATGGGCACCTGCGCCGCGAAATAAGGCCCGAGTTGCGCCACGATCTGCTGGCAGTTCGGGCTGATCGCCAGCCCGAGAGTCTTGCCGGTCGGCCGGTAATTCTGCACGCAGTTCGGCGCATCGCCGGTCGTAAAGATCGTGCCATCGTTGTTGACGCCGAAGAATCCCGGGTACGTCCCCGTGCCGCTCAGAGGCGTCGTGCCCGGGTATTGCGCGAGCACAGCATTGACCGCAGCGACCGGCACGCCACCCAGCGCGAATCGTCCTTCAGGCGGGAACGGGACGCTGCGCGCGAACCGCGGGCTGTTGAAAAACGACAGTTGATTGCCCGTGACTGATCCGCGTTCGTTGTATTCCAGGTCGACGACCGCATTTCCCTTGTGATGCGCGAAGTTTCCGCCCATCAGCACACTGAAGCTGTCCTCGCTTCCATAGCCCGCGGTGGCCCCGCCGTGCTGGTAGGACAGCTGCACGCCGCTGAAATGCCGGCGCAGGCGGAAGTTGACCACACCCGCGATGGCATCCGAGCCGTACACCGCGGAGGCGCCACCGGTAATCACATCCACGCTCTTGATCAGCGCCATCGGGATGACGTTCAAGTCCACTGACCCGGCAGGACTGGTGGGCACCAGGCGCTGGCCGTCAAGCAATACCAGGGTGCGCTCGGCGCCAAGTCCGCGCAGATCGGCATAGGATTGGCCGCCCTGGAAGCCGGTCGCGCCCTGCACGTCGCCGACCTCCGTCTGCCCCTGGCCGGCGGCGAACTGCGGCATCTGGCCGAGGGCGGTATCGAGCGACACCTGACCGACGGCGGCGATCTGCTGCGCGCCGACCGTCACCAGCGGGCTTGAGGAGGCGTTGCTGCGGCTCGCGATCAGGCTGCCGGTCACGACCACCTCGGCGAGCGAGCCGCCCGGGGCAGCCGCCGCAGCGGGCGCGGCAGCCGGCTGCGGCAGGCTCTGCGGCGCCGGATCGGCCGCCGGAGGATCGGCCGCCGGCGGGTCGGCGGCCGGCGGGTCGCCCGCCGAGGCCGCGCCGCTCGCGGGCGGATCGCTCGTGAGATCCGCGGTACGCGCCCCGCGCTTGAGGATCATGAGCGCCCCGGAGGGCGATCGCTTGACGATGAGTTGCGTCCCGGCGAGCAGCTTGCTGAGCGCATCCTGCGCCGTATAGTCCCCCACCAGGGAAGCGGCGTGGGAGCCGGCGAGCACGGACTGGGTGAAAATCACGTCCTTGCCGCAGATCTGCGCGTAGGTCTGCAGCGCCTCGGACATCGGCTGGTGGTTGATCTCGAAATGGAACAGCCGGCCGTGGGCGGCCGCTGCGGTGGCCATCAGGCCGGCCACTGTGGTGAACACGGCGCGCGCGAGCGGCCGATGTCGAGCGCCCTGGGACTGCGCTGCGGCCGAGCGCCGCGTGCCGCTCGTCGCGGCAGACGAAGAATCCGACTTGAACATGTGTTCCCCCAAGATGGATTGCGTGTCGCAAACCGGCCCGCCGTTTGTTTTTGGGCCTTCCCGGGAGTAGACGTCGCGGCGCGGAAAATCCTCCTGCCCGCCGCGATTTTTGTGGAAAAACAACACCGCGCCCGGCCACCGGCAGTGGCTGCGCTAATGCGATCGAGTGGCCAGGTCCGGCGCCTGAGGGGGCCGATAAGTCAGTACCACCTTGCCGTCGGGCTGCTCCTGTGCCTGCACCGGCAGGTAGCTCACGATCGTGCTGACGAAGCCGTCAACATCGCCCTCCTGGTAGACGCCGCTGATGCGCATGGCGGCCGTGCGCGCATCGCCGGCAACGATCGGCTCGGGGATGTACCGATCGATGCGCGTGAGCACCTGCGCGAGCGACTCGTTCTTGAACACCAGCTGGCCGCGCTGCCAGGCGGTCACGCGGCGCACGTTCACGCGCCTCACCCGCGGGGGAGCGTGCTCGGCGAGCACCAGCTGCTCGCCCGGATCGAGCGCAATGCGCTTCCAGTCGGGCGGAATGCCCGTCACCGCCACATCGACCAGGTGGGGGCTGACCCCAGGGGCGCCGACCGGCACGAAGGGCCGCACCGAGGCGTTCGCGGGCAGGATCACCACGTGCCCTTTCAACAGCGTCACCTGCATCTCCGAGCCGATCAGGTTCACGTCGAAGGCCGTGCCGGTCGCCACGACCTTGTAGCCGTCGGCGGTCACCGTGAAGGGCCGCTGCGGATTGTGGGCCACATCGAAGCGCGCCTGGCCTCTGATCAGCGCCAGCGTGCGCGCATCGGCCGTGTAGCGCACCGTGACCTCGCTGCTGGAATCCAGGGTCACCCGCGACCCGTCCGCGAGGCGCACCGAGCGCTGCTCGCCGGGGCCGGTCGTGTAGACCGTGGGACGGAACCGCCACCACAGCGCGCCGGCGGTGAGCGCGATCAACACCGCGGCGGCGGCCGCCAGGCGAACCGGCGGGCGGCGCAGCTTGGCGCGCAGCCAATTGCTGCGCAGCACGCTGTGCGCATGCATCAGCGCGGCGCGGCGCAGGCGGATCACCCCCGGCGAGGTCGATTGCTCGCCGAGGAACACCCACGGGTTCTGCACCGCGCGCCAGGCCTGCTCGTTGGCCGGATCCTCGGCGAGCCAGGCCGCGAAGCCTGCGCGGAACAGGTCCGGCGACTCGGTCAGGCGGATGCGCCAGGCGGCGGCCTGCTCGATGTTGCGCGCGGGAATGGACTCGGTGCGCGGGCTCATTGTCCGCCACACCGTGCCGCCAGATGGACCATCGCGCGCATCACGTGCTTCTCCACGGTGCTTTGCGCGATGCCATAGAGCGCGGCGATGTCCTTCTGCTTCATGTTTTCCAGGCGAAAGAGGATGAACACGTTGCGAGTCAGCTCACTCAGCTCACCCAGAGCCTGCAACACCTGGGCGAGACTCGCCTCCCCGAGCATGACCCGCTCGGGCGAGCGCTCATCGATCAGCCCCTCGGGCGCCGCCTCCTCGCAATCCTCCACGGGCGTCTCGAGCGCGCTCGGGCGACGCGCGGCGCGACGGCGCAGATCCTTCAGCAGATTGGCCGCCACCGTGAATACATAGCTTTCCGGCCGCTCGATGGCCTCGCTCTCCCCGGCCCGGATGACCCGCAGCAGCACCTCCTGCGCCAGGTCCTCGGCGTTGTCCCGGTCGCGGACCCGGCGCAGGAAATAACTGCGCAGCGGCGCGGAGAAGCGCTCGGCCAGCTGGTTGCCGGCGATGCGTTCGGCTTGCTCGGGCGGTAGGCTCATGGTGCGCGGTTCTGCGGCCGTCTCGTCGGGTTACGCTAACACATCGGGCGCCCTCAGCCCAATCGGGTGAAAGCCAGCAGCGCCAGGGTCACGACGATCGCCCCGCCGATGCGGATGGCGATCTGCGCAAAGGGCATCAGCTCCATGCGCTCGGCGGCGGTGAGGATGGCCACTCCACCGGTACCGCCCTGCCCGGCATGCGTGGCGTTGACGATCGCCGCCTCGATCGGATGGAGCTTCACCGCCCGCCCCACCCAGAAGCCGACACCCACCAGCGTGACCACGGTGGAGGCGATCGTCGCCAGGTTCGCCGGTGCGAGCGCCGAGAGCAGGCTCTCCCACGGCGTCCACGCCACCCCGACCATGAACAGCAGAGGATAGGTGCCCACCTTGGCGAACATCTGGAACACTGCGTCGGCCCCGAGCTCGAGCCGGCGTGTCACCGCCCAGCCGAGCTTCATGGCCACCGCCAGCACCAGCATCACCACCGGCGCCGGCAACTTCCACGCCTGGTAGGCCATCTTGCCGATCAGATACAGCGTGACCGCCGTGAACGCACCGGTCGCGATGCTGAGCACATCGAGGTGCGGCGGCGGCTCATCGCGGCGCAGGAACTCATCGCCCTGCTCTCCGGGCTGCAGCCGCCCTCCGCCGCTCAGGGCCGGACGGCGCTTGCCGAGCAGGTTCAGCCCGCCGGCGAGCAGGATCGCGAAAAAGCTGCCGATCATGACCGCCGGCAGGATCAGCGCAAACTGCCCGCCGAAGCCCTGATGCAGCACCCCGGCATAACCGAGCGACAGCGGCACCGCTCCATCGCCGACGCCCCCGGCCATCACCGGCAGCACGACGTAGAACAGCGCGTGCTCGACCCCCAGGCCGAGGGCCGCGCCCACCGTGGTGCCGACGATCACCGCCGCGACGGTGCCGGCGGCGAGCGGCGCAAAAATCTTCACGAAGCCGCGGATCAGCACGCTGCGGTCCATCGCGAAGACGCTGCCGACGATCACCGCGGCGATGTAGAGAAAGAGGTAATCGGACCCCTTGGTGAAGACGCTCACCGCGCTCACGAGGGGCTTGGGCAGCAGGTGGTAGTACACGAGCGCAGAGGGCAGGAAGGTCGCCACGATCACCGCGCCGCCGACCATGCGCAGTCCCGGGATGGCCTGCCCGATCGCCGCGCAGAGGAACGACAGCAGCACCGTCACGCCGATCATCATCGGCAACCCGGTATCGACCTTGCCGCTGCTGACGAAGTAGGCGAGCGCCAGGGCGAGCACCACCCCCACGGGCACCGGCACCACGCCCAGCCGCCAGTCCATCATGCGCTGCACGAGCTGGGCCCAGGGCGGCGGGGTGTCGTTCATCGAGTCAACCTCCGGCGTATGAATGACAGGCGGCCGCCCGGGCGGCGCCCCGGGGACGCATTTGAAGCCCCCGACTTGAGCACAGACGTCCGAGCGGGGCAAATCCTCCAGGGACCCGCCGCTTGAGCGCTCAGGCGCTCGTGCCCGCGAACAGCCGGTCGGCAACGAAGGGATTGGTGCGCCGCTCGGCGCCGAAGCTGGACATCGGCCCGTGCCCGGGCACGAAGCGCACGTCATCGCCGAGCGGAAAGAGCCGCTCGCGAATCGAGCGGATGAGTGCCGGGTGGTCCCCGCGCGGAAAGTCGGTGCGGCCGATCGAGCCGGCAAACAGCACATCGCCCACCCAGGCGCACCGCCCGGCACGGTGGAAGAACACCACGTGTCCCGGGGTGTGCCCGGGGCAGTGCAGCACCTCGAGCGTCTCATCGCCCACGCTCACCGTATCGCCGTCCTCGAGCCAGCGATCCGGCTCGAAGGCCTCCGCAGGCGGCATGCCGAACTGCGCCGCCGCCTCCGGCAGCGCCTCGATCCAGAAGCCGTCGGCGCGCTGCGGGCCTTCCACGGGCACCCGCCGCTCGCGCACCAGTTGCGCGGTGGCCGCGCAGTGATCGACATGGCCGTGGGTCAGAAGAATCTTCGTCAGCGTCAGCCCCCGCCGGTCGGCCTCCCCCAGCACGCGCGGCAGATCCCCGCCCGGATCGACGATCGCCGCACGGCCGTGCTCGTCCCACAGCAGCGAGCAGTTCTGCTGAAAGGGGGTGACGGGGACGATCAGGAACTGCATTGCGCCCTTCAGCCGATGAGCTGCGCCAGGCGCTCGCCCGTCGCCTCCGGCGCCGCATCGCTCGCGCTGAGCGCGCAGCTGCGCCCGCGGCGCGGCGCGTACAGCTCGGGCTGCGTGACTTTGAACAGCCCCACGGTGAGCGTGTCGGTCGCGGCCGCCAGATGCATCAGCCCCGAGTCGGCGCACACGAAGCACTCGGCCGCATCAATCACGGCGGCCACCTGACGGGTGTGCCGCGAGGAGAACCCCGGCAGTTCCGGCAGCGAGGCATGCCCCGAGGGCGGGCGGATCTCGATGAGACGGGCATCGGGCACTCGGGTGCGCAGCTCGGCGATCAGCCGCCGCCACCACTCCAGGCCAAAGCGCTTGGCGCCGGTGGCATGGGTGGCCACCGCAACCACCCTCCCCGGGGCAGCGGGCGCCACGAGGCGCCCGATCTGCTCGCGCCCGAACGCGCGCTCGGCCTCGGTGAGACGCACGCTCAGCGTCACTTCATCGGCGCTGGAGGATTTCGGGTCGAGATTGAACAGCGCGCGGCGCGTCAGGTACACCGGGTAGGCGCCCATGTGTCGCGGCGCGCCCTGGAACGGAATGCTGACATCGACCCCCTGGCGCCTGCGCGCAATCGCGAAGCCGATCTTCAGCCGCCCCGCGAGCCAGCGCGTCAGGAAGCGCGCGGTCCAGGAGTTGGGGCACGGATCGATGATGACATCGTAGCGCACGCGCCGCACCTGCAGCAGGGTGCGCAGGTAGCGCAGAGGGTGACGCGCCCCCCGGAACGGCAGCGCGTGCACGCGGCGCACGGCAGCGAATTCCCGGAACACCTCGGCGGCGGCCGGACAGGCCGAGAGGATCTCGATCCTCGCCTCCGGCAGCGTGTTCTGCAGCTCCTCGACGAGCGGCGTCAGCAGCACCGTGTTGCCGAGGCGCGTATTGGGGCGGCAGATGAGGATGGTCGGGCGAGCGCCAACCTCGGGGCGGACACGGGGTGCCGCGGCGCGCAACGTTTCAGCCGGGAGCATCGGCGCATTGTCGCCCATGTCCCGGGCATAGAACAGGGCTGCGCGGCGGCGCTATTGCACGCTGTAGCCGCGAGCCTGCAGACAGGCCGTGAACGCGCGGCGGTAGTCGCTGAGCAGCTGCGGTGAGGCCTGCGCATCCTGCCGAGCGCTCACTGGATTGAAGCCGCTCTGGGCGACGGCCCAGCGATTGCACGCGTAGCGGTCGTTGGCCGTCTGCTGCGAGCTCTGGCCCTTCAGCGGCGTCACCCGCAGAGCGAGCACTCCGTTTGCGCCCCCGGCGGGCGGCGGCTGGCCGGCGGCCGACGCGCCGGTCGCGTCCGCCACCGGAGGCGGATCGGCGACCACGTACCCGTCGTAATAGGGATTCCAGACGTAATAGACCTGGTTGACGTAGTAGTAGGGCACGCCGCCGAAGGTGATCGTCATGGCGCCGAACGGGACGGTCGCCATGAACCAGGGGTAGCTCCAGCCGTAGTTGACCGGCGGCCAATACAGTCCGTTCCAGTAGCCCCCGACCCACAGCGCGCCGCGCCAGCGTTCATGATCCCAATCACCACCGTTCCAGCCGGCGTGCCAGCGCTGACCGTCCCAGCCGCCCGGCCAGTGCTCGTGCCAACCGCCCCGATCTGCGCCCCGCCAGCCGCCGCCGTGCCAGCCTCCGTGGCCATGCCAATCGCCGCGCGCGGCCGGACCGGCGCGCCATGCCGGCCCACCCCGGCCAGCCCAATGGCCGCCGCGCGGCGCTCCGCCGCCGTGCCAGCCGGCACCGCCCGCATGCCAGCGCGGCCCGCCGAAATGTCCCCCGCGCGGCCCGCGGCCGGCCGCGAAATGCCCGCTGAAGCCGTGCCCGTGCGGCGGATCGGCAGAGGCTGACCCGGGGACGAGCCAGATCGCCACGGCCATTGCGGCCGCAAGGACAGCCGAGGCGCGCGCGGTGGCGCGCCACGAGACGCCATGGCCAGAGGCCTGGCCCTGGGGCCGACGAGATCGGGACGGATCGAGGACGCGACGCATCCCGGCAGGGCTTTGACTGAACATCGTGATCCTCCTGCAGGCCCGTCATGCGCCCGGCCCGCAGGCCGGGAGACGGTGATGCACTCCATTAGACCACCGGGGCGGCGCTGCGTTCAAACCCCCGGCTGCCGAGCAGCGGGGCCGATGCCGCTCGACCCGAATCCCGTTGACCCCGCCGCGACTTCGCGGATCCGGGACCGGAAAACGTGCCCCGGCTCACATTACGGCCTGCAATGGCCCGCCCGGCGGTGAACCGGCACTGGCGACCTGCCGGCCGTGGGCCGGGCGGCTGACTGGGCCTCCGTTTGCGAATTCCGATGCTCTGGCGCTTCCCACCGCCATGTTTGGGCGTTTCCGGCGATCTGCACATCCAGGCCCTAGCGCACGTATCGGCACGCAAGACGGCGAAGCTTAATGTCTGATCATTCTCTTGCCGCTGAGGGCCGTCTCGGGCTACGCCCTCGAGCCTCCCCGCCGGGACGGTTCTGCCACCCTGATTGCCGCGCCGCACCCGCTGGCGCCTCAGATCCCCATTTTTCTCCGCCCGCCCACGCGTCCAAGATTCCGAGCCGTCACACGTTCAGGGCATTCTTGCACCCGAAGATTTGCAAGCTGCAGAACACTTAATGGCGTGACGGCACGCATCAGACCGGCATCGCGACAGGGAAGGTCATGCGACAACCCGCCGCCCCGGCGAGTCTCCGGGGCGGCAGGAGCGTTTGCGGTCGACCGCGCCGAGCCTCTGGCGCGGGTCTTGGCCATTGCGGCATCGATTCGCCCTATGTGGCGAGCGCACGCCGAGATTCGCGGTACGCGCTGACCTCAGATGATTGCGAACAACTGCACGAGGTCATTAAAATCAATCAACTAAGGTCTCAGGTGCGTCTGAGTCCGCAGCGCACAGACTTGCAGGAAGGGCCGGCTGCCCAACTGCTCGAATCCACGCACCGCAGCGGACGCTGACGCACGACAGCAGTAGGGGGCGTTGAGACTCTATGAACGCGACTGACGGCTTGGAAGTCGTTGAAATTCCCGCTCCCGGACGTCTCCCGTTTGAACTCGCCGCAGCATGGGCCGCGTTCGCCTTGATTTCACTGACTCTAGTTGGTTGCGCGACGACAAATGGATCTCGCAGAGTCCGCAGCGTCCCATGCACGCATGGCTGTCCTGAAGCACCCGCGAACCTGCAAAGGGAGCTCAAGTCCGGTGATGCCGAGGCAGAACTCGCGATGGGATTGAGGGAAAATGACAATGCGCACTATGCCAATGCGGATTATTGGTATCGGCAGGCGGCCGAACAGGGCAATGCGCAAGCGCAGTTCGATCTAGGCTTCGACTATGCCGTGGGCCGGGGCGTGGTCCAGAACAGCGTCAAAGCCAACCTTTGGTATCGCAAAGCGGCTGACCAAGGATATGTCTCTGCCGAAGTCAATCTTGGCACGGCCTATTACCTCGGCCGCGGCGTTGACAAAAGTTACGGCCAAGCGGCCACGTGGTATGGCAAAGCGGCCGCGCGGGGCAATCCGCAAGCGGAAACTGCGATTGGCTACGCCTACTTCGTAGGACAAGGCGTGAAGCGCAACGACGGAGACGGGGTCCACTGGTGGCGCCTTGCGGCGCAACAAGGAAATTCACAGGCCGAATACGACTTGGGATACGCCTATGCGGTGGGGCGCGGTGTCGCGCAGAACAGTACGACCGCGAATCGGTGGTATCAGAAGGCTGCCGCGCAGGGATATATCAAAGCGCAGAATGCCGTTGCGGCCGATTATCAGTACGGGCGAGGCGTTCCACAGAGTTTCGCGACGGCAAACTTCTGGTACCGAAAGGCAGCCAAACGAGGGTTGGCCGCTGCGCAGTACGCACTCGGTTACAATATCGGACTCGGATTCGGCGCCACGCAGAGCTACGCGAATGCAAACCACTGGTTTCACAAGGCTGCCGTGCAGGGATTTCCCGCCGCGGAATTGGCACTCGGCATTGACTACACATTGGGTCGGGGATGCACCGCCAACCCCAAAACCGCAGACGTTTGGTTGCGCAAAGCAGCGGTGCAGGGCGTACCCCCTGCGCAGTACATTCTAGGGTTCAACTATGATTCGGGACACGGCGTTACACGAAATACGACATCCGCACATCACTGGTTCCGCAGGGCGGCGATGAGTGGATGGGGGCCCGCAGAGGCCGCTCTAGGGATTGATTACACCGTCGGTCGGGGGACCCAGAAGAATTACCACAAGGCCTACGTTTGGCTGCGCAGAGCGGCCGCTCAAAACGTCATTCTCGCCGAGTACTACCTCGGCGCCGCATATTATCAGGGCCACGGCGTTGCAAGGAATGTCGCACAGGCAAATCGCTGGTGGAAAGAGGCCAGGGCCCGAGGACACGGGTATTTGTCCAATGTGGCCAGAAGTTGTCGCCGGAGGGAACGGGCGGGCTATTTCACACGAAGGCATAAGCAGGCCGTTCAGTCAGCTTCCACGGGGCGCCCGCTCGGCACGAGCCCGCCGGAATTCAAGCGGGATTTCCCGCTGACCTGCGGCTTCTATCCGGAGATTTCCCAGGTGCTCGGCGAGCAAGGCACCGCGATCGTTCACATTTGCATAGGCAAAGACGGTCAACTTCTACACAAGCCGACGATTGCACGATCCTCAGGGATCCACCGTCTCGATGCGGCAGCCCTACGGTATGCATCGGCCACGTCGGGTCGATGGAAGCCGGCGCGACGCAAGGGCAGGCCCATCAGTTTTTGCGCGAAACTGCCAGTGCGGTTTTCAATATCAAAGCCTGGTGAGATTGCGGGCTGGCCGCGCGCCTCGAGTCTGCCTCAGGGAAATAGTCCGAGGCGATAGGGTCCCGCGCCGAGACGAGAAGCCGTCCGCGGCTGCACGGCGCGATTGCCGCGCGCCCGGGGTCGGCGCCACCACAGACTGGATCTGCCCACTGGGCCGACCGTTTGTCACAGCATGGTGCGTCGTCCATGAACAATGGGCTCACGCACTTGCCAGAGCGTCCGCCCAATGATCGGCAGGCCGGCGATTCAAGATCCCTCGATCAAGGCCGTGAACAGATCGAACGGCACCGCACTCGCCTGCAACCTCAACGTCCTCGTGCGGCCCTTCATGGCCGATATTTCCGCGAGCACACTCGTGAAATTCACCGCGGAACCGGCGCACTGCTGTTGGTCCTCTTCTCGATACCTGCGCCCGGCAGTATGCATAGTGAGGCTACCGGAATTCGTGTTGGCGTTTGACAGCACTCGCCGAGCCGAGACTCACATGGCCGTTCGCACAGGACTTGCCCGCTTAGGGCCAATTCGATCGCACGCTGTTGAGTTTTCGGGCTGACAGACGCCGGACCCCGTGGAAGCGAGCGCCGATGCTCCATCGGGGGACGCTCTGTCGAACCGGCGGCCTACGCCTGAGGCGCATCCTGCGACGTCTCCGAGACGCTCGCGGCCCCCGGCTGATCCAACGGCTCTGATTTCGGCGCAGCTTCGGGCTCGGCCGCGGCGCCGGCTTCGGCGGAGCCGGATTTCGGGGCGCTCGGTGCCTCGGCGGCGGCTCGGTCCGAGGATGGCCCGTCCGGCGAGTCCGCGACGAGCTTCACCGGCGGCGCCTCGTCATGCCGCCGCTGCAGCATCAGGGTGTTCTCCAGGTGCAGCGCGATGCCCTCGGGGAGAATCTCGATGGTCTTGGTCGAGCTGCGCGGCATAGGCACGCGCGTGATCAGACAGTAGTTGACGATCGCCGCGGCGATGAGCGGCAGCGTGTAGGTGCGCTTGACGATGCCCTCCTGGCGTGGCAGACGGATCGAGAGCACGAGGCTGCGCGCGCCGTCCGCCTCGCCAGCGTGCATCGCCACTTCCACGAGCGCCGCGTTGGCCGGCCAGCGGCCGTGCTTGATCTCGAGCTCGATGATCGCGTCGACGACGGTGTCGAACGGCAGCAGGAGACGGCGCGACTCGTGGATGAGGGTGTTGGCCATGGTGCTCCTGACGCCGTGTTGTTTTTTCCTCCCCCGCGCCCCCTCGGCGAGCGGCGGGGGATCGGGCGCAGTATATCCGGAAAATCCCGCGCCGCCATGCGCCCGGCGGCGCCGTGCGAGCTCAACACTCGAGCGCGCCCGCTCAGGTCGCCGGCACCACGGTCCCGACCGCCTCGCCGAAGCCGATGCGCACAAACCCCGGCCGCTCGCACCACCCCCTGAGGATGACCCGGTCGCCGTCAGCGAGAAACGTGCGCTGCTCGGCGCTCGGCAGTGTCAGGGGCCGGCTGCCGCCGGCGGTCAGCTCCAGCAGCGAGCCGGCCGCGCCTGGCTCGGGGCCGGACTGCGTGCCCGTGCCGAGCAGATCGCCCGGCTCGAGATTGCAGCCGTTGACCGTGTGGTGCGCCACCATCTGCGCGATCGACCAGTAGCTGTCGCGGAAATCCGATTGCGAGAGCCGCGCCGGCGCCAGCGCGCGCTCGCGCATCGCCTGCGTCTCGATCGCCACCTCGAGGGCGATCTCGATGGTGCCGCTCTCGCGCAGCGCCGCGCAGTCGAGATACGCAAGCGGCTGAGGATCCCCGGCCGTGCGCCGCCACGGCGCGCGAAACGGCGCGAGCGCCTCGAGCGTCACCACCCAGGGTGACACGGTGGTGGCGAAATTCTTGGCGAGAAACGGCCCGAGCGGCTGATATTCCCACGCCTGCACGTCGCGCGCCGACCAGTCATTGAGCAGGCACAGGCCGAACACGTGCTCCTCGGCGCGCTCGATCGGCACGGCCTCCCCGAGGGCGTTGCCGCGGCCGACGAGCACACCGAGCTCGAGTTCGTAATCCAACCGTTCACTGGGCGCAAGATGCGGCCGCTCCGCGCCGCGCGGCATCAGCTGCCCGTGCGGCCGGCGCACGCTCTGTCCGCTCACCCCGATCGAGGAGGCGCGGCCGTGATAGGCGATGGGCACCCACTTGTAGTTCGGCAACAGCGGCTGCTCGGGACGGAACAGCCGGCCCACCGCCGTGGCATGGTGGATCGAGGTGTAGAAGTCGGTGTAGTCGCCGATGCGCGCCGGCACGGCGAACTCGGCTTGCTCCTGCGGCACCAGCGCCGCGGCGAGCGCGCCGGCGTGCGCCGAGCCGCTGCGCAGCAGGCTCGAGAGCGCTCGGCGCAAGGCGACGGCGGCCTCGGGGCCGAGCGCCATCAGCGCATTCAGCGCCGGCGCAGCGCAGGCGGCGAGCGCCTCGGCCGCAGGGCCTGCGCCCGGGGCGGCCGGGCCGAGCGCGGTCAGATCGACAATCGCATCGCCGATGCCGACGCCGCAGCGCAGCGGCTCGGCGCTGCCGGCGCGGCGGAACACGGCGAAGGGCAGATTCTGAATGGGGAAATCGCTGCCCGGCCGATTCGCCGAGTCCACCCAGCTCGTGAGCCGCTGGTCATGGGTTTCATCGATGCTGCGCATGTCAGAGCCAGGGCCGATCAGCGCGGCTCGCGCGCGTTCGCATTGAAGCGCTTGGCGAGGCCCTGCCAGCAGCGCGCGTAGTCGCGCTGGCGCTGCGGCAGCGCGAGCGCCTGTGGCGCCGGGCGGATCAGGGTTCGGGTCTCGAACATGAACGCCATGGTATCGCTGATCCGCTGCGGGGTGTCGGTGTCGGCACGGCTCGCGCGCTCGAAGGTTTCGGCGTCCGGGCCGTGAGCGGTCATGCAGTTGTGCAGCGATGACCCGCCCGGCTCGAAGCCGCCCCCCTTGGCGTCGTAGAGCCCGTGAATGAGCCCCATGAACTCGCTGGCGATGTTGCGGTGGAACCAGGGCGGACGGAACGTGTCCTGCATCACCAGCCAGCGCGGCGGGAAGATCACGAAATCGATGGCATCGACCCCCGGGGTGTCGCTCACCGATTGCAGCACCAGGAAGATCGAGGGATCGGGATGATCGTAGCTCACCGAGCCGATGGTGTTGAATCGGCGCAGATCGTACTTGTACGGGGCGTGATTGCCGTGCCAGGCCACCACATCGAGCGGGGAGTGATCGAGCGCGGCGCTCCAGAGCGCGCCGCCGAACTTCGCCACCAGCTCCATCGGGCCCTCGCGCTCCTCGTACCAGGCGACGGGAGTGAGGAAATCGCGTGGATTGGCGAGGCCGTTCGAGCCGATCGGCCCGAGGTCGGGCAGCTTCAGCGGTGCGCCGAAGTTCTCGCAGATGTAGCCGCGCGCCGCGCCGTCGGTCAGCTCCACGCGAAAGCGCACCCCGCGCGGCACCACCACGATTTCCTGCGGCTCGACCTCGAGCACCCCGAGCTCGCTCGCCAGGCGCACTCGGCCGTGCTGCGGCACGATGAGCAGCTCGCCATCGGCATCGTAGAAGAACCGCTCCTGCATCGAGCGGTTGGCCCGGTACCAGTGGATCGCGCAGCCGCTGTGCGCATCGCTCGAGCCGGTGCCGCCGGCGGTGAGCAGCCCATCGATGAAGTCGGTCGGCTCGGCCGGCACGGGCAGCGCGCTCCAACGCAGCGGGTCCGGGGGAGCCGGCAGCTCGCCGAAGCGGCCCAGCAGCCCCGGGTGCGCGAGCGGGCGGAACTCCCCCTGCACCGCCGCCGGACGGATCCGGTAGAGCCAGCTGTGCCGGTTCGCGTGCCGCGGCGCGGTGAAGGCCGAGCCGGAGAGCTGCTCGGCGTACAGGCCGTAGGCGCAGCGCTGCGGGGAGTTGCGGCCCTGGGGCAAGGCGCCGGGCAGCGCCTCGGTCGCGAAGTGGTTGGCGAAGCCGGTGAGGTACTCGAGCGGGCGAGTGGTCTCGCCGGCGAGTGCGGATGCGGAGCGCATGGCGGACTCCCGGTATGCTTTAGGCTATGATGACACAAATGGTTGCGCTCGCAACCTTATCGGAGATGCGCCGGTGACCGCCCGCCCGACGCTCGAGCGGACGCTCGAGCTTGCCGCCTTCGTGCCGTTTCGGCTGAACCGCCTGGCAGCCGGCACCAGCCAGTACCTGGCCATCGTCTATCAGGAGCGCTTCGGGCTGGACATTCCGCAATGGCGCGTCATGGCCACGGTCGGCTCGAAGCAGGACTGCACGGCCCAGTACATCGCCGCCAGCACCCGCATGCACAAGAGCCGTGTCAGCCGGGCCATCGCCGAGCTCGAGGCCCGCCAGCTCATCGAGCGCGTCTCGAGCGCCGAGGACCGCCGCGAACGACAGGTACGCCTGAGCAAGTCCGGCCGGCGCATGTACACCGAGCTGGTGCCGCTCGCGCTCGCGCGCGAGTCGAGCCTGCTCGAGTGCCTCTCGCCGGAGCAGCTGGCCGGCTTTCTGACGGGCCTCGAGACGCTCGAGCGCTTTCTGCAGCTGGAGGACTGACCTGAATGCCGCGCCTCTCTCCCGCCGCTCTCCTGCTCGCCCTGCTGCTCGCGCCCGCGGCGGCGGCGCTCGCCGCCAGCGCGCCCGCCGCCGCGCAGATCGCCAGCTCCGCGATGCTGGTGGTCGATGCCAGCGTCCACAAGGACGACATCGTGCTGCACATCACGCGCACCGCCAATCACGCGCCGATCGAGGGCGCCGGCAACGTCACCGCCGCGATCGGCGGCCACCCGGTGCCGATCGCCGCCCGCGGCGCCGCCTACGTGCTCTCCACGCGCGGCCTGAAGGGTGGCCCGCACCCGCTGCAGGTGATCGTCGCGCACGACGGGATTCACGAGCTCCTCAGCGGCACCGTCACGCTGCCGAAGCCGCCGGACCGGATGGCCGCGCTCGAGAAGCACGGCTACGCAGCGTGGTGGGTGCTCAACATCGTGGTGCTGCTGCTCGCGGCGCGCCTGATCATGCGCCGCAAGAAGCCGCCGCAGAAGACCTCCTAGCCTCGCCAGCGCCGGCCGTGCGCGGCGTCAGTGGATGACGCGAGAGCACAGATCGAGCAGCGGTGCGGGCAGGACACCCAGCACGAGTACCGCCGCTGCATTCAAGCCCAGAGCGAAACGCACGCCGAAGGAGCGCACGGTCTCCGGCGCAGACGCGCTCGCCTCATCGAAGTACATCAGCTTGATC
Source organism: Pseudomonadota bacterium (assembly GCA_021816775.1). Lineage (GTDB taxonomy): Bacteria > Pseudomonadota > Gammaproteobacteria > Steroidobacterales > Steroidobacteraceae > 13-2-20CM-66-19. The sequence goes on from JAKAXA010000016.1 coordinate 35,111, forward strand.
ACCCGCAGGTAGTAGAACGCTCCGACTACCGACATCGTCACCGCGATGATCACCAGCCACGGGTGACTCGTCTCCCACAGCGCCTGGATGATCCTCAGCTTGGCCCAGAACCCGACGAACGGCGGCACGCCGGCCGTGGAGAACATCAGCATCGCCATCGCCAGCGCGAGCAGCGGATCGCGCCGGTACAGGCCCTTGTAGTCCTCGAGCCGGTCGGCCTCGAAACCCTTGCGGCTGGCGAGCACCACCACGCCGAAGGAGCCGAGCGTCATCAGCACGTACACCAGGGTGTAATAGAGCGCCGCGGAGTAACCGCTCGCCGTGCCGGCGATGAAGCCGAGCAGGATGAACCCGACGTGGGAGATCGTCGAATAGGCCAGCATGCGCTTGATGTTGCTCTGCACGATGGCGACGAGGTTCCCGACCACCAGCGTCAGCACCGCGATCGGTGTCAGCATGCGCGTCCAGTCCACGGTCGCGCCGGCAAGTCCGTGCGTGAGCAGCCGCAGCGCCAGGGCGAAGTAGGCGATCTTGGGCGCCGTGCCGATGAACAGCGTCACGCAGGTCGGCGCGCCCTCATACGCGTCCGGCAGCCACATGTGGAACGGGACCGCGCCGAACTTGAAGGAGACCGCCACGACGATGAACGTCAGCCCGAGGATCACGCCGAGATTGTTCGGCGCGTTGAGCGCCACGGCGATGCCGTCGAGATTGAGCGTGCCGGTCAGGCCGTAGATGATGGACATGCCGTAGAGGAGCATCCCCGAGGCGATCGCGCCGAGCACGAAGTACTTCATGGCCGCCTCGGCCGCGACGCCCGACTCGCGGTCGAAGGCCACCATCGCGTACACCGAGAGGGCGAGCAGCTCCACGCCGAGGTATATCGTCAGCAGGCTGTTGGCCGAGATCAGCACGAAAATGCCGAGCAGCGCCGAGAGCGCGAGAACGTAATACTCGCCCTTGAGGATGTCGCGGCCCTGCAGGTAGCTGCGCGAGTACAGCAGCGCCACCGCCACCGAGAGGAAGCCGGCGAGCTTCAGCACGAAGGCGAGCGGGTCGGCGACATAGGAGCCGTCGAACAGCACCACGCGGTGGGTCACGTCGGCGAAGACGACGGTGAGCGCCGCTCCGATCACCAGCACCAGCAGGGTCAGTGTGCCGGTCGCGCCCGGCCGACGCGCGCCGACGAACGCCTCGAACAGCAGCACGAGGCAGATCGCCGCGATGAGATAGATCTCCGGAATCGCGGCGGCAATGGAATGCAGGTTCATCATGGACTCGGGCATCGCCTCTACACCGGAATCTTGGTAGCAATGGCCTGGCTGACCAGGTGCTGGATCGAGGGCTCCATGACCTTCAGCAGCGGCGCGGGCCAGATACCCACCAGCAGCACCACTGCGGCGAGCGCCCCGAGAATCAGGAACTCCCGCCCGTCGAGATCGTTGAGTTTGGCCACGCGCTCGTTGCCCACCGGTCCGAAGAGCACGCGCTTGACCAGCCACAGTGAATAGGACGCCCCGAGGATCAGCGTCACGGCTGCGAGCGCCGCGTACCAGAAGCTCGCCTTGAAGCTCGCGAGGATCACCAGGAACTCCCCGACGAAGCCCGAAGTACCGGGCAGACCCGTATTGGCCAGCGCGAACAGCACCATGAACCCGGCGAACACCGGCATGGTGTTGATCACCCCGCCGTAATCGGCGATCTGCCGGGTATGCATGCGGTCATAGAGCACCCCGACGCACAGGAACAGCGCCCCGGAGATCAGGCCGTGGGAAATCATCTGCACCATCGCCCCATCGATGCCCATCCCGGCGCCCTGCGTGCTCGCGGTGGCCTTGACGATGGCGTACACGAGGAACGCACCGAGGGTGACGAAGCCCATGTGGGCGATGGACGAATAGGCGATCAGCTTCTTCATGTCCGGCTGCACGATCGCCACGAAGCCGATGTAGATCACCGCGATCAGCGACAAGGTGATGATGAGCAGGTCGAGCTCGCGGCAGGCATCGGGGGTGATCGGCAGCGAGAAGCGCAGGAACCCGTAGCCGCCCATCTTCAGCATGATGGCCGCCAGGATCACCGAGCCGCCGGTCGGCGCCTCGACGTGCGCATCCGGCAGCCAGGTGTGCACCGGCCACATCGGCACCTTGACCGCGAAAGCGATGAGGAAAGCGGCGAAAATCCAGCGCTGCTCGGCGAGGGTCAGCGGCAGCGCCTGGAAGGCGGCGATGGAGTAGCTGCCGGCCTTCACGTACATGTAGATCAGTGCCGCCAGCATCAGCACCGACCCCAGGAAGGTGTACAGGAAGAACTTGATCGTCGCGTACACGCGCCGCGGGCCGCCCCAGATGCCGATGATGAGAAACATCGGGATCAGCATCGCTTCCCAGAAGAAGTAAAAGAGCAGCGCATCGGTGGCCGCGAACACCCCGATCATCAGTCCTTCCATGATCAGAAACGACGCGTAGTACTGCGCCGGGCGCGCGCTGATCACGCGCCAGCCGGCGATCACCACCGGAATGGTCATGAAAGCGGTGAGCACGATCAGCGGCATCGAGATGCCGTCGACCCCGAGCGCATAGTACGCATGGAAGCGCGCAATCCACGCCGCCTTCTGCACGAACTGGTACGCCGCAGTGTGCGTGTTGAAGTCCCGCCACAGCGGCACGCACAGCGCCAGGGTCGCCAGCGAGGCGATCAGCGACAGCCAGCGCCCCGCGGCGATGTTGCGCTCGCCGAGCAGCAGCACCACGACGCCGGCGGCGATGGGCAGCCAGATCAGCAGGGACAGCAGGTGGTCATGCATTCTTGTGCTTTCTCCGAAATGCTCCGCCTGGCCTTAGGCGTGGACCAGGAACCAGCCGAGCAGCGCCGCCAGGCCGATGACGATCCAGAAGGCATAGGAGTACAGATAACCGCTCTGCACCCGCCGCACTACGCCGCCGAACCAGCCGACCGAGGCGGCGGTGCCGTTGACCAGCGCCCCGTCGATCACCCCCTGGTCGCCGACTTTCCACAGGCCGGTGCCCAGACCCCGGCCGAGCCGCGCGATGACCTGCTCGTTGAACCAGTCGAAGTAGAACTTCTGATCGAGAATGCGCTTCAGCCAGGCGAACTTCACGGCGGCCGCATCGGCCAGATCCGGCCGCCTGAGGAAGAACAGCCACGCGGTGGCGAAGCCGGCGAGCGCAAACAGGAACGGCCAGCCGACCAAGCCCTCGAGCGCGAGCCGCAGCGGCCCGTGGTACCCGGCCGCCATCTGCGCGAGCACATCGTTCTGCGGGCGCACCATGATGGCGCTGCCGAAGTAGTTGCCGTAGAGCACCGTGCCGACGGTGAGATAGCCGATGACCAGTGAGGGGATCGCGAGCGCGATCAGCGGCAGCGTCACCACGAGCGGGCTCTCGCGCGGCTCGTGCGCGCCGTGCGCCTCGTGCCCGTGCTCATCATGGCCGTGCGCGGCCGCGGCGTGCCGGAAGCGCTCCTCGCCGTGGAAGGTCATGAACAGCAGCCGGAACGTGTAGAGCGAGGTGATGAACGAGCCGAACAGCACGCACCAGTATGCGTAGGTCGAGCCCCAGCGGTGGCTGAGTCCGACCGCCTCGATGATGGCGTCCTTGGAGTAAAAGCCGGAGAAGAACGGCGTCGCCACGAGCGCGAGCCCGCCGATCCAGCAGGTGATCGCGGTGATGGGCATGTACTTGCCGAGCCCGCCCATCTTGCGCATGTCCTGCTCGTGGTGCATGCCGATGATCACCGAGCCGGCCGCGAGGAACAGCAGCGCCTTGAAGAACGCGTGCGTCATCAGATGGAAGATCGCGGCGCTGTAGGCCGAGGCGCCGAGCGCTGCGGTCATGTAGCCGAGCTGCGAGAGCGTCGAGTAGGCGATTACGCGCTTGATGTCGTTGTTGACGACACCGAGGATGCCCATGAAGAACGCGGTCGTCGCCCCGATCACGAGCACGAACGACAGGGCGGCGTTCGAATACTCGAACAACGGCGACATGCGCGCCACCATGAAGATGCCGGCGGTCACCATGGTCGCCGCGTGGATCAACGCGGAGATCGGCGTCGGGCCCTCCATCGAGTCCGGCAGCCACACATGCAGCGGCACCTGGGCGCTCTTGCCCATCGCGCCGATGAACAGGCACACGCAGGCGAGCGTCAGCGCGTTGACCCCGCCGAAGACCGGCAGCGTCTGCTGGGCAATGTGCGGCGCGGCGGCGAACGCCGTGGTGTAGGACAAGGAGTGCGTGTACGAGAACAGCGCCGCGATGCCGAGGATGAAGCCGAAATCGCCCACGCGGTTGACGATGAAGGCCTTGAGGTTGGCGAAGATCGCGCTCGGGCGGGTGTACCAGAAGCCGATCAGCAGGTAGGACACCATGCCGACGGCCTCCCAGCCGAAGAACAGCTGCATGAAGTTGTTCGCCATCACGAGCATGAGCATCGCGAAGGTGAACAGCGAGATGTAGCTGAAGAAGCGCGTGTAGCCGGGATCGTCACTCATGTAGCCGATGGTGTACACGTGCACGCACAGCGACACGAACGTCACCACCGACATCATCAGCACGCTCAGGCGGTCGATGAGGAAGCCGACCTGGATGTGCACCCCGTCGCTCACCAGCCAGGTGTAGACCGGCCCATTGAAGGTCCCGACGCCACCCCAGTACATCTGCTTCAGCACGTACAGCGACAGGCCGCAGGCGATCGCGACGCCTGTGATCGTGAGGGTATGCGTCGCGACGCGGCCGATGCGGTGGCCGGCCAGGCCCGCGATCACGGCCGCAATGAGCGGCGCTAGGGGGATGGCGATCAGCAGATGCGGATTCATGCGGCCTCAGCCCTTGAGAGTGTTCAGATCTTCGACACTGATGCTGCGCCGCTCACGGAACAGCACCACGAGGATCGCCAGTCCGATGGCCGACTCGGCCGCCGCCACGGTGAGCACGAAGAACACGAACACCTGGCCGGTGAGGTCGCCGAGCATGCGCGAGAAGGCGATGAAGTTGAAGTTCGCCGCGAGCAGCAGCAACTCCACGCACATCAGCAGCAGAATGACGTTCTTGCGGTTGAGGAAGATGCCCGCGACCGCGAGCGCGAAGAGGATCGCGGAGAGGGTCAGGAGGTCGGCGAGCGTGATCATGAGCGCTTCTCCGCGGAGACCTTCACCACGCGCAGCCGCTCCTCGGCGCGCACCGCGACCTGGCGCGAGACGTCCTGCACCTTCATCCCCGGGCGGCGGCGCAGCGTCAGCGCGATGGCCGCCACGATCGCCACCACCAGCAGCACCGCGGCCAGCTCGAACGGATACGCGTAGCGCGTGTAGAGGACCCGGCCGAGCGCGAGGGTATTGCTGTAGTTGGCCGGCTCGCTGACGAAGCCGCGGCCAACGTCGACCCCGCCGAGCCCGTGCCGCCAGATCACCCCGACGATCTCGACGATCAACGCCGCAGCGGTGATCCAGCCGAGCCAGGCGAAGCGGGTGAAGCCCTGCCTGATCTCGGCCAAGTTGATGTCGAGCATCATCACCACGAACAGGAACAGCACCATCACCGCGCCGACGTACACCAGCACCAGCACGATGGCGAGGAACTCCGCCTCGACGAGCAGCCAGATGGCCGCCGAGTTGATGAAGGAGAACACCAGGAACAGCACCGAGTAGACCGGGTTGCGCGCGCTGATCACCCCGAGGGCGCCGGCCACGAGGAGCGTGGCGAAGAGGTAGAAGAGAATTTGAACTAGCACGGCCTCGGCCTCACCGGTAGGGCGCATCGGCCGCCCTATCGGCGGCGATCAGGGTCTCGTAACGCTCACCCACGGCGAGCAGCTTGTCCTTGCACATGATGTTCTCGCCACGGTTCTCCATGTGGTACTCGTGAATGCGCGTCAGCACGATGGCATCGACCGGACAGGCCTCCTCGCAGAAGCCGCAGTAGATGCACTTGAAGAGGTCGATGTCGTAGCGACTCGTGCGCCGGGTGCCGTCCTCGGACACGTCCGAGTCGATCGTGATGCACGTCGCCGGGCAGACCGTCTCGCACAGCTTGCAGGCGATGCAGCGCTCCTCGCCGTTCGCGTAGCGGCGCAGCGCATGCAGGCCGCGAAAGCGCGGCGACTGCGGCGCCTTCTCTTCGGGATAGTTCAGCGTGTACTTGCGGGTGAAGAAGGTACGCGCGGTGACGGACATCCCCTTCAGGAGCTCCGGCATCAGGAAAGTCTTCAGCGGATTGGCCATTGCCTCCTCCTTCAGTGGAACCAGGGCCTGGCCCACGGTCCGATGTGGATCGCCGCCATCACCATCTCCACGCCGATCCACACCAGCGTCACGGGAATCAATGCCTTCCAGCCGAGCCGCATGATCTGATCGTAGCGGTAGCGCGGGAAGGTCGCGCGCAACCACAGGAACAGGAACAGGAACACGAACACCTTCAGGCCCAGCCAGAAGAAGCTCGGATCGGCGAGGAAGGTGTGGCCGATCAGCGGGTAGCCTGCGACCGGGGAGATCCAGCCGCCGAAGAAGAACACCGCGGTCAGCGCCGAGATGAGGATCATGTTGGCGTATTCGGCGAGGAAGAACAGCGCGAAGGCGATGCCCGAGTACTCCACGTGGAAGCCCGCCACGATCTCCGACTCGCCCTCGGCGACGTCGAACGGCGCACGGTTGGTCTCGGCGACCCCGGCGATGAAGTACACCACGAACAGCGGGAACAGCCAGAACCAGTTCCAGGCGAGAAACCCGCCCTGCTGGTGCCGCACGATGTCCCCGAGGTTCATGCTGCCGGCGGCCATCAGCACCCCGACCAGCGCGAAGCCCATCGCGATCTCGTACGCCACCATCTGCGCCGCCGAGCGCATGGCCCCGAGCATCGCGTACTTGGAGTTGGCCGACCAGCCCGCGAGGATGATGCCGTAGACGCCCATCGAGGACAGTGCCAGCAGGTACAGCAGCCCCGCGTTGGCCTTGGACACCACGAGCTCGGGTGACAGCGGGATCACCGCCCAGGCGGCGAGCGCCGGCACGAGCGCGAGCGCAGGGGCAATGCGGAAGAGGAACTGGCTCGCGCCGCTCGGCACCACCACTTCCTTGGTGAGCAGCTTGAACACGTCCGCGAACGGCTGTCCGAGCCCCGGCAGCAGTCCGAAGATGCGTACACGGTTCGGACCGCGCCGCAGCTGCATCCAGCCGATGACCTTGCGCTCCCAGAGCGTGAGGAAGGCCACGCACAGGATGACCCCGATGGTGATGATCAGGATCCACACGAGGGTGCGGACGATCTCCGGGAGTGTGGCCCAGAGTGCGAGCAGGTGATGGATTGTCGTGTGCATCGTCAGTAGGTCAGCGCAGAAGTACGGCCCTCGAGCGTGTTTTGCAGCGAGGCGGCGCGGCGCACGAGCGGATCGATCTGGTACATCGGCAGATCGACCACCCGCACTGCCCCGGCGCCCGGGGCGACCGTGTGGGCGGCGCTGTAGGCCGGTGCCGCATAGGCGGTGCCGGCGCCGCAGAGGGCGGCGAGCTCCTCACGGATCTGCTCGCTCGAGAGGTAGTCGAACTTGGCCAGATCGAGCAGCGTGCCGAGCACGCGCAGAATCTTCCATCCCGGCCGCGCCTCGCCCACCGGCTGCGCCGCGCCCGTCTGGCTCTGCCAGAGTCCCTCGAGGTTCACATAGGTGCCGGAGGTCTCGGCGAACGTGCCGGCCGGCAGCAGCACATGCGCGATTCGGCGCAGCGTCTCGCTCGCAAACGGCGTCACCGCCACCACGAACTGCGCCTGCCCCAGCGTGCGCTCGGCGGCGCTGTCCGGCACATCGAGCCACGGCTCGGTGCCGAGGAGCAGATAACCCGACAGGGGCTGCGCCAGCATCTGCGCGGCGCTGAGCCCGACTTTGTCGGCCGGCTTTCCGCCGGGTGCGCGGTGCGGCACCGCTCCGGCGAGGTACGCGCCGGCGGCATTGGCGCCCTCGGCGAGCACGCCGAACGAAGCGCCCGTCGTCTGGGCGATCACCGCTGCAAGCGCGCGCAGGTCCGCGAAGCGCGGATGCCTCAGCGCCAGCGCGCCGAGCCACACCGCCCGCTTCTGCCCGCGCGCGAGCGCCGCAGCCGCCGCGCGGTGTGCCTCGCCGATGGCGGCGCTGCCGACCACCTGCGCCAGGTGCACCGGCGCGGACTTACCCGCCGTCTCGAGCGCCGCACCCAGCACGGCCGCGAGGTCGCTCACCAGCGCCGCGCTCGAGGACTCGAGGGAGGCCGCGAGCGGGAAGTAATAGCGGAAGGCCGCCGGATTGACGAACGCCACCTGTGCCCCGCGCAGCGCCGCCTTGCGCACCCGGTGCGCCAGGATCGGCACCTCGCGGCGCAGATTCGAGCCGACCACGAGCAGCCCGTCCAGGGTGTCGATCTCGGCGATGCGCATCCCGAGGCTCGGGAAAAGCGGATCGTTCGCCTGATCGCGCGCATCGGACTGGCGCAGGCGGCTGTCGATGTTCGCGCTGCCGAGGCCGCGCGCGATGCGCCCGGCCAGATAGAGCTCCTCGAGCGTGCTCGAGGGGCCGGCGAGCACACCGAGCGAGCCCGCGTGCGCGCGCAGTCCCTCGGCGGCCTTGGCGAGCGCGCTCTGCCAATCCGTCTCGACCCACACGCCGTTCTCGCGCACCATCGGGCGCTGCAGACGATCCGCGCTGTAGACGCCCTCGTAGCTGAAGCGGTCGCGGTCAGCGAGCCAAATCTCGTTGATCGCCTCGTTCTGCCGCGGCGCCACGCGCATCAGCCGCCCGCGCAGCACATGGCCGTAGAGGTTGCTGCCGACGCCGTCGTGGGGCGAGATCATCGGCACGGCGGTCATTTCCCAGGCGCGCGCCGTGAAGCGATAGGGCTTGGAGACCAGCGCCCCGACCGGGCACAGGTCGATGACGTTGCCCGAAAGCTCGTGGTTGACCGTGGTCTCGATGTAACGGCGCACCTTCATCTGCTCGCCGCGGCCGATCATGCCGAGCTCCTGGATGCCGGCGATCTCCTCGGTGAAGCGGATGCAGCGCGTGCAATGAATGCAGCGCGTCATGTCGGTGGCAATCAGCGGTCCCAGGTTCTCATCCGGCACCGAGCGCTTGCGCTCGGAGAAGCGCGAGTAATCGCGGCCGAAGCCGAGCGAGAGATCCTGCAGCTCGCACTCCCCGCCCTGATCGCAGATCGGGCAGTCGAGCGGGTGGTTGATGAGCAGAAACTCCATCACCGCGCGCTGCGCGGCGATCGCCTTCGGCGAGCGCGTGAAGACCTTCATGCCCTCCATGACGGGGGTCGCGCACGCCGGCAGGGGCTTCGGCGCCTTCTCAACCTCCACCAGGCACATGCGACAGTTGGCCGCCACGGCGAGCTTCTCGTGATAGCAGAAGCGCGGCACGTAATCGCCCGCGGCATCCGTGACGCGGATGATCATCTCGCCCTTGCGGGCCTTGACGGGCTTGCCGTTGATCTCGATGTTGACGAATTCTTCAGCCATGTTATGCCGCCCGTTCCCCGAGCTGATCCGCCACGATGCTGCGCCCGCCGTGATCGATCATGTACTCGAACTCGTGGCGGAAATGCTTCAGGAAGCTCTGCACGGGCCAGGCCGCCGCATCGCCGAGCGCACAGATGGTGTGCCCTTCGATGCGGTTGGCCACATCGACGAGCAGGTTGAGCTCCTCGCGCCGCGCCTGTCCGGCGAGGATCCGCTTGATGATGCGGTTCATCCACCCCGTGCCCTCGCGGCACGGTGTGCACTGGCCGCAGGACTCCGCCATGTAGAAGCGCGAGATGCGCTCGAGCACGCGCACCATGCAGGTGGTCTCGTCCATGACGATGACCGCAGCCGAGCCGATTGCCGAGCCCGCCGCGCGCAGGGAGTCGTAGTCCATGTTGGTCTTGAGCATCACCTCGCCCGGCACCACCGGCACCGAGGAGCCGCCCGGAATGACGGCCTTCAGCTTGCGCCCGCCGCGCACGCCGCCGGCGAGCTCGAGCAGGTCTGCGAAGGCGACGCCGAGGGGCAGCTCGAAGTTGCCCGGCCGCTCGACGTGCCCGGACACCGAGAAGATGACCGTGCCGCCGGAGTTGGCCGGTCCCAGATCGGCGAACCACTTCGGGCCCTTGCGCAGGATGGTCGGCACCGACGCGTAGCTCTGCGTGTTGTTGATCGTGGTCGGCTTGCCGTACAGGCCGAAGTTGGCCGGGAACGGCGGCTTGAAGCGCGGCTTGCCCGGCTTGCCCTCGAGCGACTCGAGCAGCCCCGTCTCCTCGCCGCAGATGTACGCGCCCGCGCCGACGAAGCTATACAGATCGAAGTCGACGCCGCTGTCGCGGATGTTCCTGCCGAGCAGCCCCGCCTCGTAGGCCTCCCTGAGCGCCTGCTCGAAGCGCGGCACCGGCTCGCCGAGGAACTCGCCGCGGATGTAGTTGTAGCCCACGGTGGAGTTGGTGGCGTAGCCCGAGATCGCCATCCCCTCGATCACCGCGTGTGGGTTGTAGCGCAGGATGTCGCGGTCGTGGCAGGTGCCGGGCTCGCTCTCGTCCGAATTGCACACCATGTACTTCTGCAGCGGCGAGTTGCGCGGCATGAAGCTCCACTTGGTGCCGGTCGGGAATCCCGCCCCGCCGCGGCCGCGAAGCCCGGAGGCCTTCACCGCCTCGATGATCTGCTCGCGCGGGGGCTTCTCGCTGAGGATCTTCTCCCACACCGAGTATCCGCCGATCTTGCGGTACGTCTCCAGTGTCCACGGACGCTCGAGCTTGAGCGGCTCGAACACCACCAGGTTCATCTTGTCGGGACTGATGGGCATGGGACTACTTCAACTCATCGAGGATCTGATCGAGCTTCTCGGGGGTGAGGTGCTCGTGAAACACATGATCCACCATCAGCATCGGGGCGCCGGTGCACGCCGCGAGGCACTCGTGCTCCTCCTTCAGGAAGATCCGCCCGTCGGGCGTGCTCTCATCGAGCTTGATGCCGAGCTTGCGCTCGGCATGCGCGACCAGCTCCTCGGCGCCATTCAGCATGCACGAGATGTTCGTGCAGATGCTCACGTGATGGCGGCCGCACGGATGGGTCTCGAGCATCGAGTAGAAGCTCGCCACCTCGTACACCTGAATCGGCGGCAGCGCGAGGTACGCCGCCACCGCGTCCATCAGCGCCTTGGTCAGGTAGCCCTGATTCTGCTCCTGCGCCGCGCGCAGCGCCGCGATGCACGCCGAGCGCTGGCGCCCCGGCGGGAACTTCGCGACCCAATGGTCGATTTCGTGGCGGGTCTGCTCCGAGAGGAGCCCCGGATCGCCGGCAGCCGGCGTCGTGTGCTTGTCGTTGCTCAACGGTCGACTTCCCCAAACACGATGTCCTGCGTGCCGATCACCGCCACCACGTCCGCCAGCATGTGGCCGCGCACCATCTCCTCGAGCGCCGAAATGTGCGCGAAGCCCGGCGCCCGGCACTTCAGCCGATAGGGCTTGTTGGCGCCGTCGGACACCAGATAGATGCCGAACTCGCCCTTCGGCGCCTCCACCGCGGCGTAGGTCTCGCCGGCCGGCACGTCGTAGCCCTCGGTGAAGAATTTGAAGTGGTGAATGAGCGATTCCATGTCGCCCTTCATGTGCGCGCGGCTCGGCGGGCGCATCTTGCGGTCATCGACCATCACCGGGCCCGGATTCTTGCGCAGCCACTCGATGCACTGGCGGATGATGCGCGTCGACTGGCGCAGCTCCTCGACGCGCACCAGATAACGGTCGTAGCAGTCACCGTTGGTGCCGACGGGGATGTCGAAATCCATCCGCTCGTACACCTCGTAGGGCTGCTTCTTGCGCAGATCCCACACCACCCCCGAGCCGCGCAGCATGGGGCCCGAGAACCCCAGCTGCAGCGCGCGCTCCGGCGGCACCACACCGATGTTGACCGTGCGCTGCTTCCAGATGCGGTTGTCGGTGAGCAGCGTCTCGTAGTCGGCGATCGCGGTCGGGAAGCGCTCGGCGAACGCGTCGATGAAATCGAGCATGGAGCCCGAGCGCGACTCGTTCAGGCGGTCGACTTCCTTGCGCGAGCGCCACTTCGAGGGCTGGTACTTCGGCATGCTCGCCGGCAGATCCCGATAGACCCCGCCCGGACGGTAATAGGTGGCGTGCATGCGGGTGCCGGAGACCGCCTCGTACACGTCCATCAGCTCCTCGCGCTCCTTGAAGCACAGCAGGAACACCGTCATGGCGCCGATGTCGAGCGCATGCGCGCCGAGCCACATCAGATGATTGAGAATGCGCGTGATCTCATCGAACAGCACGCGGATGTACTGGGCGCGCTCGGGCGGGGTGATGCCGAGCAGCTTCTCGATGGCGAGCACGTAGGCGTGCTCGTTGCACATCATGGACACGTAATCGAGCCGGTCCATGTAGCCGATTGACTGATTGAAGGGCTTCGACTCGGCGAGCTTCTCGGTCGCGCGGTGCAGCAGGCCGATGTGCGGATCGGCCTTCTGGATCACCTCGCCGTCCATCTCGAGCACCAGGCGCAGCACGCCGTGAGCCGCCGGGTGCTGCGGCCCGAAATTCATCGTGTAGTTGCGGATCTCCGCGAGCGGAAGATCGTTGGTCGACTCAGCCATCAGCGGGGCAACTCCGAAGCGTTCAGCGCCGGCTCGTAGCGGTTGTCGTGCCGGATCACCTTGGGCGCGAGCACCCGCGGAACGATGCTCACCGGCTCGTACACGACGCGTTTCTTCTCGGGGTCGTAGCGTGTTTCGACGTTGCCGATCAGCGGGAAGTCCTTGCGGAACGGGTGACCGATGAAACCGTAGTCGGTGAGGATGCGGCGCAGATCCGGGTGCCCGCGGAACAGGATGCCGAACAGGTCGAACGCCTCGCGCTCGAACCAGTTCGCGCTCGCCCACACGTCGACGACCGAATCGACGATCGGCTCGCGCGTGTCCGGACAGGTCACGCGCAGCCGCAGCCGGGTGTTGTGGCTGATCGAGAGCAGCTGGTAGACGACCGCAAAGCGCCCCGGCATGTCAGGATCCGGCGGCGCGTCGGCGATGCGGCCGCGGCTGAAGCCGGTGCGGGTCGCAGCCGAGGTGACCCACTCCTCGTGGCCGTACTGCAGGTAATCGACACCGGAGACGTCCATCAGCATCTCGAACCTGAGCTCCACGGTGTCGCGCAGCGCCCGGCATACGGTCAGCAGCTGCGAGGGGTCGGCCTCGTAGGCGAGATCCTGCGGCAGCGACGGCAGGCGGCGCACGCCGCTCACTCGCTCCTCGATGGTGCGCGCGAGCGCTTCGATGGCGGCGCTGGCGGCGGCCGGCTGGGCGGTGGATGGTTCCATGGTGCGCGCTCTACCTGGCGATGGTGCTGGTGCGGACGATCTTCTTTTGCAGCTGGATGATGCCGTACACCAGCGCCTCGGCCGTCGGCGGACAGCCCGGCACGTAGACATCGACCGGGACGATCCGGTCGCAACCGCGCACGACCGCATAAGAGTAATGATAGTAACCGCCGCCGTTGGCGCACGAGCCCATCGAGATGACCCAGCGGGGCTCTGCCATCTGGTCGTACACCTTGCGCAGCGCCGGGGCCATCTTGTTGACCAGGGTGCCGGCGACGATCATCACATCGGACTGGCGCGGACTCGGCCGGAAGACCACGCCGAAGCGATCGAGGTCGTAGCGGGAGGCGCCCGCGTGCATCATCTCAACGGCACAGCAGGCGAGGCCGAAGGTCATCGGCCACAGCGACCCGGTGCGTGCCCAGTTCAGGAGGTTGTCGACCTGAGTCGTGAGAAAGCCCCGCTGCGCGAAGCCCTCGGGCTCTTGCGTCAATCCCACTCGAGCGCCCCTTTCTTCCACTCGTAGATGAAGCCCACGGTGAGGATGCCGAGGAACACCACCATGGCGATCAGTCCCGCGACCCCGATCGACCCCAGCGCCACCGCCCAGGGGAAGAGAAAGACGATCTCGAGGTCGAACACGATGAAGAGGATCGCCACGAGGTAGTAGCGCACGTCGAACTTCATGCGGCTGTCTTCGAAGGCCTCGAAGCCGCATTCGTATGCGGAAAGCTTGTCGCGGTCAGTCGGCTCGCGCGAGAAGAAGCGGCCGATGGCGGTGCCGAGCGTCAGCAGCACCAGTGCCACCGCGGTCGCAATGGCGAGAAAAATCAGAATCGGCAGATAATTGTTCAGCATGCTTCCATCGCTTGAGCAAAACCCCGGAAGAAAGAAGGCCCCTCACTTCGCCTCCCCTCCGAAGCTGCACATTGTAGCAGCGCACGAAAACAATTTGGTGCCGACGGTCGGATTCGAACCGACACGCCTCGCGGCGCTAGCCCCTCAAGCTAGTGTGTCTACCAATTCCACCACGTCGGCAACATTAATCAATCATCGCCGCGGCGCGCGCCGGCGCGCCGGTCATCATTTCTGCGGCGGCGCCCCCGAGCCGGAAGGCTTGGCGGGTGCGGGCGCGTTCTGCGGCGCGCTCGTCGCCGCCGGCGCCTTCGTCGAAGCATGCGTCTGACCCGCCAGATCGAGAATCGTCGTCTGATGCTCGTGCGTGCGAGTGCTGAGATATGTCAGCGCGACGCTGTTGAGCATGAAGATGGCCGCGAAGATCGCCGTGGCGCGCGAGAGCGCCGTCGTGGCACCGCGCGCTCCGAACACCGTGCCGGATGCGCCGGCGCCGAAGCCTGCGCCCGCATCGGCGCCCTGGCCGTGCTGCAGCAGCACCAGGATGACAATGCAGATCCCGGCAATCAGCTGAACCACCATTAAGACATCATGAAGCATAGTTAAAACCGCTCAGCGCGATCCGCACGCGGCAAGGATCGCCAGAAATTCCTCCGCATTGAGCGACGCACCGCCGATCAGGCCGCCGTCGACATCCGGCTGTGCGAACAGCTCGGCCGCATTGCTCGCCTTGACGCTGCCGCCATAAAGCACGCGGGTCGCCGCAGCTATTTTAGCATCCCGACCGGCTATCCGCTCGCGAATGAACGCATGCACGGCCTGCGCCTGCTCCGGGGTCGCGGTGCGCCCGGTGCCGATGGCCCATATCGGCTCATAAGCGATGATCCCTGAATTCAACGCTTCCACCCCGCACAGCTCGAGCACGACGTCGAGCTGCCGGGCAACGACCTCCTCGGTGCGGCCGTTCTCGCGGTCCCACAGATGCTCCCCGACGCACAGGATCGGCACCAGCGCCTTGGACTGGGCGGCGGCGAATTTGCGCGCCACCAGCTGGTCATCCTCGTGGTAGATCCAGCGCCGCTCGGAATGCCCGACGAGCACGTAGCCGCAACCCACATCCTTCAGCATGGCGGCCGAGACTTCCCCGGTGAAGGCGCCCTGCGCCTCGGCGCACACATTCTGGGCGCCCATCTGGATCGGGGTGTCGCGGATCAGGCGTCCCACTTCCTGCAGGTACACGAACGGGGGGAGTACCAGGAATTCCGCCGCCGCACGGTCCGGGTGCCCGGCAATCAGCTCCTCGACCAGACGCGCGTTGTCGGCGCGCGACCCGTGCATCTTCCAGTTTCCGGCAACGATGGGGCGACGCATGCGCGATTCCCGACCTCAAACGGGGGCGCGATGATAGCGGCGCGCCCCCCGCAGTGCAACGCGCGTCGTCCCGGGCGGCCTCAGGGGGCGGCCGCACCCTGCACGGCCGCGGCGAGCTCCGCGGCTGCGACCTTGGCTTGGCTCTCCTCACGCCCCTCGACCATCACCCGGATCACCGGCTCGGTCCCGGAGGCGCGCAGCACGACCCGGCCGTCCCCGCCGAGGCGCTGCTCGACGCGGCGCACGGCATCGCGCACGGCAGGCACTGCGGTGGGATCGAAGCGCTCGGCGACCCGGACGTTGAGCAGCACCTGCGGGAACTTGCGCATCGGCGCGGCCAGCTCCGCGAGCGTTCGGCCGCTCGCGCGCATGACCGCGAGCACCTGCAGGGCGCTCACCAGTCCGTCGCCGGTGGTGGTCTTGTCGAGGCAGAGAATATGTCCGGAGGTCTCCCCGCCGAGCGTGCCGCCGCTCTCGCGCAGCATCGACAGCACGTAGCGGTCCCCGACGGCAGCGCGGCGGAATTCGATGCCTGACGCGCGCAGCGCCACCTCGAGGCCAAGGTTGCTCATCACCGTGCCCACCACAGGCCCGACGAGCTCGCCGGCCTCCTGGCGAGCGCGCGCGATGATGTAAAGAAGCTGATCTCCGTCAACGATCCGCCCCAGATGATCGACCAGCACGACCCGGTCGCCATCCCCGTCGAGCGCCACGCCCACGTTGGCGCGCACGCCGGGCACGGTGAGCTGCAGCAGCTCCGGATGCAGCGAGCCACAGCCGTCATTGATGTTCCGCCCGTTCGGCGAGCAGCCGATCGGAACGATCTCCGCCCCGAGGTCGGCCAGAATCCGGGGGCCGACCTTGTAGGCCGCGCCGTTCGCGCAGTCGATGACGATCTTCAGGCCCGCCAGATCGAGCCCCTCGGGCAGCGTCGAGGCGCAGAACTCCTGGTAATGTGTGCGCGAGCGGTCGACGCGCATGGCGCGCCCCAGGCTGCGCGAGGCGCGGGTGAGCACGGGCTGGGCAAGCTCGGCCTCGATGCGAGCCTCGAGCTCGTCGGAGAGCTTGCCCCCCTGGTCGTCGAAGAATTTGATGCCATTGTCGTCGTACGGGTTGTGCGACGCGCTGATCACCACGCCGAAGTCGCATTCGAAGCGGCGCGTCATATAGGCGATGCCCGGTGTGGGCAGCGGCCCGATCAGCATGACGTTCACCCCGGAGGCGACGAAGCCGGCCTCGAGCGCCGATTCGAACATGTAGCCCGAGAGACGAGTGTCCTTGCCGATCAGCACGGTGCCGCCCTCGGGGGCGAGCACCCTGCCGGCCGCGCTCGCCAAGCGCAGCGCGAAATCCACCGTCATCGGGTCTTCCCCGACCCGCCCTCTGACGCCATCGGTTCCGAAGTACTTCCTGCTCACCCGCTCAGCCTCGCCGTGACCGGTTCATTGCGGCGCGCATTATCGGCTATCGGCTCACCGCGGGGCCAGCACAGAGCGCACGGCTGTGAGCGGGCTCGAACTTGGCTGGGCCGGCAATCCTCCTCGTCCGGGTGCCCTGCCCCGGCCTGCCCGCCCCGGGATCATCCCGTCCTGTCGTCGCGCGCCTCGATCGACCGCACACCCCGGACTGGCCCGTGCATGCCGAATACGGCCAGCGGAACCCGCCGAACGCCGTGCGCGTGCAGGGCGGAAAACAGGAAAAACTCAGAGCCCCGCTTCGACCGGCTCGCACCGCCCCCCAAAGACCATCTGCCGTGTCGCGAGGTACGCCGGCTGTCCCCGCACGCGAGTGAATCGGCCCCAGCTGCCTTGGAGTCCAACCACGATCCTGCTGCACACCGACTTCCTGACGGTATGGGCATGATCCGGCCCGAAATGGACCTTCGGGTTGGCTCGCGCTTCCGTGCGACGGGTCTCGTGGCGCTTGACGGTTCTTGCGACCCACTGCGCCGCCGGTCTGACAGTCGCTCCACGCGCTGAACGTCCCGTCCTGCCGACGGTAGGAGTCTTGAAGCTCACCGTAAGTCGAGTCACGTTTGCGAACCAACGCAATGGTTGGACGGATTGTCGAAAGCCGTCGGGCGCCCTGCTGCGCGTCCGAGCACGATGTCATGTTGGATGTCATGTTTAGCATTGCGCGCGGACGCTGCGCAAATGGCTCAAGCCGACGGGGTCGCGGGTCCGTGCGCACTCCAAAGAATTCTCCATTTCTTTCCTTCCCGAAAAGGAAACACTGGGCCAGACTTTTTCGTGCACCCGAGCTGCCTCAAGGCGCAACCGCTGGCGAACAGCCGGCGTTGGGGCCCTCCCTCACTGCCGCCCTGGCCCGCCCGGACCGCCGGTGACGGCCTGCAGCACCTTCAGCGCATCGACCGTGGCGGCCACATCGTGCACCCTTAGGATACGCGCCCCGTTCTGAGCCGCCATGAGCGCGGCGGCCACACTGCCGTGCACGCGCTCCTCGGAAAGCTTGCCGGTGATCGTGCCGATCATGGACTTGCGCGACAGCCCCGCGAGTATGGGCAGGCCGTCGATGCGGACTTCCTCGAGATGGCGCAGCAGCGTGAGATTGTGCTCGAGCGTCTTGCCGAATCCGAAGCCCGGATCGAGCACCAGGCGCTCATCGGCGATGCCCGCGGCACGGCAGGCCTCGACCCGCTCCTTGAGGAACGCGCGCACCTCACTCACCACGTCCGTGTACTGCGGGGCGCGCTGCATGGTGCGCGGCTCTCCCTGCATATGCATTAGGCACACCGCGCAGCCGGACTCGGCCGCCGCCTCGAGCGCCCCCGGTGCGCGCAGCGCATAGACATCGTTGATGAGATCGGCGCCCGCGGCGGCGGCCGCGCGCATCAGCTCGGGCTTGCGGGTATCAATGGAGAGGATCGCGCGGGTGCGGGGACGCAATCGCTCGAGGACGGGCAGAACGCGGCTCCGCTCTTCTTCGACCGTCACTGGGGCTGCGCCCGGACGGGTCGACTCGCCGCCGAGGTCGATGATCGCGGCCCCTTCCGCCGCCATGGCGAGCGCCCGGGCCAGCGCCGGGTCGGTCCCGGCATAGTGCCCGCCGTCTGAGAAGGAGTCCGGCGTGAGATTGAGCACGCCCATGACGACCGGACGCTCCAGGTCGAGCGTCCGTCCGCCGCAGCGCAGCTGCGCGCTCAAACTTCGCCCCCGGCGCCAGGCGCGGGCGCGCAACCCGCGGCGCGCCTCAGCCCGCGGGTGAGCCGAGCGGCGCGCCCGGCAGCGCACCCGGCGGCATGGGCGGCCGGTGCGAGAGCGAATCGTCCCAGCCGCTCGGGGGCTTGGGCGTGCGGCCGGCCATGATGTCCTTGAGCTGATCTTCCTCGATGGTCTCGTACTTGATCAGCGCCTCGGCCATGGCGTGCAGCTTGTCGAGCGCCGCGGTGAGGATCTCACTCGCGCGCTTGTAATTGCTCTCGATGACGCTGCGCACTTCCTCGTCGATGGCGTGCGCGGTGACATCGGAGACCTGCTTGTGCTGGGTGACGCTGCGGCCGAGGAACACCTCGCCGGTCTCCTCGGAGTAGGTGAGCGGCCCGAGCTTGTCGGACAGCCCCCACTTGGTGACCATGTTGCGCGCCAGCTCGGTGGCCCGCTCGATGTCGTTGGAGGCGCCCGTGGTGACCGCCTCGGGCCCGAAGATGAGCTCCTCGGCGACACGCCCGCCGAAGAGCGTCGCGATGGTGCTCTCCAGGCGGCGCTTGGACATGCTGTAGCGGTCCTGCTCGGGCAGGAACTGGGTGAGCCCGAGCGCCCGTCCGCGCGGAATGATGGTGACCTTGTAGACCGGATCGTGCTCCGGCACGGTCATGCCGACGATGGCATGACCGGCCTCGTGGTAGGCCGTCATGCGCTTCTCCTCCTCGGTCATGACCATCGAGCGCCGCTCGGCGCCCATCATGATCTTGTCCTTGGCGCGCTCGAACTCCTCCATGCCGACGATGCGCTTGTTGGCGCGCGCGGCGAACAGAGCCGCCTCGTTGACGAGGTTCGCGAGGTCCGCGCCCGAGAAGCCCGGCGTACCGCGCGCGATCAGCGACGGCTTGACGTCATCGCCGAGCGGCACGCGCCGCATGTGCACGCGCAGGATCTGCTCGCGGCCGCGCACGTCGGGCAGCGGCACGACCACCTGCCGGTCGAAGCGGCCCGGGCGCAGCAGCGCCGGGTCGAGCACGTCGGGGCGGTTGGTGGCGGCGATGACAATGATGCCCTCGTTGCCCTCGAACCCGTCCATCTCGACCAGCAGCTGGTTCAGGGTCTGCTCGCGCTCGTCGTGACCGCCGCCGAGGCCTGCGCCGCGATGGCGCCCGACCGCGTCGATCTCGTCGATGAAGATGATGCACGGGGCGTGCTTCTTCGCCTGCTCGAACATGTCGCGCACGCGCGAGGCGCCGACACCGACGAACATCTCGACGAAGTCCGAGCCCGAGATGGTGAAGAACGGCACCTTGGCCTCGCCGGCGATGGCGCGGGCGAGCAGGGTCTTGCCGGTGCCGGGCGAGCCGACCATGAGCACGCCCTTGGGGATCTTGCCGCCAAGCTTCTGGAATTTGCCGGGATCTTTCAGGAAGTCGACGATCTCACTGACTTCCTGCTTGGCTTCATCGACGCCCGCCACGTCGGCGAAGGTGACGCTGACCTGGTCCTCGCCGAGCAGCCGCGCCCGGCTCTTGCCGAAGGACATCGCGCCCCGGCCGCCGGAGGCGCCCTGCATCTGGCGCAGCATGTATGCGAACACGACGATCAGCACCAGCACGGGCAGCAGCTGGATGAGCACCTGCTCGAGGATGCCCTCGCCCTTGGGCGGTTTGCCGGAGATGTCGACGTTGTACTTCTCGAGCGTGCCGATCAGCGCCGTGTAGTCCGTTTCCGGGTTGAAGGTCTTGAATTCCTTGTGGTTCTTCAAGAGCCCGTACAGCATGGTGCCCTGGAAGGTCACCGAGGAGACCTGATTGGCCTCCACGTCGTGCAGGAACGTCGAATAGGTCAGAGGCTGGGGCTCGTTCGTGCTCGGCATGTAGCGGCTGAACACCGCCAGCAGAATCACGACGATGATTACCCAGAGAATGATGTTCTTGGTCAGATCGTTCATCACTGCAGCACGCTACACCAAGCGGAAGTCCTTAGCCAGCAGGTAAACCTCGGGGCTTCGGGCGCGCGAGGCCATGGGCTTGACCAGCCTGACGACGCCGAACCGGCCGCGGGCCTCGCGTATCAGCGCCTCGAAGCCGGCACCCTGGAAGACCTTGATCAGGGCGCCGCCGCCGACCTTCAAGACCCGCCCGGCCATATCGAGCGCGAGCTCCGCCAGGTCCATCGAGCGCGGCTGATCGACCGCGTCGATGCCGCTCATGGCGGGGGCCATGTCCGAGAGCACCCAGTCCACCTGCCGCTCGGGCACGAGCGCCAGAATCCGCTCGAAGACGGCTTCCTCCCGGAAATCGCCCTGTACGAACTCGACGCCCTCGAGCGGCTCCATCGGCAGGATATCCGTTGCGACGATGCGGCCGCCACGGCCGATCCGCCGGCGCGCATACTGGCTCCAGGCCCCCGGCGCCGCGCCAAGATCGAGGCAGATCGAGCCCGATCGGAGTATTTTCTCGCGCGTATCCACCTCTTCGAGCTTGAAGACCGCCCGTGAGCGCCAGCCCTCGGCCTGCGCCCGCTTCACGTACGGGTCGGAAAAATGCTCCTGGAGCCACCGCCCGCTGCTTTTGGACCGCTTCGCCATAACCGCCTGTAGAATCCCAGCGATGTCCCCTGCATTGAATCTCACGGACCGGCAGCGCCGGCATCTGCGCGGCCTTGCGCATGCGCTCAAGCCCGTGATCCGCCTGGGCAGCTCTGGCCTCACCGAGGCCGTTGCGCTCGAGACGGATCGGGCCCTCACCGATCACGAACTGATCAAGGTCAAAGCGCCGGGCGGCGACCGCGAGGCACGCGACGCGCTGTTCGCGGCGCTCGCCGAGCGCACCGGCAGCGCGCTGGTGCAGCGCATCGGCAACGTGGCGGCGCTCTACCGGCCGCGCCCCGACGTGCCGCGCATCGTGCTTCCCGGCGAGTAGGCGCTTACTGGAAGCGCACCTCGACGATCTCGAGGGAGCGCACCCCGCCCGGGGCGGTCACGTCGACGACGTCGCCCTCGGACTTGCCGACCAGCGCGCGCGCGATCGGGGACGTGACCGAAATGCGCCCGGCGCCGATGTCGGCCTCGTCCTCGCCGACCACCTGATACACGAGGTGGTTGCCTTCCTCGTCCTCGAGCTCGACCACCGCGCCGAACACCACCTTGCCGGTATTCGGCAGTGTGCTCGGGTCGATCACTTCGGCGTTCGCGAGCTTGGTCTCGATCTCGCGGATCCGCCCCTCGATGAAGCTCTGCTGCTCGCGGGCCGCGTGGTACTCGGCATTCTCGGACAGATCGCCGTGGCTGCGCGCCTCGGCGATCGCCTTGATGATCGCCGGCCGCGCCTCGCTCTTGAGGCGCTTCAGCTCCGCGCGCAGCGCCTGCGCGCCGCGCTGTGTCATGGGCGTGCGGTTCATGGGCTCATGGCTTCCTGATGCAGGTCCTGCAGGCGATTGACCTCCACCTCATCGAGGTGATCGAGCGCCTCGCAGGTCGCGAGGCCCGCCGCGAGCGTCGTGTAGTAGGTCACGCGCCGATGCACCGCCTCGCGGCGGATCGAGTTGGACTCGAGGATGGCGAGCTTGCCCTCGGTGGTGTTGATGATCAGATCGATCTCGTCATTCTTGATCATGTCGACGACGTGCGGACGGCCCTCGCGGACCTTGTTCACGCGCTCGCACGGCACGCCCGCGGCCGACAGCGCCCGCGCCGTGCCCTCGGTGGCCACCAGCGAGAAGCCGCGCTCGAGCAGGCGCCGCGCCAGCTGCACGGCACCGGGCTTGTCGCGGTCGCGCACGCTGATGAAGCACACGCCCTGGCGCGGCAGCGTCACGCCCGAGGCGCTCTGCGCCTTCGCATAGGCCTCCCCGAAGGTCCGCCCGGTGCCCATCACCTCGCCGGTCGATTTCATCTCAGGACCCAGTATGGGGTCGGCCTCGGGAAATTTCACGAACGGGAAGACGGCTTCCTTGACCGAATAGTAGTGCGGCGGCGGCCGCTCGCTGACGCCGAGCTCGGCGAGCTTGCGCCCGCTCATGACCCGCGCGGCGATCTTCGCGAGCTGCAGCCCGGTGGCCTTGGAAACGAACGGCACCGTGCGCGAGGCGCGCGGATTGACCTCCAGCACGTAGATGATGCCATTCTGTATGGCGAACTGGATGTTCATCAGGCCGACCACGTTGAGCGCCGCGGCGAGCTTGCGGGTCTGCTCGCGCAGCTCGTCCTGCAGCTGCGGGCTGAGGCTGTTCGGCGGCAGGCTGCAGCCCGAGTCCCCCGAGTGCACGCCGGCCTGCTCGACGTGCTCCATGATCCCCCCGATGAGCACCTGCTCGCCGTCGCACACGGCATCCACGTCGACCTCGATCGCCACATCGAGGAAGCGATCGAGCAGCACCGGGCTGTCGTTGGAAACCTGCACCGCGTGATTCATGTAGCCGCGCAGGTCCTCCTCGTTGAACACGATCTCCATCGCCCGGCCGCCGAGCACGTACGAGGGACGCACCACCAGCGGGAAGCCCACCTCGCGCGCCAGCTGCACCGCCTGCTCCTCGGTGCGCGCGGTCGCGTTGGCCGGCTGGCGCAGCCCGAGCCTGTGCACCAGCGCCTGAAAGCGCTCGCGGTCCTCGGCGACGTCGATCGACTCCGGCGAGGTGCCGATGATGGGCGCGCCGGCCTGCTCGAGCGCCCGGGAGAGCTTCAGCGGCGTCTGCCCGCCGAACTGCACGATCACCCCTTCGGGCTTTTCCTTCTCCAGGATCTCGAGCACGTCCTCGAGCGTGAGCGGCTCGAAGTAGAGCCGATCCGAGGTGTCGTAGTCGGTCGAGACGGTCTCGGGATTGCAGTTGACCATGATGGTCTCGAATCCGTCCTCGCGCAGACTCAGCGCCGCGTGCACGCAGCAGTAGTCGAATTCGATTCCCTGGCCGATGCGGTTCGGTCCGCCGCCGAGGATCATGATCTTGCGCCGCTCGGTCGGCTCGGCCTCGCACTCCTCCTCGTACGTCGAGTAGAGGTACGCCGTCGAGGTCGCGAACTCCGCCGCGCAGGTGTCAACGCGCTTGTAGACCGGGCGCACGCCGAGGTCGTGCCGCTTGTGGCGCACCGCCTGCTCGGGCATCTCGATGAGCCTTGCGAGCCGCGCATCGGAGAAGCCCTTGCGCTTGAGCACTCTCAGGCGCGCGGCCGTGAGCGCCGCGAACCCCTCGACGCCGAGGCGCCGCTCCTCGTCGATGAGGTCCTCGATCTGCGCGAGGAACCACGGATCGATGCATGTGAGCTCGGCGATGTGCTCGAACGACCAGCCGGCGCGGAACGCATCGGCGAGGTAGAGCAGGCGGTTCGGCCCCGGCGCGCGCAGCTCGTGGGTCAGCTTGCCGTCGCACTCCTCCCCCGGCGGCGGCAGCGGCTGCGGCGTCAGTCCGTCGAGCCCGGTCTCCAGGCCCCGCAGCGCCTTCTGCAGCGACTCCTGGAAGGTGCGCCCGATGGCCATCACCTCGCCGACGGATTTCATCTGGGTCGTCAGGCGGTCGTTGGCCGCGGGGAACTTCTCGAACGTGAAGCGCGGAATCTTGGTCACGACGTAATCGATGGCCGGCTCGAACGAGGCCGGTGTCGCCCCGCCGGTGATGTCGTTCCTCAGCTCATCGAGCGTGTAGCCCACGGCGAGCTTGGCGGCGATCTTGGCGATCGGGAAGCCCGTCGCCTTGGAGGCGAGCGCCGAGGAGCGCGACACGCGCGGGTTCATCTCGATCACCAGCAGCCGCCCGTCGCGCGGATTGACCGCGAACTGCACGTTCGAGCCGCCGGTGTCGACGCCGATCTTGCGCAGCACCGCGATCGAGGCGTCGCGCATGCGCTGGTATTCCTTGTCGGTGAGCGTGAGTGCCGGCGCGACGGTGATCGAGTCGCCGGTGTGCACGCCCATCGGATCGAGGTTCTCGATCGAGCAGATGATGATGCAGTTGTCCTTGCGGTCGCGCACCACCTCCATCTCGAATTCCTTCCAGCCGATCACCGACTCCTCGAGCAGCACCTCGGAGGTCGGCGAGGCATCCAGGCCCCGCTCCACGATCGCCTCGAGCTCCTCGCGGTTGTAGGCGATGCCGCCGCCGGAGCCACCGAGGGTGAAGGACGGGCGGATGACGATCGGAAAGCCGATGTCGCCTGCGACGACGAACGCCTCATCGAGGCTGCGGGCGATCTGCGAGTGCGGCGATTCCAGGCCGATCTCGCTCATGGCGTTGCGGAAGCGCTCGCGATCCTCGGCCATGTCGATCGCTTCGCGCTTCGCGCCGATCAGCTCGACGCCGAATTTCTCGAGCACGCCCTCGCGCACCAGATCGAGCGCGGTGTTCAGCGCCGTCTGCCCGCCCATGGTCGGCAGCAGCGCATCGGGGCGCTCCTTCTCGATGATGCGCGCCACGGTGCGCCAGTTGACCGGCTCGATGTAGATCGCGTCGGCCATCTCCGGATCGGTCATGATGGTGGCCGGATTGGAGTTGACCAGCACCACCCGGTACCCCTCGGCGCGCAACGCCTTGCAGGCCTGGGCGCCGGAGTAATCGAACTCGCACGCCTGGCCGATCACGATCGGGCCGGCGCCGATGATGAGGATGCTCTTCAGGTCGCTGCGCTTGGGCACGGCATCAGTCCCGAGATCAACGGGAAACCGCGGGCTGGCGCGGCGGGTTCGGCATCGCAGCCGGGCTCGTCCCCTGCGCCTGGCGCAACTGCGCCTGCAGGCGCCGCACCATCAGCTGCACGAAGCGCTCGAAGAGCGGCTTGACGTCGTGCGGCCCGGGACTGGCCTCGGGGTGACCCTGGAAGCCGAACACCGGCTGGTCGGCGAAGCTGAGACCCTGCAGCGAGCCGTCAAAGAGCGAGCGGTGCGTGGCGCGCACGTTCGCCGGCAGCGTCGTCTCATCGACCGCGAAACCGTGATTCTGGCTGGTGATGAGCACCCGGCCGGTCTCGAGCTCCTGCACCGGATGGTTCGCGCCGTGGTGGCCGAATTTCATCTTCACGGTGCGCGCGCCGCTGGCGAGCCCGAGAATCTGGTGGCCGAGGCAGATGCCGAACACCGGGATGTCGGTCTGCAGGAACTCCCGCACCGCCTCGATGGCGTACGTGCACGGCTCTGGATCGCCCGGGCCGTTCGAGAGGAAGATCCCATCGGGCGCGAGCGCGAGCGCCTCCTCGGCGCTGGTCTCGGCCGGCACCACGCTCATGCGGCAGCCGGAATCGGCGAGCAGTCTGAGGATGTTGCGCTTGATGCCGAAATCGTAGGCGACGACGTGCAGGCGCTGATGCGAGCGCAGCGTGCGGGTGATCTCCGGCCAGACGCTGCCGTCGTTCCACTGGAAGCTGCGCCGCGTGCTGACCACCTTGGCCAGATCCATGCCCTTCAAGCCCGGGAATTTGCGCGCCGCGATCACCGCGGCGGCGGCATCGGCCTTCTCGCCGGTCATGATGCAGCCCGGCTGCGCGCCCTGCTCGCGCAGAATGCGCGTCAGGCGGCGGGTGTCGATGCCGGCGATGGCGACGGCGCGGCCGCGCTCGAGGAATGCGCCGAGGGACTCACTGGCGCGCCAGTTGCTCCAGCGCGCGGGCAGATCGCGCACCACGAGGCCGGCGGCGTAGATCTGCGCGGACTCGAGGTCCTCGGGCGTCGCGCCGGTGTTGCCAATGTGCGGACAGGTGAGCGTGACGATCTGACGGGCATAGGACGGGTCGGTGAGAATCTCCTGGTAGCCCGTCATCGCGGTGTTGAAAACGACCTCGCCCGTGGTGTTGCCCTTGGCACCAATCGACTGGCCGCGGAAGACGGTTCCATCCGCCAACGCCAGTACTGCCGGTACGCTCACTTCGATGAATCCTCCCTCTTCAGATCGGCTCTCACTTCAGCCGGCAGGCGAGTTGGGGCACGCCGTGCGGGGGCTCTCGGACCGTGACCTGCGGATATACAAAGCGGGAGGAGTTCTGAGCGAACATCCTCCCGCCTTGCGTGGACTAACCCGCACACGAATCGACTAACCCGCACGCGGATCGGGCGAAATTCTACGGTCGGCGGCTGCGAGTGTCCACGGAAAATTCGCCCGTTTTCGGGCCGGCGGCGACGGCGGAAGGCGCCGCAGAGAACTACGCAAGTCGTTGATCGGAAAACAAGATATCGCGCATGGAATAGCGGCCTGCGCGCTGCTGCGCGAGCCAGAGCGCGGCCGTCAGAGCACCGCGGGCGAAGACGCTGCGATCGCTGGCGCGGTGCCCCAGAACGAGCGTCTCGCCCGTCCCGAGAAAGCGCACGTCGTGCTCCCCCACTGCGTCGCCGCCGCGCAGGACGGCGAAGCCGATCTGTCCTGCCTGGCGCGGCCCGGCGCGCGTCGCACCCGCGCCCGCGAGCGCCGCATCGGCCGGCAGGCCGCGCCCCTCGCCCGCCGCCCGCGCCAGCGCCAGTGCGGTCCCGGAGGGGGCATCGCGCTTCATCCGGTGATGCGTCTCGACAATCTCGATGTCGAACGCCTCCGGCAGCGCCCGCGCGGCGGTGCGCACCAGCTCGACCAGCAGCGTGACGCCGAGGCTGGTGTTCGGCGCCACGAGCAGCGGAATGTGGCGAGCCGCCTCGGCGAACTCGGCCTCGATCTGTCCGGGATAGCCGGTGACGCCGAGCAGCAGCGGCGTGCCGGCGCTGCGGCACGCGGCCAGGTTCCCCGCAGTGGCCTCGGGACGGGAAAAATCAAGGGCGACATCGGCCGAGGCGAGCGCTGAGGGCAGATCGGCGCTCACCGTCACCCCGAGCGGCGCGGTACCGGCGAGCTCCCCGGCGTCGCGGCCGAGAGCTGCGCTCGCGACCGAGGCCACCGCCCCCGTCACCACCAGATCCGGGAACGAGCGGGCGGCTCGCAGCAGCGACTGGCCCATGCGGCCGCTCGCTCCGATAATGACTGCCCGCGTCGCCATCGTGCGCCCTTATGCGCCGAAGAAGCGCCGAACGCCCTCGAAAAACCCCTTCTCACGCGGTGAATGACGCGTACCGTCCTCGCGCAGCGATTCCTCGAGCTTGCGGATCAGCTCGCGCTGCTCGCCCGAGAGGTGCACGGGCGTTTCGACCACGACCCGGCAGAACAGGTCCCCGCGCGAGCCGCCCCGCACCGGCTTGACGCCCTTGTCGCGCAGGCGGAAGACACGCCCGGACTGGGTCTCGGCCGGGATCTTCAGCGCCACGTTGCCGTCGAGCGTCGGCACTTCCACCGTGCCGCCGAGCGCGGCGGTCGCGAAACTCACCGGAACCTCGCAGGAGAGGTGCTCGCCGTCGCGCTCGAAGATCGGGTGCTCGCGCACGTGCACTTCGACATACAGGTCCCCGGGCGGGCCGCCGTTGCATCCGGCCTCGCCCTCGCCGGCGAGGCGGATCCGATCGCCGCTATCGACGCCGGGCGGAATTTTCACCGAGAGCTTGCGCGTGCGCCGCACGCGCCCCTGCCCGAAGCAGCTGTCGCATGGGTTGCGGATGATGGTGCCGGCGCCGCGGCACTTGGGGCAGGTCTGCTGCAGCTGAAAGAAGCCCTGGGAGATGCGCACCTGGCCGCTGCCGCCGCAGGTCTCACAGGTCTGCGGGTTGCTGCCCTTGGCCGCCCCGCTGCCGTGACAGGTCTCGCACTCGACCAGTTTCGGCACCTCGATCTCCACGGTGTGGCCGAACACGGCCTCATGCAGATCGAGCTCGAGCTCGTAGCGCAGATCGGCGCCGCGGAACACCTGCGCGTGAGCGCCGCGGCGCGCCGCGCCGAAGATGTCGCCGAAGACGTCCCCGAAAATGTCGCTGAACGCATCAGCCGCGTTGGCCCGCCCGCGCGCGCCGGCGGCCGCCGCCTCGACGCCGGCATGGCCGTACTGATCGTACGCGGCGCGCTTTTGCGCATCGGTGAGCACCTCGTAGGCCTCCTTGGCCTCCTTGAAGCGCTCCTCGGCCTCGTGGTCGCCCGGATTGCGGTCCGGGTGATATTTCATGGCGAGACGCCGATAGGCTTTCTTGATGTCCGCCTCGGTGGCCGTTTTCGGCACGTCGAGCACTTTGTAGTAGTCTTTTTTCATGCGCCTCGCGCAGCTAAAGCGAGGTCCGCGGCGCGGACCCCGCTCACTATAACGGCTCGCTCAAGCGTCGGTCAGGAGGCCTTGCGCCCCTTGTCCTTGACCTCCTCGAATTCCGCATCGACGACATCGTCCTTGCCGCCGGCGGCGCCGGCCGAGGAGGCCCCCGCCTCGCCGCCCGCAGCGCCCGGCGCGCCCTCGGCGCCGGCCTGCCCGGCCTGCCCGGCGTAGGCTTTCTGCGCAATCGAGGCGGAAGCCTGCGCGAGCGCTTCGGTCTTCTTCTCGATCACGTCGCGATCGTCGCCCTTGAGCGCCGTGCGCAGGTCGGAGACCGCCGACTCGACGCTCGCGCGCTCGCCCGCGTCCACCTTCTCGCCGAGATCCTTCAGGCTCCGTTCCACGGCGTGGATCATCGCATCGGCCTTGTTGCGCGTCTCGACCAGCTCGCGGAAGCGCTTGTCCTCGGCGGCGTGCGCCTCGGCGTCGCGCACCATGCGCTTGATCTCATCCTCGTTGAGGCCGCTCGAGGCTTTGATGACGATCTTCTGCTCGCGCCCGGTGGCCTTGTCCTTGGCCGACACGTTGAGGATGCCGTTGGCATCGATGTCGAAGGACACCTCGACCTGGGGCATGCCGCGCGGCGCGGGCGGAATGTCCGTGAGGTCGAACTTGCCGAGCGATTTGTTGTCGGCCGCGCGCTCGCGCTCGCCCTGCAGGACGTGGATGGTCACCGCCGTCTGATTGTCATCGGCGGTGGAGAACACCTGCGAGGCCTTGGTCGGAATGGTGGTGTTCTTCTCGATGAGCTTGGTCATCACTCCGCCGAGCGTCTCGATACCGAGCGACAGCGGCGTCACATCGAGCAGCAGCACGTCCTTGACCTCACCGGCCAATACGCCGGCCTGGATGGCAGCTCCGACCGCCACCGCCTCGTCGGGGTTGACGTCCTTGCGCGGCTCGCGGCCGAAGAAATCCTTGACGTACTTCTGCACCAGGGGCATGCGGGTCTGGCCGCCCACCAGAATGACCTCGGCGATGTCGCCGGCCGAGACCCCCGCATCCTTCAGCGCGGTGCGGCACGGCGCGATGGTCTTCTGCACCAGCTCCTCCACCAGCGCCTCGAGTTTGGCGCGCGTGAGCTTGATCGCCAGGTGCTTCGGCCCCGAGGCATCCGCGGTGATGTACGGCAGGTTGATGTCGCTGTGCTGCGTCGAGGACAGCTCGATCTTGGCCTTCTCGGCGGCCTCCTTCAGGCGCTGCATGGCCAGCGGGTCCTTGCGCACATCGACGCCGGACTCCTTCAGGAATTCCTCGGCCAGGAAGTTGATGACGCGCAGGTCGAAGTCCTCGCCGCCGAGGAACGTGTCGCCGTTGGTCGAGAGCACCTCGAACTGATGCTCGCCGTCGATCTCGGCGATCTCGATGATGGAGATATCGAACGTGCCGCCGCCGAGGTCATACACGGCAATCTTGCGGTCCCCGCCCTGCTTGTCGAGCCCGTAGGCGAGCGAGGCGGCCGTCGGCTCGTTGATGATGCGCTTGACCTCGAGGCCCGCGATGCGCCCGGCGTCTTTGGTCGCCTGGCGCTGCGAATCGTTGAAGTACGCCGGCACCGTGATCACCGCCTCGGTGACCGGCTCGCCGAGGTAGTCCTCGGCGGTCTTCTTCATCTTCATCAGCACCCGTGCGGAGATCTCGGGCGGGGCCATCTTCTTGCCCTGCACCTCGACCCACGCATCGCCGTTGTCCGCGCGGGCGATCTTGTAGGGCACCATCTTCGAGTCGCGCTGCACGACCTCGTCCTCGAACTTGCGCCCGATCAGCCGCTTGATCGCGAACAGGGTGTTCTGCGGATTGGTGACCGCCTGGCGCTTGGCCGGCTGGCCCACCAGCACCTCATTGTCCTTGGTGAAGGCAACGATCGAGGGGGTCGTGCGGTCGCCCTCGCTGTTCTCGATCACCCGGGGCTTGCCGCCCTCCATGATGGCCACGCACGAATTGGTCGTGCCGAGGTCGATGCCGATTACCTTTGCCATGATGTGCTCCGCCGAAATCAGTGTCTTAGGGGTTCGCTGGAAGAGTTTCTGGGGGTACGCCCGGCCGATTCAAGGGCCGCCGGGACAATCCCCTAGGCGGGCGCCTTGGCCACGATCACCCGGGCCGGGCGCAGCAGCCGCCCGTTGAGCTCGAAGCCGGTCTGCACGACCTGCAGCACCGTGTCCGGCGCGGCGGCGGCGGACTCCTGCGCCAGCATGGCCTCGTGGCGCGCCGGGTCGAACGGCTCGCCGAGCGGCCGGATGGGCTTCACGCCGAGCTTCTCGAGCGCCTTGGCCAGCAGCTTCAGCGTCGCCTCCTGACCCTGCTTGAGGCTGCTCAAGTCGCCCTCGCCCTGATCGACGCTCTGAATCGCCAGCTCCAGGCTGTCCTGCACGGGCAGCAGCTCGGCGGCGAACCGCTCCAGCCCGTAGCGGTTGGCCGCCTCGATATCGCGCTGGGCGCGCTTGCGCACGTTGTCGAGCTCGGCCACCGCGCGCAGGTACTGCTCCCGTTGCTCCCGCGCGCGCTGCTCGGCCTGCGCGAGCGCCTCGCGCAGCTGCGCCAGCTCCGTCAGCTGCCCGCCCGCCTCATCGCCCGGGGCCTCGCCGGGTGTGCCCGCGCCTTCGGCGTCGCAACGCTCGCGTGCCGGGCTGGCGTCGGCCTGATCAGTGCTCATCCGCATTCCTCTTTCCATTGTGCCGTCAAAAACCCAGACGTCACCGGCCGGCTCGCGCCGGGGCACCGTCACGCAATCGGTGTGGGGATCAGCGCCGGGAATTCAAGGCGGCGCCCAGCAGTTTCGCCGTCATGTCCACGATGGGGATGACCCGCTCGTAGGCCATGCGGGTCGGGCCGATCACTCCGAGCACGCCGAACGCCGAGCCCGGCGAGCCGTAGGGCGCCGTGACCACGCTGCAGTCATCGAGGATGCGGTAGCCCGACTCGTGGCCGATGAAGATCTGCACCCCCTCGGCCCGCAGGCTGTGATCGAGCAGGTGCAGGAAATCGCGCTTCTCGTTGAACGCCTCGAACAGCCTGCGCAGTCGCTCGACGCTCGAGAGCTCCGCGAGGCTCATCAGATTGGTCTCGCCCTTGATGACGTACTCGAGCTCACCGTCCGGCGCGCCCCCCTCGAACACGTGCTGCGCCATGGAAATCGCATCGAGCATCACCTGGTTCATGTGCGCCCGGGTCTCGCTCAGCTGGCGCAGGATCTCCTGGCGCACCTCATCGAGGGAGCGGCCCCGGAACTGATCGTTGAGGAAGTTCGAGGCGCGCCTGAGCTCATCGGGCGAGTAATAGCGCTCGAGCTGGATGATGCGGTTCTGCACCTCGCGCTGCCCGTACACCAGCACCACGAGCACGCGGTTCTCCGAGAGTCCGACGAACTCGATCTGGGTGATCGAGGCCTGGTTGGCCCGCGGCAGCGTCACCACGCCCGCCAGGCGCGTCAGGCTCGAGAGCAGCTGCGAGACGGTGCTCACCAGGTCCTTGCCGCTCTCGCGCACCGCCTCGAACTGCCGCTCGAGCTCGGCGACCGCCGCCGCCTCGAGCGGCTGGACCTTCAGGAGCGAGTCGACGAAGAAGCGGTAGCCCTTGTCGGTCGGGATGCGCCCCGCGGAGGTGTGCGGCGAGGCAACGAAGCCGAGCTCCTCGAGGTCGGCCATGACGTTGCGGATGGTGGCCGAGGACAGCTGCAGGCCCGACTCGCGCGACAGGGAGCGCGAGCCGACGGGCTGGCCGTCGCGGATATAGCTCTCCACCAGCACGCGCAGCAGGTGCTGCGCCCGCTCGTTCAGTTGTTCGTCCCGGCCGTCGTGCGTCATAAATGAAGGGGCTGATGCGCGTTTTGGGCCCGCGCGCAGCCGCTTGGCCGAAACTATAGACACCGGGCGCGAGCGTCAAGCAACCGCAGCGCCGTCCTGCTAGGATTTTCCGGATGACCCCTCCCCGCATCTGCGCGCTGGTCGGCCGATTCACGGATCCGCTGGTGGCCGAATCGGCCCAGGCGGCGCTCGCGCACCTAGCCACGCGGGGCGTGACCGTGCGGGTCGATGCCGCAGCGGGGCTCGCCGCCTGCCCCGGCGCAACCGGCGTGCCGCAGAGCGAGCTCGGCCGAGGCGCCGACCTGATGATCGCGGTGGGCGGCGACGGCACGCTGCTCTATGCGGCCGGACTCGTCGCGCGCCATGGGGTGCCGCTGCTCGGCATCAACCGCGGCCGCCTCGGCTTTCTCACCGACGTCATGCCGCAGGACATTCCCGAGTGCCTCGATGCGGCGCTCGCCGGGCGGCTCGATGCCGACGAGCGGCCGCTGCTGTCGGCCCGGCTGCATCAGCCCGGCGCCGCCGACCTCGAGTGCCTGGCGCTCAATGACGTGGTGCTGCAGAAGCTCGCCACGGGGCGCATGCTCGACTTCGAGACCCGCGTCGCGGGCAGATACGTCAATACCCACGCCGGCGATGGCATCGTGGTCGCGACGGCCACCGGCTCGACCGCCTACGCGCTCTCGTGCGGCGGGCCGATCATCGAGCCGCAGCTCGACATCGTGGTGCTTGCCCCGATCTGTCCGCACACGCTCTCGGACCGCCCGATCGTGGTCTCGGGCCATTCGCTGATCGAGATCCGGCTGCTCGAGCGGCCCGACACGCGCGCGCAGGTGACCTGCGACGGCTCGGTGCTCGGCACGCTCGCCCCCGGCGATCGCCTCGAGATCCGCCGCGCCGCCGAGCGCATCACGCTGCTGCATCCGCCCGGCCACGACTACTTCCGGCTGCTGCGCTCGAAGCTGCACTGGGGCCGGGGCGACCTCGAGCGCTGAAGCACCGCTGCGCCATGCTCACTGCCCTGAAGATCCGTGATTTCGCCATCATCGACGAACTCGAGCTCACGCTGCGGGCGGGCCTGACGGTGCTCACCGGCGAGACCGGCGCGGGCAAGTCGATCGTGGTCGATGCGCTGCAACTGCTCGCCGGAGGCCGCGGCGGGGCGGAGATGATCCGCCACGGCGCCGAGCGCGCCGACGTCAGCGCCACGTTCGACGTGCGCGATGCGCCGCAGCAGCTGCGCGAGTGGCTCGAGCGCCAGGCGCTCGAGGACGAGGAGCTCATCGTGCGCCGCATGCTCGGCGCCGACGGGCGCTCGCGCGCCTGGCTCAACGGCCAGCCCGTTCCGGTGCAGCTGCTGCGCGAGGCGGCGGATCTGCTGATCGACATCCACGGGCAGCACGAATTCCAATCCCTCACCCGCGCCGCCCGTCAGCGTGAGCTGCTCGACGAATACGGGGAGCTCGCGCCGCCGCTCGGCGAGGTGGCCGCCGCCTGCCGGCGATGGCGCGAGCTCAATGCGCGCGAGCGCGAACTCGCCGAGGCGGCCCGCGACCGCGACGCACGGCTCGAGCTGCTGCGCCACCAGGTCGCAGAGCTCGCCGCGCTCGAGCTCACCGCCGGAGAGCTCGAGCGATTGAGCGAGGAGCGCGTGCGTCTCGCCCATCGCGGCCGGCTCGCCGAAGCGGCGCAAGGGGCGCTCGCGCTGCTCTACCAGGACGAGACGCACAATGCGCACAGCGCCATCAGCCGCGCGCTGCACGCACTGCGCGCGGTGGCGGCGATCGATCCGCAGCTCGCCCCCATCATCGCGCTCGCGCAGGATGCGCAGGTGAACCTCCGCGAGGCGGCCCGCGAGCTCGAGCGCTACGCCGAGTCGCTCGATCTCGATCCCTCGCGCCAGAACGCGGTCGAGAGCCGCCTCGCGGCGATCGAGGATCTCGCCCGCAAGCATCGCCTCGCGCCGGCGGAGCTGCCGGCTCGCGCCGCCGAGCTCGCCGCCGATCTGGAGCGGCTCGAGCGCGCTGCGGTCGATCTGCAGGCGGTACGCGCTGAGCTCGCCGAGGCGCTGCGGCAGTACCGCCGGCACGCCGCGGCGCTCTCTGACGAGCGCGCCCGGGCGGCGCAGGCCCTGAGCGCAGCGGTCACGGAGCACATGCAGGCGC
Organism: Pseudomonadota bacterium; assembly: GCA_021816775.1. GTDB lineage: Bacteria > Pseudomonadota > Gammaproteobacteria > Steroidobacterales > Steroidobacteraceae > 13-2-20CM-66-19. The sequence goes on from JAKAXA010000016.1 coordinate 69,941, forward strand.
TCGGCATGGCCGGAGGCCGCTTCGAAGTGGGGCTGACGGCCTGCGAGGCGGAGCCGGCACCGCATGGCGCCGATGAGGTCGAGTTCCGCGTCAGCGCCAATCCCGGGCAGCCTGTGCGAGCGCTCGCGAAGGTCGCCTCGGGCGGGGAGCTCTCGCGTCTGTCGCTCGCGGTCGAGGTGGCCAGCAGCGCGCGCGAGACGCGCTGCATGGTGTTTGACGAGGTCGACTCGGGGATAGGCGGTGCGGTCGCCGAGATCGTCGGGCGGGAGCTGCGCGCGCTCGGGGAGCGCGGCCAGGTGCTGTGCGTGACGCATCTGCCGCAGGTGGCCTCGCAGGGCCACCAGCATCTGCGTGTGGCGAAGCACTCCGACGGGCGCGCCACGCGCACCACGCTAGCCGAGCTGCCGCAGACCGAGCGCATCGAGGAGCTGGCGCGGATGCTCGGCGGCGTCGATGTCACCGCGACGGCGCGCGAGCACGCCCGCGAGATGCTGCGCGGGTCCGCGCCGCCCGCCCCGTCCCCGGCGCGGCCCAAACGCGCCGCACGGCGCCGCTGAGGCGCCTTCAGTGCCCCGGCGTGCGCCGGTGCGGGCAGGCCTCGCGGCGGCAGTGCCCGTAGAGAATCAGGGAATGATCGCGGATCTCGAAGCGCAGCCGCCGCGCCACCGCATTCTGGCGCACCTCGATGCCTTCGTCGACGAACTCCTCGACGTGGCCGCAGTCAAGACACACGATATGATCGTGATGGGCGCCCTGATTGAGCTCGAAGACAGCCATGCCGTCCTCGAAATGATGGCGCGTGACCAGGCCCGCCGCCTCGAACTGCGTGAGCACCCGGTAGACGGTCGCCAGGCCGATGTCCTCGTGCGACTCGAGCAGCGTGCGGTAGATGTCCTCGGCCGACAAATGCCGCGTCTCGCTGCCGGCGAGGATCTCGAGGATCTTCAGGCGCGGCAGCGTCACTTTCAGGCCGGCTTTGCGCAGGTCCTTGCCTTCCACGCGTCTCGAGCCTCCGCATGTGGCCGTCGCCCGGAAGCGCGGCGGCGCTTGCACGATCAGGTATGATCCGCCCCAATTATTGCCCATCGGACCTCCATGCGACCAGCTCACTTCGTTTCGGCCCTGCGCCTCGCCGCCGCCCTCGCGGCCCTCTCGGCTCTGCTTGCCGGGTGCGTCTACCGGATGGACATTCAGCAGGGCAACTATCTGGACGGCCACACCGTGCGGCAGCTGAAGGTGGGCATGACGCGCGTGCAGGTGCGCTACCTGCTCGGCACCCCGATGATCCAGGACATCTTCGACACGGATCGGTGGGACTACGTCTACTACTTCAAGCGCGGGTACGTGGAGCGGCCGATCGAGAGCCGCGTGACCGTATTCTTCCATGACGGGAAAGTCAGCCACTTCGCGCTCTACAACATCCCGAAGGGCCAGCCCATCGCCCCGGGCCTGCTGCCCTCGGCGAAGAAATTCCCGGTGGGATGATCAGCGCCGCGGCGGCCTGAGCCGCGCGCGCCGGCGCGCGCGCGGGTCCTGCTCGAGCGGCCGGTACAGCTCGATGCGATCCCCGTCAGCGGGCACGGCATCGCGCTCGCACAGCTCACCGAAGATCCCCACCGGCGCGCTCTCCCAGGGCACGGCGGCCTCGGGCGCCCCGCGGCGCGCCGCCGCGATCACCTCGGCGATGCTCGCCCCGGCATCGATCTCGACCGGCCAGAGAAACTGCCGCTCGGCGGTGGCATAGGCCACGATGCAGCGCTTGACCGGCCGGCTCACGGCCCGGCGAGGCCCGCGGCCGGCTGGAACGCGCGGCTGCGGGCGACGAAGGCATCGACCAGCGAGCCGACCGTCTCGGCGAAGATGCGCTCGAACAGGACCGCCGAGAGGGCGCTCTTGAACTGAAAGCGCAGGGAGAGCTCGACGTGCGTGCCCTGCCCGGCCGGCGTCAGCCGCCACTCGCCCTCGAGCGCGCTGAACGGGCCGCTCACCAGGCGCATGAGCACGCGCCGGTCGGGCTCGAGCGTGTTGCGGGTGGTGAACTCCCCATTGAACGGCCCGCGCCGCACGCCGATGCTGGCGACGATCTCGCTGTCGCTGCGCGAGAGCACCCGCGCGTGGCTGCACCAGGGCAGAAATTGCGGATAGCTTTCGATGTCGTTGATCAGCGCGAACAGTCGGTTCGGCGGCAGGCTGACGAGCGCCGAGCGCTTGACCTCTCGCATGCGCGCTATTGTCCCAGTATCGGGCCGGCGCGGACAAGGGCACAGCGGCAAATCCGCTGGGCGCGCCGCGCGCACGCTACAATGCGCGCCCCAATCGATCTTGAGCGTCGATGTCCCCCAAGGCCGACTCCTCCTCCCGCCTGATCGCCGAGAACCGCAAGGCGCGCTTCGATTACTTCATCGAGCAGCGCTACGAGGCCGGCCTCGCCCTGCAGGGCTGGGAAGTCAAATCGCTGCGCGCCGGGCGCGCCCAGCTGAAGGAGGCCTATGTCTACGTGCGCGGCGGCGAGGCGTTCCTGATCGGGGCCCATCTCTCGCCGCTGCCCTCGGCCTCGAGTCACGTCATCGCCGACCCGGTGCGCACGCGCAAACTGCTGCTCAACCGCAGCGAGCTCGACGGCCTGATCGGCGCGGTCGAGCGGCGCGGCTACACCCTGGTGCCGCTCGAGCTGTACTGGAAGCACGGCCGCGCCAAGCTCGCCGTGGGGCTCGCCAAGGGCAAGAAGCAGCACGACAAGCGCGCGACCGAAAAGGAGCGCGACTGGCAGCGCGACAAGGCGCGCCTGCTGCGCAGGGGCTGAGCCCCATATGCGTTAACCTAAAATCCAGTCTTTCAGGAGCTCTCGCAGGGTGACGGACTGCGTTACGCGCTTGCGCTTGCCGTCATCCAAGGTTTTCTGCAACTCGCCGCTGGCAGTAGCCTCAATGAGAG
>JAKAXA010000065.1 GCA_021816775.1 Pseudomonadota bacterium
GTATCGATCGAACAGGGTGATGTTGCCGAAGTGCCGATCGGTGTTCGCAATCAGCATCGCGAATGCCTCGAGCAAGCCGATCCGCTCGGCATCCGCGCTCGAGAGCAGGCGCTCATCGTGCAGACGGCGCGCGCACTCGCTCCAGCGGTCCAGCTTGCCGTAGCGAGTGAGGTCGACGGCGTAGAGCGAAACCACTCCACGGCGACCCTGCGCGCCGAGGCGGTCGAAGCGCTCGACCTCGAGATAGGTGCGATCATCGAAATCGAACAGCCGCGAGCGGCACGAGGCGATGCCCGCGCGCTCGAGCACCTCATGCGCCAGGTGCTCGCACCGGAGCAGATCCGCCCAGCGCTGACCGGTTTCGCTCGTGCGCGGCGGGGAGAACTTCACGAGCACGTGCGTGCGCCGTTCGCGCTCCTCGAGCCGCGCGAGAAACTTCGGCTGCTCGCCCTGAGCCGCGGCGCCGGCGGGGGTGCCGGCCATCGCTGCGGCCGCGCACGCGGCATAGCCGCTCGCGCGTTGGGCCGAGTCGATGATCGCGAGCGCATCGGAGCCCGCCAGCAAGCGCTCGATGGAGCGCTCGCCGAGCACCAGGTCGCCGATGTTGTCGGTGGCCCGTTGGGTCAGATAGGCGAGGAAGTGCTCGTCGGTCCAATCGGCGATGCGCGGCGGCAGCGCGAGCTCGGGCCACTGCTGGGGCACGGTGCGGCCGAGAAAGCCGCCCGGCCGAGCGTCCTGCAGAGCGTACGGAATGCCCTCCCCGAGCCCGCGCAGACGCTCAGGACCCTGCGGCAGGTAGTAGTCCTTGCGCTCGAGAGCGTGCAGCACTCCGATTTCAATGGGTGTGCCGTGCGCATCGATCCGGTACAGCGGCCAGCGCGAGCCCACGCCGCCGATTGACCGGGACAGGCCGTAGCGCGCCCCGCGAGTGGTTCCCATCCGGACCACGCGGCCTTCCCGCCGCAGCGCGCTCAGCGCCCGGGAGAGCACGGGTTGGGAGACCTCGACCGTGCGCAGCAGCTCCCGGGCGCCGGCCGGGCCTCTGGCCAGGCTTCGGATCAATGCGGCCGAAAGCTCGCGGCGCGTCATGAATAGATATTAGAATAGATTTCTTATGACAGCAATATACGACAATTCAATAAGTTATATACGGTTTGAATAGATTATAGAATAGTGTTCAGCGCCAAATGCCCGCGGCGCATCCTGCTCGAGAGCGACGGTGCCGCGGTTCACCAGCTGACCCGTTCGTGAGCGTGACGCAGCGCCGCCTTGGGCCTCTGGCCGAGAGGCGGCGGGCGTGCCCCATGCCCGCGATGCCCAACACGGTGCGTCCCCCGCGCAGTCAGAGTTGTCGAGGGGGCGAGTCTGGGGGCGGCGGAGGAGGTTTGTGCGGTGAGCCGTGGGTCTGTGTCGACGGGGCGCGGGAGGCTGCAGCGTCACGCTCAAGTTGCGACAAGTGCCTGACAAATCTTGAGCTTTCCCCGGCGGCCCCGCCGCAGAACTGACACCGGGAATGGTAGTCTCAGCGTCCATGGAATCCCCCCAAGACGGTGGCCAGCCGGATCTGGCACCCGCAACGCCCGATCTGACCGCCGTCCGCCGCCACCGGCGCATCGCCTTCATCGGCCTCGCGGTCTTCATCGGGATCATCGCCATTGCGGTCTATCGCGGCCACAAGGACCAGCAGCTCAACCACGTCCACGGCGACGGGCCGCTGCCGGTCGCCGTCGCCCAGGTCGCCGCGCGCAACGTGCCGGTGGTCATCGAGGCGCTCGGCACAGTGACCCCGCTGGCCACGGTGAACGTGCGCCCGCAGGTCACCGGGGCGCTCGAGCGCATCGTCTTCCAGGAAGGCGAGATGGTGCATGCTGGCTCGCTGCTCGCGGTGATCGATCCGCGCCCGTACCAGGCCGCCCTCGATCAGGCCAGAGGCCAGCTGGCGCGCGATCAGGCCGCCCTCGCCAGCGCGAAGATCGACCTCGCCCGCTACAAGCGCCTGCTCGCGCAGGACTCGGTCTCCGAGCAGACCTACACCGATCAGCGCGCCACGGTCGGCCAGGACCAGGCGCAGGTGGAGGCCGACCAGGCCGCCGTCGAGAGCGCGCGGTTGAACCTGTCCTACTGCAACATCACCTCGCCGGTCACCGGCCAAGTGGGGCTGCGCCAGGTCGACCTCGGCAATCTCGTGCAGGCCGACCAGGCCACCCCCATCGTCACCGTCACGCAGATGCGCCCGATGTCGGTGCTGTTCACCGTGCCGGAGAACGAGCTGGCGGAGATCTTCCGCCAGATGCACGGCGCCGGCTCGCTCGAGGTCGAGGCCTACAGCCGCGACATGCGCCACCTGATCGCCACCGGCAAGCTCGCGAGCGTCGACAACGAGATCAACACCACGACCGGCACACTGCAGATGCGGGCGATGTTCAGCAACGATCAGCTGCAGCTGTTCCCCAACGAGTTCGTCAACGTCAAGCTGATCCTGCGCACGCTGAAGAACCAGCTGGTGGTGCCGGGCGCGGCCGTGCAGAACGGCCCGTCGAGCAATTTCGTGTACGTGGTCGGGCCGAAGGACACGGTGAGCCTGCGCACCGTGGTGACCGGGCCCAGCGACGGGGCGTTCATCTCCATCATGAAGGGGCTGAAGCTCGGCGAGACGATCGTCACCGACGGGGCCGACCAGCTGCGCAACGGCGCGCACGTGCGCATTCCCGGTGAGCGCCCCGCGGCCGCCCGCGGCGGCAAGGCGCCGCTCTTGCACGGCAGGCGCGGCGGCAAGCCGGGCGGGACGCACGCATGAACCCGTCCCGGCCTTACATCCTGAGGCCGGTCGCCACCTCGCTGCTGATGGTCGCGATCGTCATTCTCGGGGCGATCGGCTACCTGCTGCTGCCGGTCTCGACGCTGCCGGAGGTCGACTACCCGACCATCGTGGTGTCGACCTTCCTGCCGGGCGCGAGCCCGGATGTGATGAGCACCACGGTGACCGCGCCGCTCGAGCGGCAGTTCGGGCAGATGTCGGGCCTGAACCAGATGTCCTCCCGCACCTCCGCCGGCGCCTCGCAGATCACCCTGCAGTTTGACCTGAGCCTGAGCCTGGATGTCGCCGAGGCCGAGGTGCAGGCCGCCATCAATGGCGCGCAGCGGCTGCTGCCGGCGGCGCTGCCCGCCCCGCCGATCTATGCCAAGGTGAACCCGGCCGATGCGCCCATCCTGACGCTCGCGCTCACCTCCAGCTCCATGCCGATCACGCAGGTGCAGAACCTCGCCGACACCCGCGTCGCGGAGAAGATCTCCCAGGTCGCCGGGGTGGGGCTGGTGAGCTTGAACGGCGCGCCGAAGCAGGCGGTGCGCATCGAGGCGAACCTCAATCAGCTCGCCGCCTATGGGCTGAACCTCGATGACCTGCGCACCACGATCGCGAACGCCAACTCCGATGCGCCCAAGGGCAACTTCAACGGCACGGCGCACGCCTACACCATCGATGCGAACGACCAGATCACGGACGCGAGCCAGTACGCCCACATCGTCGTGGCCTACCGCAACGGCGCGCCGGTCTACCTCAAGAACGTGGCGCACGTGGTCATGGGCTCGGAGAACAACCAGCTCGCCAGCTGGATGAACGACACCCCGGCGGTGCTGATCAACATCCAGCGCCAGCCGGGCGCGAACGTCATCCAGACCGTCAACAACATCCGCGCGCTGCTGCCCGAGCTGCGCGCCTCGCTCCCGGCCAACGTCAACCTGCAGGTGGTGACCGACCGCACCCAGACCATCCGCGCCTCGGTTGATGACGTGCAGTTCGAGCTCGCGCTCGCTGTCGCGCTGGTCGTGATGGTGATGTTCCTGTTCCTGCGCTCCATCCCGGCCACCATCATCCCGAGCCTCTCGGTGCCCGTGTCCCTCATCGGCACCTTCGCGGTGATGTACCTGGCCGGGTTCAGCCTGGACAACCTCTCGCTGATGGCCCTCACCATCGCCTCGGGGTTCGTGGTCGATGACGCCATCGTCATGATCGAGAACATTTCGCGGCACATCGAGCGGGGCAAGCCGCCGCTCGAGGCCGCCCTCGAGGGCTCGGGCGAGATCGCCTTCACCATCGTGTCGCTGACCATCTCGCTGATCGCGGTGCTGATCCCGCTGCTGTTCATGCGCGAGGTGGTCGGCAGGCTGTTCCGCGAGTTCGCCATCACGCTGGCGATCTCGATCCTGATCTCCGCGGCGGTCTCGCTCACCCTGGTGCCGATGCTGTGCGCGAAGCTGCTGCGACCGCACGCCGAGACGCTGCGCAAGCAGGGCCAGTGGGCGCACAAGGCCGAGGCTTGGTTCAACCGGGTCATCGAGTCCTACGGGCGGGGGCTCAACTGGGCGCTCGCCCGCCAGCGCCTGGTGCTGTGGATCGCCGCCGGCACGCTGGTGCTGACGGTGCTGCTGTACATCGTGATCCCCAAGGGCTTCTTTCCGCTGCAGGACACCGGGCTGCTCGAGGCGACCACGATCGGGCCGCCCTCGATCTCCTTCAAGGCCATGGCCGCGCGCCAGCAGGCGCTCGTCGATGCCCTGCGGCGCAACCCCAACGTCGTCAGCCTCACCTCGTACATCGGCATTGGCAGCAACAACATGACCGTCAACGACGGCCAGATGCTGATCAACCTCAAGCCCAAGGACGACCGCTCCGCGGGCATCACCACGGTGATGAACCAGCTGCTCGCCGCGGCGCGCACGGTGCCCGGCATCCGGCTCGCGCTGCAGCCGGTGCAGGACCTCACCATCAGCTCCATCAGCGGCCGGGCGCGCTATCAGTTCATCCTGGGCGCGGCGAGCCGCTCCATCCTCACGCCGTGGGTGCCGAAGCTGCTCGCGGCCCTCAGGCGCTCAGCGCAGCTCGCGCACGTCTCGACGGACTTCACCGAGCAGGGGCGCACGATCGAGATCGACGTCGATCACAGCACGGCGGCGCGCTTCGGCATCACCGATGCCACCATCGACAATGCGCTCTATGACGCCTTCGGGCAGCGCATCATCTCGACCATCTACACCCAGTCGAACGACTATCGGGTGATCCTCACCGCCAACCCGACCCTCTCGGACACGGTGAGCGCCCTCAACACGTTCTACATCCCCTCGGCCGGCGGCGGGCAGGTGCCGCTCGGCTCGATCGCGCACATCTCGGTCAAGGACGCCCCGCTCACGCTCGATCACCTGGGGCAGTTCCCGGCGGCGATGTTCTCCTTCGATACCGCGCCGGGCTCCTCGCTCGGGGCGGCGGTGAACGCGATCCGCGCCACGGAGCAGCGCGTCGGGCTGCCGGTGAGCATCACGACGACCTTCGAGGGCGAGGCGCTCGCGTTCGAGTCCTCCCTCACGAGCGAGGTGCTGCTGCTGCTGGCGGCCATCGCCACGGTGTACATCGTGCTCGGGGTGCTCTACGAGAGCTACATCCACCCGCTCACCATCCTCTCGACGCTGCCCTCCGCCGGCATCGGCGCGCTGCTTGCGCTGATGCTCGCCGGGGAGAGCCTGGACATCATCTCCATCATCGGCATCGTGCTGTTGATCGGCATCGTCAAGAAGAACGCCATCATGATGATCGACTTCGCGCTCAATGCCGAACGGCACGAGGGCAAGAGTCCGCGCGAGGCGATCTACGAGGCGGCGCTGCTGCGCTTCAGGCCCATTCTCATGACCACGGTGGCGGCGCTGTTCGCGGCGCTGCCGCTCATTCTCGGCACCGGCACCGGCTCGGAGCTGCGCCGGCCGCTCGGCCTCTCGATCACCGGCGGGTTGTTGCTGAGCCAGCTGCTGACGCTGTTCACCACGCCGGTGGTGTACCTGTTCTTCGACCGCCTGGCGCGCCGGGCCAAGGCCTGGGCCGGCGTGCCGGCGCGCGCTTCCGGGCCGCTCTCGATCGACTCGCCGTGAACGTCTCGCGCCTCTTTATCACCCGCCCGGTCGCCACCACGCTGCTCTCGTGCGGACTGGCGCTCGCGGGGATCGTGGCGTACTTCCTGATGCCGGTCGCGCCGATGCCGCAGGTCGACTTCCCGGCCATCGTGGTGTACGCGAGCCTGCCCGGCGCCAGCCCCGAGACGGTCGCCACCAGCGTCACCACGCCGCTCGAGCGGCGCCTGAGCGCGATCGCCGGCATCGATCAGATGACCTCGAGCAGCACCGAGGGCCAGTCGCGGATCGTGCTGATCTTCAGCCTGAGCCGCAACATCCACGGCGCCGAGAGCGACGTGGAGGCGGCCATCCAGGCGGCCCGCCAGGACATGCCGGCCTCGCTGCGCTCCGACCCCGGCTACTGGGCCTTCAACCCCTCCGAGGCGCCGATCCTGATCCTGGCGCTCACCTCCAAGACGCTGCCCATCGGCCAGGTGTATGACGCCGCCTCGACCATCATCCAGCAGAAGATCCTGCAGGTGCCCGGGGTGGGCAACATCAACATCGGGGGCAGCTCCCTGCCGGCGATCCGCATCGACCTCAATCCCCGCCAGCTCTTCAAGTACGGCATCGGGCTCGAGGATGTGCGCGCGGCCATCGCCGCGGCCAACGCGGACAGCCCCAAGGGGGCGTTGAGCTTCAATGGGCGGCGCTACCAGATCTACGTCAACGACACCGCCACCAAGCTCTCCGAGTACCGCCGGCTGATCATCGCCTACCGCAGCGGCGCGCCGGTGCGTCTCGGGAACGTCGCGACCATCACCAACGGTGTCGAGGACGTGCGCACGCTCGGGCTGTTCGACGGCCAGCGCGCGGTGCTGATGATCATCCGCAAGCAGCCCGATGCGAACGTGATCCAGACGGTCGATCGGATCAAGGCGCTGCTGCCGGGGATCCGGGCCTCGATCCCGCACGGCATCAATCTGGTGGTGACGCACGACCGCACCGGCTCGATCCGCACCTCGCTGCACGATGTGGAGATCACGCTGCTGCTCGCGGTGCTGCTGGTCGTGACCGTGGTGCTGGTGATGCTGCGCAACCCCCGCGCCGCGCTGGTGCCGGCCGTGGCCGTGCCGCTGGCGTTGATCGGCACGCTGGCGGTGATCTACCTGCTCGGCTTCAGCCTGAACAACTTCTCCATGATGGCGCTCACCGTGTCCACGGGCTTCGTGGTCGATGATGCCATCGTCGTGATCGAGAACATCACCCGGCACATCGAGGCCGGCGAGCCGCGCCTGCACGCCGCCCTCGAGGGGGCGCGCGAGGTGGGCTTCACGGTGCTCGCCATGAGCTCGGCGCTGATCGCGGTGTTCGTGCCCATCATCCTCATGGGCGGGCTGGTGGGGCGGATCTTCCGCCAGTTCGCCCTCACGCTCGCGATCACCGTCGCGCTCTCGCTCATCATCTCCCTCACCACCACCCCGATGCTCTGCGGCCGGCTGCTGCGCCCGCACCCCCGGCAGGGGCGCTTCTTCCGCGGCGTCGAGCGCTGGTTCAACGCGACGCGCGAGTTCTACGACCACACCCTGCAGGTGGCGATCGGCCATCCGCGCATGGTGATGCTGGCGCTGCTCGGGGTGGTCGTGCTCAACGTGTATCTGCTCGCGGTCGTGCCGAAGACCTTCTTTCCGCAGCAGAGCTCGGGGAACATCAGCGGGGATCTGGTGGCCGGCCAGAGCAGCTCGTTCGAGGCGATGCAGAAGAAGCTGCGCTACGTGGTGAACATCGTGCGGCGCGACCCGGCGGTGGAGAACGTGGTGGGCTTCACCGGGGGCGGCGGCTGGCAGGGCCCCAACACCGCGCACATGTACATCACCTTGAAGCCGCTCGATGAGCGCGGGCTCACCGACACCCAGGTGATCGCCCGCCTGCGCCGCGCGCTCGCGGGCTTCACCGGCGCGCGGCTGTACCTGCGCACCAGCGGGGACATCCACTCCGGCGGGCGGCAGAGCTTTGCGCAGTATCAGTACACGCTGCTCTCGGACAATCTCCGGCTGCTCAACACCTGGGCGCCGAAGATCGAGAAGGCGCTGAAGAAGGACCCGCAGCTGCGGGACGTGAACTCCGATGCGCAGGCGAGCGGGCTCGATGTGCGGCTGCACATCGACCGCGCGCTCGCGGCCCGCTACGGATTGAACCTCTCGCAGATCGACAACACGCTGTACGACGCCTTCGGGCAGCGCCTGGTGTCGACGATCTATCAGGACATGAACCAGTACCACGTGGTCATGGAAGTGGACCCGAAGTTCTGGGACAAGCCCTCGACGCTGAAGGATCTTTACGTCAGCACCTCGGGCGGGGCGCTCTCGGGCACCGAGGCGAGCGCCGCGGCGGTGGGCGCGTTCCAGTTCCCGGGGGTCACGCACAGCCAGGCGGCGCAGAACTTCCAGCTCAATCAGATCGCCGCCTCCACGGGCGGGGCGTCCACCGGCAGCGCCGACAGCACCCAGGCGGAGACCATGGTGCCGCTGTCGAACTTCGCGAGCTACGGGCCGGGCCTGACCCCGCTTGCGGTCAATCACCAGGGCCCCTTCGTCGCCACCACCTTCTCGTTCAACCTGCCGGTGGGCGAGCCGCTCGGGGTGGCCACCGCGGCCATCGAGCGCACCCTGCGCGATATGGACGTGCCGATCGCGATTCACGGGCAGTTCGCGGGCAACGCGCGCCTGTTCCGCCAGACCGTCGCCGAGGAGCCGCTGCTGTTCCTCGCCGCGCTCGCGGCCGTCTACATCGTGCTCGGCATGCTCTACGAGAGCCTCGCGCAGCCGATCACCATCCTCTCGACATTGCCCTCGAGCGGGGTGGGGGCGGTGCTGGCGCTGCTGCTGTTCGGTGAGCCGTTCAGCCTCATCGCGCTGATCGGGGTGATCCTGCTGATCGGGGTGGTGCTGAAGAACGCGATCATGATGGTCGATGTGGCGCTCGTGGCGCAGCGCACCGAGCGCATCGATGCCGCGCGCGCCATCCACGAGGCCTGCCTGCTGCGCTTCCGGCCGATCATGATGACCACCATCGCGGCCATGCTCGGGGCGCTGCCGCTGGCGCTCATGAGCGGGCAGGGCTCGGAGATGCGCCGCCCGCTCGGCATCGCGGTGGTCGGGGGGCTGTTCATCAGCCAGATCCTCACCCTCTACACCACGCCCGTCGTGTACGTGTACCTCGACCGCTTCCGCCTCTGGTTTGCCAGGACCTTCACGCGCCGCGGCGCGCTGGCGCTGTCTGCAGGGAGACCCGCCTCATGATCCGTCGAACATCGCCGCTCGTTGCGCTCGGCCTCACCGCGGGCCTCGCCGGCTGCGCGGTCGGCCCCAACTATCACCGCCCGGCGGCGCCCCCCTCGCCGCGGTTCCGGGCGGCCGAGGGCTGGCAGCCGGCGGTGCCCGCGCGCATCGTGCCGAGCGACTGGTGGTCGATCTACCGCGACCCGGCGCTCTCGCACCTGGAGCAGCAGGTCGCGGTGTCGAACCAGAACCTGAAGGCCGCGGTGGCCGCGTATTACGCGGCGCGCGAGGCGGCCGGCGTCACGCGCGGCAGCCTCTTTCCCTCCATCAACCTCGGCGCCAGCCAGACGCGCAGCGGCGGCGGGGCGGCCACGCAGTTCACCTTCGGCGGCGCGCGCACCGCCAACCAGGCCGGTCTCAGCGGCAGCTGGGACGTGGACCTCTGGGGGCGGCTGCGCCGCGAGCTGCAAAGCGCCAATGCCAGGGCGCAGGCGAGCGCGGCGGATGTGGCCGCCGCGCAGCTCTCGGCGCAGGACGCGCTCGCGCAGGATTACTTCCAGCTGCGCGCCTCCGAGCAGGAGCTGCGCCTCTTGAAGACCCTGGTGAAGGACGATCAGGACTCCCTGCGCATCGCGCAGAACCGGGTCAATGCCGGCGTCACCACCCTGGCAGACGTGTACGCGGCTCGCACCCAGCTCGAGAGCACCCAGGCGCAGGAGGACACGGCGCTGCTCAATCGCGCCAAGCTCCAGCATGCCATCGCGGTGCTGATCGGCCGGGCGCCCTCGCAGCTGTCGCTCGCGCAGGGCCACTTCGCCGTTGAGGTGCCGGTGGTGCCGGCCGGCGTGCCCTCGCGGCTGCTGCTGCGCCGCCCGGACGTGGCGGCCGCCGAGCGCTCGATGGCGAGCGCCAACGCCGACATCGGCGTGGCGGAGTCAGCCTGGTTCCCGAGCCTGACGCTGTCGGGCTCGTATGACTTCGACTCCGCGCTGCTCTCGGGGCTGCTCAAGGCGAGCAACGCGGTGTGGTCGTTCGGGCCGCAGGTGGCGCTGAATCTGTTCAACGGCGGGGCGACCATCGCGCAGACCCGCGAGGCGCGCGCCACGTACGATGAGTCCGTCGCGACCTACCGGGAGACGGTGCTCGGGGCGTTCCAGCAGGTCGAGGACGATCTCGCGACGCTGCACTTCCTGCAGAGCGAGTACGCCGAGGAGCTGCAGGCGGTGGCGGATGCGAAGCGCTCCGAGACCCTGACGCTGAACCAGTACAAGGCGGGGATCGCCGACTATGCCAGCGTGCTCACCGCTCAGACCGCGCGGCTCAACGCCGAGATCACCGCCGTCAGCCTGCAAAGTGCGCGCCTGATGGCGAGCGCCGATCTGATCGATGCGCTGGGCGGAGGTTGGAAGAGTTCGTCTCTGAACGGTCCGAACGACGGCGTGACCCAGTCGCTCAGCAGCACGGTCGACTCGCCGTAGCCTGGAGTCATCCGTGAGCGCGCGAGACAATCCGTTGCGGCTCGGGCAGCTGAGGCACTGCAGGCTGTGAGCGGAGGGGCTGCACGGTGATG
>JAKAXA010000088.1 GCA_021816775.1 Pseudomonadota bacterium
TCTATTGCAACGGAGGCTGCGGCGCGCATAGTGGCGGCCGAGGTGCGGTCCGCGAGCAGGTCGAGTTGGCATTCCTTGATGCGGTTCTCCATCTCACCCCGGGCACAGTAGATCTTCTCGTAGAGATACCGCGCTCGCACCTCCGAGCGCTGGAGCGAGGTGACGATGAAGCGCGGGTTGGCCTCGCCCCTGGTGACCTCGGCCTTGCCGATCACGCGCCGCTTGCGGCTCCAGCTGTCCAGCGTCGCGTAGCGGAAGTCCTTGCAGCGCCGCGCCGGCTTGCCGCTCCTGGCGCTGGCGAGTGTGGCAGCTTCGAACTCGGCCTGGATCGCTGCCTCCAGGCGCTCGTTGCGCGCCAGGCCGAACACGTAGTCGACGCGGTTCGCCTCACACCAGGCCATCAGCGCCTCGCGGGCAAAGCCCGAGTCCGCCCGCAGCAGGATGCGCACGCGCGGCCAGCGGCGGCGGATCTGCACCACGATCCGCGCCGTCTCCGCCACCGCCCCGGCCGAGGCGTCGATGTTCGAGCGCCGCAGCTTCGCCGCCAGCAGATGCCGGCCGCAGAACACGTAGAGCGGCAGATAACAATAACAGTCGTAATAACCGTGGAAGAACCGGCCCTCTTGCTGCCCATGCAGCGGATCATCCGTGGCATTGAGATCGAGAATGATCTGCGAGGGCGCCTCTTGTGCGCCTCCAGGAAGACCTCGACGAACAGGCTCTCCACCGCGGCCGGATCAGAACTCACCTTGTGATACCGCGTCGGCTCGGGCCGGCTCAGCTCCAGCCGGTTCAGCGTCGATTTGGGTCAGAAGAAGCTATGGGGCGGGCGGCGAGGGTTTGGCACCATCGTCGCTGTGCTGAACCGATGAAGGTGCCCCATGACCCAAGTAGATGACCTGAGCCGCTGCCTCGCCGTCCTGGATGAGGATAGCACCGTGGTCGCGATCATCGAGATGAGCCAATCGAGCTGGCTGACGGCCGGACTTGTTCCTGGCGTCGCTCGACGGCCGCTGAAGAAGCTGGATCCCGACGCGCCGACGCTGCTGCGCCTGCTGGGGCGCTGGCGGGAAGAGGCGACAAAATCGGGACGGACAATCACCCGGATCGTCCTTGCCTATGAGGCTGGACGCGATGGCTTCTGGCTGGCGCGATGGCTGCGTGCGCGCGGGATCGAGGCGCATGTGATCCATTCGACGAGCGTCGCAGTGTCGCGCGAACACCGCCGGGCAAAAACTGACCGGCTGGACACCACCATGCTGATGCGCGTGTTCCTGGGCTGGTTGCGCGGCGAGCGAGGCCATTGCGGGATGGTCGCGATTCCGACGCTTGAGGATGAGGATGCCAAGCGCCCGAGCCGTGAGCGCGAAAGCCTGGTGGGTGAGCGCACCCGGATTGTCAATCACATGAAGTCGGTGCTGGCCCGGCTCGGCATCCGCGGCTTCAAGCCGACCTTGCGCAAAGCGTCGCAGCGGCTTGAGGAGCTGCGCACGCCGGAGGGCGGCACGATTCCGCCTAACACGCGCGACGAGATGCGGCGCGACATGGCCCGGCTCGCCGTGGTGCGGGGGCAGATCGAGGCGATCGAGCAGGCCCGGCTGGAGCGTCTGGAACAGGCGCCGGAGGTGGGACCGCATGCAATGGTGCACCTGCTGGCACGCATCGTTGGCGTCGGCGTCGAGACGGCGGACATGCTGGTGCAGGAGGTGCTGGTGCGGAATCTTCGCGATCGACGGGCCGTGGCGCGCTACGCCGGCCTGACGGGTTCGCCCGACGAGAGCGGCTCCAAGCGACGGGAAAAGGGTCTGGCCAAGTCGGGAAATGCCCGGGTGCGCCGCGGGCTGATCCAACTCGCCTGGAGGTTCCTCATGTTCCAGAAGAACAGCGCACTCGCGCAGTGGTACCGGGCGCGTACCGAAGGTGCGAAGGGCAAGCGCAAGACGACCATGATCGTGGCGCGGAAACTGCTCATCGCGCTGTGGCGCATGGTCCCGACTGGTGCCTTGCCAGAAGGCATCGTTCTGAGGCCGAGGGCCTGAATGGCCGGGTCGGCACGCAGCGCGCATACACGAGTTCAGTGACCGGTCGCGCATTGGCGATAGGTCGTTGATGACGATCCGAGGTGGCGGTGACACGAGATGGGCCATGGCTTCAATGCCGCCGGAAGAATGTGCCCGCCGCCTCGGAGCCTCGCCGTCGAAGCGAATGGCTGCTTCATGGTCTGGGTCCCAAGAGGATCCAACCGAATACAAGGTCGCGACGCGAGATTTCGCGTGCAATGGCGGGCTCCCCTCGGTTCGTTCACGGTCGGCTGCTGTCACCAGAAGGACGCCTTCGGCGCTGCATGAGGCTGGCGTACCCGACCTGGTCGAGCCTGACGCCGTGCTCGCGGCCGTCAACACCGCTGCGCGCTGCTTTCGTCGGTGGCCTTCGGCCAGTGTTGACTGCCGCTGCGCGCGGCGCTCGCTGG
This sequence comes from Pseudomonadota bacterium, assembly GCA_021816775.1. Taxonomy (GTDB): domain Bacteria; phylum Pseudomonadota; class Gammaproteobacteria; order Steroidobacterales; family Steroidobacteraceae; genus 13-2-20CM-66-19. Next base: position 2,471 of record JAKAXA010000088.1, read on the forward strand.
TGCTCAGGCCGGGACGGGTTGAGCCGCAAAGCGGATCAACCGGCGCTCAGCCGAACCAAGAAACATCGCCGCAGACATCGCTGCCTAGGAAATCCGGAACGTGAAGGAGTGCAAATGTCGACAAAATTACCTTGACACCGAAAGCTCCATACAAGGGCCATCCGGGCGAGACGTTACGCCGGACCACGACGCCCGACGCCACGATCGATCATTACCCAGCGGCCTGCGCCGCATGCGGGGAGCCGTTGACCGCGGCGATGGCCACCGACCACGT
>JAKAXA010000089.1 GCA_021816775.1 Pseudomonadota bacterium
GCCATTGCTTGAATGGCCTCAAATGTTTGTTTCCGTAAGCGGGTTGTGTCTGGCATTGGCGCTGTTCATTGCGCGCGTCGCGGGTGCGGCTTAAGGGCTGCTGGCGTCGCGGCGCGATCGTCACGGTGTAGCGCGCTCATTGTCGTTTTGCCCCTAATGGGTCGCCATGTCGATGGCAGAGCCTCTCTGCGTACGATGTGTAATCACGCGCAGAGAGCGTAGTCCGGTGAACGGCAAGGTGCGATGTTGGTGATCTGCCGCCGGCCGCGTGATCGGCATCCCCGAGTTCTTCACTCCGCCCGGAAGAGCGGATTTCGACAGCCGCCACATGTATCGGGTCCGGCAACCTGGACGCGAGAGCGCCAAAATCATTGCGGCGCAGTGTGACCTCATGACCGGCCTGTACGCTCGCGACGGTCTCAAGCAGATGTACAGCTGCCGGCCAGACGATCCGCGCCGCTGTCTGAGGGCGATCGCCCCGATTTATTGCAAGGATTGGGTAGCCCGAACGCGCGCGTGAACAGCTCATCGAGGACACCTACGATCGAATCACCTTCCGCGGCCAGCGATCCGGCACGCGCGCCCAACTGGTCGTCAGCGAGGGAGACAATCCTCAGCGGATGCAGGACCACTGCCACGCCCTTGATCTTAAACGTCGGCTTGAGGCGCGGATTCTCGGTCTGCCTGAGCGCAGCTTTCCGGACGAACGGAATCACGACGCGGCGATGATAGTCGTCGAACAATGCAGACTGGGCAACAACCACAAACGGCACGCTGTCTCTGTGCCTGCCGACAGTGCGCAGGACGTCGAACTGTCTCATCAGAGCGTCGAATGATCATCCGCGAAGGAGCCGTTCCGCTGCGCAAAGTCATTCCATAAAGCAGCTGTGGCGCGCGCCTGCGCAACGTTGCTCAACCACCGTTCCCGCTCCTCGGAGACGAACTCGGCGAGGAGCGATGCCACGACGCCTGAGAGATTGTCTGTCATGCCTCTTGCCTCCTCGAGGAGGCTCTCGCTCAATGTGAGATCGACTGGGCGCTTGTGGACCGTCTGGGTGGCGCTGCGTTTCACTTCCCGGGCCTCCGCATTCTGCGTATGCGCATTATATGCGCACTTAGGATCCGCGGGCGATCGGGCCGGCGGAGCAGGGGGAGCGTGCTCGTGCGTCTCGGTTGACCGGTGTGCAAAGGGCAATGCTTCGCGCTTAGGTTGGGGTGGAATAGTGCTGGAGTGTTGTCACGCCGAGATGCGGCATGAACGGCCCTTCGGCCAGGGAATCTCCGCCGCCGTTTTTTTTGCGCAGATCGACTGCAATGTGCGTGATCCCCGCGTTCTTGACTGCGGCGATGACTCTCGCCACGGCGTGCTCGTAGGGTCCCGTGAGCTTCATGCTGTTGAGCGTGAAGCACCCGATATTGGGCCTCTTGTCCCCGGACCAGCTGAACCATGGGTTGCGCCGTCCCGCCTTCAACAGGGCCTTGAAATGCGGCAACGGGGTGATGGGCAACTCGAGGCGCCGAAGTGCGCTGGCGGGCGTGCGCAGCGTCAGCATCACGGGCTGCTCGCATGCAGCAGGCCGAGGCAGCGCAATTCGAAGGCGTAGCGCAGCCTGAATCCCGCCCAGTCGGCGACCCATCCCGCTGTGCCCGCGGACAGCGCCGCAAGGCGCAGGAGGATCTGCCCGGGTTTCTCGCCGCCGATGCGAGCGACGTTCCTGGGAGACAGCGCCGGATGCATCGCGGGAGCCGGTGATACCAACAGTCCGTTCGACAGCCCGTGCCGCTCCACCGCGAGCGCGCGATCCTGCAGCACGTTCATGCCGAGCTCAGTCTGTGGATCGTTCGGCGTGCGCATGAGATTCTCCTGCAGCCGCGATGCCCGCCCAATTGGAATCAGACCGCGAATGGAGCCCGCAAGATGCCTCACCCCCGGCATCAAACCGGGCGCGGTCCTCTTGGGTCTTGAGAACAGGAGTCGTAGCGTTCGCGGACGGCAGCGAGATCGTGCAGGTGCTGCGTGGCGAGCAACGCACTGACGGTGCGCAGATCGATCGGCGGGCTTCGCGCCAGCGCCGCCGCTGACCCGCGATTGATGACGGCAAGGAACGCTATGATCCGGACTCTCATCGGTTCCCTCCTCGAGCCCCTCGCCGCCGAGTCCGCTGGGTTGCCTGTGCACGCTGGCCGCGCAAGCGAACGTGCAAGGTGGATTCGAACAGCAATGACAGACCCTCGAGGAGGGACGGCGGCGCCCGTGGCGGATCCGATTGAACAGACCCGCCTCGATGCCGCGCAGCCGAAACCCGTGCACGCCAACGTCACCGCTCCGGGCTGCCCACGCGTGGAATGACCGAGCCTTCAGTGTGGGGGGATGATCACGCCGGCGCGTCAGCTGTCCACTCCCGGGTCTAAGAGGATCGCCCGTCGGGCGCGGCACCCTCGTCGCATTTCGTGCAATTCAGTTCCGCCCCGAGCGCGTCGGCACGCCCCTCGGCAGTTATCACCCAGGGGCGATTGATCCACGGAGGATTGTGCCGAACGTGCTGGTTGTGACCGCACTCGAGTTCGGCAACCCAGTGCCGGTCTTCGTCAGTGTGAAATCCCGTGATTTTTCTCTTCATGCGCTGCCGGCTGGCGAATTCCTGAGATTGCTCCGCGGGGCAGAGCGCAGGCTCAGTCGCGACCGATTCTGCGCGACCGACATCGATGCGATTTCCGGCCGCGCCGGCATGCACGATC
>JAKAXA010000090.1 GCA_021816775.1 Pseudomonadota bacterium
ACCGGCCTCACCAAGCGCGAGCTGTTCGCGGCGATGGCGATGCAGGGCATTGCATCCAACCCTAACGCAGCAACAATAGAGGGGCCGGACGTAGTTGCCGGGGCTGCTGTGGAGGCTGCCGACGCGCTGCTCGCCGAGTTGGCGAAGCCGAGGGAGGACCAATGACCCGCTTCACCAAAGTTTCCCACGCTGGCCTCCTGCTGCCTGAGGACGCCTCCGAATGGGTTGCCGTCTACGACAGCAAGCTCGACGTGACTTGGGAAAAGCTATTCCATGCTGTGCCTAGCTGGGAGCGTGCGCAGTGCCTACCACGCGCGCTTGGTGTGGCCGGCTTCACGGATTGGCGGCTGCCGACGGCTGAGGAGCTGTACCTCCTCGCGGATCGCCGCCGAGCGTATCCTGTGATCGACACGTACTTTTTTCCCGATACGCCGAGCGAACGATTCTGGTCCTCAGATGGGTGGGCGCCGGCCCACGCAGGCTGCGCGTGGATCGTCCACTTCGGCGGCGGGAGCTCATACTGGGTCAGCTGTGGCGCAGCGGGATTCGTCCGGGCGGTGCGCGACGGAGGTGGGCGATGACCACCAACACCCCCGAGCGGTTCCGCGAGGTTGAGCCGCTAAGTATAGGGCGATGGACGTGCTGCGCGGAGCGTACGCATGGGGATCAGGTATACATCGTGGGCGGGTATTTAAAGCCTAGCGAAGCCCGCGCGCTGCGCGACTGGCTGACGAAGGCGCTGCCGGAGGAGAAGCCGTGAGTGAGCAGAAGACGGGCGATGAGCAGACTACAGAACCTGGCCAGCCAGAGCATGGCGACAAAGGGCCGCGCTGCCGATACTGCGACGGCTATATGACCTGGTGCAGCGTATGCCAACAATGGTCTCAAACCTGCTGCGTGGAGTACGGAACATGCCAGTGCAGTTAGAACAGCCGACGGAGAGTCCGATGATGACCTCGCAGGAGAACCCTATGCTCACTACCGATCCGCTCCGGCGCTGGAAGTGCGAATCCTACTGCACCTGCGGTTCACGGAAGGGCCATTTCGAGCTCAGCGATACGGGTGCATGGGTGCTGTACACGGACGCAGTGACCGACCGCGAAGCGGCGCTCAAGGATCTTGGAGACGCGATGCAAGGGCGCATTGATGCGCTGGTCGAGGAGCTGCACTTGGCGCGCCTCAAGATCGCCATCCTGCAAGAACCCGATGATGAACCTACTGCGGGGAATGTGCCATGACCGGCAATTCCTCTACCGACAACCGCATCCTCGCCCCAGGCATCACGCGCGAGCTGGAATATCGAAGCAACACCGAGGAAGGCACGCTCTACCTGGGCAACGAATCGGTCACGATTCGCGCGGACTTCAAGAGGATTCAGAGGATCGCGCAGCACTTCCGCGACTGTTACCGCGACGGGTATCGAGCTGGCCTCACTGAGGCACGGCGCGCGTTACAAGCGATGGAGAGAACGGCATGACTCAGCGGACATCGAACCAGGAGAACAGTTTGCCCACCAGGGATGAGGGAACCACATTTGATTGTGAAACCTGCCGCGACACCGGGGAAGTTGATATAACACTCGGCGGATATTCCACTTCGGACCCTCATGCTAAGTGTCCAGATTGTCGCTCAGAGGAACGCATGAAAGAGCAATTCACCTCAAATGAACGGACTCAACAGCTCCGTTATCCCGATGCGTGGGGTGATACTGCCCTTTTGAAGCGAAACGCGAAATGGGCTGCCGACGAACTCGACCGCCAGCGCGCGGAGGTGGAGAGGCTGACCGCCGATCTCGCCAGCGCGCACGAGCAGCTGGCAGACCAGACTGCGCGGTGGGCTGCGGTAGTCAATGAGCGCGATGCTCTCCGCGCCAGAATCGACGCGCTGATGCTCGAATACTGCCCCGATGAGATGACGGCGGATCAGACGGCGGAATGGGCGCGGCATCAGGTGCCGCACCAGCTCAGCGCCGCCGAGCGCGAGGCGCTGGAACGCGAGAGCGCCGCAGTCGATGCGGTCGCCACCGAGCCAAAGCGCGCCTACTACGAGACGCACGATCCGCCCCACTGCCCGACCTGCGGGTGCGGCTCCGAGGTGCCTAGAACTCCGGCCCCTTAATCCTGACCGCCCCGCGGGCGACGTTGGCGAGCAGCGCATCGAGCGGGGTGGCCCGCCGGAGCTGGATCGGTAGCTTCGGCATTGCGCCGCCTGCGACCTCGGCTGCGAGCTGGAGCCACGAGCACATCCAGGGATGCGGCGCGGGGACGCTCTTGCGGAACGCCGGCGGGATCGCAAACGCCAGGATGTCCATGGTGGCGTAGCGCTGGCCTCTCTGAGCCCGCAGGAAGTCTATGGTGCCGCGCACGGCAGCCTCGGGCGCTGGTAGCCGGTACCAGTCTACGCGGCTCCCTGCGAGGTATGAGACGGGCCGGCGGGCCACTCCGCCCGAGAGCCTGGCATCGATCACGTACCCCGGCGCGACCAGTGTCGTCGCATGGGACGGTCCTTGGCCGGCCTCGTAGTACTCGATGAGGCGCGAAGTCCAAGCCGTAGCGTAGACGTAGCCGACGGTGAGGCCGGAGGGGAGCGGGGCGGTCATGTAGCAGACCCGAGCGGCTTAATGGTCACAGCCGGGATACTGCCACTTTCACACGTCACCTCGTGCCACGGCCAGCCGGGCAGTGGATTGCACGGCGGCATCGGCGTGATAACTGGAGGCGACTGGACAAGATA
>JAKAXA010000017.1 GCA_021816775.1 Pseudomonadota bacterium
TAATGCTGTGTGCCGACCGATCGCTGGTAAGCCGTGTGCGGGAAATCCGCATGCACGGTTTGAACGGGGGCCTTGACCGCCCCGGTCGCTCTGCGGCCCTATAGGTGGTCAAGGTCTACCAATGAAACCCAAGCATCCAGCCGTGCGCAACGTGAGTGATTGCGCTGCAGTCGAATCGTGGCTCGTATCGGCCGGACGGGACCGGCGCCCCGGCTCGCCCCTCAATGTGCCGCTGTACCCGGCATCGAATTACCGCTTGGGCGCGAGCCGCTCCTATTCCCGCGACGACGCCACGCCGGGCTGGGAGGCGCTCGAGGAGATCATCGGTGGCCTGGAAGGCGGTTCATCGCTCTCGTTCGCCTCGGGAATGGCCGGGATTGCGGCGATCTTCGATCGACTTCGCACCGGCTCGGTCGTGGCCCTGCCGGATGATTGCTATCAGGGTGTCGTGCAACTGGCCAAGATGGGCCAGGAGCGCGGCCGGTGGACCGTGCATCGCATCGCGGTGACCGATACCGCGGGCTGGGTCCGGATGTGCGCTTCAGCGGACCTGATCTGGCTGGAATCGCCGTCGAACCCGCTGCTGACGGTGGCCGACCTGGACAAGATCTGCGCCGCACCGCGCAAGCCTGGCGCGATTCTCGCCGTCGATAATACCTTCGCCACTCCGCTCAATCAGCGGCCGCTCGACCTCGGAGCGGACGTCGCGGTGCAGTCGCTGACGAAATTCATCGGCGGGCACTCGGATCTGCTCGGCGGCGTGGTGACCGTGCGCGATGCGGATCTGCTGGCGGGGCTGCGGCAGGCCCGCGAGCTCTCGGGTGCGACACCCGGCACGCTCGAGATGTTTCTCGCGGTCCGCGGGGTCAGGACGCTGGCGCTGCGGCTCGAGCGGGCGCAGCGCAACGCGATGACACTGGCCGAGCGTCTTGCGCGTCATCCGAAGGTTGCCCTCACGCGCTATCCCGGGCTGGCGAGCCACCCGACCCATGAAGCCGCGCGACGTCAGCTCAAGGGATTCGGCACCATCATCTCGTTCGACGTGCGCGGTGATGCCCGCGCCGCCGACGCAGTATGCGCGGGGCTTGAGCTCATCCAGCACGCGACCAGTCTGGGCGCGGTCGAGTCCACGATCGAGCGACGGGCCCGCAATGCGGGACAGGAGCACCTGCCGGCCACGCTGCTGCGGTTGAGCGTGGGTATCGAGGCGGTGGAGGATTTGTGGGCTGACCTGGATCGAGCGCTGCGCAATGTGCCGGATGCGTAGTCATCGCCGGCGCAGCCCCGGTGTGCCGCACGCGGCCGTCCATTGAGTTGCGTCGCTGCCGATCCGCGCCGCTCCATACAGTCCTGACGGCAACGGCCCGGGAGAGGGCCCCCTCGGCCGCACGCCTGACCGATGCTGAAGCTCTTCAATGCCGAGCGGGGCCGTTGACCAGGCCCATTTCAGCCGCGCACTGAGCGATTGCTGTCAGTGAATCGAGAGTCGCCGTGGGCTGATCCTAATCGGGCTGGTACGGAGTAAGAATGCCGCGGCGGCCACCGCGCTGGAGTCATCCGGCACTGAGATACGCATCCTTGCGGATGGAGGAGACTCTGGCGTTGCAGGATGATCCGACTGCGGAGCGCCTTGATTTACTTTCCCGCCGACCGCATCAAGGTAAGGGTGTGCCCATATCGCGGCCGGCGCGACGTGCTGCAATGACCGCACCAGCGGTGTGCGCGGTCGCTGCGGTGCGCGTGGCCTGCGACATCCGTGGACCTGGGCCAAGCAGGAGAACGAATGAGCAGTGAACGGCAATACGGCTGGATGTGGGTCGAGGCCTGCGAGGTCCTGGACAGGGCCGAACGGCTGCAGCGGCAGTTTCTGCGCTACCTCGGCCCAGGCACCGATGCGGCGGTCTGGGAACCCCCGGTGGACATCCAGGAGACCGCCGACGGCCTGGTCCTGCTGTTCGCGTTGCCCGGTGTCCTGCCGGAGGCGATCGAGGTCAGGCTCGAGTCCACGGCCCTCGTTGTCAGTGCCATGCGTCCGCTCAAGCTTGCGCACCCGAATGCGCTGATCCGCCGTCTTGAGATTCCACACGGCCGATTCCTGCGGCGTATTCCCCTGTCGGGCGTACCGCTTGCGGTTGCTGCAACCCGTTACGAGCAGGGCTGCCTCGAAGTGCGGCTCGCCCGGGCGACGGAGAAATGACCTATGACGGATAAAGAGCACAACGCGCCCTCAACAGCGCGCAGCGAGCTGGCGCCGCTGCCGGCGGACGCGGTGCCCATCGTTGCCATGCGCAACGTGGTGCTGTTTCCCGGGGTCGTGCTGCCCGTCACGCTCGGCCGCGAGGAAAGCATCGCCGCCGCGCAGGAGGCCGTGCGCACGGGACGCAAGGTCGGACTGCTGCTACAGCACGACCCCGCGGTGGAAAAGCCGACGCCGGCTGAGCTTTATCAGGTCGGTGTCCTCGCGACGGTCGTGCGTTACGTAACGGCTCCGGATGGCGCGCATCACCTGGTCTGTCAGGGTGAAAGCCGCTTTCGCCTGGTGCAGGTCGTACGCGAATCGCCGTATCTCGCCGCGCGCATCGAGGCGATCGCCGAGCCGACCGCCGCGGGTCCGGAGATCGAGGCCCGCGTCGATTACCTCAAGCAGCGCGCCGCAGAGGCGCTGTCGCTGCTGCCCCAGGTACCGGCCGAGCTCTCGCGCGCCCTCGCCGCCATGGAATCGGGGGGGCAGCTCGCGGACCTCATCGTCAGCTTCATGGACGTCAAGCCGCAGGAGAAGCAGGAACTGCTCGAAACCTTCGATCTGAAGGAACGGCTCGACAAAGTCGTGAAGCTTCTCGCGCATCGCGTTGAGGTGCTGAAGATCACGCGGGACATCACCGAGCAGACTCAGGCGGCGCTCGGCGAGCGCCAGCGCGAGGCGGTGCTGCGCGAGCAGCTGCATCAGCTGCAGAGGGAGCTGGGCGAGGGCGAGGAGGGCCCGAGCGATGTCTCGGAGCTCGACAAGGCCATCACCGAGGCGCACATGCCGGCCGAGGTGGAGGAACAGGCGCGCAAGGAGCTCAAGCGGCTGCAGCGCATGAGCGAGGCGAGCCCGGAGCACGGCATGGTGCGCAATTATCTCGACTGGCTCGTGGCGCTGCCGTGGAGCAAGGCGGACGTTGAGGACATCGACATCGAGCGGGCGCGCACCGTGCTCGATGAGGACCACTACGGGCTCGAGAAGGTCAAGCGCCGCATCCTCGAGTACCTCGCGGTACGCAAGCTCAACCCGCAGGGGCGCAGCCCGATTCTGTGCTTCGTCGGCCCGCCCGGTGTCGGCAAGACTTCCCTCGGCCAGAGCGTCGCACGGGCGCTGGGGCTGAAGTTCGTGCGCGCCAGCCTCGGCGGGGTGCACGATGAGGCGGAGATCCGCGGCCACCGGCGCACCTACATCGGGGCGCTGCCCGGTAACATCATTCAGAGTCTGCGCAAGGCTGGAACGCGCAATCCGGTGTTCATGCTCGATGAGATCGACAAACTTAGCGCGAGCTTTCAGGGCGATCCGGCCTCTGCGCTGCTCGAGGTGCTCGATCCGGAGCAGAACGCGACGTTCCGCGACAACTACCTCGGCCTGCCCTTCGATCTCAGCCACGTGCTGTTCGTCGCGACCGCGAACGTGCTCGAGACGATCCCGGGGCCGCTGCGCGATCGCATGGAGATCATTCAGCTCACCGGCTACACGGACGAGGAGAAACTCGAGATCGCCAAGCGCTACCTCGTGCAGCGCCAGCTCAAGGCCAACGGTCTCGAGGGGGCCTCGGTGGGCATCTCCGACGCTGCGCTGACGCGGGTCATCCGCGAGTACACGCGCGAGTCCGGCTGCCGCAATCTCGAGCGGGAGATCGGCGCGCTGCTGCGACGCGCGGCGATGCGTATTGCGGAAGGGAAGGTTACGAGCGTGCGCTTCGAGGCCGACGATGTCGCCGAAGTGCTGGGCCCGTACCGGTTCGAGAGCGAGGTCGCGCAGCGTACCTCGATCCCCGGGGTGGCGACCGGGCTCGCCTGGACGCCCGTCGGCGGCGATATTCTTTTCGTCGAGTCGGCGCGGATGCCGGGAAGCGGCAAGCTGATCCTGACGGGTCAGCTCGGCGATGTCATGAAGGAGTCGGCGCAGGCCGCTCTCAGTCTGGTCAAAGCTCAGGCTGCCGAGCTCGGCATCGACCCGAAGCTTTTCGATCAAAGCGATATCCACGTGCATGTCCCCGCCGGCGCGATTCCGAAGGACGGGCCGAGCGCCGGTGTGGCGATGTTCGTCTCGCTGGTTTCGCTCCTGAGGCGCCGCCCGGTGCGGCCGGACGTCGCCATGACGGGCGAGATCAGCCTGCGCGGCCTGGTGCTGCCGGTGGGGGGAATCAAAGAAAAGACGATTGCCGCGGCGCGCGCGGGCATCCGCAAGGTCATTCTGCCGGCGCGCAATCGGCGTGATCTCGAGGACATCCCGCAAAGCGCACGCTCGATGCTCGAATTCATCTGGGTGGAAAACGTTTCCGAGGCGCTCGACGCGGCGCTCGCCGCCGCGCAGGAGCACAAGTCTCCAGGTCGCAGGAGCGCGGAAAACGAGAAATCGGTGGCCTGACGGACGGGTCGCCTGCGCTCAGGCGCTTGCCGGTCCGGCCGGCCGCGCCGGTGTACGCAAATATTGTCCGTTGGGCTCTTGCATCCGCCGCGGGACGAGCCTATAACTACGTCATGCGTAGTACGCAACACGTAGTAGACAGCCGCAAAGAGGCTGATCTCGGGCATTACTCGGACCCGCCGCTGCTCGTGCTGGCGAGCCTCGCAGGCGGCCCGAAGCACGGCCACGCCATGATCGAGGACATCGCGGGGCTGTGCGGAACAAGGCTGGGGCCGGGCACGCTCTACGGCGCCATCACGCGCCTCGAGGCCCAGGGTCTGATCGAAGCGCTTGCACCCCAGGAGCGCCGCCGGCCGTATCGCATCACCGCCGCTGGCGGGCGCGTGCTGCGCGCGCAGCTCGCGACACTGCGGCAATTCGTCAGCGCCGGGACGAAGAGGCTCAAGTTCGTATGAACCGCACGCTCGCCCGCTGGCTGCTGCGCGCGTACCCGCCCGCCTGGCGGGCGCGCTACGGGGAGGAATTCCAGGATCTCCTTCACGCCGGGCGGAGCGGTCCGGCCACAGTGCTCGATGTTCTGCGTTCGGCCGTGCGCGAGCGCTGCTCGCCACAACTGCAGGCAGGTGTCGTCATGAACGATTCGCCGGGTTCGGTCTTGTCTCTCTCGAAGCGGCCGAGTGCCTTTGTGCCGATGGCACTGTCGATCGCGGCCTTCGCCGTGGTCCTCATCGACGTCGGCCGCTTTGGCATCCCGCCGCTCCACGCCGACGAGGGCGCCGCGGCGCACCTGTGGCAGTTGCTCATGGCCTGCCAGGTGCCCGTGATCGCCGGGTTCGCATTCAAATGGCTGCGCAGAGCGCCGCGGCTGGCGCTTGGCGTCCTCGCCATCCAGGCCATTTTGATTCTCGCGGCGATGGCGCCGGTCTACCTCCTCGGGCTATGAGTGTTCGCCGAAGGGTCTCGTGGGCGCGGGCCGACGCTGGTTCTCCCGGCAACTGACTGACAGCCGACACGCGTCAGGCCGTGATGGAAAGGTTCCGTGGGCGCTCTCTATACGCACCATGGAGCCCGCACTGGCCGCAGCGGTCCCAGGAACCCGTCACGCACTACAGAGTGTGGCCGCGTGGACGGATGGGTTCAGGCCTCCGATGCCAACGGGCGCCGACTCCCGTCGCGATCGCCTCCCGCACAACCGTAGGCGCGCCTGAGCCCGCCTCGCTGACATCCTGAAGGCAGAACCCGCGGCGGACGTGAGGAAATCATGAAACCGGCGAACGAGACGACACGCAAGTGCCGCTCGAGCGGCAAGGCCCATGGGGAGCCGCGAGGCTTCACGGCGCAGGAGAGGGCGGCGATGCGTGAGCGTCTTCAGGAGCTGAAGGGCAGTGCGCGCCGCGGGGCGCCCGCCGAGAAAACGGCGGGCGAAGGCGCCGTGCTTGCGAAGCTGGCCGAACTGCCGCCATCGGACCAGGCCATCGCCGAGCGTATTCATGCGCTCATCAAAGCCAATGCGCCAACCCTCACGCCGAGAACCTGGTACGGAATGCCCGCGTACGCCAAGGACGGCAATGTCGTGTGCTTCTTTCAGAGCGCTCAGAAATTCAAGACCCGATATGCGACGCTCGGCTTCAGCGACAAGGCGAACCTCGACGACGGCCGCATGTGGCCGACCGCCTTCGCCGTGCGGGAGCTGACTGCCGCCGAAGAGGCTCGAATCGTCGCGCTCGTGAAGCGGGCGGTGAGTTGAGGGAGCGACGGCGGCGAGCGAATCGCACGAGGGTGACGGAGCGCGCGGTCGGCCGAGCTGTGCCGGCCGCAGCAGGCGCTGCGCGAAAGCGGGATTCCGTGCCCCGGTACGATCAGCAGCCGGCGCCGATCGTCACGGACGTCCCGCCGCCGCGCAGCGCCGGATCACCTCGTGATCGGTGCGCCCGCGCAGGGGCTCAGAACTGATAATTGACACCCACGGAAAAGAGATTCGAACTGTACGAATGGCCCGCATCGGTTCCGCTCGGCAGATAGGTCCATTCGAAGTTCAGCCCCAGGGCATGCTCCAGAGCGAGATCGCCGCCGATGCCCGCCGACAGGCCGGTATTCGTCGTGTCGCCATCGCGAAAATCGCGGTGAACGTTGACCGATGCGATGCCGGCGACGCCGTACAGGGAGAAGCTCGGCCCCAACGCGAGCGAGCCTTTGGCGTAGGCGCCACCGTACGTCCCGACGCTCACCGAGCTGCCGTTGCTCTGATCACTCGTGAGGCCCGTCCCCAAACGCCCTTCGATGGCGAAGTAGGAGGAGAGCGGAAGACCGGCGCGCACGAAAAGAATACTCGGGGACAGGGTGGGTAGACCGCCCTCATCGTACTGCAGCAGGCCGATGCTCGCGCCGACGTACGGGTTGGTGGTGTGGAATCCGCCGGCGAGCGGCATATCCGCCAACGCCGGAGTCGCCACGACGCAGCTCGTCAACAGCGCGAACATCATGGTACGGGACTTCATGTGCCAGATCCTCCGTTGGGTCAGATCGCGACGATTATCGTGAGCGGAGCTGAATTTCCGCTGAATACGCAACGCGCCGCTGCTTCTGGCGGTGCACCGGATGACACGAAGGCCCGATTCCGCGCAACAGCGCAACACTCGCCTCGACGCCGCGACTGTCGCGCAACGCCGACTGGCTGGCTGTCACGCGGCGCATGGCCTTGCATCGTGGGTTCATGCCTGCGGGCAGCGCGGCGGCGAGCGCCGCGATTTCAGGCGCGATCGCACGACCACCATGACGCGCCGGCGGAGCGCCGGCCGGTGGGCAGCTTCCCGGCGAGTGCTCAGGCGATCGCGCGCACAACGCCGCCGTCGACACGCAGAGCCGCGCCGGTCGTGGCGGACGCCTGCGCGCTGCACGTATACGCGATGAGTGCGGCGACTTCCTCGGTCGAGGCGAACCGCTGGATGATGGAGGATGGACGCGCCGTCGCGAAGAACTCGCGCTCGACCGTCGCCGGGTCCTTGCTGGATGATCGCGCCAGTTCCTCGACGAACCGGCTGACGCCTTCGGAGGCAGTCGGCCCGGGCAGGACCGTGTTCACCGTGACGTGCGTGCCTGCGAGTGTTTCGGCGAGCCCCCGGGCCACGGCGATCTGCGCCGTCTTCGTGACGCCGTAGTGGATCATTTCCGGCGGGATCTGCAGGCCCGATTCGCTCGACACGAACACGATGCGTCCCCAGTTGCGTGCACGCATCCCGTTGACGTAATGCCGCGCGAGGCGCACGCCGCTCAGCACGTTGGCCTCGAAAAAGCGCAACCACTGCGCATCGGTGATCTCGCCGAACGGCATCGGCTCGAAGATCCCCATGTTGTTCACCAGCACGTCAACGTCGGGAAACGCCTCGATCACGTGATGGCAGCCGCCGGCGGTGCCGACGTCGGCGGCGACGCCGTGCACCGAGCAGCCCGGGACGGCCGCTTTCAACCGCTCGACCGCCGCCTCGACTCGCGCTGTTGTCCGACCGTTGACGATGACGCGCGCACCCTCGCGCGCAAGCGTTTCCGCGGTGGCGAGTCCGATGCCGGCGGTCGAGCCGGTCACCAGCGCAAGTTTCGAGTGCAGTCCGAGATCCATGCGTGCCTCCGGCGGCGAGTGCGTCGCAAATACCCTAACGACGCGTGGCCGGGGCCGCAATCTGCCATTCGGCGTACCGGCGGGTCTGTTGCGTGCTGGGCGGGGTCCGCGTAGACTTTGCCGCGTCTCAGGTGTCCCAGAGCGTCAGACGCCCTGGGGTGAAACGGGAAGCCGGTGCGCGTTCAAGAATCGAATGCCATTCCGGCGCTGCCCACGCAACGGTAAGCGAGAACCAGACCGCTGTAGGCCACTGTGCCGCGTGCACGGGAAGGTGCGGTCCGCAGGATCAGATCCACTCGCGAGCCCGGAGACCGGCCGAGACACACTGGGCGGCTCGCGTTGGGCGGAGCCAGACCGTTCGCGATATCTTGACTGTCGCGACTCTCTGCTCCCATCCGGTCCGAACCGCTCCGCATCGACCGCAACGCGCGTGGAGCGCGTGCAGGAGTGGACAGATGAACATCTCAAGTTCAGGCCGCGGCCGCCTTATTGCAAAGCACCACCGCGAAAGTACCCGATTGCACTCTCGAGACCCCGTGGACTCGCGGCAGCCCGGGCCGCGAGTCATGCCTGACACCCTTGCAAACATCAAGACGGCGCGGGCGGGTGCCCGGGGGAGTCCTCCGATGCACGAATCAAAGTGGCTGCGGCGGGGCACATTCCTCACCTTGGCCTCGGCAATGGCGGCGACGCGATTCGGTCAGCTCGGCGCGGCCTGGGTTCCGCCCGATGCCTCCTGGGCCGTGTTGTTCCTGGCGGGCTTCTATCTGAGCAGTGAGCGCTGGGTGCTGCCGGCCCTGCTGCTCGAAGCCATCGCAGTCGATTTCGCGGCCATTCATTACTATGGCGTCAGTGATTATTGTGTGACGCTGGCATACGGGTTCATCGTGCCCGCGTATTCGGTCCTTTGGCTCGCCGGGGTCTGGCTGCGCCGGCACTACCGACATCGCCCGGTCGACGTGCTGCGTCTGGCGACGAGTCTCCTCGGGAGCGTCACGGTCTGCTTTGTGCTGACGCAGGGAAGCTTCTACTGGCTGGGCAGTCGAGTCGCGGATCCCAGCCTCCTCGGATGGTGGAGGAACTTCGCGGACTGGTACGGCCATTTCCTGCTCGTTACCGGCGCCTATGTCGCACTGGTGGCGGTCGGCCATGTGGCCGTCGTGCGCCCTGCGCCGGCTTCGGCGAGTCTCAGGGCGCGCTGATGCGCCTCGTTCAGCATGCACGGGATGTGATCTTCCGCGTGCGGCTCGGCATAGTGTTGTAGGACGGCGCACCATGAGCGCGAGCGTACCGGCGCTGCTGATTTGCGCTCCCGCTTCCGGTCAGGGGAAGACCACCGTGACAGCGGCGCTTGCCCGCTGCGCCGCGCGCCAGGGCCGGCGGGTGCGGGTCTTCAAGACCGGCCCGGACTTCATCGATCCGATGATTCTCGCCCGAGCCGCGCATCACCCCGTCGGCCAGCTCGATCTGTGGATGGGCGGCCGTGCGCATTGCCGTGATCTGCTGTACCGGGCCGCGAGCGATGCGGATCTCGTGCTGGTGGAAGGGGTGATGGGGCTCTACGACGGGCAGCCCTCGAGCGCCGACCTCGCGCTCGAGTTCGGTTTGCCGCTGCTGCTCGTCATCGACGCCAGCGCGATGGCGGGTACATTCGCAGCGCTCGCGCTCGGGCTGCGCGCTTACCGGCCGCAGCTGAGGCTCTACGGGGTGCTGGCCAATCGCGTCGGCGGGTCGCGCCACGCGGCCATGCTCGCCGAGAGCCTCGCCGGTCCGGCGGCGGACATCCGCTTTCTCGGGGCACTGCCGTGCGATGCGGCGCTTGTCATTCCCGAGCGTCACCTCGGGTTGGTGCCGGCCGAGGACGTCGTGGACCTCGACGCGCGGCTCGATCGCGCGGCGGATGCGATCGGCGGGAGCGTGGGGCTGGAGGAGATTCCGCGGGTGACGTTCGAGGCGCAGCCCGGCCTCGAGCCGCCGCCGCATCGGCTCTCCGGCGTGCGGATCGCGGTGGCGAAGGATGCCGCGTTCTCCTTTATCTACGCGGCCAATGTCGCGCTGTTGCGCGACATGGGCGCCACGGTCGTGTACTTCTCTCCGTTGCGCGATGCCTCGCTGCCGCCGGTCGACGCCGTCTACCTGCCCGGAGGCTATCCCGAGGTGCACGCCGAGCGGCTCGCCTGCAATCGTGCCCTGCACGAGAGTCTGCGCTGTCATGTGCAGCGGGGCGCGCCGCTGCTGGCTGAATGCGGGGGCATGATGCTGCTGTTCGAGCAGCTGACGGACCTCGACGGCCGCCGCCACGCAATGGCCGGCCTGCTCCCCGGGGAGACGCGGATGCAACCTCAGCTGCAGGCGCTCGACCTGCAGAGCGTCGAGTTGCCCCAGGGCGAGCTGCGCGGACACAGTTTCCATCACTCGCGCGTGCACACGCCGCTTCACCCCCTGTGCCACGGACGCACGCAGCACGGCGGCCGCGGCGAAGCCGTGTTCCGCGAGGGCGCGTTGACCGCCAGCTATATTCATTTCTATTGGCCCTCCAATCCGAGCGCGGCGGCTGCGCTGTTCGCCCCGTGAGCCGCCTTCCCGAACACGCTGACGGGACCTCGCTGCCGGCCCGACGGCGATCGGTGGGTGCAGGTCGCGACGCGCGACGGCGCTTCGAGGCATTGATCGCGGATCTGCGCCTGCGAGGTATCGAATGAGCGTGCGTCACCCGATCGGCCCGCGTCGCATCGTGTGCCTGACCGAGGAAACCACCGAAACGCTCTACCTGCTCGGCGAGCAGGACCGCATCGTCGGCATCTCGGGATTCACGGTGCGGCCGCCGCAGGCGCGCCGCGAGAAGCCGCGCGTTTCGGCGTTCACGAGCGCAAAGATAGAGCGCATCGTCGCGCTCAAGCCCGACCTGGTGCTCGGTTTCTCCGACCTTCAGGCCGGCATCGCCGGCGATCTGATCCGTGCGGGGCTCGACGTACATGTCTTCAATCAGCGCAGCGTGGAGGAAATCTTCGCCGTCATAGACATGCTCGGGCGCATGATCGGCGCGCAGCGGCGGGCGCAGGCATTGATCGGACGCCTGCGCCGCTCGCTCGCGGACGTACGAGGCGCCGCGGCACGACTGCCTTGCCGGCCGCGCGTGTATTTCGAGGAGTGGGATGCGCCGCTGATCACGGGCATCCGTTGGGTCGCCGAGCTCATCACGGTTGCCGGCGGCGAGGAGTGTTTCCCGGAGTTGTCCGTGCGGCCTCATGCCAAGGAGCGCATCATCGCCGATCCGCTCGAGGTGGTGCGCCGCGCGCCCGACGTGCTGATCGCCTCGTGGTGCGGCAAGAAATTCAACCCGCGGCGCGTGCGCGAGCGCCCGGGTTGGGAAACCGTACCGGCGGTGCGCTACGGGCGGCTGTTCGAGGTTCCCGCAAGCGAAATCCTGCAGCCGGGGCCTGCGGCCCTGACTGACGGCGTGCGGCGCCTGCAGGAGATCATTGCCGGGTGCGCGCATGCGATGGCGCGCTCGGGCGGCGGCCCCGCGCCGTGACGGCACGGACGCTCATGATCCAGGGTACCGGCTCCGATGCCGGCAAGAGCACTCTGGTGGCCGGCCTGTGCCGGGTGCTCAAGCGCCGCGGCGTGCGGGTCGCGCCGTTCAAACCCCAGAACATGTCTCTGAACAGCGCGGTCGGCGCCGATGGCGGTGAGCTCGGTCGCGCGCAGGCGCTGCAGGCGCAGGCGGCGGGCATCGAGCCGACGAGCGACATGAACCCGGTGCTGTTGAAGCCTCAGAGCGAGCGCGGCGCCCAGGTGATCCTTCACGGGCATCCGGTCGGGGCACTGTCGGCCCGCGAGTATCAGGATTTCAAGCGCATCGCGCGTAATGCGGTGCTCAGCTCATACGCGCGCCTGGCCGGCGCGTACGAGTTCATTCTCGTCGAAGGCGCCGGCTCACCGGCCGAAATCAACCTGCGCGCCGACGACATTGCCAACATGGGCTTCGCCGAGGCGATCGATTGCCCCGTGGCCCTGATCGCGGACATCGAGCGAGGCGGGGTGTTTGCGCAGCTCGTCGGCACCCTCGGGCTGCTGAGGCCTTCCGAGCGAGCACGCGTCAACGGGTTCGTGATCAACCGTTTCCGCGGCGATCCGGCCCTGCTCGATCCCGGGCTGAGGTGGCTCGAGGCGCATACCGGCAAGCCGGTGTTCGGCGTGCTGCCGTACCTGGCGGGCCTGCACCTCGATGCCGAGGACGGCATCAGCCGCGAACCGATCGAACGGACTCCCGCGGTGGCCGTACTGCGGGTCGTCGTGCCGGTCCCGCCGCGCATCGCCAACCATACGGATTTCGATCCGCTGCGGCAGCACCCGCAGGTGGAGTTTCGTTACGCCGAGGACGCTCGCGGGCTCGGCGCGGCCGATCTGCTCATACTGCCGGGCTCCAAGGCGGTGCGCGCCGACCTCGCCGTGCTGCGCGAGCGGGGCTGGGGCGAGTACCTCGCGCGGCACTTGCGCTACGGCGGCAAGGTGATCGGGATCTGCGGCGGTCAGCAGATGCTCGGCGAGTCGATCGACGATCCGGCGGGCATCGAGGGGCCGGCCGGTTGCAGCGCGGGATTCGGTTGGCTCGAGCTCGGCACCGTGCTGGCGTCCGAGAAACAGCTGCGCAACGTGCGCGGACGGCTCACGATCGGTGGGGCGCCGGTGCGCGGCTACGAGATTCACATGGGCTGCAGCACCGGCATGGCGCTCGAGCGCCCGCTGCTCGCGCTCGATGACGGTCGCCGAGATGGGGCGATCTCGCGTGACGGACAGATCCTGGGCACCTATGTGCACGGCGTATTCGACGAACCCGCGGCCTGCGGTGCGCTGTTGCGGTGGGCGGGCCTGGAGGCGCCCATCGAGTTCGATTACGGGCAGCGGCGCGAGCAGATGCTCGATCGGCTCGCCGACGCGCTCGAGCACTCCCTCGCGCTCGATCGGCTCCTGCCCACCGGCTGAGCAACGATCAGGCGTGTGGCCTACAATGTGCGCATGGCGACGCGCAGCGGGCCGGGGTCGGACGTCGTCCCGTTCAGGATCACGGGGATCGATCACGTCGTGCTGCGGGCGCGCGAGCCGGAGCGGCTGGTCGCGTTCTACCGCGACGTGCTGGGCTGTCCGGTGGAGCGCGAGCAGCCCGACATCCATCTGACCCAATTGCGCGCGGGCCGTTGTCTGATCGACGTGGTGCCGCAACGCGCCCTCGCGGGCGCGCCGGGGCATACCGGTGGCACGGAACCGAACGTCGATCACGTGTGCCTGCTCATCTCATCGTTCGACGCCGCCGTGATCCGCTCATACCTGCGTGAACACGGCGTGCGTGTCGGGAAGGTCGCGATCCGCTACGGCGCCGAGGGCGAGGGTCCTTCGCTCTATCTGCAGGACCCCGAGGGCAACGGCATCGAGCTGAAGGCCGCCGCCGGGTCGGGTGAAAGCGCCTGACGTGCCCGCGCCGCTCGCAATCAAGGGCATTGCGCCGCTGGCGCTCGCCACGCACCTGGGGCTGGCGCTGGCGATGGCCGTGTTCGTCGGATTGGCGTTCGAGGGCGTCTATAAGCAGGAGCCGCGCGCCCCGCCGGGCGGCATCCGCACCTTCCCGCTCCTGACGCTGCTCGGCTCTGTGCTGTACCTGATCGGTGACCCGTCGCTGTCGCCCTTTCTGGTGGGTCTGGCGGCCGTGGCGATCTGGCTGTACGCGCATCTGCGCGGCGAGTACGGGGGGGCGGCAAATCGGCCAACCCTCGTCGTGCCCGCAGTCAACCTGCTGACCTACGGGTTCGGCCCGGTGGCCCTGACCCAGCCCTCATGGGTGCTGGTGGCGGCGGCGGTGGTGGCGGTGCTCCTGGTCGAGAGCCGCGCCGCGCTGCATCGCCTGGCGCAGCGTGTGTCCGGCGACGAGGTGTACACGCTCGGCAAGTTCTTGATTCTGGTGGGTATCATCCTGCCGCTGGTCCCAGACCGCCCCATTGTCTCGTGGACACCCATCACGCCGCTGCAGGTCTGGCTCGCGCTGGTGGCGGTGTCGAGCCTGTCCTATCTCAGCTATCTCCTGCAGCGCTATGTCCCCTCGAGCGGCGCGCTGACGCCTTCGCTCCTCGGCGGGGCCTACTCCTCGACCGCGACCACGGTGGTGCTGGCGCGGGCGCAGCGCGGGGCGGAGGCCGAACGGCCCGAGCTGACTGTGGGCATGATCGTTGCCACCGCCGTCATGTACCTGCGGATCGATGTGGTCGTGGCACTGTTCAATCGACCCCTGGCGCTGCTGCTGCTGCCGCCCACGGTGGGCCTGTTCGTGCTGACTGCGGCGATTGCGGCGCTCATGTGGTGGCGGCGCCCTGCGACCGCCGCTTCCGCGGCGGGCAAGCTGCCTGTCGCCAATCCGCTGCAGCTGCTCGCGGCGGTCACCTTCGCGGCCCTGTTCGTCGCCGTGGCGCTGGCTTCGAGCTGGGTGCGCACCGCGTTCGGCCGTCCCGGCGTATTCGGCCTCGCCGCGATTTCCGGCGTCACGGACATCGACCCGTTCGTGCTCAATCTGGCCCAGGGGAGCGTCGCCGGAATGTCCCTCGGGAGCCTGGCCGCCGCCATCCTGATCGCCGCCTCGTCGAATAACGTGCTCAAGGCCGTCTACGCGGTGACGTTCGGGAGCCTGCGCACCTGCCGCAAGCCCGCGGCGGCGCTGCTCGCGGTGGCCGCCGCGGGGGTGGCGATCGCGCTGCTCTACTGATTTTGCCTGCGGCGGCAGCCGTGCTAGGATGCGCGCCCCCGCCGGGGACCCCGCGCAGGCGTCTGCCGCGGCGGCATGCAGCGCGCCCGTAGCTCAGTTGGATAGAGCGCATGGCTACGAACCATGAGGTCGGGAGTTCGAATCTCTCCGGGCGCGCCATCTTCCGCTGTCATCCGTGAGGCCGAGCGGTCCGCTGCAAGACTGAAGAACGCGCGCCGCGCTCAATCTGTGCGCTGCATGGCACCCCACTTCCCCGACTTTGAATTACCATAACCGGCACGCATGCGCCTGAGCCTCACTTCATTCCTGTTCGCGGCATTGTCGCTGCTGGCTACGCTTCCGGCTCGGGCACAGTGGGCCGCAGTGGCGCGCCTGCAGCGCCAGGGCGCGCTCGTATCGGCCCTTGCGGTGGATCTGGCCACGGGCCGCGTGATCGAGCAGTTCAATCCGGACCGGCGCCTGACACCCGCCTCGCTCACCAAACTGGCGACCGCGGCCGAGGCACTGCAGGAGTGGCCGCCCAATGAGCAGTTTCAAACCCGCCTGCTGTCCATGCAGCCGATCCGGGGCGGGGTGCTGAGGGGGAACCTCGTCCTCGCCGGCGCCGGCGATCCGTCCCTCGACGACCGATCCCTGTGGGAACTGGCGGCCGAGGCGCGCGGCGCCGGATTGCACCAGGTCACCGGGGCGCTGGTGGTCGATCCGCTGCCGTTCGGAACCGTGGCCTGCGGCAACCATGACCGCTGTGCCGCGCTGATGCGCAGCGACAATGCCTACAACGCGCCGCTGTCGGCGATCGGGGTGGACTTCGGTACGTGGTGCGTGCGGGTCGTGCCGACGAGGCCGTGGGCGAACGCGCGCGTCGGCGGTTGTGGCGTGACGCATCTGCCCATCAAGGTGATCGGCCACATCCGCACCGTTGCGCGCGGCGCCCGGCAGACGTTCTGGGTCGAGCGGCGCACCCAGGACGGCGAAGACGCTCTGGCGATCGGGGGTGATGTACCGATGGGAGACGGGCAGCGCGTCTATCGCGCGATGTCCGATCCGGCGCGCGGCACGGGTCTGCTGCTGAGGGAGGCGCTGCGTGAGATCGGGGTGCGGGTCGCGGGCCCGGTGCGGGTGCACTTTCAACCGCTGCCCGCGCACGCGTTCCTGCTGGCGCGGGTCGACGGTCTGCTGGTGCGCGAGCAGCTGTGGCGGATGCTGCAGTATTCCAACAACTACATCGCCGATGTACTGACCCTCGACATGGGCGCGGTGACCCAGCCGCACGAGACGCTCGCCTCGGCCAGCCGGCTGCTGTCGGATTTCGTGGCAGGCACCGAGTACGGCGACCCGCCGGATCTGGGTCCGCCGCCGCTTTACAGCGGTAGCGGTCTGACCACCGACAACAGACTCTCGGCGAACGATCTGGTGCGGCTGCTGATCCACGAATACCACGACACGCGGCGCTTCCCGGCCTTCTACGCCGGTCTCGTCGCCCCGCATGACGCGCCGTTTCTGTTCCTGCGCCAGGGCGATGCGGCCTGGCTGAACCGCGTGGCGCTGAAGACCGGCACGCTGAACAATCCGCGCTCGGTGTGCGGCATCGCCGGCTACCTGCGCAAGCGCGATGGCGGCTGGATCGCCTTCGCGGCCATCGTCAACGGCGGGCCGCGCTGGCGCCACGTGCCGCTGTACCAGGCCATCGGCGCCGAACGCTCCGACATCGAGGCGCTCGCCCGCCGGTACTGAGAGGCGCCCGCGCCGCCCGGCGTTTGCTATCCTGCGGCAATTTACCGGAGGATTCCCGTGGCGCCATCCCTCGGCGAAGAACAGCACGCAGTCGCCGACCCCTGGGGTGAGCGCATGCCGCGCACGGTGGGACTCTGGAGCGCCGTGGTGGTGCTGGTCGGGGTCACGGTGGGCAGCGGCATCTTCCGCGTGCCGGCCACCGTGGCGACGATGCTGCACTCGCCTGGGCCTGCGATCCTGTGCTGGGCGATCGGCGGCGTGGTGGCGCTTTCCGGTGCGCTGTCGGTCGCGGAGCTGGCCGCGGCCATGCCGCGCTCGGGCGGCATCTTCGCGTACCTGCTGGAGGCCTACGGCCAGCTGCCGGCGTTCCTGTTCGGCTGGACGGAGCTCGCGGTCATCCGCGCCTCGGCCCTCGGGGCCACCTCGACGATCTTCGCCGAGTATCTCGGCTACTTCATCCCGCTCAGCCCCGCGCAGGTGCACCTGGTGGCAGCCGCCACCATCCTCGTGGTCGGGACCATCAACTACATCGGCGTGAAGCGCGCGGTTGCCGTCCTGACGCCGGCCACCGTGGCCAAGTACGGCGCATTGCTCGTGCTCGGTCTGCTGGCGTTCACCGCAGTGGCCAGCGGCGGCGCGGTGCATCATCGTGTGATCTGGCAGGGCGGAGCGCAGCTGTCGCTGATCGCGACCGCGTTGGTCCCGGTGATGTGGACGTATGACGGCTGGGCCGATCTGTCGTTCATGGGCGGGGAAGTGGCCCGGCCGCAGCGCACGCTGCCGCTGGCGCTGATCATCGGGACCTGCTGCGTGATGCTGGTCTACCTGGTGGTGAACGTGGGATTCTGGTACGCGCTGCCGGCCGATCAGATTGCCCGTTCGCCGCTCGTGGCCACCACCGTGGCGCAGCGCATTCCGCTCATCGGAGCCGCCGGTGCGGCGGTGATCGCGGCCGTGGTGCTGCTGTCGACCTTCAGCGGACTGCACGCCTCGCTGATGACCGGATCACGGGTGATATTCGCCATGGGCGACCGCGGGCTGCTGTTCCGCAGCGTCGGGCGGGTCTCGCCGCGCTTTCAAAGTCCCTCGGTGGCGATCTGGATCGCCACGCTGCTCGGCTGCGTCTACGTAATGCAAAACGACTTCGCCCAACTCGCCGCCCGCTTCGTGCTCGGCCTGTGGCCGTTCTACGTGCTCACCGTTGCGGGGGTGTATGTCCTGCGACGGACGCAGCCGGACCTGCCGCGGCCGTACCGCACCTGGGGCTACCCGGTGGTGCCCGCGGTGTTTCTGCTGGCCTCGCTCGGGATGCTGGCGAACGCGCTCGTCACCGACCCGCGCGACACGGGGCTGACGCTGTTGGTGATCGTCGTGGGTATTCCGATCTACTACGCCTGGCGGTGGTTTACGACGCGTCCGGCGACGGCGTGACTTCGCCGTGACCGGGCTCCTCGTCGAGCTTGTCGCCGAGGAGACGCCGCACGCTCACGTAGCACAGCGGGATCACCAGCACACCCAGCACCACCGCAGTCAGCATGCCGCCGACGACACAGGTGCCCAGATCGTGCCGTGCATTGGCGCCGGCGCCCGTCGAGACCACCATCGGAAACACGCCGAGGATGAAGGCGAATGACGTCATGATGATGGGGCGGAATCGCAGCCGGGCCGCCTCGAGCACGGCCTTGTGCAGGCTCAGCCCGTTGTGTTGTCCCGAGACCGCGAACTCCACGATCAGGATGGCGTTCTTGGCGGTGAGGCCGATGATGGTGACGAGGCCGATCTTGAAGAACACGTCGTCCGTCAGGCCACGCAGGCTCATCGCAATGGCGCTGCCGATGATCCCGATGGGCACCGCGAGCAGCACCGATGCCGGAATGCTCCAGCTTTCATAGAGTGCGGCGAGCGCCAGGTAGACCACCAGGAAGGAGAGGGTGAAGAGCATCGGGGCCTGAGCCCGGGAGCTGATCTCCTGCAGCGACTCGCCCGCCCAGTTGTAGCCGAGCCCATGCGGCAGGTAGCGCTCGACGATCTTCTGCATCTCGCTCATGGCCTGCCCGGAGCTGTAGCCGGGCGCCGCGGAGCCGACGATCTCCACCGCCGGGTACTCATCGTATCCGGTCAGCGCCGGGTCGGCCGTCATCCACTGGGTTCGCACGAAGTCCGACAGCGGCACCATCGTGGGGGTCGTGCCGCTTGCACTCGCGGCGCTGCCCGAGGTGTTGGCATTCGGGGCATTGACATAGAACTGCTGCAGACTGTTCGCGCTCATCCGATAGGGCGCCGCGGCCTGCACCAGCACCTGCTCCACCCGTCCGTCGTAGATGAACTGGTTCGCAAACACCGGCGCCAGCATGAGCTGGATCGACTGGTAGACCTGTTGGGGTGAGACGCCCATCGACTCGGCCTCGACCCGATTGACGTGCAGCATCAGCTCCGGCTGCGGCTCGAGGCCATTGACCCGCACGTTGTAGAGCGTCGGGTCCTTGGCGGCCTTGGCAAGCAGCGTATTGACCGCCGAGTTGAGCGCCGCGCGCCCGAGTCCCGCGCGGTCTTCCAGGTAGAAATCGAAGCCGCCGAACTGCCCCAGTCCCTGGATCGTCGGCCGGTTGATCACGAAGACGCTCGCATTGTGGATCTGCTGCTTGGCCGTCCGGTTGGCCCAGCGGATGATCTGGGAGGCGGTCTGCGAGCGCTGGCTCCAGGGAACGAGGTGAATGAACGCCCGGCCGGCGCTTTCGGCGGTGCCGGAGAAGTTGCCACCGGCGGCCTGGAAGACATCGTGCACGGCCGGGTTCTTGATGAGGATCTGGTAGAAGTGATGCAGCACGGCCTCGGTGCGCTGCAGGGATGCCCCCGGCGGCAACTCGAAGGATGCCATGATGTCGCCCTGGTCCTCCTGGGGCACGAAGCTGCTCGGCAGCTTGGCGAGCAGGAACAGGCCGAGCGCCACGATCACCGCGAAGCCCGTCATCCAGCGGGGCAGGTGCGCGACCGACTCGAATACCCGGCGCACGTACGCGGCGCGGGTGCCCTCGAAGATGCGGTTGAATCCGCGGAACACCGGGTTGCTCAGGTGTTCCGACCGCATGAGCGAGGCGCACAGCGCCGGAGAGAAGGACATCGCCAGGAATGCGGAGAACACCATCGAAATCGACAGCGTGAGCGCGAACTGACGGTAGATGACGCCGGTGCTGCCGGTCTGCAGGGCGCTCGGGATGAACACCGCCGCGAGCACCAGCGTGATCGCCACGATGGCGCCGGTGATCTGACGCATGGCCTTGCGCGCGGCCTCTTTGGCCGGCAGGTGCTCCTCGCGCATGATGCGATCGACTGCCTCGACGACCACGATGGCATCATCGACGAGAATGCCGATGGCGAGCACCATGGCGAACAGCGTGAGCTGATTGATCGAGTAGCCGAGGGCGTAGATGCCGATCAGCGCGCCGGACAGTGCCGTCGGCACGACCAGCATCGGGATCAGGGTTGTGCGCAAGCTCTGCAGGAAGACCAGCATGACGACGAAGACCAGAGCGAACGCCTCGAGGATCGTGATCATCACGTCCTTGATCGCCGCTTTGATGAAGATGGTGGAGTCGACCGGCGCGAACCAGCTCACCCCCGCCGGGAAGGTCTTCTGCAGCCCATCCATCTCGGTCTTGACCGCCTTCATCACCTGCAGGCTGTTGGCTCCGGGCAGCAGCTGGATGCCGAAGGCCGCCACCGGGGTCGTATTCACCTTGACCGAGAACGCGTAGTTCTGCATGCCGAGCTGCACTTTGGCGACGTTCTTCAGGTATACGGAGGTGCCGTTGGGATTGGTGCGCAGCAGGATGTCGCCGAACTGCTTCGGCGAGCTGAACCAGCCCTGGGTCGCCACCGTCGCGGTGGTCTGCTGACCGGGGACGGCCGGCGCGGCGCCGATCGAGCCGGCCGCGACCTGGATGTTCTGCCCCTGGATCGCCTGCACGACGCTCGCGGCCGACATGCCGTAGGCATGCAGCTCGTTCGGGTTCAGCCAGATCCGCATGGCGTAATCGGAGCCGAACAGCGTCGCGGAGCCGACACCGGGAATGCGCTCGATCTGATCGAGCACGTGTGCCGCGACCCAGTGATTGAGCGCCGCACGATCCGGGCCCCCCGGTTGTGAGCGCAGCGCGATCACGCCGAGGAACCCGGCGCTCGACTGGTTGACCTGGATGCCCTGCTGGGTGACCTCGGTGGGCAACAGCGGCTCGGCGAGCGACACGCGGTTCTGCGTCTGCACCTGGGCGATCGAGGGGTTGGTTCCGGTCGCGAAGGTGAGGGTGATCTGCGATTGCCCGTAGCTCGACTGTGAGGTGAAGTAGAGCAGATTGTCGATGCCGGTGAGGTCCTGCTCGATGACCCGCGTGACCGTGGTCTCGACCGTGCTCGCGTTCGCACCCGGATAGTTCGCGGTGATGGTCACCTGCGGCGGAGCCACCACCGGGTAGGAATCCGTGGGCAGGCGGCTCAGCGCAATGCCGCCGCCCAGCAGGATCAACAGTGCGATGACCCAGGCGAAGACCGGCCGGTCGATGAAGAATTGCGGCACGAGCGGCTCCTACCGGCCCGCCGCCGGCGCGCTGCGCGCCGCTTCGGGAGAAACTTTGGCGCCGGGGCGTGCATCCTGGATGCCGGAGACGATGACGCGATCGCCGTCGGCGAGGCCGCGCGAGATGATCCAGTCATTGCCGCTCGAGCCCTCGGTCTTCACGCTCTTCTTGACGACCGTGTCGGCGGTCGAGACCGTCAGGACGTAGGGGTTGCCGGCGCTGTCGCGCTGCAGCGCCGCCTGCGGCACCAGGAAGGCGTGATCGGCCGTGCCGACCGTGAGGCGCACGTTCACGAACATGCCGGGCAGGAGTTGGTGATTCGCGTTGGGCAGCACGCCGCGCAGGGCGATCGTGCCGGTGGTCGGGTCGACGGTGGCGGCGCGGAAGTCGAGCACGCCGGGCTGTCCATAGGGCGTGCCGTCGGACAGGGTGAGCCGAATCTCGGCCGGTTGCGGCGCCAACGTGACCAGATGGGCCTGCGCGTCCGCGACGAGCTGTTCCTGCAGCGACGCCGGCTCGTCGAAATTGACATAGATGGGATTGATCTGCTCGACCGTGGTGAGCAGCGTCGGGGTGCCCTGGCCGACCAGGGCACCTTCGGTGACCTGCTGTTCGCCGGCGATGCCGGCGATCGGTGAGGTGACATCGGTGTAACTGAGATTGATGCGCGCCGCCTCCACGTTGGCCTGCGCCTGCTTCACCAGCGCGGCCGTGGAGCGCTCGGCCGCCTCGTCGGTGTCGAGCTGGGACTCGGACACCAGGTGTTGGCGGATCAGCACCCGGTCACGCTGCGCAGTGACGGCCGCATTGGCGGCATTGGCCTGGGCCTGCGCGAGTGCGGCCGCGGCCGCATCGAGAGCGGCCCGGTACGGCGCCGGATCGATCTCGAACAGGGGCTGACCCGCCTTGACCTCGGCCCCCTCCACGTAGCGACGCTTCAACAGCACGCCGGCGACCCGGGCCAACACGTTTGCCTGGCGGTAAGCGGACAGTCGCCCCACGTACCGCTCCGTCAGCGGCACTTGCTGCGGATGCACGGTGATGACTGACACGACCGCAGGGGCAGCCGCAGCTTTCTTCTGGCCGGAGGAGCTGCAACTCGCGAGCAGCAGCGCGGCGGGCACGACCAACAGGAGTACAACACGATTCGCCCGGCCGGCGTGACCGGACGTGCATTTCTTTGCACTTCTTGACAAACGTGTCTCGGGGGGCAAGAGTACGACTCCCAGGTGCCAGCCACGTCAGTGGCTCTGATTCCATCGCCAAATCACGGGCGCTAGACACTCGATCTTAGCGATGCTTGCCTGGGCAATCTAGTGATAATCGGCAGAACGACAGAATCGGTAGATCAGTCCCGATACACGCGCCGATGCGTGCGGCGGCGCGTGCGCGCTTGGAGGGTGCGGACTCCGCGGACGTCCTTGTCCGAGAGTCCGGCGGCGGCACGCAGAGGGGGTTAGGGCGCGCCGCCGCGCGAGGGATGATCGAGGCGCGGGTAAAGCGTGAGCAGTGCTTGCGTCACGCCATTCGTCCAGCCGAAGCCGTCCTGCAGCGGGTACTCACCGCCGCCCCCCGGCAGCTCGCGCTCGACGTTGTATTTTTCGACCAGTTTGCCGGTGTTGCGGTACACGCGCCGCACGGTGGCCACCCAGCGTCGCGCGATACGGAAGGCGAGTTGGGGGTGACCGTAGCGGCGCAGCCCCTCGACCGCGATCCACTGCAGAGGTGCCCAGCCGTTCGGTGCGTCCCACTGTTGGCCGGTCGCGATGGTGGTGGTCACGATGCCGCCGGGCTGCAGCAGGCGGGCCCGCGTGACGGCGGCCACTGCGCTCGCCCGGTGCGCATCGGCCAGTCCGACGAACAGCGGATAGAGAGTCGCGGCGCTGAGCTCACCGGTGCGCCGGCGGCTGCGCCAGTCGTAATCGGAGTAGTACCCGCGGCGCGCATCCCACAGATACCGGTCGACGGCCTCGCGCCGGCGGCGCGCACGGGCCGCGAAGCGGCGCGCGCACGGCAGATCGTGCCGCGCGGCGCATCCGCGGGAGATGGCCCGCTCCATTCCATATAACAGACTGTTCAGGTCGATCGGCACGATGTCGGTGGTGCGGATGGTGCTGAGGTGGCGCTCATCACCCAGCCAGCGTGAGCTGAAGTCCCAGCCGCTCTCGGCTGCGGCGCGCAGGTCGCGGTAGACGCGTGCCGGCGGCCGGCCGGACGCGCGGGCCAGCAACACGTCGTTGCGATAAGACTCGTCGCGCGGCGTGTCCGCCTCGGACCAATAGCGGTTGAGCAAGGCCCCGTCGGGCATCGCCACGACGTTGCGCCGCGCCTGTCCGGGGCGAAGGCCCGCCGCGCCCCGCATCCAGTACGCATACTCGCGCCGCAGCGTCGCGAGATGATCGGCCCAGGCCCGCGCCGGATCACGCGGATCGAGCAGCCCGATCATGAGGTAATAGACGGGCGGCTGGGAGCGCGAGAGATAGTAGGTGCGCGTCCCGTTGGGAATGTGCCCGTACGTGCGGATCAGATAGGAGAAGTCATCGATCATGTCCCGCGCATTCGCCATGCGCCCGTCGGGAATGAGCCCGAGCATCGTGAAATACGAGTCCCAGTAATAGAACTCCCGGAACCGCCCGCCCGGAATGACGTAGGGCTTCGGCACGTACAGCAGCGAGGAGTACAGCGGCGGCACGGTCGCCGGGCGGGTCAGCAGCGGCCACAGCGCCGCGATGTGCGCCCGCAGCGTTGCGGTCTTGGGCACGCGCGTACGGTCCGGCGGCGGCAGGGTGAAGTTGCGCTCCACGAAACGCAACAGCGCCTTGCGTGTGCGCGGATTGTCGTTGCGGAAGCGTTGCAGAATGACCTGGGGCGAGGCCTTGGGGATGGCATCGACGAAGGTCTTCCCGTCCGGGAACACTCCGGCCATCTGCACGCGCACGAACAGGGGGCCGAACAGCTTCGCGGGGGTCGGATAAAAGGCGTGCGCCGCGGCGCTCGTGATCCCCGCCAGCGCCAGTGCTGCGCCCAGCGCCGCCGCGCGGCGCACCCCCTGGACGGGAATCCTCAGATGATTGCTCATGGGTACCGGTCGGCTTCCAGAACTGCGTCGCGCGCTGAGCGCCGCCTTGGGCGTTCAACAGGTTGGCATCAAATCAAAGCGTTAGGGTGCGCCCGTCGTGCGCGATCGACGCCAATGCCGGTCTGCTCACCCCGTCCCCCTCTTGGCTGTTCCGCAGGCCGTGCGCCATTCAACCGAGCCTCTCCTGCGCTGGTGCGTGCTCTCGGTGCCGGTTGCCACTCTGGCATGACATCGATACCATCATGATATCGATGTCATGAGGGCGTTGCAATACTATCCGACGGCCCCGCGGCGGGCCGCGAGAGGAAAGCATCCATGCGAGTTCGTCTCTCATCCTGGACCCGGCCGGCGCGGGCCGCGCTGCTGTGCGCGGCCTTGTGCTGTCCCTTGGCCGCGGCCCGCGCCGCTCGCCCCCCGTTGACGTTCACCGTGCGGCAGGGCCGCTTCTTCAACGCGTTTCTGCGCCAGGGCCCCGTGGCGGGCGACCTGGTGCTGCGCTCCGGACCCGATCCGCGCCTCATCATGGCCTTCCCGGCCGGCGACAGCGGCGTCGGCGTCTGGTTTGCGCGCGAGCCGCATTGGGCGAACTGGCGCCTGCTCGGCCCGCTGCACCCGGTGCGCGCGCGCGACCGGCACGGCCGCCCACTCTACGGGATGTCCGCCGTGCTCGAGCTCACCGGCGATGCGGCGTTGCAGGTGCGCCAGGCCGTCCTCTCCAGCATCCGGGTGCTGCGCGATTACAACTCGCTCGGCAAGCTGCCCGCGGGCATCGAGACGACGCCGATCAGCGATGCGCAGCGCATCACCTGGTCGCGTCAGCGCCTCGACGGCAGGGTCGGCTACCGGCTGAAGCTCACCGTGCTGCGCGGCCACGTGCGGGGCACTCGCATTCTCGCCGACCGCGCCGGAGTGATCCGCCTGCGCATCACCGGCCTGACGGGCGAGCCGCCGCTGACGCCGCTCGCGGGACGGCAGCTGTTGCGTCATCCGCACGCGGGCAGCCGCGCGGCGCGCGACACCCTGACGTTCCTGGCGTACCGGCAGAAGTTTCTCGCCGGCTCGTGGCGCTTCGACACCTATTTCGGCCGCGATACGCTGATGAGCGTGCGTCTGCTGATGCCGGCGCTCACCGGCGCTGCGATCGATGACGCGCTCGACTCGGTGTTGGCGCGATTGTCCGCGGGCGGCCAGGTGGCGCACGAGGAGAACATCGGCGAGCAAGCCGTGCTCATGAATCTCAAGCGCGGCGTGCGCTCGGACGCGCCGAGCTACACCTATCTGATGATCGATGAGAACTACATGCTCGCGCCCGATGCGGCCGCCTGGCTGTTGAATCCGCGCGAGCGCTCACGCGCGGCGGCGTTCCTCTCCGCCCCGGTCGGCGGTCCTGAGGCGCGCCAGGGCAGCCACGGCGCGGCGCTGGTGAGGAACCTGCGCTTCGTGCTCGAGAGCGCCGCTGCCTTCGCCCACGATCCGCGCCGCGCGCATCTGATCGGACTGAAGCCCGGCGTTCCGGTCGGCGACTGGCGGGACAGCACTACGGGCCTTGGCGGCGGGTACTATCCGTACGACGTGAATGCGGCCCTCGTGCCGGCCGCGCTCGATGCGGCCGCCCGGCTGTACGCCAGCGGGCTCCTCGATCCGTATCTGACGGCCGCCGAGCGCCCGTTGTTCGCCCAGGCGGCCGAGATGGCGCGGGTCTGGAGCCGGCGCGCCCCGCGCCTGTTCACCGTGACGGTGCCAAACGCGACGGCGGTGCGCGATGTGCTGCGCTACGCCGAGCTCGACAAGGTCCCCGCGCAACCGGCGGTGCGCGCGCTCGGCCGCGGGCCGCTGACGTTTCCGGCACTGTCGCTGAGCCGCTCGGGCCGCGCGGTCCCGGTGATGCAATCGGACGTCGGCTATCTGCTGCTGTTCGGCAAGCCGGCCCCGCAGGATCTCGCCCGGCTGGTCACGATGCTGACCCGGCCGTTTCCCGCCGGACTCATCACGGGCGCCGGCATGGTGGTGGCCAATCCCGCCTTCGCGCCCCCGGGCCTGCAGACGGAATTCACGCGCCACGCCTACCACGGCACGGTCGTGTGGTCCTGGCAACAGGCGCTGCTCGCCGCGGGTCTGGCGCGCCAGCTGCATCGCACCGATCTGCCGCCGGCGGTGCGCGCCGGGCTGGAGGCCGCGCAGCGCACGCTGTGGCGGGTGATCGAGGCGACCCACTCGATGGCCAACACCGAGCTGTGGTCCTGGACGTATCGGCACGGTCATTACCACCTCCGCCCGTTCGGCTCGGCGAGCTCCGATGCCTCCGAAGCGGATGCGGCGCAGCTCTGGAGCACGGTGTATCTGGCCATCAAGCCGCCCGCGGGACTGGTGGCCACGGTCCGCGCGGCCGCAGCGGCCGGAGCCCGTTAATGGCGGGGCGCGGGGGCGGATCGGCGCGTGCAGTGCGCGTTACGGCGGCCATCTGTGCAACACTGCTCGCGATGACGGCCGTGCGGGCGGCGCAGGCCGATGCGGGGTTCCATCTGCGGGTGGGGTTCACGGGGCTTGTCAGCTACTTCCCGGGCATGCTCGGCAACGGTTACCTCGCCACGCTCACCGCGCCGCGCGGCACCGAAGCGACGCAAACGTACATGGTCGGGCTGATGGACCGCACGCCGGGGGACATCGCCCGCCCGGCGCTGCTGCCGGGATGGAACGCGATCGACTTCGACCCGGATCCGCCAGCGGCCGCGGCCACTTGGCTGAACCGTGCGGCGCTGACCCCGGCGCATTTCCGCCATTACCGCCAGAGCCTCGATCTGCGCGATGCCACCCTCACGACGCGGTACCGGTATGTCGATCACTCGCGGGTCACGGCGATCACCGTGGTGAGCTTCATCAGTGAGGCCCAGCCGCATCTGAGCGTCGTCCGGCTGCGCATCACGCCACGCTACAGCGGCCGGGTCACGCTGTCCTTCCCGCTCACCCTCTGGCCGGCGCATACGCCGCGGTTCGCGCTGGCGCGCCTCACCGGTGCGCAGGTCAATCGCGCACTCGCCGCTCACGGTCTGTCGCTGACGCCGCGAGCGCCGGCCACGCCCGACCGCGCCGCGCTGTGGTATCCGGGGTACGTCGCCGTGCGCGCCACTGGCGGATCGGCGCGCACCCGCACCCTGTGGCTCGCGGGCCGGGCGGCCAACAGCTTGGCGATCGCCATGGCGGCCGCCGTGTCGCTGCCCGTGGGCGCGCAGCCAGTGGTCACGCTGCGCCGCGGCGCCGGCCGGCTGGCGCTCGAGGTGACGCTGCGCGTCGAGCGGGGGCGGACGTACACGTTCACGAAATTCGTGATGCTGTCGCGCTGCGGATGGGGCGGCGATGCGGCCGCGGATCTGCGCCTGGCCCGCGCGGCGCGCAGACACGGATTCGCGGCGCTGCGGGCACAGCAGCGCGCCGCATGGCACGTGTTGTGGCGCCCCGACATTCTGATCACGGGGGATCCCAAGGCCCAGCAGGTGGCGCATGCGGCGCTCTACTACCTGCTGACCAACACCACCCCGGATACGGGGTGGGCGGTCGGACCGTGCGGGCTGACGCTCTGTTACGCCGGGCACGTGTTCTGGGACAGCGACACCTGGGTCTATCCGGCGCTGCTGCTGCTGCATCCGCGCCGGGCCCGCTCGCTGCTCGCCTTCCGCGAGCGCACGCTGGGGCCGGCCGAGGCGCGTGCGCGCGCGAACGGCTATGCCGGCGCGATGTATCCCTGGGAGTCCGATCCGTACAATGGCAGCGATCAGACGCCGTATTCCGCGCACGCGCTCTCGCAGAGCGAGATCCACGTCAACGCCGAGATCGCCATCGCGCAGTGGCAGTACTATCTCGCCACGCTCGATCGCGCCTGGCTGCGGGCGCACGGCTGGCCGGTGATCCGCGCGGTGGCGCGCTTCTTCGCGAGCCGCGTGACGTATGACGCGCGGACCCACCGCTACGGGATTCTGCATGTGACGTCGGTGTCCGAGTCGCACGGCGACATTCCGAACGACACCTACACCAACATGGTGGCGGCCAAGGCGCTCGACATCGCGGCGGCGGCGGCGCGCGTGCTCGCGGTGCGCGCCGATCCGCGCTGGCGCCGCATCGCCGGCGCGATGGACATTGCGCTCGCGCCGAGCGGGCGGCATCATCTGCCTTATCAGGAATCCGGCGCCGCCGCCGCCAGCACGGCCTTCGGCGGCGGGCCGCTGCCGCTGCTGTTCCTGCCGGCGCTCGATCTGCGCCTGCCGGCGGCGCTGCGCCGGGGTGATTACGACTATGCGGTGCGGCCGATTCCCTCGTCCCGGGTCGGACGCGTCAGCATGGGGATTCTGCCGTGCGTGGCCGCGGCCGACGAGGTCGGCCTCGGGGCGGAGGCGGGCAGGCGGATCGAGCTCTATCTGACCGGTGGCACGCTGAAGCCGCCCTTCGACGTGCGCACGGAGACGGCGAGCAATAATGTCGGCCCGTTTCTGACCGGCTCGGGAGGCTATCTGCAGAGTCTGATCTACGGGCTGACGGGGCTGCGCGTTCGCGCAGGCGGGCTCGTGGACGCGTACCCTGCGGCTTTGCCGCGCGGCTGGCGTTCCCTGACGCTGCGTGACGTGAGCTTTCGGGGCCGGCGCCTCGATATCACGGTCACGCGGGCCGCAGACGGCTCGGTGCAGCTGAAGCGGAGAGTCCTATGAGCGCACCGGCGCACCGATCCAGACAGGGTGGCCTGCGGTGCCTCGGGGCCGCAGTGCTTGCCCTTGCTGCGCTCGGGCTGAGCGCGTGCGCGCGTGGCCCGGTGCGGCACGGCTCGGTCGTCGTCGCCGGCAAGGCGCGCTTCGAATTCCTCACCCCTTCGCTGGTGCGCATGGAGTATTCGCCGAGCGGAGTGTTCGTGAACGCCCCGTCGGTGGTGGTGCGCAAGCGCCAGTGGCCGGCCGTGGCGGTGCACATGCGCCAGCGCGGCGGGTGGCTGATCGCCACGACCGGCGCGCTGAGGCTGCGCTACCGACTGCATTCGGGCCGCTTCACGCCGGACAATCTCAAGGTCACCTGGACGGGTGCGCCGGGCGTCGCGCACAGCTGGCGCCCCGGGCAGCACGATCCGCTCAATCTCGGCGGGCTGACCGACTCGCTCGACAACGTGAGCCGGGCCAATCTGCCGCCCGGTCGTTCGGACCTCGAGAGCCCGGTGCACGACATCATCCCGGGGATCGACGTGCCGCTTGCGCCGGCGCAGCCGGGACTGCTCAGCCGTTCCGGCTACGGACTGATCAACGACAGCGGCACACCGGTGTGGAACGTCGGGCACACCTGGATCGAGCCGCGCGAGCCGGCCCACGATCAGGACTGGTACCTCTTCGCCTACGGCACGCATTACCGGCGCGCGCTGCGCGAGTACGCCGCGCTCTGCGGCCCGGTGCCCATGATCCCGCGTTACGTGCTCGGTCCGATGGTGACCGACCTGAACTTCGAGTACTTCCCCGGCTCGCCCGAGACGCGGGATCCGGCGTTCGCGCGTTACGGCGTGCGGCATATCAAGCGCGAGCTCCTACGGCTGCGCAGCGAGCACATTCCGGTGGATACGCTGGTGCTCGATTTCGGCTGGCACAACTACGGCTGGGACGGCGGCTACGACTGGAGTCCGCTCATCCCTCACCCGCGCCGTTTCATGCGCTGGCTGCACCGGCACGGCTTCAAGCTCGCGCTGAACGATCACCCCGGGTACGCCAATACCCAGGAGAGCGGCCTGTCGTACCACGACAGTCATGCGGGCGAGGTGCTGCGCGACCTCGGGCGGCCGCTGCCGCCGCGGCCGACGTTCAATCTCGATCTGGCGCGCCTGTGGCAGTTCAGCCCCGGGCCGTACACGCCGGGCGAAGCCAGCCGCACGCGCTGGCGGGCGGTGCGCATCGGGTTCACCTGGCGGGCGCAGCTGCTGCACGGCAGCGGCGGCACGGGCTGGTATCGCGCCACGGTGCGCGTGCCCGCGCCCCTGCCGCGCCATCTGTATCTGTATCTCGGCGGGGTGGCGGGCTCGTACCAGCTGTTCGTCAACGGCAAGCGCGTGCCGCACAGCCACGTCCAGTGGCCGCAACGGCTGACCTTTGCGGACGTGTCGAGCGAGATCGTGCCCGGCAAGGTGAATTCGATCGCGCTGCGAATCGAGTCGGCAGCGCAGGGCGGCGGGCTGGTGTTGGGGCCGACCGCCATCCGCAACGTCCCGCCGCCGCCGCCGATCCGCTTCAACCTCGCCAACCACGTTCAGGCGACGGTGTTCATGCGCGACCTGCACGCGCCGCTCGTGCACGAGGGCGTGAACTTCTGGTGGGTGGACGGCGGCAGCGGCGCGGCGCGCATGCCGGGGCTGAACCCGCAGCTGTGGACCAACGAGCTGTACTACCGCTCGACGCAGCGCGAGTCGGGGCGGCGCGGATTCATCCTGGCGCGCTACGGCGGCTGGGGCAGTGAGCGCTATCCGGGGTTCTTCACCGGGGACACCTACTCCGAGTGGCCGGTGCTCGCCTACGAGGTCGCCTTCTCCGCCCGCGGTGGCAACGAGCTGATCGACTATATCAGCCATGACATCGGCGGCTTCCACGGACGCAAGATTCCGTTCGCGCTCTACGCACGCTGGATCGAGTTCGGCGCCTTCGGTCCGATTCTGCGCATGCACAGCGCGCACGAGAACCCGTTCGAGGGCAATCTGCGCATGCCCTGGACGTACGGGGCGCGCGGCGTGTCGCTGATGCGCCGGTATTTCACGCTGCACACCGAGCTCATCCCGTATCTCTACACGGATGCATGGGTGGCGCACCGCAGGGCCTTGCCGATCATGCGCCCGCTGTACCTCGAGCACGTGAGCGGCCGGGAGGCCTACCGCCATCCGCACGAGTATTTCCTGGGCGATGACCTGCTGGTCGCGCCGGTGCTCGATGCGAGCGGCGTGCGCGCCGTGTACCTGCCGTCGGGACAGTGGCTCGACTTGTTCACCGGCAAGCACTACGTGGGCGGCAGGACCTTCACCGCACACTACGGCGTGGGCGACACGCCGGTGTTCGTGCGCGCCGGAGCGGTCATTCCGGAGCAGGAGCCGAGCGCCTACTCCAACGCCAAGCCGCTCGATCCGCTCGTGCTGCAGGTGTATGGCTCGGGAGACGGGCGGTTCGATCTGTATCAGGACGACGGTATCTCGCTCGATTACCTCAAGGGGCAATACGCCCTGACGCCCATCGCCTACGCGACGCACGGCGGGCTGCATCGCCTGGTGATCGGGCCGACACGGGGGGTGTACCACGGCCAGCTGCCGCAGAGGGGGTACGCTATTGACATCCATACCCGCCAGCGGCCCGAGGCGCTGGCGATCGACGGCCATGAAGCCACGGGATTTCGCTGGAACGCCGCGCGGCGCCTGGCGCAGATCGAGCTGCCGAGAAGCAGCATCCGCGATGCGGTGGTGGTCACTTGGCATTGAGGTCTGCACCGCTCGGTCTGCATTAAGGCAGGAGCCGGATCGGACCGCTTCGATGATGAACGCCGCCGCCGGCTGTGCCGGAGCGCCGAGCACTCGCCGGGCCATCGCGTCGGTACCGCGCAATGGCTTGCGTGAAATGGATCACCTGCCCCGGTGAACGATGATCCAGCACGAATCGCCGGGTGATCACGCGCGGCAACTCGTCGCAAGGATTGTGTCGTTCCGATGTCTGCGCAGGGCTTGCGGCATGAGCGGCGCCGCACGCATCCGCTCGGCGGGCGAAGTCCGTTGATTTTCGTGGCGGCGCGCAGACGTGTGAGCGACGCGCCTACTGCAGCGGGACGGCGTCAAAGGCCACGGTCAGGCGCGGCTGAGCGCTCGCAAACGGGACGGTGCCGTGCCAGAAGTACGACGGAAACAGCACCAGCATGCCGACGGCAGGGCGCACGGCGTATTCGGATTCGAGCGCGGGGGTCGTGATGATGCTGGGCCTGCCAAAGTCGAGCACGCCTTCGTTGGTGCGCGCCTCGGCCATGATGTCAGGCAGCTCGATGTAGAAGGCCGAGGAGATCCATCCCCGCGGATGGACGTGGCTCATGTGGAAGCCCCGATTGCGCAGCCGCACCGACCAGCTGCCGTTGAAGCGCCAGCGGCCGCTGTTGCGCCGCCGCAGCGGATCGGTGCCGCGGCCGATGTGCTCGAGGTACTGGTTGATCGGAGCGGCGAATGCCTTGAACAGGGCCTGGATCGGCTGATCGGCGCTGCGCGTCAGGTCGCGGGTGGTCTCGGTGCCATGGCGCAGCGATTGGAAGAGCAGGGCATGGCCCTCTGGGTCGTGCAGCCGATCGAGGCTCTTTTTGAGATCCCGCAGGAACGTTGCCACGTCGGCCCACGGCTCGGGGGCTTCGATGGGCAGTGGCAGAACGAGTTTGCGGTAATCGCAGAGCTGCGCGTAGCGCTCGTCGCCGAGCAGCCGCATCGCGGTCGTCTGCAGCGCGATGAGGTACTGGTTATTCGGCGCTCGGCTCAGCAGCGCCTCACAGTGGCTCAATGCGCAGCGTGCATCGCCGACGCCGAGCTCGGCCGCAGCCAGCAGGCTGCGCGCGGATGCGTCGTCCGGCATGGTTTGCAGTGCGCGCTCGGCGAGTGACCGTGCCGTAGCAGGGTCGAATTCGAGCGCCGCGAGACCGGCGCGTACGATCAGGGACGGCGGCGCCTGCGCGCGTTGTGCCCGAGGCGCAAGGCAGGCATAAGCGGCCCGGGCATCTCCCGCTCCCTGCAGAATCGCCGCCTTCGCCGCCCACAGCGCATCATCGTCCGGAAACAACTCCAGCGCACGGTCGAGCTGCTGCGTTGCCTGCGCCAGGTCGCCGCTTCGCACCCAGACCAGCTGCGCGAGGTTGTTGTGGGCTTCGATCAGGCGCGGCTCGAGCCTCAGACAGTCGCGTAGTGCGGCCTCCGCGCCCGCGCAATCGCCTTCCGCCATGAGGCTCTGCGCCAGCGCATGAGAGATCGCGGCCGTCTTGTGCCCGTGCAACAGCGCGCGGCGGGCGATCTGACCCGCCTGTGCGTGCTCGCCCGCGGCATTCAGAGCGATGGCCAGCGCCTGGGCGGCCGCCGGATCGGCCGGGGCCGCGGCGGCGATGCGCCGATAGTGATCGACCGCTTCCGTCTGGCGGCCGAGGGCGATCAGCGCATTGACGTGTTGGGTGGCGAGCTGCGCATCCATCCGGCCCTGCGCGCAGAATGGTGCCGCTACCGCGAGAGCCTGGGCCGGGCGGCCGCTGACGTTGTAGCGGCGAGCCAATACCATCGCGGCGCGCGGATCGGGCGTCCCTGCGGCAAGCGCTCGCTGCAACACCGCCTCCGCCTCGGCCGTTCGTCCGCTCGAGAGCAAAAGCTCGCCAAGCATCGTGAGGGTCGGGGTCCAGGCCGGATTGACCTCGATCGCGTGCCGCAGAAGTGCCTCGGCACCCGCCGGATCACCGAGAACGAGTTTCGCACCGGCCAGGAGACGCTGGGCCTCGGCGAACTCGGGATAAGACGCGACGATGGGGCCGAGCCGATCATGCGCGGCGCGATACTCGCCGGCTTGAAGCTGTGCGCTGATTTCGCGCATCGCTTCGAGGACGGAAGCCGGAACTGACACGTCGAACGGACCTCGCGAGGGGACACAGCTGGCGGTGATTTTCGCACAGGGCGGTGGACGCGCACAGCGGCTCGCAGGCCGTCGCCATTGCATTGCCGCGCAGCCGCCGCCAACCGATGCGCTCGGGCCG
This sequence comes from Pseudomonadota bacterium, assembly GCA_021816775.1. Classification (GTDB taxonomy): domain Bacteria; phylum Pseudomonadota; class Gammaproteobacteria; order Steroidobacterales; family Steroidobacteraceae; genus 13-2-20CM-66-19. Next base: position 34,129 of record JAKAXA010000017.1, read on the forward strand.
GCATCGACCCCCTCGCGCCCATCGGCGCGAGCGGGCTCATTCAGGCGCGACCCCTCAATTGCACTCGGCGGAAGCGTTCGCCTCCCGGCCCGCCTCGCAGCGAGCCCGGTCGGGCCGCCGAATACGATCTTGCCGCCGAACGTGCAAGCGCTCGGCGGGACCCTCAGTCATGGCGTCCCCGACCCTTGCTTCCGATGTGGTCCCGGACACGGCCAAAGCAAGTCCGGAATCAGCCACACGCATTACGAGGAAGATCTCCCCTCACGTGACCGTGAGGGGAGACCGTCGCAGTGGCGTTACCAGTGGTATTTGACCATTACGTTGACTTCACGGCCAAGGATCGATCGGCCGAAACCGACGTTATTCTGCACCGTGTTGCCGCCGAACCGGGCGTTACCCTCGGTTAACCCCAGCTGGTTGGTGAGGTTTGAGCCGAGCACGCGGATCTCCCAGTGTGACCCGATCATGGCATCGACGCCCGCAGCCAGGTCGTAATAGGCGGGCAGCGGCGACAATCCCGTGTTGTCCTGATAGCGCAGGCCAATGTCCTCGTACGTCAACTCCTCGGTCAATGTGCCCCAGCTGAACGCCTGTATGTCGCTCGGGGTTATCCGGAACTGATACTTCGGCAGACGCGCGAGCTGGTTGCCGTTGATCGTGCCGCAGACCGTCTGATTGTTGATGTTCGTGTACAGGAAGCAGCCGCGGAAGTTGGTGTAATAAGCGTCTTCCCAGTTGCCGTTGACCGCTATCCTGAAGGACCGCAGAGCCGAGATATCACTCGCCGCGAAGGGGCTGACACTCCCCGTGAGGCTCACGCCGGTGGAGGTCGATCCGTAGGTGGAAGCCGGGCCGATCGGCACATTATTGATATTCGTGGGGGTGTACGCGATGCCCTTGAATGTCTTGCGGTAGACCGATGCGTCGATGTAGGTCCAGCGGTTCTGAACCTTGAAACCGAACTCGTAGTTCTGCACCGTTTGCAGCGGCACTCTGCTCGGGCAGCCGTTCGAGCCGTTGTAGACATTGCAGCGGACGTCGTCGAAGTTCTCGAAGAGCACTCCATTATTGATGCGCACATAGGCGCTCATGTGGTTGTTGAACTGGTAATTCGCGCCCACGGAGTACGTTGGCATGGTGTTGTTTTCGTGGCCGTGCGACCACGTGCCGTTCGGCAGTTCCACCGCATTGTCCCACAGGTCGTACTGCGTCCCCATCTGGACCGGCGAGCTGTTGGTCGTCTCCTGAGACAAATTGATGTGCTCGACGCGGATCCCGGCGTCGAACAGCCATTTGTCAATCTTCCATTGATCGGCGAAGTAGGGGGCAATGTTCGTGGCGCTGCCGTTCTGCAGGATGTAGTAGCCGCCGTTGGCATTGACGATGCCCTGCGGGCTGGACACCTGGTAGATGTTGCCACCCGCGGTGGCTGACAGGATGATCGGCGCCGCGTTCGGCCGATTCGTGATCAGCACGTTGGAGCTGAGCGACCAGTTGTCGCTCATGGTGTAGTGGGCGAGGTACAGGCCCAGGGTCGCGGTATTGCCGAAGCCGAGGTCCTTGTTTACACGAAATTCATCGATGTAGCTGCGGATCCTCTTCTGCACGTACCAGACCTGCTGGGTGACCACGCTCTGATTGAGGTTCGCGGGCTGGCCGTTGGCATAGGTGGCCTGCACCATGCTCGGGGTCAGGATGCTGGGCAGGGTCAAGCCCGAAAGGAACGACGACAGCGTGGAGGGATTGCCGTTGTTGATCAGAGCGTGCGTCGGCACCAGGCCGCCATCGAAGATGAAGTTGTTGCTGATGGACCAGCCGTTGCCCAATCGGTCGTGCATCGCCGAGCCGATATAGTTCAGATCCGCGCCTCGGCCCTTGCTGATGTTGTCGTTCTCGAAGCAGTTGCACGCCGGATTCGGGACCTGGAAATTCTCGAGCTGGTAGCTGTTGTAGGTGGAATTGAGCTGATCGAAGCCGGGATAGACCCCAACCGAGCCGTTGTGCACGGTATAGGGGAAGTCCGCGACCCATTGATTATGGTCGTGCAGGGTTCGGGCCCAGAACATGATCGAGCCATGGGCGAGATCATGCTTCAATGTGACGGTCAGCTGCCCGCCGTCGTCAGCGGGATATTGGGGATTTCGGATACCGTTTGATTTGCGGTAAAAGCCACCGATGCTGCCGTACCAGCCGTCAGTGAGCTTGCCGCTCGTGAACGCATCGATGCGGTAGAGGCCCTGGGATCCGTAAGTGACGCCTACGTCCCCTTTTTCCCGGTCCGAGCCGGTGCGCAGGATGAAGTTGGCCGTCGCGCCCGGCTGGCCCGGGCCGAAGATTGCGCTGGGTCCGCCTTGGACAATCTCGACCCGTTTGACGGTGTCGTCCATGCGGATCAGCGAGCTGTTGTCCATGAACGACAGAAACGGAGCGCCGTAGAGGGGCGAACCCTCGATCATGGTCGTGAAATACGGTGAATCGCCGCCGCCGAGCGGAAACCCGGCCACGTCGATATTGACGCCGGTTTGTCCGCCGGAGGCTTCCGGCCAAACGCCGGGCGAAAGTTTATAGATCTCCGCTGCGCTCGAGGGGTCCGACATTGCGATCTGATGTCTCGACAGTGCAACGATGTTGTAGCTCGCGTCCAGCTGTTTCACGGCCATCGCCGTGGCGGTCACGACAACTTCCTGCAGCGGCTCGGCCGGCAGAGACGCCGTGGCGTGTGGCTTGGCCGGCGCCGGCTTGGCGAGCGCCGTGCCGGAGGCCGTGAGCAGGGCGGCTCCGCCGAGAATGCTGGCAACCACCGCGGCGACGCTGTGGGGCGCGGCGGTGCTGCGGGCACCGCGTGTCGCCGGATGCATTGCCGGGCCGACGCCCGCGCGGGGCGCCTTCTTCTTGGTCACTCTCATGCAAGATCCTCCTATCGGATAGCTGAAGATGTCAGGGCTGATGGGCCGCGCCGGCTGACGCGCGCAAAGGCAAGACAGGAATGTTTGTGAGTGGAATCGGCGCGTAAGGACTGGACAGTCCCTGCGCTGCGGCTGGCATCACACCCCGGTGTTGCACCGAGGTCACATCGACAGGTCCACTGCCGCCACGCCGCGTGCTGCGTTCGGACGCGCCCCGAGGACGGCTTCGCGCAAGGCGATCCGGCTGCGGCGGATGCAGGTCCAACGACAAGGAGCACGGCGGTTCCCCCCCGAAATACCGCTGAAAGAGTCGATATCATCCCGAGCAAGATCGATGACATCGATAACAAATGATATCGATGTCATGATTTCAATGCAATAGCACGTGTGGCGCGCGGCGCAACGAGGGGCTCGGCAGCGGTGCGCGGGCGCGGTTTCGGATGTGGTAAGAACGCAACGCGCCGGCCGCCGGGTTCGACGCCTCAGTATTATCAGAGACTTACGGTATACGCGGAAGAGCGCGCGCCTCCAGGCGCTGTGAGTTGGCTGCCCGCGCGGCGTGCGGCTCACGGGGTGGCCGGAAGTCTGAGCACGGTGCGGGGGCGGTGGAGGCCGGCGGCGGCGCGAGCCGGTGAGAGGGGCGCAGCACGGCGCGCGCCGCCGGGTTTGTCGGATATATCCCGTGGACCAAATCCCACAGCACGCCGCATCTTCGCGCCGCCCGCAGGGCCAAGCGCAAGGTCGGCATGAAGGCGCCGCGTCACACGAGTGTCAATCAGATTCCCGCGGTGTTCGGCCGGGTGCTGCGCGAGGAGCGCAGGCGCCAGAACATCTCGCAGGAGCAGCTGGCGCTGTACGCCGACGTCGATCGGACGTTCGTCAGTCAGATCGAGCGCGGCATCCGCCAGCCTACGCTCACCACCCTGGTGAAACTCTCGCGCGTCCTGCAGCTCGCGCCATCGACACTGGTGGCGCGCATGGAGCGTTCCCTCAGGCGATGAGGGCCTGGGTGTCGGTGGTGCCCGGCTCGCGCTGCGCGCGCCGCCGGTCCTGCTCCTTCAGATGCCGCTTGCGGATGCGTATGGAGCTCGGGGTGACCTCGACCAGCTCGTCGTCGGCGATGAACTCGACGGCGTACTCCAGAGTCAGGTCGATCGGCGGCGTGAGCAGTATCGCATCGTCCTTGCCCGCGGCGCGGATGTTGGTGAGTTTCTTCGTCTTGATGGGATTGACCACCAGATCGTTGTCGCGGCTGTGGATGCCGATGATCATGCCTTCGTAGAGCTTCTCGCCGGGGGAGACGAACAGCCGGCCGCGCTCCTGCAGGTTAAAGAGCGCGTAGGCCACCGCCTCGCCCTGCTCGTTGCTCACCAGCACGCCGTTGCGGCGGTCGGGGATCTCGCCCCTGACGGGCGCGAAGCCGTCGAAGATGTGGCTCATCAGCCCGGTGCCGCGGGTCAGGGTCAGGAACTCGCCCTGAAAGCCGATCAGGCCGCGGGCGGGCACGCGGTAATCGAGGCGCGCGCGCCCGTTGCCGTCGACGGCCATGTCCGTGAGCTCGCCGCGGCGGCGGCCGAGGGCTTCCATGACCGCCCCCTGATGCGCCTCCTCGACATCCACGGTGAGCGCCTCGAACGGCTCGTGCACCTCGCCATCGACCACATGGGTCAGGACCTGCGGGCGGGACACGGCGAGCTCGTAGCCCTCGCGGCGCATGGTCTCGATGAGGATGGTCAGGTGCAGCTCGCCGCGCCCGCAGACGCGGAACACATCCGGGGATTCGGTGTCCTCGACCCGCAGGGCGACATTGCTCTGCAGCTCGCGCTGCAGCCGCTCGCGCAGCTGCCGGCTGGTGACGAACTTGCCTTCGCGGCCCGCGAACGGCGAGGTATTGACCTGGAAGTTCATGGCGAGCGTCGGCTCATCGACACGGATCGGCGGCAGCCCCTCGGCGTACTCGCTGTCGCAGATCGTCAGGCCGATGTTGACCTCCTCGATGCCGGTGACCGCGACGATGTCGCCCGCGAAGGCCTCCTCGACCGGGTGGCGCTGCAGTCCCGTGAAGGTCAGCACCTGGCCGACGCGCGCCGTGCCGCGCTCGGCGTTGCCGTAGCGCAGGGCGACGCTCTGGCCGGGGCGGATCACGCCGCGGCGGATGCGGCCGATGCCGATCCGTCCGACGTAGCTGTTGTAGTCGAGGGTGGAGACCTGCAGCTGCAGCGGCAGCGCCTCGTCGGCCGCCGGGGGCGGCACGTGGGTGAGGATCGCATCGAACAGCGCGCTCATGTCGCTGCCGGGGGCGGCATGGTCGGTGCCCGCGCGTCCCTGCAGCGCCGAGGCGTAGATCACCGGGAAGTCCAGCTGCGCATCGCTCGCGCCGAGCTTGTCGAACAGCTCGAACGTCTCGTCGACGACCCAGTCGGGCCGGGCCCCCGGCCGGTCGATCTTGTTCACCACGACAATGGCCTTCAGGCCCAGCGAGAGCGCCTTGCGCGTGACGAAGCGGGTCTGCGGCATGGGCCCGTCGACCGCATCCACCACCAGCAGCACCCCGTCGACCATCGACAGCACGCGCTCGACCTCGCCGCCGAAGTCGGCATGCCCCGGCGTATCGACGATATTGATGCGCGTGCCGCGGTACTCGATGGCGCAGTTCTTGGCGAGGATGGTGATGCCGCGCTCGCGCTCCAAGTCGTTCGAGTCCATGATTCGCTCGGTGAGCTTCTCGTGCGCGGCGAACGTCCCGGACTGCTTCAGCAGGCAGTCGACGAGCGTGGTCTTGCCGTGATCGACGTGCGCAATGATCGCGATGTTGCGGATGGGCTGGCTCATGGGGGAAGGCGAGGCCGACTCGCGGCCGGGTGACAAAGACTTAGAATGATAGCACAGGTGGCCTGCCCCGGGCCGGGCGCGTTCCGTCCGGGTCGCGAGGGCACTATCATGCCGCCACGCCCAAGCTCTGAATCGTCTTCGGGGGAAACCCATGTGCGCCAGACCTTCCACCACGCCCGACTGTGACGCGCTGATCATCGGCGCCGGACACAACGGCCTGGTCTGCGCGGCCTACCTGGCCGCCGCCGGCCTGCGCGTCACGATGCTCGAGCAGCGCGCCGTGCCCGGCGGGGCCGCGGTGACCGAGGAATTCCATCCGGGCTTCCGCAACTCGGTGGCCTCGTACACGGTGTCGCTCCTCAATCCCCGGGTCATCGCCGATCTCGAGCTCGCGCGCCACGGCCTGCGCATCGTCGAGCGGCGCCTCGGGAATTTCCTGCCCACCGAGGACGGGGACTACCTCGCCGTCGGCGCGGGCCGCACCGCCGCGCAGGTCGCGCGCTTCTCGGCGCGCGATGCCGGGCGGCTCGAGGACTATTCGGCGCGGCTCGAGGCGATCGCCGATGTGCTGCGCGAGCTGGTGCTGCTCACCCCGCCGAACGTCGGCGAGGGCGGCTGGCGCGAGGCGCTGCCGGAGCTGCTGCGCACCGCCCGCCTCGGCGGGCGGCTGAGCCGCCTGGGGATGCCCCTGCGGCGCGAGCTGCTGACGCTGTTCGCGAGCTCCGCGGGCGATTACCTCGACGGCTGGTTCGAGAGCGATCCGATCAAGGCCGTCTACGGCTTCGATGGCATCGTGGGCAACTACGCGAGCCCGTATGCGGCGGGCAGCGCCTACGTGCTGCTGCATCATGCCTTCGGCGAGGTGAACGGGCGCAAGGGCACCTGGGGCCACGCCATCGGCGGCATGGGCGCGATCACCCAGGCCATGGCGCGCTGCTGCGCGTCGCGCGGGGTCGAGATCCGCCTGGAGAGCCCGGTGCGCGAGGTGCTCGTGGAGCAGGGCAGGGTGATCGGGGCGCGCACCGAGACCGGCGAGACGGTGCGTGCCCGGGCGGTCATCGGTAACGTCAATCCGAGGCTGCTCTACCTGCGCTTGCTCGATCCGGCGGCGCTGCCGGCGGATTTTCGCGAGCGCATCGAGCGGTGGCGCTGCGGCTCGGGCACGTTCCGCATGAACGTGGCGCTCGCCGAGCTGCCTCAGTTCAGCTGCCTGCCGGCGCACGGGGTCGCCGACCATCACACCGCGGGGATCATCCTCGCCCCGACGCTCGCCTACATGGAGCGGGCGTATTTCGATGCGCGCACGCACGGCTGGTCGCGCCGGCCAATCATCGAGCTGGTGATCCCCTCGACGCTCGATGAGACGCTCGCCCCCGCGGGGGCGCACGTGGCGAGCCTGTTCTGCCAGCACGTTGCGCCTGTGCTGCCGAACGGGCAGTCCTGGGACGCACACCGCGAGGCGGTGGCCGACCTGATGATCGACACCGTCGATGCCTACGCCCCGAACTTCAAGCGCGCGGTGCTCGGCCGGCAGATCATGAGCCCGCTCGATCTGGAGCGCACCTTCGGGCTCATCGGCGGCGATATCTTCCACGGCGCGCTCAGCCTCGATCAACTCTTCTCCGCCCGTCCCGTGTTGGGCCATGCGCATTACCGCGGTCCGCTGCCGGGGCTGTACATGTGCGGCTCGGGGACTCATCCGGGCGGCGGGGTCACCGGCGCGCCCGGGCACAACGCCGCGCGCGAGATCCTCGCGGACCTGCGGCGCCGGCCGGCGCGCTGAGCGGCGCTTGCAATCGGCCGCCGGCGCCTCCAATTCCAGCTTGGATGTCGACCACCGCGCACGCCCGCCGACCGGCGGCTCCGCCGCCGTCCGAGGCGCTGACGCTGCGCGCCTTCCTCGGCGTGTTCCGCTACGGCCGCCACGCGCTCGAGCTGGTCTGGTCGACCAACCGGTCCCTGACCGTCCTCTTTGCCGCGCTGACGCTGCTCGCCGGGGTGCTGCCCGTCTCGGTCGCGTACGTCGGCGGCTCGATCGTCGATGCGGTCCTGGCGGCGATGCACGCCCACGGCGCAGGGATCCACCGCGTGCTCGAGTGGGTGATTCTCGAAGGGGTCCTGGTCGCGGCGCTCGCGGCGGCCGAGCGGGGCCTGACGCTCGCGCGCTCGCTCCTGCGCGTGCAGCTCGGACAGCGCGTCAACGAGATGATCCTGCAGAAGGCGGTGACGCTGGAACTGCGCCACTTCGAGGACTCGGAGTTCTACGACAAGTTGACGCGGGCGCGCCGCGAGGCCTCCACCCGGCCCGTCAGCCTGGTCACGCAGACCTTCGGCATGGCGCGCAACATCATCTCGCTGGTGAGCTTTGCCCTCCTGCTCGCGGCGTTCTCGCCCTGGACGGTGCTCGCGCTGCTGGTCGCCGGCGTTCCGGCATTCATCGCCGAGGCGAAGTTCTCCGGGGACGCATTCCGGCTGTTCCGCTGGCGCTCGCCGGAGACGCGGATGCAGACCTATCTCGAGACCGTGCTCGCGCGCGAGGACTACGCCAAGGAAGTCAAGCTCTACGGGCTCGGTCCCCGGCTGCTCGAGCGCTATCGGGACATCTTTCGGCGGCTCTATCAGGCCGACCGCGCCTTGACGCTGCGCCGCGGCGGCTGGGGCTTCCTGCTCGGGCTGGTGGCGACCGTCACCCTGTACGCCGCCTACGCGTGGATCGCTTTGAGCGCCGTCGGCGGGCTGATCACGCTCGGGGCCATGACGCGGTACGTGGCGGCCTTTCGCCAGGGCCAGACGGCTGTCTCGGCGATGCTCGCCGCGATCGGCGGAATGTACGAGGACAACCTTTACCTCTCGACGCTGTACGAGTACCTGGAGACCTACGTACCGCCGCCTCCCGGCACGGTGCGCGCCGGTGCGCAGCCGGGGGACGGGATCCGCTTCGAGGACGTCAGCTTCGTCTATCCGGGCACCGACAGCCCGGCACTCGAGCACATCACGCTGCATCTGCGCCCGGGCCGCAGCCTCGCGCTGGTCGGGGAGAACGGCTCGGGCAAGACGACACTGATCAAACTGCTGACACGCCTGTATGCCCCGACCTCGGGGCGCATCCTTCTCGATGGGGCGGACCTCGCCGAGTGGGACGAGCAGCGGCTGCGCGAGCGCATCGGGGTGATCTTCCAGGACTTCGCGCGCTATCAGCTGCCAGCCGGCCACAACATCGGCGCGGGCGACGTGAGCGCCTTCGAGGACGAGGCGCGCTGGCGGGAGGCGGCGGCGAAGGGGCGCGCGAGCGAGTTCATCGAGGCGCTGCCGGCCGGTTATCACACTCAGCTCGGCAAGTGGTTCCAGGATGGACGCGAGCTCTCCGGCGGCCAGTGGCAGAAGGTGGCGCTGTCACGCGCGCTGATGCGCACCAGCGCGGATGTGCTGGTGCTCGATGAGCCGACCGCGGCGATGGATGCGCAGGCCGAGGCGGAGGTTTTCGAGCACGTCCGTCAGCTCGCCCGCGAGCGCATGACCATCCTCATCTCCCACCGCTTCTCGACGGTGCGCATGGCAGATGAGATCGTCGTGCTCGAGCACGGGCGCATTCTCGAGCAGGGCAGCCACGAGCAGCTGATGCGCGCCGACGGGCTGTACGCGCGGCTGTTCGACCTGCAGGCGCGCGGCTACCGCTGACTTGCGCCGTGCGGCTTGTGCTCATCCTGGCGCATGCGCTGGTAATCGATGGGCTGGATGGTCTCGATCATGCACTTCCAGCCGTCCGCCGTCACGAAATCGAAGCGCGCCTGTGTCACCTCGATCGTCGAGGTGATGCCGATGCCGTGCGCGAACAGCAGGTCGGTGCAGGGCGGGAACACGCTCATCAGGTAGGGCTGCTCGATGTTGGTCCACACCAGCAGCTTGTTCGCCGCGACGGGCGACCAGCGCTTGTAGCCGTTGACCCAGCGGATCTCCTTGACCGGCTTGCCCGCATAGGCTTCGTAGCGGCGCAGCTCGGCGGCCTGCCGCTCGCGCAGCGGCACGCCCGAGCAGGACGTGAGCACGAGCGGCGCCGCGAGCAGCGCCGCGCCAAGCAGCCGTTTGGACGAATTTCGCATGGGCCGCGCTCCTGGGGGGTCGCCCCTGCTGAGACAGGCAACGCTCGCAACGGCCGTCCGTTGACCGCGACGGAAGCGCCGTTCGCCTACTCGGGCGTCAGCACGACCGCCGCCAGCGGCGGCAGCCTCAGGGTAAGCGAATACGGGCGGCCGTGCGAGGGGTGCTGCTGCGCATCCGTCGCGCCCAGGTTGCCGATGCCGCTGCCACCGTACTCGGGCGCATCGCTGTTCAGCCGCTCGAGCCACCTCCCGCCGAGCGGCACGCCCACCCGGTAGTGCTCGCGGGGTACGGGCGTGAAGTTGCACGCCACCAGGACCATCTCGCGCGGGCCATGACCGCGTCGCAGATACACGATCACGCTGTCGTCGGAGTTGTCGCAGTCGATCCACTCGAACCCGTCGGCGCTGAAGTCCCGCTGGTGCAGCGCCGGGGTGGCCCGGTACAGGCGGTTGAGGTCCCGCACCCACTGCTGTATCCCCCGGTGCGGCGCGAACTCGAGCAGGTGCCAATCGAGGCCCCGCTCGTGTTGCCACTCGCTGGTCTGCGCGAACTCCCCGCCCATGAACAGCAGCTTCTTGCCGGGGTGGGTCCACAGGTACCCGTAGAGCAGGCGCAAATTGGCGAAGCGCTGCCACGCATCGCCGGCCATCTTGCCGATCAGCGAGCCCTTGCCGTGCACCACCTCATCGTGCGAGAGCGGCAGCACGAAGTTCTCGTTGAAGGCGTACCAGAGGCTGAAAGTGATCTGGGCATGGTGGAACTTGCGGTACACCGGATCGGTCGCGAAGTACTTCAGCGTGTCGTGCATCCAGCCCATGTTCCACTTCATGCCGAACCCGAGGCCGCCGAGGTAGGTCGGGCGCGAGACCATGGGCCAGGCGGTCGACTCCTCGGCGATGGTGTGGGTGTCGGGATGGTCGCGGTACACCGCCAGGTTCATCTGCTTGATGAACTCCACCGCCTCCAGGTTCTCGCGGCCGCCGTAACGGTTGGGAATCCACTCGCCCTCGCGCCGCGCATAGTCGAGATAGAGCATGGAGGCGACCGCATCGACGCGCAGCGCATCGACGTGATAGGCCTCGAGCCAGAACAGCGCGCTGCTCAGGAGGAAGTTGCGCACCTCGGAGCGGCCGTAGTTGAAGATCGAGCTCTTCCAGTCGGGGTGGTGACCCTGACGCGGGTCGGCGTGCTCGTAGAGGTGGGTGCCGTCGAAGAAGGCGAGGCCGTGCTGGTCGGCCGGGAAGTGCGAGGGGACCCAGTCGAGGATGACGCCGATGCCGCGCTGGTGCAGATAATCGACGAAGTACATGAAGTCCTGGGGCGTGCCGTAGCGCGAGGTCGGCGCGAAAAACCCGGTCACCTGGTAGCCCCACGAGCCGTAGAAGGGGTGCTCCATCACCGGCAGCAGCTCGACGTGAGTGAAGCCCATGTCGGTGACGTGCGCGGCGACCGCTTCGGCGAGCTCCCGGTAGGTGAGCGGCCGGTTGTCCTGCCCGGGGACGCGCCGGAACGAGCCCAGGTGCAGCTCGTAGATCGACCAGGGGGCCGCGAGCGCACTGCGCTCGGGGCGGTGAGCCAGCCACTCGGCATCGCCCCAGGCGTAGGCGAGATCCCATACCACCGAGGCGGTGCGCGGCGGGGTCTCGCAGTGAAAGGCGAACGGGTCGCTCTTGTCGACCGTGTAGCCCTGCTGGCGGGAGATTATGTGATACTTGTAGAGTGTCCCTGCGCCGAGGCCCGGCACGAACGCTTCCCAGATTCCCGAGGAGTCGGGGCGCGGCGCGAGCGGATGAGCGAGGCCGTTCCAGCCATTGAAATCGCCGATGACCGAGACCGAGGCGGCGTTCGGCGCCCATACGGCGAACTGCGTGCCCGCCGGGCGGCCCTCGCCCGCGGGCAGCGTGTGCGAGCCGAGCTTCTCGTAGGCGCGGCCGTGCGTCCCTTCGCGAAACAGATAAATGTCATGTTCGGTGAGCAGCACCCGCCGAGTGTAGCAACTGCGTGATGTCAATGCCCGTCGTCATCGCTCACCGCGGCGCGAGCGGCTACCTGCCGGAGCATACGCTGGCGGCCTACTACCTCGCGCTGCAGCAGGGCGCCGACGCGCTGGAGCCGGACCTGGTCATGACGCGGGACGGGGTGTTCGTGGCGCGTCACGAGAACGAGCTCGGCGGCACGACCGACGTGGCCGAGCACGCCCGCTTCGCCGCCCGTCGGGTCACCAAACGCATCGATGACGAGCCGGTCACCGGCTGGTTCAGCGAGGATTTCACGCTCGAGGAGCTGAAGAGCCTGCGCGCCCGCGAGCGCATCCCGGCGCTGCGCCCGCACAACAGCCGGTTCGACGGGCAGCTCGAGATCGCGACGCTCGAGGAGATCCTGCTGCTGCGCGAGCAGGCCGGCCGCGCGCGCGCGGCGCGCGCCGCCGCGCTCGGCCGGCCGGCACCGCCCCTCATCGGCCTGTATCCGGAGTTGAAGCATCCGAGTCATTTCGCGGCGTGCGGTCTGCCCATGGCCGAAGCGCTGCTCGCCGTGCTCGAGGCGCACGGATGCGCCGCGCCCGCGGCGCAGGTGTTCATCGAGTCGTTCGAGACCGGCATCCTGCGTACGCTGAGCGCCCTCAGCCGCGTGCCGCTGGTGCAGCTGATCGAGGCCGAGGGAGCCCCGTACGATGCGCGCGCGGCGGGCGAGGCGCGCACCTTCGCGCAGCTGACGACGCCGGCGGGGCTCGCCGAGGTGGCCACCTATGCAGCGGCGGTCGGGCCGGAGAAGTCCCTGGTGATCGCGCGCGATGCGCACGGACGGCTCGTGCATCCCACGCGGCTCGTCGCCGACAGCCACGCGCACGGCCTCAAGGTCATTCCCTGGACATTCCGCGCGGAGAACGCGTTTCTGCCGGCCGAGGCGCGCACCGCGGGCGCCGCAGACGAGCGGGGCGATCTCGAGCAGGAGATCCGCCGTTTTCTCGCTGCCGGCATCGATGGGTTCTTTACAGATCAACCCGACATCGGCGTGCGCGCTCGCGACGGGTTTATGCGCGCCGCGGATGCCGGCGCTGCAGGGCCGGACGCTGGGGCTTGACCTCAAGCGGGCCGTGGCGGCCGGCCGGTCAGGGTGTTGCCGCGGCCGATTGCCGTATACTAGCGGTATATGGGAGAAGAGGGCCCATGACCGAAATCGCTGATACGTTCGATTCCGCATTCACCAAGGCCGTTGATCTGGGCAACAAGATCGCGGACAAGGACCGCGACGCCGATCTGTGGGACATCGCCGACGGGCTGCTCGCCGGTGCGCTGCAGTACTGGCTCTATTCGCGCCAGCCCTGCGGCGATCCGCGCTGCCAGGACTGCATGCCGATCAGCACGGCCGAGGGCCGCATGGCTGAACTGAAGCGCCTGATCGAGCAGCTGGCCGCCGAGAGCGAGTACTTTCATACCCCGACCGACTCGAACGCGGGCCGCGCCTAGCGGCGCGCCGCGCTCTGAAGCTCTGTAGAATGGCGGCTTTGCACCCGATGGGGGCGAAGTGAGCCACATGAGCGAGCACAGCGCAGCACCTCAAGGGGGCGCGCCGATCGACGTCGACGCGCTGATCGTCGGGGCCGGGCCCTGCGGACTGTTTCAGGTGTTTGAACTCGGCCTGCTCGGCATCAAGGCGCACGTGGTCGACTCGCTGGCGCATCCCGGGGGGCAGTGCACGGAGCTCTACCCCGACAAGCCCATTTATGACATTCCGGCGCTGCCGGTCTGCGGCGCGCAGGAGCTGATCGACCGGCTGCTCGAGCAGATCAAGCCCTTCAACCCGCAGTTCCATCTCGGCCAGGAGGTCACGGCGCTCGTGCGCCGCGCGGACGGCCGCTTCGAGCTGAGCACCGCCGCCGGCACGCGCTTCAACGCCGGCACCGTGGTGATCGCCGCGGGCGTCGGCTCGTTCCAACCGCGCCGCATCGGCATCGAGGGGGCCGAGGCGTTCGAGGGCGGGGCGATTCAGTATCGCGTCAAGGAGGCCGCCGCGCTGGCCGGCCGGCACATCGTCATCTTCGGCGGCGGCGACTCGGCGCTCGACTGGACGCTCGAGCTGGTGCCGAAGGCCAAGAGCGTGACGCTGGTGCACCGCCGCGCCGAATTCCGCGCCGCCCCGGCCTCGGTGGCCAGGATGCGCGAGCTGGTCGCCGCCGGGCGCATGCGCTGCTACGAGGCGCTGCCGCATTCACTGATCACCGAGGGGGCTCGCCTGACCGGGGTGCACGTCAAGAAGCCCGACGGCGGCACCGAGGCGCTCGCAGCCGAGCAGCTGCTCGTGTTCTTCGGGCTGCACCCGAAGCTCGGGCCTATCGCCGAGTGGGGTCTGGAGCTCGACAAGCGCGCCCTCAAGGTCGATACCGAGCGATTCCAGACCAGCGTGCCCGGCATTTTCGCCGTCGGCGACATCAACACCTATCCCGGCAAGAAGAAGCTCATTCTCTCGGGTTTTCACGAGGCGGCGCTCGCCGCCTTCGGCATCCAGCATCATCTGTATCCCGAGAAGCGCCAGTTCCTGCAGTACACGACCACGAGCCCCATCATGCATCAGCGGCTCGGCGTTCCCGACTGAGCGGCGGCGCGGCGGAGGCAGACCCGATGGATCCTCGGCTCGCTGATTTGATCAAGCTCCTTGATCTGGAGCGGCTCGAGGTCGATCTGTTTCGCGGTGAGAGCCGCGACATCGGCAGCCCCCAGGTCTTCGGGGGCCAGGTGCTCGGACAGGCGCTCACCGCGGCCGCCGCCACGGTCGAGGGCCGCATCGTGCACTCGCTGCACGCGTACTTCCTGCGCCGCGGCGATTTCAACGCACCGATCGTATACCAAGTCGACCGCAGCCTCGACGGGCACGCCTTCTGCAATCGCCGCGTGGTGGCCATCCAGCACGGTGCGCCCATATTCACCATGGCCGCCTCGTTCCAGATCGTCGAGGAGGGCTTCGATCATCAGCTCGAGATGCCGCAGGTGCCGCCGCCGGAGTCGCTGCCCGACTCGAGCCGCCCGCCGCCGCAGCTGCTCGAGCGTCTGCCGCAGGCCGTGCGGCGCTTTCTCGAGCGGCCGCGGCCCTTCGAGTTCCGCCTGGTGCAGCCGATGGAGTTCCTGCTGGCGGGCCGCGCGCCGCCGGCGCGTCAGGTGTGGTTCCGGGCGGTCGACCGGTTGCCCGACGACGAGAGCCTGCACCGCCGGCTGCTCGCGTACCTGTCGGACTATTTTCTGCTCGACACGGCAACGCTGCCGCACGGCAAGACGTCATTCAGCGACGCGCTGGTCATGGCGAGCATCGATCATGCCATGTGGTTTCATCGGCCGCTGCGCGTCGATGACTGGCTGTTGTATGCGGTCGAGAGCCCGAGCGCCTCGGGCGCGCGCGGCTTCGCGCGCGCCGAGGTCTACGGGCGCGACGGCAGGCTGGTCGCGAGTACGGCGCAGGAAGGGCTCGTGCGGCTGCGCAGGCCCCCGCCGACCTAACTCCGCTGCGCGTGCGCCTTCGAGAGCAGCGGCACGCCCCGGGCGGCGCGCGTGGTGAGCGCACCGACGAGCAGCAGAGCGGCGAACGTCACGGCGTTGAGCACCAGGACCTGGGTCAGGATGCCGGAAGTGAAAGCGCCCGCGGCCGCGCCGACGATCCGGCTGACGGCCCACAGCACACTCTCGTAGACGGCGAACGCGGTTGCGAACGTCGCCACGATGCCCACGGTGCGCGGGACACGGCGCGCCACCGAGCCCGCCGCCCACGTGGCCGCGAGCAGCGCCGCGCCGACGAGCGCGCCCCAGCCGAACGCCACCGCCCCGACCGGGAACTTGAGCAGCGTGAAGCCGATCAGTTCGCTGCCGAGCCACAGCAGCCCGATGGAGAGCAGCGCCTGCCCGCGACGCTGACGCAGAGCGCAGATCGCGGCGAACGCGACCAGCGGGACCGCGCAGGTCAGTCCCGCGCTGAACAGCGCCGTGGCGAGCACGAATGCCGCCAGCCACGCCGCGCGGGCACCCCAGGAGGCGGATGATCGGTGCGGATGCATATTGGACGTCATAGGATCATTGTACCGTGTCGGCGGCGCTCTGGCAGCCCATCGGACGGTGCCCGCGCGGCGTGGCTTGACTCACGGGCCGAGCGGCCGCCAGGTCAGTCCCACGAACAGCCCGAAGGGCACCGAATTGTAGCTGTAGGCGGTCTCGTATCGTTTGTCGAACAGGTTCTCGGCGCGCACGTTCCAGCGCAGGGTAGGCCCGATCGGTCCGCCCGCGGTCAACGTCACGGTGGTATAGCTGCCCAGTGTCACGGGCAGGGTCGCGAAGGCCGGCGTGTACGTGACATCCGGCCGCGGGCCGGTGTAATGAGCGACCAGGGCGGTCCATACGCGCCCGAAGCTGTACTCGAGACTGACATTGGCGATGCTGCGCGCGAGGCGCTGCAGGGTCGGATGCCCGGGGCTGCTGAGGGCGAGCGGCTGCTGCAGGGTCAGGTTCGCCTCGTAGCTCCATCGCCGCCAAGCGCCGTGAGCGCTGAGCTCGAGCCCACGGGTGCGGGTACGGGCGATGTTCTGAAACTGCGTCAGAGCGCTGGGTGTCGTGCCATAGCCCCACAGGTCGCTGCCGGTGGTCTGGAACAGCGTGACGCGCACCTCGTTCAATGCCTTCGACCACTGCAGCGCTGCCTCGACCGTGTGCGCCGTCTCGGGCTTCAGGTGCGGATTGGCGGCCCAGTAGGGGCTGTTGTAGTAGAGGTAGCCGAGGGGGGGCGCGTTGAACGCGCTGGCGTAACTGGCGATCGCCTTGAACCCGTGGCCGAGCGCGCGTCCGTAGCCGGCGAAGAAGGTGTTCTCGTTGCCGGTGTAGCCGTCGACCTGATCGTGGCGCACATTGAGCTGCAGCTCGTTGCCGCCGAGCGAGCCGTCGAGGCCGGCGAACACCGCGGTGAGGCCGCGCGAGGTGCTCGGGATGCCGCCCTGTCCGGTGCTCGTAACCGATTGGTGCTGATGAGTCGCGCCCCCGGTCAGCGTCCAACTCTTCGACAGCCGGACCACGTTGCGCCACAGCACATCCAGGTTGGTCGAGCGGTATGTCGCGGGATAGCTGCCGAGATTGATGTCGGCGGTGCGCTCGCGCGAGAGGCTCAGGTGCGAGGTCCAGATCGAGCCGAAGCGATTGTCGCTGAACAGCTGCAGCAGTGACTGTTTGGTGCGTCCGCCGGAAGTGTCGTTGTCGTAGGTATAGCGTCCGTCGCTCAGGAATGCGCGTGCCCCGAGCTGTTGGTGAGCGGCGAGGTCCTGCACGACCGATCCATTGACCGTCAGGTTGTGGTAGCCGTCGGACCTGTTGGAGGTGACGAAAGTGCTTTGCGCCGGGTTGATCGAGGGGATGCCGGCGGTCGTGTAGCGGCTGACGCCGGCCTGCAGGCGAGTGTGATCGATCTGTCCACTTGCGTTGGCCGAGACCGCGACCGTGTTTCGGCTGCCCGCGCCGAGCGAGACGTCGGCCCGCCGCCTGCGGCCACCCTCGCGCGTGGTGATCAGGATCGCTCCGCCGATGGCCCCCGAGCCGTAGATCGCCGAGACGTTGCCATGAATGACCTCGATGCGCTGGATCTGATCGGTGGTGAGATTCTCCAGGTAGTTGCTGCCGCCGGAGGCGTCCTGGGGCGTGATCGGCACGCCATTCACCAGGACCAGCACCCCCGCGTCGACGCCACCGAAGCCCTCGAGGTAGGTCGTGGCCGGCTGTCCGGGGCCCCCGTTGGAGGTGATCTGCACGCCGGCGACCCGTTGCAGCAGCGTCGTCAGGTTCTTCACGCCGCTTCTCTCGATCTGCTCGCGGGTGATCACGCTCACGCTTGGCAGCGTCTCGGACAGAGCCTGGGGAAAGGTAGCGGCCGATATGACTACGGTCGGCACCGCGCCCGCCGCGGGCGCCGCGACGGCCGGCGCGCCGGTCGCGGCCAGGCACAACAGCAGCGCCAGGGCGCCTCGCGCGCCGCCGGCCGGGGTCAGGCTCTCAGGCGCGCGCGTGAGGCGGGAATGTGCAGAGGAGGGAAGCGGAATCGGCATCAATCGCATCGCAGTGCTCCGTAGCGGTGCCCCGTCGGGGGCGTGGCAACGACAGCCGATGCGCATGACAGCTTCGAACGCACAGTCCGCGCGCCGAGCTGTTTGCTCCGCACACGCCTCTTGCGTCGCTCTGCGTGGAACGTCGATCCCACGGCCCGCGCACCGGTTCCAGTGTCACCGCTGCGAATGACCGCTCCGTGTGGTGCTCCCCGCCCACCGGTTGGGTGACCGCGCTGGCAGGTCTCCTGGCTTGCGGGTCGTGATCGTGCGTCCGGCCTTCCCAGTATTCCCAGTGGCCATATTGGACGCGGACTCGCCGCTTACAGTTACGGGGGTAGCCACGGCATCGACTTGTGTGAAGTCTCACCGCGTTCCCTCTTGCCTCCCCGGCGAGAGCCGGGGAACCAGCACGTAGCCTGTAGTCTCCTCAATTCGATCGCAGGCGTCAAGCCGCCGCGCGCGGCGCGCTCGTCAGGAACGCGAGGCGAGCCGCCGGCTGCGGGCCATCCAGGACTCATCGGCGAGGTTCATTGCCGAGACCGTGCTCAACACCAGCATCACGATGGTGGTGGTTCTGGTGAGGGGATCGTGCCGCACGAACCACGCGGCGCCCAGGTTGAAAATCAGCAGCAGTGCCGCGTTCACGCGGATCGAGCCGGCCGTGCCGCGCTGATCGCGCGTGTCGGGGAAGAAGATCCCGAAGTCCCCGGGGCGCCGGTGCAGCAGCAGGCGCAGCGCCAGGGAGAGCGCACCGAGGGCGAGCAGCAGCGGCAGCACGGTGTCCGCCAGAGCCGCCGCTCCGATGCGCAGCGCGACGCACCAGAACGGCAGCGGCCAGCTCGCGAGCGCCGCGCACGCGAGCACCCGGACCGCGAGGCTCGGGCGAGGGGCGGGCGGGACCGGCCGGCTCACCGCTGCTCCCGCAGGACTTTGCCCGGGTTCAGGATGCCGTTGGGATCGAAGGCACGCTTCAGGGCATGCATCAGTTCCAGCTCCACCGGCGGCGCGTAGCGCTCGAGCTCGGCGACCTTGAGCCGACCGATGCCGTGCTCGGCGCTGATGCTGCCGTCGAACTCGCTCACCAGGTTATGGATCGCGCGCTTGACGGTCTGCCCGCGCGCGAGAAACGCGGTGCGGTCGGCCGCGCCCGCCTGGTTGATGTTGAAGTGAAGGTTGCCGTCGCCCACGTGGCCGTAGGCGACCAGGCGGCCGTCGGGCACGTGATCGCGCACCCATTGACCGGCGCGCCTGATGAATGCGGGGATCGCCGCCACCGGGACGGAGATGTCATGTTTGAGGCTCGCGCCGTCACGCCGCTGCGCTTCGGGGATCGTCTCGCGCAGCTTCCACAGGGCCGATCGTTCGCGTTCGTTGCGTGCGAGAACGGCATCCTCCACGAGGCCCTCCTCGAGCGCCGGCTCGAGGCATTCGGTCAGCATCGCATCACACGGGTCCGCCGCGCGCGCCGAGGTCAGCTCGCACAACACATACCACGCGTGGGCAGCCCCGAGCGGGTCGCGCACGCCCGGGATGTGCTGTGTGGTCAGCTCAAGCGCGAGGCGCGGAATGAGCTCAAAGGAGCTCACCCGCTCGCCGCTCGCCTCGCGCAGCCGGGCGAGCAGCTCGACGGCCGCGCCCGGATCGCGCACCGCCGCGAACGCGGTCGCCGTCGCGCGGATGCGCGCAAAGAGCTTGAGGCTCGCGGCGGTGATGATGCCGAGAGTGCCCTCGGCGCCGAGAAACAGGGACTTGATGTCATAGCCGGTGTTGTCCTTACGCAGCCGGGTGAGCGAGGACAGCAGCCGCCCGTCGGCGAGCGCCACCTCGAGCCCCAGCACCAGATCGCGCATCATGCCGTAGCGCAGCACGTGCACCCCGCCGGCATTGGTCGAGAGGTTGCCGCCGATCTGACAGCTGCCCTCGGAGCCGAGGCTGAGGGGGAAGAAGCGCTGCGCGGCCTCGGCCGCACGCTGCACGTCGGCGAGCACGCAGCCGGCTTCGGCGATCAGGGCGTCGTTGGGTGCATCGACCGCGCGGATGCGGTTCAGCCGCGAGAGGCTGATCACGAGCTGAGCGCCGCTGTCATCCGGCGTGGCGCCGCCGCAATAGCCGGTGTTGCCGCCCTGGGGCACGACGCCGATACGCTGCGCATTGCACAGGGCGAGGAGCTGCGCGACCTGCCCGGCCGTGTCGGGCTGTGCGACGGCGAATGCACGGCCGTGGTAAAGCTCACGGTGATCGGTCAGAAAGGGCGCCAGGTCCGAGTCGGCCGTGAGCAGGCGGCCCGGCCCTACAATGCGGGCGAGGCGCTCGAGCAGCGGCGGTGCGGGGGCGCTCATCGGCCCGCCCGCAGGCAGTGAAAGACGTCCATCGGCAAAGGACTATGCCTCACGGAGCCCGCTGCGCAAAACACCCCGCGGCTCAGTGCAGCGCCCCGCCGAGCGCGCGGCCGAGCAGATAGGTCACGAGCCCGGCCGCGCCGCCGATCAGCACCATGCGCAGCGCGCCGCGCAGCGCGTGCCGGCCGGTGAACAGGCTGATCGCCAGACCCACCAGGAACAGCGTCGCCGCGGTCAGGGCGGCGGCGACCACGACGGCCCCGCCGCCGGTGCCGCCCGCCAGAAAGGGCACCAGCGGCACCGCTGCGCCAAAGGCAAAGGAAAGGAACGAGGACCAGGCTGCGCCCCAGGGCGAGCCCAGCAGCTCCGGACTCAGCCCGAGCTCCTCGCGGGCGAGCACATCCAGGGCGTGCTCGGGCCGGGACAGCAGCGACTGACTGACCTCCCGCGCCTGCGGCAGGGGCATGCCGCGGGCGGCGTAGATCAGCGCCAGCTCCTCGGCTTCCTCTTCAGGGTACTCGGCGATTTCGGCGCGCTCGAGCGCAATCTGGTACTCGTACATCTCGCGCTGCGAGCGCACCGAGACGTACTCGCCGGCCGCCATGGACAGAGCGCCGGCCAGCAGTCCTGCGACGCCCGTGAGCAGCACCCAGCCGGCGGCATTGCTCGCGCCCGAGATGCCCATGACCAGACTGGCGTTGGCGAGCAGGCCGTCGTTGACGCCGAACACCGTCGCCCGGAGGTTCCCGCCGAGACCGCCACGGTGCCGCGCTCCGACCTCCGACAGGGTCGTCGGCATGTCGTGGCCGGCCACGGCCGGGCCGCTGTACACCGAGAGGCCCCGCAGCTTCATGGCGGCCAACACGGAGCGCAGTGCCCGGGGCCCGAACCAGTGGACCAGGCGGGCCACCACGCGGGCGCGCGCCGAAGGTCGGAACTCGAGTGTGAGTGATCCGCCCGAGCGGCGCGCGGACTCCTCCCAGCGCTGCGCCTGCTCTTCGGCGGCGGCGGCCAGCTGCTCGAACAGGCGCCGGTGGTGCGGATCGCTCTGCGCAGCGGCGACGTGACGGTACAGCCAGGCCGATTCCTTCTCGTGCAGCCAGCTCACCGCGACGTCGTGGGTCATAGCCGCTGCGGCCGCTCGAACCCCGGGCAGAGCGCCGTCGGGCGCGCGTCAGCCGCTCGAGCCTCAGGGCCGCGGCGCGTCACAGGACGCACGCACGGGGCGGAGCAACATCCGGGCGGTACGCGGCGCAGACTCAGTACTCGTCGCGCTCATCGTCGTCGTCCCAGTCGTCCTCATCGTCATCGTCATCGTCATCGTCATCCTCATCCTCATCCTCGTCGTCCTCGTCCTCCTCCCAGTCCTCATCCTCATCGTCCTCCTCGTCCTCCTCCTCGGGTTCGGCCCAGCCCTCGGGCTCTGCGGTCTCCTCGAGGTCCAATTCGTGCCAGGTTTCCAGGTCGAGCTGCTCGATCTCCCCGTCGAGATGCTCGATCTCGACCAGCTCGGCATCCTCGTCCACTTTGAGCACGCGGAAGGACTCGTCTTCTTCAAGGTTCTCGTACCACTGGCCGGGAACCGGTTCGTAATCTCTGCTCACCGATGGGGTCCTCTCACTTGGCGGCCGCGCAAGTTTAGGGGTTGCGCTGGCCGGGAGCAACGCACGGCCGTGTCGCGCTCGCGCGAATGATTCGCCGCACGTATAGTTTTCGCATGCCCACCCGATCGCAAGCGGACTCTCCTCTGGCCAAGGCGCGGCGCATCGTCGTCAAGGTCGGCTCGGCATTGCTGGTCGACGCAGCCAGCGGCCGCATCAATCGCGCCTGGCTCGAAACCCTCATCGAGGACCTTCTGCGGCTGCGCCGCCGGGGCCAGCAGGTCATCCTGGTGTCCTCGGGAGCCATCGCGCTCGGGCGCAGGCAGCTCTCGCTCGCCAAGGGAGCGCTGCGACTCGAGGAGAGCCAGGCCGCCGCGGCCGTCGGCCAGATTCGTCTGGCGCACGCCTACAAGGAGCTGCTCGAGAGCCGCCAGGTGACGGTCGCTCAGGTGCTGCTCACGCTCGAGGACAGCGAGCGGCGCCGGCGCTACCTCAACGCGCGTGCCACGCTCGAGACCTTGCTGGCGCTCGGTGCGCTGCCCGTCATCAACGAGAACGACACGGTCGCCACGGCTGAGATCCGCTACGGGGACAACGACCGCCTGGCGGCGCGCGTGGCACAGATGGCCGGCGCCGACTGTCTCATCCTGCTCTCGGATGTCGATGGCCTTTACGCGGCCGACCCGAACCGCGATCCGACCGCGAGGTTCATCGACGAAGTCCGCCAGATCACCCCTGAAATCGAGGCGATGGGGGGGCGTTCGGTCTCCGAGATCGGCTCCGGCGGCATGGCCACGAAGCTGCTCGCCGCGCGGATCGCGATGGCCGCCGGCTGCCGCATGTGCATCGCCGCCGGACACCCCCGCCATCCGGTCCGCCGTCTCGAGGAGGGGGCGCGCTGCACCTGGTTCCTGCCGACCGCGAGCCCGGTCACGGCCCGCAAGCAGTGGATCGCCGGGACGCTGCGGCCAGCCGGCGCGCTGACCATCGATCACGGCGCGCTGCGCGCGCTGCGCGCCGGCCGCAGCCTCCTGCCCGCCGGAGTCACTGGTGCACGCGGGCAGTTCGAGCGCGGCGACACGGTGAGCGTGCTGACGCCGGAGGGTGCGGAAGTGGCCCGCGGCATCATCGCGTACAGCGACAGCGACGCGGCGAAGATCATCGGCCGCCAGTCGGCGCAGATTCCCGACATTCTCGGGTTTCGCGGCCGCGACGAGCTGATTCATCGCGACGATCTGGTGCTGTTGCAGTCCTCATCGACATGAGCGCGAACTCAGACCCTGGGCTTGGCGAGACGATGCAGCGCCTGGGCCGCGATGCGGTGGCCGCCGCGGCCGTGCTGGCGCGCGCCACCGCCGCCGTGAAGGACGAGGCGCTCGGCCGCGCCGCGAACGCGATCCGCGCGCAGGCGGGCGAGATTCTGAGCGCCAATGGTCATGACCTCGCCGCCGCCCGCGCCGCCGGGCTCGGCGGTGCGCTGCTCGATCGCCTGGCGCTCAACGCCGAGCGGCTCGAGGCGATGGCGCGCGGCATCGAGGCCGTCATGAGCCTTGCGGACCCCATCGGCACCATCATGGCCGAATGGCAGCGCCCGAATGGACTGAAGATCCAGCGCGTGCGCGTGCCCCTCGGGGTGATCGGAATTATTTACGAGAGCCGCCCGAACGTCACGGCCGACGCTGGCGCGTTGTGCCTGAAGTCGGGCAACGCCGTGATTCTGCGCGGCGGGTCCGAGAGCCGCCACTCGAACGTCGCCATTCACGCCTGCCTGACCGAGGGGTTGCGCGGCGCGGGACTGCCGGCCGAGTGCATCCAGCTGGTGCCGACCACCGATCGCGCCGCGGTCGGCTACATGCTCTCGGGCATGACCGACTATCTCGACGTGATCGTGCCGCGCGGCGGCAAGAGTCTGGTCGCGCGGGTCCGGCAGGAGGCGCGGGTGCCGGTGATCGGGCATCTCGAGGGCAACTGCCACGTGTACATCGATCGGGATGCCGACGTGCGCATGGCCGAGGCCATCGCGCTCAACGCGAAGATGCGCCGCACCGGCATCTGCGGCGCCGCCGAGACGCTGCTCATCGATCGGGCGTGTGTCGCGACGCATATGACGCCCGTGGTGCGCACGCTGCTCGATGCCGGCTGCGAGGTGCGCGGCGATGAGACCGTGCAGAGCGCCGACCCGCGCGTGCGGCCGGCGAGCGAGGAGGACTGGTACACCGAGTACCTCGAGGCGATCATCGCGGCCAAGGTGGTCGATGGCCTCGAGGGGGCGATCGCGCATATCGGCCGCTATGGCTCGGCACACACCGAATCGATCGTCACCGACAACCAAGCCACCGCCGAGCGCTTTCTGCAGCGGGTCGACAGCGCCATCGTGCTGCACAACGCCTCGACGCAGTTCGCCGATGGGGGCGAGTTCGGCATGGGGGCGGAGATCGGCATCTCCACCGACCGCTTCCACGCCCGCGGACCGGTCGGGGTCGAACAGTTGACGAGTTACAAGTACATCGTGCGCGGCTCGGGCCAGGTCAGGCCGTAGCGGCGCGCGCGAGCGCGGCCAGCCCTCCGCGCAGGGAGTACACGTGTGCATGACCCCTGGCGCGCAGCTCGCCCGCCGCCGCGAGGCTGCGCACGCCGCTCGTGCAGATCAGCAGGCAGCGCTGCGACAGCGAGGCGGGCGGTGGGCCGTAGAGCAGCTGCGTGAGCGGGATCGCGCTGACGGCCGCTCCTGGGGCCGGCTCGCGCGCGCACTCGGCGGGCTCGCGGATGTCGATGAGGGTGTAGCCCGCCGCGAACGCCGCCTGCAGCGAACCGAACTCGATCTCCACGCTCGCCGCGTCCGCGCTCTGCAGGCTGCCCGTGCCGCGCGCGCCGTGGCGGGGGCAGTCCGGCGCGCGCCGGGCGCGCAGGCGGGTCACGTTCAGGGTGAGCAGATCCACCATCAAGACCGCATCGGTGAGCTGCCCGGGCAGATCGAGCAGCACCTTCAGCGCCTCGAGCGCCTGCAGAGTGCCGAGCACGCCGGGAACCGGCCCGAGCACGCCCGCCTCGGCGCACGCGCCGACCAGGCCGTCGCGAGCCGTTTCCGGCCAGACGCAGCGCAGGCAGGGTCCCTGCCCCGGCCGCACCACCTGCAGCTGTCCCTCGTACTGATACACGCTGGCGAACACTGCCGGTTGGCCGGAGCGCACGCACGCGTCGTTCAGCGCCAGCTTGCTCGCGATGGTGTCGGTGCAGTCGATGACGATGTCGTACCCGGCAATGAGGTCGGAAGCGTTGCCCGGGTCGAGCCGGGTGCGATAGGTGCGCACGTCGAGGGCAGGATTCACCGCGCGCAATCGCTCGGCGGCGAGCTCGACTTTGGGCCGACCGGCGTCCTCGAGCGCGTAGAGCGGCTGGCGGTGCAGGTTGGAGGCTTCCAGCACATCGGCATCCACCAGGCCCAGCCGGCCGATCCCCGCCGCAGCGAGATAGCTCATGGCCGGCACGCCGAGCCCGCCGCAGCCGACGATCAGCACCGCGGCTCGCCCGAGCCGCGCCTGGCCGGCCGCGCCGACCTCCGGCAGCACCATCTGGCGGGAGTAGTCCGGAGCCGCTGCGCTCTGCGTCTCGGAATGCGGCGCGGACCTGTGTTCGTGCTCGTGGCGGTGCTGATGCGCCGGCGCGCGCGCGCCGGCCTCGGCGAGCGGCTCTGCGGGCGCCGCGCAGCGCTCGCAGTTCACCCAGCCAGAGTCCCCCTCGAGGTAGTGTTCCTTCTTCCAGATCGGCACACGGTGCTTGACCGCATCGATGATGTAGCGGCAGGCGAGGAACGCCTCGTGGCGGTGCCGCGCCGCGACACCGACCCAGACTGCGGTTTCGCCAATCTCGAGCGCTCCGAGGCGGTGCACACAGGCGGCCCGTTCGACGCCAAACCGGGCGAGCGCTTCGCTGACGATCCGCTCGCCCTCCTTGATGGCCAGCGCCTCGAACGCCTCGTATTCCAGGCGGCGCACGCTGCGCCCCTCGTTGTGGTCGCGGACCCAGCCCTCGAAGCTGCTGTAGCCGCCCGCGGCCGCGCCCTCGAGCGCCGCACGCAGCGCGGTGGGATCGATGGGATCGGTGCTGAAGCGAAAAAGCGTCATGTCGTCACATCGGATTCGCGGCGCAGCCGACACGCCGTCGGGCGCGCACCAGGGCTAGCCGCCGGCCACCGGCGGGATGAACACCACGGTGTCGCCGTCGGCGAGCGGGGCGGACCACTCGGCGAACTCGGCGTTCACCGCCACGCGCAGCAGCTGCGGCGGCAGCGTGAAGGGGTGGCGTCGCTTCAGTTCGTGGTACAGCTCGCGCGCGGTGGCGGCGGTGGTGTGCAGCGACTCGCCGCTGCGCCCGGCCTGCTCACGCAGCAGCGCGTAATACTGCACCGAGATGTGTTTGTCCGCTGCCAGCCGAGGCGCGCGCAGGGCTTCGGACGCCTGTTGGAACTCCTGCGGCGTGTTGACGTTCTCCAGCGCGCCGGGCTCGGGCTGATCGAGCAGTGCGGTGTCGGCGCCGAGCAGAAACTTCCGCGGACAGAGCCGCCCGGCGGCTGCGGCGGCCGCCAGAGGCGAATGGCTCGCCGGCTCGTAGATCGCGCACAGCGGTTCGGGCAGCCCGTCGTGGCTCGAGCGATAGGCGGTGGCGGTGCGCCCGGGCTCGCGCGAGGCGATCAGGTGCCCGAGCGTGCGCGCATCGAGGAACGGCAGGTCGCAGGCGAGCACGAGCCAGGCGGCATGTGGATGGGCCGCCTGGGCGGCGAGGATGCCGCCGACCGGACCGAGGTCCTGGGGCGCATCCATGATCAACTCGTAGCGCCTGCGCAGCGGATCGTCGCGCTGCTCGGCGCGAACCGACACGAAGGCGCGCTCCACGCGGTCCTCGAGCAGCGCCATCGTCCGCTCGAGCTGGCTCTGGCCGTGGTATTCGAGCGCGGCCTTGTCCCGCTGCATGCGGCGGCTGCGTCCGCCCGCGAGCAGCAGGCCGTAGAGCGGTGCGAGGGGAGCGCCGGCGTCCGTCATGCCCGCGTGCCCTTGCGCGCCGCGGCGCGCTGGTAGGGGCGCTTGCCGCCGGACTTGGCGAGCAGCCGCACGCCGTCGATTTCGATGTCGTGGGAGAGCGCTTTACACATGTCGTAGATGGTCAGGGCCGCGACCGAGGCGCCGGTGAGCGCCTCCATTTCCACACCGGTGCGGTGGTGCACCGCCACGTGGCAGCGGATGCGGATCTGCCCGCCCGGGCGCTGCTCGATCTGCACCGAGCAGTGCTCGAGTCCCAGGGGGTGACAGAAGGGGATCAGCTCGTGCGTGCGCTTGGCCGCCATCACGCCCGCGATGATCGCCGTGTCGAACACCGGCCCCTTGCGGGTGCGATGGCCGCTGCGGCGCAGCTCGGCCGCGACCGGGCGCGGCAGTATCACGCGCGCCTCGGCGGTCGCCTCGCGCAGCGTGACCTCCTTGCCGCCCACGTCCACCATGGCGGGGCGATTGCGCGCATCGAGATGGGACAGCTTGCTCGGCGCCATCAGCCACCAATGTAGAACATTTCGACCTTGCGCGCGCCCTCGGCGGCCTGCGCCCCCTGATGACGCTGCTCGCTGTAATTGTCGGCGCGCTCGCGCCACAGCGCGCGCAGCGCATCGAGCAGGTCCTCCTCGCTGGCGCCGCTGCGCAGCCGGTCACGCAGCGGCGTGCCGTGCGTGGCAAAGAGGCAGCTGTAGAGCACCCCGTCCGAGGAGAGCCGCGCTCGGGTGCAATCCCCGCAGAACGGTTGCGTGACCGATGAGATGAAGCCGATCTCACCGCCGCCGTCGGTGAAGGTGTAGCGCTCGGCCACCTCGCCGCGATAGGCGGGCTCGAGCGGCGCGAGCGGCCAGCGCGCGCCGATGCGCTCGAGCAGCTCCCGCGAGGGAACCACCGCCTCGCGCCGCCAGTGGTTGCGGTTGCCGACATCCATGTATTCGATGAATCGCACGATCACGCCCGTGCCGCGGAAGCGCTCCACCAGCTCGAGCACCGTGTGATCGTTCACGCCGCGCTGCACGACCGCATTGACTTTGATCGGGCCGAGGCCCGCGCGCCGCGCCTGCTCGATGCCGCCGAGGGCCTCTTCCAGTCCGCCGAATCCGCCGCTCATGCGCATGAACACGTCCGGATCGAGACTGTCGAGACTGACCGTGACGCGCTGCAGGCCGGCCGCGCGCAGCTCGAACGCATGCTTGGCGAGCAGCGTGCCGTTGGTGGTGAGCGCCACGTCCTCGATGCCCTCGATGGCGGTGAGGTCGCCGATCAGGTCGGTCAGATTGGGCCTGAGCAGCGGCTCCCCGCCGGTCAGGCGCAGCTTGCGCACCCCGAGGCGCACCAGCAGCCGCGTCACGCGGACGATTTCATCGAACGAGAGCCGCTCGTGCGAGCCGAGAAAGCGGTAGGTCTCGTGGAAGGTCTCCCGCGGCATGCAGTAGGGGCAGCGGAAGTTGCACCGGTCCATGACCGAGATGCGCAGATCGCGCAGCATCCGGCCGCGCCGGTCGCGCAATCCGGCCGGCGCGCGCGCGGTGGGGGCATCGCTTGCAGTCATCGGGTACCTTTACCACTCGCCGGGGCGGATTGCCATCCTGCGGCCGGCTACCAGCGGTACAGCGGCGCGACGAACCCGGCCGGATAGGTGTTCGGGCCGGCCGGCAGCTCCACGAACCCGTCGGTGCCGGCCAGCGAGGTGAAGTCGCCCGAGCCCTGGGTGGGGCGCGGCAGCGCCCGGCAGCAGCCGTGCTCGTCCGTGACCAGCCGCACCGGCAGGAAGAACGTGAGCGCGGGCGTTACAGTAAATGCCTCCGCGAGGGCGATGCGCTGGGGCGCCGCGGCGTGCTCGCCCTGGGCGGCCGCCAGCGCCGGGAGCACGTAGCGCGAGACGCACACGGCGGTGGAGACGGGATTGCCGGGCAGGGCGAACACGGCGGCGCCGGTGGGCGCCATGCCGAACCACAGCGGCTTGCCCGGGCGTTGGGCCACCTTGTGGAATACGCAGCGCACGCCGAGCGCATCGAGTGCCTGGGGCACCAGATCCAGCCGCCCCATCGATACCCCGCCGCTCAGCACCAGCACGTCGTGGGTTTCCAGATGGAATTTCAGCCGCGCTTGCAGTTCCTGCGCGTCATCGCGCAGGTGTTCGGTCGCGACGCGCTCGTAGCCGTGCAGACGCAGCGCCGCCGCAATGGCATAGGCGTTCGAGCGGCGGACCTGATGGGCGAGGATGGGCTCGCCGGGCTCGATCAGCTCGTTGCCGGTCGAGATCACCGCCAGCATCGGCTGGTTGGCGACCTGGATCCTCGCCTTGCCGGCCGCCGCGGCGACCGCGATCTGTGGTGCCCCGAGCCGCGTCCCCGCCGTCAGCAGCAGTGCGCCCTCGCGAGCATCCGTGCCGCGCCGATGCACATTCTGTCCGGGCCGCACCTCGCTGCCCTCGCCGAGACTCGCGACCCCGTCGCGAGTGCTGATCTGCTCGACGGGCACCACGCAATCGCAGCCCGCGGGCAGAGGCGTTCCCGTCATCACTTCGATGCATCCGTGCGCTGAGGCAAGCGCAACCGGGGCGTCGCCGGCGGCCTGCGTCGCCTCGATGGCGAAGGAGCGAGCGCCGCGCTGCAGCGCGGCGCTCGCCAGCGCAATTCCGTCCATGGTGACGCGATCGAAGGGCGGCTGGTCGCGCTCGGCGCGTATGTCCTCGCGCAGCACCGCTCCGGCGCACTGCAGCAGCGGCAGGGAGATCGTGGGCAGGCACGTGAGGTGCCGCCCGATCAGCTCATCCGCTGCGGCGGGACTGATCATGCCGTGCGCTCTCGCTGCTAATCGCCCTTCTTCGCGTGCTTCTTCTGGTAGACACGCACTTGGGCGTTGAATTCGCGGGCGACGTTCTTCAGCTGATCGACAGCGGCGTTGTGGCGCTGGATCTCCATCGACTCGAGCGCCGCGACCTGCTTCTTGCTGAGCTTCAGGGACTGCTCGGCGATGGTCTTGTCGCTCTGCGTCTTGATGCAGGCGAGATAAGCCATCATCTTGTGATTGTACGTCTGCACGGTCTTCTGCGCGGTCAGCATCTGGGCCAGCGTCGCGACATTGCCGTCCGGAAGATTCGCCGGCGCGTGCGGGTACACGCAGTTCGCGTACGCCGGGGCAATGGCGAGCGACGCGAAAGCCGCCGCGGCAAGCAGTGATTTCATGAAGGACCCTCTGGGTGGGAACGTGGACATTCTAAAGGTGGGGCTTGATCGGGGCCACCAGAGTTCGCGCCGCCCGCGCCGGCGGCTGCCCGAAGCCGGCGGCTCCCGGCGGAACGAAGGGACCGCCCCGCGGCGTGCCAGGCGGTCCAGCCCGTGCCGGCAGTCGCCCCGTGGGGCTCCGCCAGGGTCGGGCGCGCCGGACGGGGCCTGCGGCGCTGCCGTCTATCGGCCCTGGGCGCCTGATAGAATGCCCCGCGCTGCGCCCGTAGCTCAGTTGGATAGAGTACCTGGCTTCGAACCAGGTGGTCGGGGGTTCGAATCCCTCCGGGCGCGCCA
>JAKAXA010000018.1 GCA_021816775.1 Pseudomonadota bacterium
AGGTGGTCCTCACTCGGGAAACCGGGTGGTCCTACACCGGAGAAATCCGGTGGTCCTCTTCGGAGGAAATCGGGCGGTCCTCAATCAGGAAATTCTGCACTTAGGTTTCTTGCGTGAGCCGATTGTCGTTTCCGGCAGCCGGCGTGCCGCGGGTCCCGCAGTCGGCGCGCGTCCGTCGCGGCGAGGGAATACGCAGCGGATCACGCGTCTCTTGCCAGAGGCGGGCGTCGATATTGGCGCACCACGTGTCCCTCGTCTCCGATTGGCGAGAGCCGGTCAGCAGGCAACCGCGCCGAGCTGCCGCGCAGCGCAGGCAGGAGAGCGCAAGCCGCACGCTGTTCGTGGCCCGCGTCAGTGGAATCCGACGCTCAACAGCAGGAAATTCTGTCCGCGATTCGGGTTCTTGAGCCAGGCATCGGACCAGTGGCGCACACTGAACTCGAGAAACGTGTTGCGCCTCAGTGCGTATCGAAGTGAGACGAGGTACGCGAAGTTCCAACGAATGGGCTCGAGGAGGTCGGTTTCACTGCGGTAGACGGCGCCGAAACCGAGATAGAGCTTCCAGCGCGACCGATGGAGCACCTGCCAGCGGCGCATTGCGGAGAATCCCCAGTAGGGATGTGCGCTGATCGTGGAAGGCGGATAGCGATTGAACTTCAGGTACTGCGCAGTGGCGAAACGGAATGCGCCGAGTTCCCAGCGGCTCTGGTCGACCTCGAGCATGATGGGCGCGACGATCCCATCCGTCCACCGCCACGGCCAGTACGTGGCGCCGACACCGATCATCAGGGCGCACCGCGGGCAATACCGGGATGCGAGCCAATGGCGGTGAACGCGGGCACCGTCATCGGCCCTGGCCGGTGGCACGGCGTCGCAGCAGAACGTCGCGAGCAGCGCAAGCAGCACCCAAGAGGTGCGGGCATGGGTTGCGCGGGAATTCGGCATACCGCTTCGTCAGGGGTCAACGCTGAAGGTTCCGGGAATCAGTGGCAATTCGGGGCGGCAGTAGCGCTCGTGTTGCTTCGGATGGGATGATCGGGTTGGGGCTCCCTGCGGTCATGCCGAAGCTTGGGTTGCGGCGCGGACGGAGCAGCGATCTGTCGGCAGACGTGAGCGAGCTCGAAGCCGTGTGGCCGTCCAGTGGAGCAAGAGCCGACGCTCGCGGTGCGGGATGCCGCACTGGGTCCCCTGGAGCGGGGAGTGACGGTGTCCGAGCAGACCGGGCGCGGCAGGATGACTCGCCAAGGCGGCGCACGCGCATGTGCGGTGACGATTCGATGAACATTTGTCGCGCGCGGTCGGTCTTAGGGTCGAGAATGCCTGTTACCGGGCCCGGCACCGGGCAACGACCGAGAACAGGTGCGCGCCGGCGCATGCGGTTGAGAGACTGACGGTGGAGGTGAACAAACCATCATCTGCGCCAGATGCCTTGCAGCCCGGCGTTCGTGAGTGCGGTCTGGGCGTCGGCTCATACGTCGTGCTGATGGGTGTGTTCTGGGCTGCGGCGCGCTCACTCGGTGTGACGCGGCGCCTGCAGGGACACGAGGCGGGACCGTTTCTCGCGGTCAGCCTGATGGTGGGCGCGCTCTGGCTCTTCGGCTGGGGCGGGGGTGACTGGCTCGCCGTTCGGCTCTCGTCGCGTCCGATCGCACGGGCACTGATCCCCGCAGCATTCTCGGTCACGGTCTACCTGCTGATGGCCGCTCCGCTCGATTCCGCCTCGCCGATGGGTCTGCTGGCGTACGGCGCGCTTCCGCTGGCGCTCGCGCTGTTGTGCGAGGCCTACCCACCCGGAGAGCGACTCTCCTGGCAGGATCTGATCGTGCTTGCGGCGCTTGCGCTGCCTGTCGAATACGGCTGGCTGCACACGCCTCGGGCAGCGGGCCTCGGGGGTTTCCCCAAGCTGCTGCTCACAGACATTGGGCTCTACCTGTACGTCATTCAGCGCCGTCTTGCGGGTATCGGCTTCGACTTCCGCCTGCGGTCGCGGGATCTGCTCACCGGCCTGCGCGAATGGTGTCGGTTCGCGCCGATCGGCATCGGTTTGGGTTTCGCTCTGGGGTTCCTCAGGTTTCATGCGCGCGTGCCGGCTGGCGGACCTCTTGCGGCTACGGTCATGATGACCTTCCTGTTCGTGTCTGTGCCGGAGGAGCTGTTCTTTCGCGGTCTGCTGCAGAACCTTTTGCAGACGCGCCTGCCGCGCCGGCGGGCCCTCGGCCTCGCGGCGGCGGTGTTCGGACTGTCCCATTACGTGCACGGTCCAGTGTTCAACTGGCGCTACGTGATCCTGGCGGCAATCGCGGGCTGGTTCTACGGACGCGCGTGGCTTCGTGATCGGCGAGTCGGCGCAAGCGCCGTGGCGCATACGCTCGTCGATGTGGTCTGGGTGACGTGGTTCCTCAAGGCCACGGCAGCGTGAGGCGAACGCAGACACATGCCCGTTGCTGAGATCGATCTGACCCGGCGGGAGCGCAGGCGGCTGTGCTGGCAGATCGTCCTGGTCTATGCCGCGCTGGAAGGTGCGCTGTGGAGCTCCAACGGCGTGCAGATCGTCTTCACCGCCCTGGTCGGGGCATTGGTCGCGGGCGCAACGCTCTCGGAGCGGCGCTTCTGGCCCGTCCTCGGCGTCGCTGCGGGGTCGATCCGTCGCGGGCTGTGGTTCGCTCCCGTCGGGGCCGGCGTCGCGGGCTTGATCCTGCTCGGCGCGTGGAGGGCGCACACGCTGCGTCTGCCCCCGGATATCGCGACGGCCGGCCTGCAAGGCGCGGCCTACCTGGTCTGGGCGTTCGTGCAGCAGTTCATTCTGCAGGCGTTCCTCTTTACGCGTCTGGAGGCTCTGCTCGGCAGCGGTGTCGCTGCAGTAGGTGCGGCAGCGCTCCTGTTTTCGGTTGCGCACATCCCGAATCCCGTGCTCATGCCGGTCACGCTCGTGGGAGGGCTGATCCTGTGTGAGCTGTTCCGCCGGTATCGCACGCTCTACGTGCTGGCACTGACGCACGCTCTCGTGGCGCTGAGCTTGACGGTCAGTGTGCCGGAGACTGCGCTGCATCACTCGCGCGTCGGAAGGGCCTATTTCCTCCCGGTCAGCCCGAGTGGCACTGCGGACTCCGCTGCGATGGTCCATCCGCGGCTGCCGCCGGGGCGAACGACGGCAGAGCGTTCAGCCGCTCATGCGCTGGTGCTCGGCCGCGAGGCAACGTGCTCGTGCCAGCGGCGCGATCGTGCCGCGCCCGCGGGCAGCTCGAGGTACAGCTGGCTGGCAAAGTCGACGGTGATCAGAGCGTCGGTATCGGCGACGCTGAAACACTCGCCGCAGGCATGGACCGGCCGACTCCGCTTGGCGCTCCGGGGATTCGGGAAACAACTCGGTGCGGCGCCGGCCGCGGTCGGGCAGCTGCCCAATCGGTGCGTAACCGACCGGGCCGGTGAGCGCCCGGTCCTTCATGCCGGGCGCCGCATTGCGCAGCCATTCGGCCATGGCGGGAAAGCCCTCGCTCTCGATGTGCCACTGGGTGTCGGCGACGCGCGCCTTGTCGATAGCTGTGCGACCCATCAGCGGCGGCTCGGAGTGTCTTTACTCTATATAACAGCAGATTGCGGTGGTGGAGCGCAGCAGCGTGCCGTCATCGAGCGCGAGCACCGGCACGGTGCAGTCGGGGTTTGTGGTGCGAAACGGCGGCGCGAGATGCTCGCCGCTGCGCCCATCGACCTCGACGCGCGATGTCGCTTCCCTTCTCAGGCAGGATCATTCGCGCGCGGCGTGGCGATAGGGGCGCTCTTGCAGTCATAGAGTTTCCTGTGCGAACCCGTAATGAGAGCACGTGTCTCGGGTGGCGCGCGAGTGGCTCCGGCCGGCGCGACCCTGGAGGCGTCTTGTGGTATCGCAATTGAGGTTCGCGGCAGTGTGCTCAGGGCTCGGCGGTGGCAATGCTGCCATTGGATCCGGAGCCTGCGGTGCACGCCGGATGCCCCCGGGGCCGGGGACCGAAGCGCTACATCATCTTGTAACTCAGGCTCGCGTAGAGCGTCCTGCCTGGGGCAGGGTAGATCGACGGATCGTAATGCAGCGGCTGCAGGACCGAGGTCGGCGGGTTCTGGTTGAAAAGATTCTCGACCCCGGCGCTCATCGACAGTCTGTGCGAGAGCTGGTATCCGAAGTACAGATCATGGAAGAACGTTGTGCCGAGCACATTGTGCGAAAGCCGTGAATTCGTCAGGTTGGGCTGCGAGCACAACCCGAGCGCGGTGTAGCTGAGGGGCGTGCCGGCGTAGCGATCGGTGCACGATTCGGTCATGGGGCCGATGGCCCTGACCACCCATCCGGCGTTCCACTGTCCGTGTTGCCAGTTGAGGCTTCCGGTACCGGTCCAGCGCGGGATGCCGCTCGGCGACCCCGAGCCGAGCTCCTCGCCGGCCAGATCCGTCACCGAGAGTCCGGCGGCGGTCGCGGTGGTCACGGTGTACTGATGGGTCCAGGCCACATCGGCGCGCAGCGCGAATTCGCCTACCGAGCTCGACCAGTCATAGGCGAAGCCGCCGGTCACCCAGTCCGTCAGAATGCTCTGGCCGTTGAACGCCTGGGTCGACACGACGGTCAACTGGCCATCCGGGGCGCGGTAGATGTCGGAGCAGTCAAACGCATTGCCGAGTGCATAGCAGTCGAGCAATGTCTGCTGCGCGCTCAGCCGGTTGATCGCGTTGCCGATATCGATGCGGTAGTAAGCCAGATTGACCGACAAACCGGCAACGGCGCGAGGGTTCCACTTCGCACTGAGCCAGGTGTTCTCGCTGGTTTCCGCCTGCAGGGCGGGGTTGCCGATCTTCAGATTCTGCGTCTGGGAATTGCTCTGCAGATAGCTCGCCGGCACGCCCGCCGCGGCGCAGGTCGCAGCGACGGTGGGGGAAACGCCCGTGGCCGTGTAGTTGCTGCAGGGGTCGGTCACGTTGGCCGCGGCTGCCGGCATGGCCTGACCGAGCTCGCGCAGGTCAGGTGTGCGGAATCCCTGGGCCCAGCCGGCCTGCAGGCTCAGATCCCGGGTCGCATCGAAGCTCAGCGTGGCTTCCCCGACGTGGCCACTGCCGGTATTGGAGAAGTTGTACAGGCGAACGCCGCCGCCCAGCGTGAGCGCATGGGGTCCTGCGATCAGCGGGATGACGGTCTCACCCCATACTGCATTTCCATCATAGCCGCCGACATAGGAGGGCACCGACAGCAGCGGTACGGCGCTGTCGATGCCCTGGGCAGCCGCCGGGTCGGGCTGGAAGTCACCGTGGCGAGCCTCGTACTGGTAGCCGGCGCCGAGGGCGAGGGGCCCGGCGGGGAGCTGGAAGAGGTCAGGCTGCGAGACCGAGGCGCTCACGGTCTCGAGCGAGTTGGCGATTCGGTTGTGCTCGGGCAGGCTGATGAAGGCGCCCATGGCCGGGGTAATGCCTCCGGGCCCGCCGAAGAGGTTGATCGGGGTGCAGGCGGGGACCGAGGCACAGACGCTGGGACTGCCGAGTGCGAGCGCCAGACTGTTCAGATTGACGCGGCCCTGATTTTCATCATCGACCTGGCTCGAGGACCACAGATACGAGAGGTGCCATGTCCAGGGCGAGGCGGCACTGCGGTCAAAGCCGCCATCGAGAGATACGCTCGCCCGGTAGGTGTCCGAGGTGTCGTGGAATGCGACCGGCCCGAGTGCGTTCATGCTCTCGGACAGGGCGAGGAGGTTGGCATTTGCGCCGGTGGCATCGAGCGCCACTCCGAAGGGGTTGTAGGGCTGGCTCGCGCTCACCGAGATTGGCAGGCCCGAGGTCCCGAGGGTGAGCGCGGTCGGCGGGCCCTCCTGCCCCGCGGTCCGGCGGCCGACGAAGATGCTGGCCTTGGCTCTCATGCCGTGCGCGAGGCGGTGAAAGCCGCTGACGTACAGGCCCCACTGCTGCAGGGGCATGATGAGATCGTTGTAGGGGAAGGTGTTGAATGCATCGCTCGAGGTCTTCGGCGCAAAGCCGCCGGCTACGCCGGGTGCGGCCGTGAGATTGCACAGTCGCGCGCCGTTTGGCTGCACGGGGCACAGGCTCGATGTCGCGTACGGCCCGCTCGTAGGGATGAACTCGAACTGTCCGTAGGGAGTGATGGAGCTCAGGCGCGAAGTGCCCGTGCCGGGCAGGGGGCCGGCGGTGAGGCTGCGGTCGGCCGCGGAAATGGAATTCTGATCCGACCAGCTGAGCAGTGCCATCAGGCCCGAGGACTTGCCGCGCCGCCCGAGGGCGAGGCTCGCCCAGGTGTGCCGCCCGTCCCAGTGACCGCTGCCCTGCGCGATACCGGTGCCCGCAGAGGCCATCACGCCGTTGAACGAGGGCACCGTGATGATGTTCACCACACCGGCAATCGCGGCGTCTCCGTAGCGCACGCCGCCGCGCGCCGGATACACCTCGATGCGCTGAATCAGCGCGACGGGGAAGGTCGAGAGGTCGGTGTCGCCCTGGAAGCCCTGGATCCAGCGCTGGCCGTTCACCAGGATCACCACCCGCGAATTGGTCAGATCGAACAGATCCGCGCTCTGCTCGCCGCCGTTGGTGAATTTGTTGGTTTGCCCCGTTCCGAGCCCGTTGGCGCTGCCGAAGATCGGCACCAGCTGCAGTGCCTGCCCGAGGTTGTCCACGCCGAGGTTGCGCAGTGCGGTCGCGGTCAATACTTTGATCGGCGCACGCATGCTCAAGCCGAGAGCCGCTGGGCGGGATGCCTCCACGACGACCTGCCCGAGCTGGGCCGAGGGTCCGGCTTGCAGGGCACCGGCAAGTGCCGCTCCCGCGATCAGGCAGCCGCAAATCCCGGCAAGGGGCCCGATGGCCGCCGGGAGCGTTCGCATTCTCATCGTCGGCATCGTCATTGAGTTTCTCGAGACCCTTTGCGGCGAGCGACCGCCGTCAGACGGCGCAAATCGGCGTCTGCGCGCAGCTCACCGCGTCGATGAGTCGTGCTGCGACGCCGCAGCGGCGGTTCAGCCACGGCGCACTGACCCCTTCAGGGCGCGCAATGGGCGCCGCGGCAGACCCCCGAACGTCTGGGCCGTGCTCTGCCACGGCCGCAGCGCCCTTGAGGCTCTATTGGGTGCGTTGCGCTCAGGCGCCTCCCTGAGCGGCGTGTGCCAAGGCCGGATCGAGACGCATGGCCCAAAGCGGATCTCATTATGGAAATCGCCGCTTTGCGTGCTCGAATGCTCGAGCGTCGGGGTGACTATAGGGGCCGCCGTTCGCCTACTACCAGCGATCGTAATTGGGCTCGCCGCGCGTTCCATTCGGCTCGACGCATCGCCCGGGCCGGCGGCCGCGCCGGCGCGGCGAAGCCAGCCCGCCCCATTGCGGATTGCCGGGGAACCTGAGAGGCTTCCGGCAGCGGCGCGGCGCGCCGGAACCAGGCGGAGATCGGCAGTGGGCGAACGGCTGGAGTTGGGACCACTCGAGCTCAGAGTGCTCGCAGTGTTGTGGGAGAGGGGGCGGGCCGCGACGGTGCGGAACGTGCTGCCGTCCTTCCCCCAGCTTGCCTATACCACGCTCATGACGACCCTGGACCGCCTGTACCGCAAGGGCGTGCTGCGGCGTCTGCGGCTCGGGCGCGCATTCGGCTATGAGCCCCGCTGTTCGCGTGACGAACTGTTTGGAAACATGGTGTCCGGACAGGTCGTCGATCTTCTCGGTTCCTGCCGCGACAGCACGGCGCTGCTGTCGACACTGGTACGGGCGGTTGGCCACGCGGATGCCGAGCTGCTCGATGAGCTCGAGGCGCTGGTGCGCGCCGAGCGAGATCGGCTGACGTGGAGAGCACCGTGAGCTTCGCGGTGACACTCTCTCTGGTGCTCCTGGCGAGCTTCGGCCTGTGCAATCTCCTGCTCTCGGCGGCCGTCGCGCTCGGCTGGCGCGCGGGGTGGCTCGCGCGCCTGACCCGGGCGGACGCGGTGCTCGGCGTGCGGCTGCTGCCTGCCGTGGGATCGGCGCTGCTCGTATTGACCATCATTCTGCCGGCGTTTCTGCTGTACGAGCCGTCTCACGCGCACGACAAGCCGGGCTCGCTGCTCATGCTCTCGGCGGCGCTGGCGCTGCTCGCTCTCGCTGACGGAGTCCGACGCGGCTGGCGGGCGTGGCGGGCCACCCGGGCGCTGGTGCGCCGCACGCCGCCGCTCGGCACACAGTCGCTGGGCGGGGGCACCGAAGTGAGCGTCGTCAATGTTGCCGAACCTCTGGTGGCGGTCGTGGGCGGCTGGCGCCAGCGGATCATCGCGGCGGGCTGTGTCGCTGCGGCCTGCGACGGCGAGGAATTTCGACAGGTCATCGCGCACGAGGCGGCGCATCGGGATGCACGGGACAATCTGAAGCGGCTTGCGCTGCTGGCGATGCCCGATGTGCTCGCCTGGCTGCCCGCGGGCGGCGCGTTGACGGCCCAGTGGCAGGCGGCGAGCGAACTCGAGGCCGATGAGCACGCCAGCGGCGCTGATCCGCACAAGCGCGTGGCCCTGGCATCGGCGTTGATCAAGGTGGCTCGCCTGTCCCTGGCGAGCGGCCGTCCCCATCGCAATTCCAAGATGAGCGGGCACTTCGGCGGGCTCGAGCACCGTATCCGGCGGCTGCTCGCGGCGCCGCCGGGGAGCGGCCCGGCGTTTCCGGGCCGCCGCGTGATGACCTCGGCGCTGCTGGTCCCGTTGCTGGCCATGCCGCTCTATGCGTTGGTCCACCGTGTCATCGAGGTGCTGGTCGCCTTCGGGCGCTGAGTGTTGCGGCTGCGGCGCCGGATGAATCCCGCGACTGCCATCCTGGTTGTCGGCGCGCCCGTGCGAGGAGCTGAATGGACGCGGAACCGGCAAGCCCGAGCCCGCTCGCGGCAGGCGTCGATGGACTCGAATTTAATCGTTCTGTCATTGATGTCAGATACGCTCGTCATGGGGAATCGGTGAACGCGCGCCGCGTGATGGCGGTCCCAATGGGCGCGTTCGAATTTATCCTTACGCAAGAAGAATGGTCGTATGACACAGCCGAATACAGATGCGCTCCGGCATTCGCGGCGTCCGCTCGCGCTTGCGCTCGGTTTGGGGCTGACGGTGTCGGCCGCAGCCGCTGCGGGCAGCGGGCGTCATTTCGTTCCGATGCCGGTGACGGTCACGGCCGCCAATCGCTCGCGCTACACGGGCATCCTGCCGACCTGGCGCCGTGTCACGCCGGTCGGCACGATCGTCAGCACACCGAATTTCCCCACCCAGGTGCTGAGTGTCGCAGGCCACGTGCTCGTGTTGGCCAATGGCGCGACGGCATTCCAGACGGTCACCTGGTACGGCCCGGACCTGCAGCGGCAGGCGCGCCTGGCCGCCTTCAGTGAAGTGGCCCCGACCCGTGCGACGGTATCCACCTCCGGCGGCAGCACGGGACTGGCGCTGAATCCCAGGCACGCGGGCGCTCCCGGCATGGTCTACTCCACGGATCAGCCGGCCAAACGGCGCGCTGCGGAGGCGGCGGCGACGGCACGCGCCGAGGAGAATCCCCAGTCCATTGCGACGACGGTCGTTTCCCACAGCGATCTGTTCCAGGGATTGGCGGCAGGTCCCGGCGGCATCGTGTATGCGACGGGCGGGAACTCGGACCAGGTGCTGGCGCTTCGCCTGCAGGGCGCAAATGCACGGGTGGTGCGCCAGTATCCGCTCAAGTGGCAGGCCTTCCCGCCCAGGCAGTATCCCTACACGTACCAGGCCGATCACGGACACAAGCCGTTTCATTTTTATCCTGATTCCGTGGCGGTGGGGCCGAACGGCCGCCATCTCTACGTCACGGGCATGCTGGCCAACTCACTGGCGCGCATCGATATCCGCAGCGGCAAGACGGCCTACGTCAACGTCGGACCGTATCCCTTCGCGGTCATTCTCGCCGACCGAGGACGCCGTCTCGCGGTGAGCGACTGGGCGGGCAACGGGGTCACCATCCTCGATCGGCGCAGCCTGAAGGTGCTGGGGGCCGTTGCGACCGGGCCGCAAGTCGGAGCTCATACCGTGGCCGCCGGAGTCCATCCGACGGCGATGGCCCCGGTGGGGCATGGTCCGGATATCTGGGTGGCCGATGCCAATGACGATGCGCTGGTGGAAGTCGATACGCAGGCGCTGAAGGCAGAGCGGGTCATCGCCGACGAACCGTATGCGCACGCGCCGCCCGGCAGTTATCCCGATGCGCTTGCCGCGGCCGACGGCAGGCTGTTCGTCGCCAACGCCGGCAATGACGACGTGGCGGTCTATGCGATCGGCAGCGGCCGGCGTCTCGGCCTGATTCCCACGGGCTGGTATCCGAGTGCGCTCACAGTCGCGCACGGTGCGCTCTATGTGGTTGCCGCGAAGGGGCTCGGCACCGGTCCGAACCTCAAGTGGCAGTACATCGGCAACATGATGCACGGCTTGCTGCAGAAGGTGCCGCTGCACGGCCTGTCTGGCAAGCTTGTGGCGTGGACTCGCGAGGCCCTGGCCGATCAGCATTTCCTGCCGGCGCAGCGCCGGGCGCTCGCGAGACGCAACGCCCGGACCGTGACCTTCCTGCGCCGGCACATTGCCTACGTGGTCTATATTCTTCGCGAGAACAAGACCTTTGACGAAGACTTCGGCGACTACCGCCGGGCGGGCAGATGGGCCGATCCGCACTTCGACCTGTATGGCCCGAAGGAGCTGCCCAATCTCTACCGTCTGGCGGCGCACAATGCGCTCTTCGCCAACTTCATGGCGGACGGGGAGGTGACCGCCCAGGGCCACCAATGGTCCGATGGCGCATCGGATTCCGATGTGGTCCAGCGGCTGTGGCCGCAGTACTACTCCGGCCGCGGACTCCTCTGGAACGCCGGGCCTGGCGGCACCGGCGCGCTGACTCCCAAGGCGGCCGCCAGCCACGATCCATTCGAGTACGCCCAGCGGGTCCTCGGCGAGTACACCAACCCCTGGATCAGCTACCCGCAGCGCCTCTATCTCTTCAATGACCTGCTCGCCCATCATGTTTCGTTCGAAGACTTCGGCGAGAACCTGACGCGCAGCCGGGACGGCGTGATCCGTCGCGCGCTGCTCGCCCACGTCGATCGGACCTATCCCGGCTGGGACCGCATGATCCGCGATACCAACCGGGTCGCCGCGGCGGTCTCCTGGCTGAAGGCTCACCCCGGCAAGGCCTTCCCGCATTTCATTTTCATCTGGATTCCGGATGATCACACGGCGGGCCTCAGTCCGTGCTATTACAGCCCCGACTACTACGTGGCCGATAACGATCACGCCACGGCGCAGCTGCTGCACTATCTCGCCAGTACGCCCCAATGGCGCCACATGGCGGTCTTTCTGGACGAGGACGATGCCCAGAGCGGAGCCGACCACCTCAACGCGCATCGCACGCTTGCGCTTGCCATGGGGCCGTGGGTGAAGTCCGGCGAGCTCGATACGACACCCTTGTCGCAGGTGAACATCGTGCGCAGCGTGGAGGCGGTGTTCGACCTGCCGGCGATGTCCCAATGGGACGCCAATGCGCGCGTGATCTCCGGAATCTGGCGCGACACGCCGCGCACGGCCGCCGTGCCCGTGCTGCCCATGCGCGTAGCGGTTCAGTTCAATGCCGGCAAGTGCAGCAACCAGCTGCGGCTGCGGCGCGAGGCTGGTGCGTCCGGCCGCGTGCTGACACGCGCGTGGCTGAACCGTCACACCGACCCGCACGGTGGCCGCAGCGCGGCCGTCGCGGCGGCGGATCGCTACACCCCGACGTCAATTCTGAAAGTGCAGGGCCCCGAACAGCTGCGCCAGGAGTGGATTGCGAGCAAAGGCGTGCGCAGTTACGAAGCGTTCCAGCAGTATCTGCGCGCCTATGCCGCCGCCCGCGGAAATACTCCGGCGTCCTACGAAGCGAACGACGGGCAGCTGCGTTGAGGAGCGGCTGCGGCTCAGCGGGCGCCGCGCCATGTACGCGCAATGGACGGGGGTGCGGGAGCCGAGGCGCCCCGGCATGACCTTCGGTGCCGATACGCGGCCGATGGGAGCTGAGTAAGGAGTCGGGCACGGACATTCCGCAGGACGCACCCAGGAACCGCGGCGCCTGCGCCCGGTTCGCCGCCGCCTCCCCGGAGGCTCGAGCGGCGAACCCCGCGGGCATTGACCGGAGGGCTCCCGCCCGCGCGGGGGGCGCCGCGGACGATGCCCCCCGGTCCGCGGACCGCGCAGCGCGATGAACTGCAGAGCAGGTCACGACGGCCCGCCGGATGGCCGGCGGATGCGCTCGCCGCCCCGGGGAGCGCATCCCGGGATCGGGATGCGCCGGTTCAGGCCTCAGGCCCCGGGGCATCGCAGCGGCGTTGCCGCCATGGTCGGCGGATGATCGAAAAGCGGCCGAGGATCGACTACACTCCGATCCTGCGTAAGAACGAACTAGAAACCGCAGTTGCCGAGAGCATTCCATTCATTCGCATCGCACACCGCGAGGGTCATCGCAGGAGCGTCGCCCGCCGCCTGACCCGCGCGCTGGCCGATCCATATCGCCATGAGATATCTCGAATCCAAAGAGCAGAGCGCCGAGTTGCTGCGCCTCACGCTGCCGCTGATGGTGCGCCAGGCGGCCGCCTATCACCCCGTCAGCTACACACTCTGGTACGAGCACGTCGCGGGCATCAACCCGCCCCTGAGCACCGCCCTCACGGCCCGGCTCGAGTCCGAGGAGCCTCTGACCGACGAGGAGGTGTACCGGCTCTACGACCGCCACGTCTCGGAGCGAGACGCGGCCGTGCTCGATCATCTGCAGCAACGGCTGCAGAGCCTGCTCGACGACACCGTGCAGACCTTCAACAGTGCCGGTGAGGATACCGGCCACTTCAGCCGGGCGCTGCGCGAGAGCCGCTCGGATCTGACGCAGGAGACCACGGTCGCGAAGATCCAGCAGGTGATCTCGCGATTGTTGAGCGAGGCGCTGCGGATGGAAACGATGACGCAGATCCTCGCCGAGAAGCTCGATGGCCGGACTCAGGAAGTCAAGGTACTGACCAAGCAGCTGCAGCAGGCGCAGAGCGAGGCCCTCATCGATCCGCTGTGCGAGATACACAACCGGCGGGGCTTTCTGCGCGAAGCGAAGATGGTGCTTGAGTCCTGCGCCGGACTGGCCGGCAGCGCGCTCGTGCTCGCCGATGTGGATCACTTCAAGCAGATCAACGATACCTACGGGCACCTGCTCGGGGACAAGGTGCTGCGCAGCATCGCCGGCATTTTCCGCGACAACATCAAGGGGCGGGACATCGCCGCACGGGTCGGCGGCGAGGAGTTTGCACTGCTGCTCCCGCACACCACGCTGCAGGGGGCGCATACGGTGGCCGAGCAGATCCGCGCGGCGGTGGCGCGCGGGCGGATCTTCCGTGATCGGACCCAGGAAGTCATCGGGTCGATCACCATATCGCTCGGCATCGCGGTCGGCGCCCCCGGCGAGTCGCTGGATACGCTGATGTTCCGGGCAGATCAGGCGCTCTACGCGGCGAAAAACGCCGGCCGCAATCAAGTGTGCGCAGAGGGGGCCTCTTCGCAGTTGCCGCTGCATGCCGACGCGCGGATCGAGCCGGTGCCACGCGAGGCCGGTGCAGATCCCTGCGCCGAGTGAGGCGTCATCGGCCTTCTCTTCCCG
Organism: Pseudomonadota bacterium; assembly: GCA_021816775.1. Classification (GTDB taxonomy): domain Bacteria; phylum Pseudomonadota; class Gammaproteobacteria; order Steroidobacterales; family Steroidobacteraceae; genus 13-2-20CM-66-19. Next base: position 13,642 of record JAKAXA010000018.1, read on the forward strand.
CCTGGTGAGACGGGATCCGTTCGAGGCCGCGCAGTACGCCTGGGGTGACACGGCGTTGCCGCAACGCCCTCCGCAGGATGCGGGCCGGCGTTGCGGGGCCAGCGCAGTATCCGGACACCACGCTCGAGCGGGCTACGGATCGTGCCGCCGGCCGCGGCCAGACCGCCTCCTGCACTCAGTGGAATTGAGCCCGGGCGGCGGGCATCTCGAGCCGCGGCACAGGGCGGCGAGGGCGGAACTGTTCCATACCGCGAACAGGCGCTGTCCGGCCGAGACATAGGCCGCCCGAAAATCCGAGTGCGGCGGCGCCGCGGCGCATACTGCCTCGAGATTGGGGACCGGCCGGCCTGCGCTGCGCCGTCCCTTGGCGTGCAGCCCATATGACCCGAAATCCGCTGCCCGAGACGGCGCTTCGCAGCAGCGCAGGGGCAGACGCGGCGGCTGCCCGCCTGGTCAATGACATTGCCGCCCGCGTCGGCTCGCTCGACGTCGCGGTGGCGGACATCGCGGGCAACCTGGAGGATCTCTCGGCCCGGGTGTCCGCTCAGGCGGCCCAGTTCGAGGAATTGCACCAGGCGACCGAGGCGATGGTTGCGGGCAACCGCGATATCGAGCACGCCGCCCGCAAGGCACAGCAGGCAGGCTCTGCCGCCGGCGGGGAGATCGCCGAGTCCCGTGCGCGGCTCGGCAAGGCGCTCGAGCACATCGGACTGCTCACGGCCGCGGTGAAGCGGATCGAAGGGAGACTCGGCTCCTTCGGCTCCGTGCTGACGGAGATCAGCGCCGTAGCCTCGTCCATCGAAACCATCGCCAAACAGACCCGCTTGCTGTCGCTCAACGCCGGGATCGAGGCGGCGCGCGCCGGTGAGGCGGGTCGTGGTATCGCGGTGGTGGCCGGGGAAGCGAAGAATCTTGCCGAGGGCACGCGTGCCGCGATCGAGCGGATCACGCGCACGGTGCGCTCGCTGGCCACCCAGATCGAGGCGCTGATCAGCGAGAGCGGCGAGGCGGCCAACCATGCCAATCACGCCGGACACGGCGCACAGGAAGTCCACGGCGTCGTCATCCGCGCCGACGCGGCGTTCTCGACCGTGAGGCGGGAGATCGATTCGATCGCCCGGTCGGCCGCCTCGAATCTCGACGCGTGCAACGCCACGCTCGAGGAGCTCGGCACTCTGGCCGAGGGGGGTGCAGCTCTGCTCGGCGAGTCTGGTCCAGGCCGACCAGCGGATCGAGGGGCTGCTCGGCCTGAGCGAGGAGCTGATCAGCCTGATCGCCGAGAACGGCGTCGAGACCGCCGATACGCCGATCATCCGGCTCGGCATCGACGCGGCGAAGCGGATCGGGGAGCTCTTCGAGGCGGCGATCGCCCGGGGCGAGATCACCGAGAGGCAGCTCTTCGATGAGCGCTACCGGGAGATTCCCGCAACCAACCCTAAGCAGTTCATGACCGATTACGTGGAGTTCACCGATCGGGTGCTGCCGGCTCTCCAGGACCCGCTGCAGAGCGCCGATCCGCGCATCATCTTCTGCATCGCCTGGGCCAGGGGCGGCGACCTGCCGACGCACAACCCCGAGTACGGCCAGCCGCAGAGCAAGGATCCGGTCTGCAACGCCGCCCACTGGCGCAACCGCCGCGTGTTCGGCGACCGGGCCGTGCAGAAGGTGGCAGGCAACACCAAGCGGTTCCTGCTGCAGACGTATCGACGCGACATGGGCGGCGGCCGCTTCGTGCTGATGAAGGACCGCTCGGCCCCGATCTGGGTGCACGGCCGCCACTGGGGCGCCTTCCGGATCGGCTATCGCCAACCATGAGCGACGCCTGCCGGCACGGGATGGAACCTGCCATGCCCGTGCCGCTCACAGGTGCCCCAGGATGTCGAGCAGCAGTTTCAGCGAGCCCCACACAATGCCGACGGCGATCCGCACGCCGGTCGAGGTGATGTCGACGACGCCACGCAACGCAAAACGGCCGGCCTCCGCCAGCAGTTCGTGGGGATGGCGCTTGGCGTAATCGACGGCGATCTGCTCGTCGGTCCGCGCAGCCCGGCGCTGCGCGGCAGTGAGGTCGGAGGCCGGGATGGCCGTGACGCGCACCGGAGCCGTCCCGTTGCGATAGTAGCCGAGCTCGTGTGCCACGGCCGGCGTCGCATCGATGATGCGCCCGCGGTAGAAGGGACCCCGGTCATCGACCATCGCGACCGCATCGCGGCCGTTGCGCAGGTTGCGGACGTCCACCCAGGTGCCGAACGGCAAGGTCTTGTCGGCGATGCGCATCGCATTGGGGTCGAACGGGACGCCGCTTGCCGTCGGGCGGCCGGCGGACCGCAGGCCGTACCACGAGGCCACGCCGCGCGCGCGGTAACCGGCCGCTGAGGCGAGCACCCGATAGCAGCCATAGCCGCTGACGCAGTACCCGTCGGGCGGCACCCGCCGCGCTGGACCGGAGGCACAGCCCGCAAGGAGGCAGGCCGCAAGGCCAATCCCGCCCCAGGCAACCGCGCTTCGGCGGGCTCGATTCATCGCATCCCAGAGCGCATCACCGGCCCGCCGCGCGCCCGCCGTTGTGCGCGGCGGGCGGTCGCGGGGGCCGCTGCGCCGAGCGGCAATTCTCTGCGTGCGCGCTGCGCTCAGTGCACGTAGGAGGCTGCGTTGACGTCGATGGTGCAGCCGGTCGCATGGTCGGCTAGGCCGCTGGCGAGGAATACGACGATGGGGGCGATGTCTCGGGGCTCGGTCAGCCGCGTGAGCGCGATGTCCCCGATTGCGTATTCCTCGCCGTACTGGCTGATGAAATCCCCCGCCATTTCGGTGCGGGTAAAGCCCGGCGCCACGTTGAACGCGACGATGCCCGCTTTGCCGAATCCGCGCGCGATGGAGCGGGTCAGCGCGACCAGGCCCGCCTTGGAGGCGGCGTACGCGAGGTACGGCGGCTGGTCGCCCCGAAACGCCGCCCGTGAGGTGATGTTGATGATCCGCCCGCCGCCGCGGTCCGCGAAGTGCGCGACGGCGAGCTTGCAGAGAATCCCCGGCGCGCGCAGGTTGGTCGCCATCGTCGTGTCCCACTCCTCGATCCAATGCTCGAGGTCGCTCTCGAGTGGCGAGCCGATCGCGACTCCCGCGTTGTTCACGAGCGTGTGCACCTGGCCGAAACGGGCGACCACCGCGCTCCAGAGGTCCGCGCACTCGTCGGATCTGGCCAGATCCGCCTGGAAAATCTCGGCGTTGTGGCCGATCTCCTCCGCCAGCGTCTCGGCCGCCGCGCGGTGACTGCGGTAATGCACGGCGACCCGTGCGCCCGCATCACCCATGGCGCGGGCGATGGCCGCACCAATGCCGCGACTTGCGCCGGTGACCAGTACGCAGGTGTTCGTCAAGTCGATCTGCATGAGATGGTCTCCTGGCTCGCAACGGCTCACGCCAGTCTATCATCGAGCGCCCCCGCCGACGGCGCGGGGCCCCTCCTTGCGCACCTGCGCCGATCGGCCTGTTAAGATTCCGCGATGCGAGCGTGGCAGTTCTGGATCGATCGCGGGGGTACATTCACCGACGTCATCGGGCTCTCGCCGCAGGGGCGGCTGCACGTCAGCAAGGTGCTCTCGGGCCAGGCCGAGGACGCGGGCGGCGAGGACGCGGGCATCGTCGGGATGCGCCGGATTCTCCAGGCCGCGCACGGGCAGGGCCGCCAGGGTGCCTTTGACGGCTGCATTCAGTCGGTCAAGGTCGGCACCACGGTGGCGACCAACGCGCTGCTCGAGCGTCAGGGGGCGCCGGTGCTGCTCGTCGTCACGGCCGGCTTCGCCGATGCGCTGCGCATCGGGTATCAGAACCGCCCCGACATCTTCGCCCGGCACATCGTGCTGCCCGAGCGGCTGTATACCCGGGTCATCGAGGCCGACGAGCGGATGGACGCGCGGGGCCGCGTGCTCACGCCGCTCGATGCGGCCCGCCTCGAGGCGGACCTCGGCGCCGCGTATCGGCAGGGGCTGCGCTCGGTGGCGATCGTGTTTCTGCACGGCTGGCGTCATGCGCGCCACGAGCGCGAGGCGGCCGAGATCGCCCGCCGGATCGGCTTCGAGGAGGTGTCCGTCTCGCACGAGCTGTCGCCTTTGGTGCGCTTCGTCGCCCGAGGCGACACCACGGTGCTGAATGCGTATCTGGCGCCGCCGCTGCGCGCGTATCTGGAGGGCTTGCGGGGGCAGCTGAGGCTCCTCGACCCCCAGGCGCGCCTGGAGCTGATGCAGAGCAACGGCGGGCTCGCGGCAGTGGAGCGCTTCCGCCCGCTCGCGAGCGTGCTGTCGGGGCCGGCCGGCGGGCTCATCGGGATGGCCTGGATCGGTGCGCGGTCGGGATTCGAGCGGCTCATCGGTTTTGACATGGGCGGCACGTCCACCGACGTTTCGCTGCTCGACGGGCAGCTGCCGCGCCGCTTCGAGCATCTCATCGCCGGCGTGCGGCTGCAGCAGACGATGCTCGATGTGCACACCATCGCCGCGGGCGGCGGATCGATTCTCGCCGCGCGCGACGGGCGGCTCGCGGTCGGACCTGCATCGGCCGGCTCGGTACCGGGCCCGGCCTGTTACGGGCGAGGGGGCCCCCTGACGCTCACCGACGTGCAGGTGCTGCTCGGGCGGTTGCGCCCCGACACTCTGCCGGCGGTCTTCGGCAGCGACGGCCGCTCCCGGATCGACAGCGCGCGGGTGGCCGAGGCGTTCGCTGCGCTGTCCGCTGTCGTGGACGGCGCTGCCGCGCGCGCGCCCGAGGCGCTCGCCGGCGCCTTCCTCGATGTGGCGGTGGAGTCGATGGCCAACGCCATCCGGCAGGTGTCCACGCGCCAGGGACTCGATGCAGGGCAGTTCACGCTTTTCTGCTTCGGCGGCGCGGCTGGGCAGCATGCCTGCCGAGTGGCGGCCGCCGCGGGCATGCACCGCGTGCTGGTGCACCCGCTTGCGAGCGTGCTGTCGGCTTTCGGAATCGGTGTGGCCGACCGTCTCGCGGTGCGCCGCTCGAGCCTGCGCCAGGCGCTCGGCGAGGCCGCGCTGGAATCGGCGCGCCAGCGGTTGGCCGAGCTCGAGCACTCGGCGTGCCGGGAGCTCGAGCCCTACGGCGGGGATCCGCAGTCGTTCGAGGCGGCGCACCTGCTCGAGGTGCGCGCCGGAGACAGCGACACGACGCTGTCGCTGCCGATGGGCAGCGCCGAGGCGGTGCGCACCGCATTTCACAGTGCCCATCTGCGCCGCTTCGGCTTCGAGGCGCACGCGCTCGAGATCGTGATCGAGGCGGTACGGGTCGAGGTGCGCATGCCGTCGCTTGCGCCGGAGCGGCTGAGCATGCCGCAGGCGCAATTCGATGGCCCCTTTCCCGCGCGCGCGCGGGTTTGGTTCGAGGGTGTCTGGCGCGAGGTGCCGCTCGTGCCGGCTGATGCACCGGCGGAGCCTCTCACTGGGCCCGCCCTGATCGTCGCGCCGCACTCGACGCTCGTGCTCGAGCCGGGCTGGCGGGCCCGGCGACTCGAGGGCGGCGAGTGGTTGCTCGAGAGCGAGCCTGTCGGTGAGGTCTCGCACGTTGAGCGCACGCCCGGGCCCGATGAGCGCCCCGACCCTGCCCGGGTCGAGATTTTCAACAACCTGTACATGCACATCGCCGAGCAGATGGGCGAGGTGCTCAAGGCGACGGCGCAGTCGGTGAACATCAAGGAGCGGCTCGATTACTCGTGCGCGCTGTTCGATGCGCAGGGAGGGCTCATCGCCAATGCGCCGCACATGCCCGTGCACCTGGGCTCCATGGGCGCCAGTGTGCGCGCCGTCATCGCCGCGCGAGGCGGCCGGCTGCGCCGCGGGGACGCCTGGCTGCTCAACAGCCCCTATCACGGCGGCACGCACCTGCCTGACATGACGGTGGTGACGCCGGTGTTTCTGGCGGGGGCGCCCGAGCCTGACTGCTTCGTCGCCTCGCGCGCCCATCACGCCGACATCGGCGGCAGCACTCCCGGCTCCATGCCGCCGTTCAGCCGCACGATCGATGAGGAAGGCGTTCTGTTCGAGTGCTTTCAGCTGCTCGAGGGGGGGCGGCTGCGCGAGCGGCAGCTGCGTGCCGCGCTTGGCTCGGCCCGCTATCCGGCGCGCCGGCCGGATCAGAACGTGGCCGATCTGCGCGCGCAGCTGGCCGCCAATGCCCGCGGCATCGCCGAGATCGAACGGGCCGCCGCGCGTCACGGGCTCGACACCGTGCGAGAGTACATGCGTCACGTTCAGGCTAACGCGGCGCAATGCATGCGTGAGGCGATCGCGCGGCTGCGCTCGGGCACGTTCCGCTACGAGCTGGACGACGGTCAGGTGATCGCGGTGCGCGTGACCATCGAGACGGGCAGGGCGCACATCGATTTCAGCGGGACATCGAGCGCGCATGCCGGCAACTTCAACGCGCCGCGCGCCGTGTGCGTCGCGGCGGTGGTGTATGTCTTTCGCACGCTCATCGAGCGGCCCATTCCCCTCAACGAGGGCTGTCTCGAGCCGCTCACGATCTCGATACCGGCGGGCTCGCTCCTCGATCCGGCGTACCCGGCGGCGGTGGCCGCCGGCAACGTGGAGACCTCCCAGTGCATCGTCGATGCGCTCTACGGCGCCCTCGGAGTGCTCGCCGCCTCGCAGGGCACGATGAACAATCTCACCTTCGGCAACGAGCGGCTGCAGTACTACGAGACCATCGCCGGCGGCGCGGGCGCGGGCCCTGACTTCGATGGATGCGATGCCGTGCAGACGCACATGACCAACTCGCGGCTCACCGATCCGGAGATTCTCGAGGCGCGCTTCCCGGTGCTGCTGCGTGAGTTCGCCATCCGCCGCGGCTCCGGCGGTGCGGGCCGCCACCGCGGCGGGGACGGCGTGGTGCGCCGGCTGGAGTTCCGTGAGGCGCTCTCGGGCGCGCTGCTTGCCAACCACCGGCGCGTGCGCCCCTTCGGGGTGGCGGGCGGGGAGCCGGGGGCCGCCGGTCGCGGCGAGCTCAGGCGCGAGGGCGGCGCGGTGGAGCGCATTGGCGCCACGGCCAGCTTCGAGGTTGCGCCGGGCGATGTGCTCACGATCTTCACGCCGGGCGGCGGCGGCTTCGGGCAGCGCGCTTGAACCTCTGGCCGCTGCTCGCCATCGCCGTGCTCGTGGTGGGGTTTGCCGCCGGGCTCAACCCGCTCATCGTCATCCTGATCACGGCGCTCACCGCCGGCGTCGCGGCGGGCATTGCGCCGCTGCAGGTGCTCGGCGCGCTCGGCCGGGCCTTCAACAGCACCCGCTACGTGTCGCTGATCTGGCTGATCCTGCCGGTGATCGGGCTGCTCGAGCGCGAGGGGCTGCGCGAGCGGGCGCGCATCCTGATCGGGCGCATGCGGGCGGCGAGCGCCGGGCGGATCATTCTGATGTATCTGGCGCTGCGGCAGATCACCGCGGCGCTCGGACTGACCTCCCTCGGAGGCGCAGCGCAGATGGTGCGCCCGATCGTGGCGCCCATGGCCGAGGGCGCGGCGGAAAGCCGCCTCGGGGCGATCTCCGAGGGGGTGCGCCACGTAGTGCGCGCCTACGCGGCAAGCGCCGACAACGTCGGCGCATTCTTCGGCGAGGATATTTTCATCGCCATCTCCTCGATCCTGCTCATCAAGGGGTTTCTCGCGCAAAGCGGCTACCACATCGCCCCGTTTCGCCTGTCCGTATGGGCGATCCCGACGGCGCTGCTCGCCTTCGCCATCCACGGCGTGCGGCTCTGGCGGCTCGATGCGAAGCTCAGGCGCATGGTGTGCGAGGAGCGGCCGTGATCGGGCTCGGCGAGGTGTACGCACTCGCGGGGGCGATGTTTGCCGCGTTTGCCCTGTTCAGCGTGCGCGACCGCAGCAACCCCAAGCGCTTCGGCAACGGCGCGTTCTGGGCGCTGCTCGCGGTGAGCTTTCTGTTCGGCTCGCAGCTCGGCGATGTGGTCAACGGCGCGCTGGTCGTGGCCCTGATCCTGCTCGGCGGCACGGGCGCGATGGGCCGCGGCTCGCAGCAGCGCACTTCGCCCGAGGAGCGTGCGCGCCGCGCCGAGCAGCGCGGCAATGCGCTGTTCGTTCCGGCGCTGCTCATTCCGCTCATCGCGGTGGCGGGAACCTTCACGCTCGGGCGGATCCGGCTCGACGGCGCGCCGCTCGCCGATCCGAGCGAGGTGACGCTCGTCGCGCTTGCGCTCGGCATCGTGGTGGCGCTGATCGTCGCGCTCGCGCAGGCGAAGGCGCCGCCGCAGGCCGCGCTCGATGAGGGCCGGCGACTCGCCGACATGATCGGCTGGGCGCTGGTGCTGCCTCAGCTGCTCGCCTCGCTGGGCGCGGTGTTCGCGCTGGCAGGCGTCGGCACTGCCGTGGGGCACATCGCCACAACCTGGCTGCCGCTCGGCAGGCCGTTCGCGGCCGTGCTCGTCTATTGTGTGGGCATGGCGCTGTTCACCATGGTGATGGGCAACGCTTTCGCTGCCTTCCCGGTGATGACCGCGGCCATCGGCGTGCCGCTGATCGTGCAGCGCTTCGGCGGTGACCCGGCCATCATGGGGGCGATCGGGATGCTCTCGGGGTTCTGCGGCACGCTGGTGACGCCGATGGCCGCCAACTTCAACATCGTTCCGGCCGTGCTGCTCGAGCTTCCCGACCGCAATGCGGTGATCAAGGTGCAGATCCCGACAGCGATCGCGCTGCTCGCCTGCAACATCGTGCTGATGGCCGTGCTCGTGTTCCGTTACTGAGGTAGTCCTGCGCATGTCCGCCACGCTCGAAGCCGATCTCGCCGCGCGATTCGCGCGCATTGCGCTCGGCCACGTCACCCGCGAGTATCCGAGCAAACTCGACCACGTGCTGAGGGAGCCCGGGGACGTCAAGGGCCCCCGCGCGCTGCACCCGATCTTCTTCGGCAGCTTCGACTGGCACTCCTGCGTGCACGCTCACTGGCTGCTCGCGCGAGTGTACCGGCGCTTTCCCGCGCTGACGGTGGCCGGTGAGATCCGCGCGCTGCTCGATGCCCAATTCACCGAGAGGAACGTCGCCGGTGAGCTCGCCTACCTCGAGCCTGACTCGACGCGGGGGTTCGAGCGTCCCTACGGCTGGGCGTGGCTGCTGATGCTCGAGGGTGAGCTGCTGCGCCATGCAAGCCCCGAAGGGCGCGGCTGGGCGGGACGGCTCGCGCCGCTCGCGACAGCGTTCGAGCGCCGGTTTGAGGCGTTCCTCCCGCTCGCCACCTATCCGGTGCGCGCCGGCACGCACTTCAACACCGCGTTCGCCCTGCTGCTCGCGCGCGATTACGCCGCCGCGGCCGGCCGGGGGGAATTCGCGACTCTGTGCGCCGCGAGCGCCCGGCGCTGGTACGGCTCGGACCGGGACTGTCCGGCCTGGGAGCCCTCGCAGGATGAGTTTCTCTCGCCGGCGCTCATCGAGGCGGCGCTGATGGCCGATGTGCTCGATGCGGGGGCATTTGCCGCCTGGTTCGGGCAGTTCCTGCCCGCTGCGCCTCGCGGCGCGCCGCGGACGCTGTTCTCGCCGGCAACGGTCAGCGACCGCACCGACGGGAAGATCGCCCATCTTGATGGCCTGAATCTCTCGCGCGCCTGGTGCTGGCGGCGGATCCTCGCGGCGCTGGCGCCTGCTCATCCGCTGCGCACGCCCGCCGAGGCGGCCATCGCCGCCCACCTCGGCAGCGCGCTCGGGCAGGTGGCCGGCGATTACATGGGCGAGCATTGGCTGGCGAGCTTCGCGCTGCTCGCGCTCGATCCAGTGAGCGGCTGAGCGCCCCGCATGGCTCAGTGGATCGGCCGCTCGGGCGCGGTCAGCGCCTCTGCCCGCCTGCGCAGCAATTCGCGCTCGCGCGCGTTGGAGGCGAGCGCGGCGGCGTGCGAGTACTCGGCGCGCGCCTCCTCCAGCCGTCCCAGCTTCTCGAGCAGATCGCCGCGCACGCTCGAGAGCAGATGGTAGGTCGAGAGCCGCCCGCCGGCGCACAGCGCGTCGATCAGCTCGAGCGCGGGGCCCGGCCCATAGGCCATGGACACCGCGACGGCGCGATTCAGCGCGACGATGGGCGATGGCGCCACCTCGTGCAGCGCATCGTACAGCGCGACGATGCGGGGCCAGTCGGTCGCCTCGGCGCTCACGGCTCTGGCGTGGCACGCGGCGATCGAGGCTTGCAGGGCGTACGGGCCGAGCACGCCGGCGACGGCTTCGGCGCGCTCCAGGGCCGTCAAGCCGCGCCGGATCAGCAGCTGATCCCAGTGTAGGCGGTTCTGCTCGAGCAGCAGGATCGGCTCCCCGCTCGGCGAGACGCGCGCCGGCAGGCGCGAGGCCTGCAGTTCCATCAGCGCGAGCAGTCCATGGACTTCCGCTTCCTCGGGCACAAGCGCCGCCAGGGTCCGCCCGAGGCGCAGCGCTTCCTCGCACAGGGCCGGCCGTGTCCACTCATCGCCCGTGGTCGCCGCGTAGCCCTCGTTGAAAATCAGATAGATGACTTCGAGCACGGAGGCGAGCCGCTCGGCGCGTTGCGCAGCGCCCGGCACTTCAAACGGCACGCGCGCCTGCGCCAGAGTGCGCTTGGCGCGCACGATGCGCTGCTGGATCGCCGCTTCTGACACCAGAAACGCCCGGGCGATTTCCCCGGTCGTGAGCCCGCCGAGCAGGCGCAGCGTCAGCGCCGCCCGCGCCTCGGTGCCGAGCACCGGGTGGCAGGCGACGAATATCAGCCGCAGCAGGTCATCGTCGATCGCGTCGGGTTCCTCGGCAGGCGCAGCTGCGCAGCCGATCAGGTCCGGATCGTGCGCAATCGCGCCGTGCTTTGCATCCCTCATCCTGAGGCGCCGCAGCTCGTCGATGGCGCGGTTCTTGGCCGTGGTCATGAGCCAGGCGCCGGGATTGTCGGGGATGCCGCTCGCCGGCCACTGCTCGAGGGCTGCAAGCCACGCGTCCTGCGCGATCTCTTGCGCCACGCCGACGTCACGGAGCATACGGGCGAGCTTTGCGATGACCTTGGGGCTCTCGATCCGCCAGATCGCCTCGATCGCTCGCTCGTTCGGCGCTCGATCGGCAGCGGCACGGTGAGGCTCCTCGGCGCTCATTGAAAGCAGGGTCCGAGCTCACGCAGCTCAACGGTCGCCCACTCGGCAGCCGGGCAGGACTCGGCAACGGCCATGGCCTGCTCACGGGTCTCGCAGGTGAGCAGAAAGAAGCCGCCAACGATCTCGCGCGCCTCGGCGAACGGGCCGTCGCGCAGCGTGACGGCGCCGGAGCGCTTCGTGATGCGGGTGCCCGAGGCATCCGACTTCAGCGCCTGGCTCATCGTGAGAAGCCCGCGGGCCTTGAACTCGGCGCTGAAGCTCAGCATGCGCTCATAGAGCGCGCGCCCCTCGCTTTCGCTGCGGGCCGCGCGCTCTGCCGGCTTCTCGATAATCAACAGCATGTAGGCCATCGTCGCCCCCCCTCGAGCGCTACTCGGCCGCAACGGGCGCCAGTTCCCCGTTGACGATCCACGGCACACCGGACCGGCCCGTCACCATAGCAGCGATTTTCGCCCAAAAAACCCGCTGCAGGGGCATGGTGAGTTTCCCGCCGTCCGCCCGAGCGTTGAACGCCCGGCCTGCCCGCTCGACGGTCTCGAAGTTCAGTGTCACGCCGACGCCGTGAATGCCCTGATACGACATGTGGGGCGGGCAGTCTCCCGCGTAGAGCACGCCGCCGCCGGCACGGGCAAGACGCCCGTGCAGGATGCGCCCGGCATGCTCCTTGGGAGTCTGGGCTGCCATGGGCGTATCGGCGCGGCGCACCCGCAGCTCGATCTTACCGCCGAGCGCCCGCTCGTTGAACCGCAGCGCCGCTGCGCCGTTGCCATCGTAGGGCAGATAGGGGATGCGTTCGGGCATCTCGGCAGTCTCCTCAGGGGTGTTTTGTTGCCCGAGCGCGCTCAGGTGCCCGGGATCGGCAGGATCGGCATCACCTCGACCGCGTCCCCCGGGAAGATGGTGAAGTGCGGGTGCTTCGCGAACATCCGGGCGGCGGCATCGAGGGATTGCGCGCGCACCACCGTGAAGGCGGCGAGCTGATTGGTGATGTCGCGGGCTCGCTCCGGATCGACTCGCTTGGTCTTGCCGAGCGGACCGCCCATGGCGACGATCGCGCCGCGATGCTGCTCGGACCAGGCCTGCCAGGCGGCGATACCCTCGTGCTCTCTGGCGCGCCGCTGCGGCTCGGTCAGGGCGTTCCACGCCGTGCTGCGCGGGCGGGTCTTGCTGCCGGTGAACACAGCGAGATACGAATTGCTCGGTGTCATGGTGTGCTCGGTCGTTGCGTGGATTTCCGCGCACTGCGGTGACTCAGCCGCGCCGCGCGGCCTCGATCGCCGCGATGTCGATCTTCTTCATGCCCATCATCGCCTCGAACGAGCGCCGGGCGGCCGCCGGATCGGCATCGCCCAGCGCATCGATGAGGGCCCGGGGGGTGATCTGCCAGGAAAGGCCCCACGGGTCTTTGCACCAGCCGCACGCGCTTTCGGTCCCGCCGTGATCGAGGATGGCGCTCCAGTAACGATCGGTCTCGGCCTGATCCTCGGTGAGAACCTGGAACGAGAACGCCTCGGTGTGCGGGAAGGCGGGCCCGCCGTTCAAGCCGACGCAGGGAAGGCCGATGAGCGTGAACTCGACGAGCAGCACATCGCCGCGCTTGCCGCTCGGGTAATCGCCGGGAGCCCGCAGAATGCGTCCGATCGAGCTGGCGGGAAATGTCCGGGCATAAAATCTCGCCGCTTGCTCCGCGCCGCCGTCGTACCAGAGGCAGATGGTATTCCTCGCCATGATTCAGTCTCCTCAACCGATCAAGGGGCTTGCCGGGGACGCACGGCGAATCGTGCCGGGGTGGTGCACCGTCATGAGAAATCCCCGGCCTCGAACAGCGGGCGAATCTCGATGTCGGAATCGCTCGGCATGGGATTGGGGCAGCGCCTCGCCCACTCCAGGGCCTCCTCCATGGAACGCACCTGCCACAGCCAGAACCCGGCCACGAGTTCCTTCGTCTCGGCGAAGGGACCGTCGATGACGGTGCGCGACTGTCCCGCAAAGCGCAGCCGCTTGCCGCAGCGGCTGGGCTTGAGGCCCTCACCGGCCAGCAGGATGCCGGCCTTCACCAGCGATTCGTTGAACTGCCCCATGGCGGCCATCAGCTCGCGTGAGGGCATTACGCCGGCTTCGCTGTCGGCAGTGGCTTTCACCAGAACCATGACTCTCATGGCGCGTCTCCCGTTCAGTTTGCGGCGCTGCGGCTAGGGACCGATACCCGCATCGAACATCGGCCGCAGCTCGGATTCCCCTTCGAACTCGGGCCAGTGCTTGCGGTGCAGCTCCATGAACTCCCGGGCGATGCCGATCGCTGCCTCGCGGGTTTCGGTGTTGAGAATCGCCCAGCCGCCGATGATCTCCTTGCTCTCCGTGAAGGGGCCGTCGGTGACGGTGATGCGGCCCTTCCTGAGGCGCACCCGAGCGCCGTCCTTGCTCGGCAGCAGCCCGCCGGTGTCGATGAGCACGCCGGATGTCAGGGACCGCTGCATGAATTCCCCCATCGCCGCCATCAAGGCCTGCGGTGGACCTGCCTCGCGATAGGATTCCGCGTGGCGGATGAAGGTCAGATATTTCATGGCGTCTCCCCGTTCAGCACTGTGCTCTGATGGGTACGACGAATGCGGCCCTCGCCAATCGACACGGTCAGCCGGTTTTCTGCTCCGTCAGCCCCCCCGGGGGAACCGTGGGCCGCGCCGAGTGTCGTGCGTGAGCCGCGCGCGATCGAGGTCGTCCCAGGGTGACCGCTGCAGCCTCGACGATGACGCAGGAATGACTGGCAACTCATTGAAATATATCAATCCATAGTCAATCCTGGCGGGTGAACAGTCGCCCGGCCGGTGCTGAGCGGCCGGGCCGATGACCGGCATCAGCAGTCGGTGCAGCTCACACGGCCTCGGATCGGCGTGCATGCTCGTCGGCAACCCGGCCCGCGGGAGGATGGTTAGGAGTTGTCTCGCTTCGCGCTCGATCCCAGATTCGCAATACTGGCGGTGGCCGTCCCCTCGAGCATGGCGGTGATCTCCTCGAAGGGCAGGGGGCGGCTGATCAGATAGCCTTGAATCTCATCGCAGCGCAGCAGCCGCAGCAGCTTCGACTGCTCGATCGTCTCGACGCCCTCGGCGATCACTCTGAGGTTGAGGGAATGGGCCAGAGAGATGACCGTCTGCACGAGCGTGGTGGTATCGGGGTCCTCGGACATCGCGAGGATGAAGGAGCGGTCGATCTTGAGGGCCTGCACCGGCAGCCGGGTCAGATAGCTGAGCGAGGAGTAGCCCGTGCCGAAATCATCGATGGCGATGGAAATCCCCAGCTCGCGCAGCTCCCTCAGCTTGCGGATGCTCTCCTCGACACTCTCCATCAGCAGGCTCTCGGTGATCTCCAGATCGATCCCGGGCGACACCGCTGCGCCTGCGAGCGCCGCGCTCACCGTGTCCACGAAATCCCTCCGGCGCAGCTGAATGGGCGAGACGTTGACGGCTACGCGCGGCGGTGCGATCCCGCGTTCGACCCAGCGCTGGTGATCGCGAACGGCCTGCGCCAGGACCCATGCGCCGACCTCGAGGATCAGTCCGGTCTCCTCGAGCATCGGAATGAATCGCAACGGGGCGACCAGACCGAGGTCCGGGCTCTGCCAGCGCAACAGTCCTTCCACGCCCGCGATATGTCGCGATTGCAGCTCGAGCTTCGGCTGATAGTGCAGCACGAACTCCTCCCGCTCGAGCGCGCGGCGCAGCCGGGTTTCCAGGGTGCGCCGCTCGGCGCTCCTCGCGGCCATCTCCGGGGCATGAAACACGTACGTCTCGCCGGTCTCTTTGGCCCGTCTGAGGGCAGCCTCGGCACACGTCAGGAGCCTTTCGGCGTCCGAGCTATCCGCGGGAAATACCGCGATGCCGGCTCTGGCGGATACGTTGACGTCCGCACCCGCTATGTGGAAAGGCTTGCCGAAGATCTCACCCCACATCAATCCCAAGGTCTGCTCCAGGCCGGATCGGCCCCCGAAGTCCTGCAGCAGGATCGCAAAGGCGTCTCCCGTGAGCCGCGCCGACCGACTGTTGCCTGCCACCAGCGAGAGGCGCTCTCCCAGTAGCTTAAGCAGCGCATCTCCGGCCTGCCTTCCCAGTGAGTCGTTCACTGTGCGGAAGCGCTCAACATTCGCGAGCACAAGGAAGATTTCCTCGTGCGCGGCTTGCGCGGCAAGCATCTGTTGTCCGAGGCGCTCAACGAACAGGGCGCGGTTGGCGAGGCCGGTGAGCGGGTCATAGAAGGCGAGATAGTCGACTCTGTTGGCCTTTTCGATATGGTCGAGCGCAAAGGCGATGTCGCCCGCGAGCTCGAGCAACAGCCTCAGCTCGGCTGCATCGAAGAATCCGGTCTCTCCGGAATACAGTGCGAGCACGCCGACGACGGTCTCGCCGGTCAGCAGCGGAAGATATGCGGTGGAGCGGATGCCCCGCTCGGCGGATTCGCTCTTGAGCAGAATCCGCTCATCCTGCGCGATGTCATTGCAGATGACCGGTTTGCCCGTCGCGACGGCGCTGCCTGCGAGTCCGCTGCCGGGCGAGCCGCTGTCGAGAAGTCCGAGGGGGATGCGGCTGATGTAATCCTCATCCATCCCATGCCACGCGACGACGGTCAAGCGCGTCGCCGATTGCTCGACGATGCCGAGCCACGCGAGCCGGAAGTTGCCCGAGTCGACCGCAATCCGGCATGTCTCCCGGAACAGCTCCTGCCGATTTCCGACGCGGACGATGAGCGAGTTAATGCTGCTCAGCACGGCATACACTCGGTTCAGGTGCCGTATCTTCAGGTCCGCCCGCTTGCGCTCGGTGATGTCGCGGGCGATCTTCGATGCACCGATGATGTTGCCGTGCGAGTCGAGGATCGGGGAGATGGTGAGCGACACGTCGATCAGACTGCCGTTCTTGCGCCTGCGCACCGTCTCGAAATGCGAGACCCGCTCGCCGCGGCGCAGCCGCTCGAGGATCGTCGCCTCTTCCTCGAGCCGCTCGGGAGGTACGATGACGGTGATCGACTGGCCGGTCACTTCCTCGGCATCATAGCCGAACAGCTTGCGCGCGCCGGCATTCCAGCTCGTGATGATGCCCTCGAGGGTCTTGCCGATGATGGCATCGTCGCTGGATTCCACGATTGCCGCCATGCGCGCGCGAATCTCTTCGGAGCGCATGCGCTCGGTCACATCCTCGCCGATTCTGGCCGCACCGATCGCCTCGCCGCGCGGCGAGCGCAGTACGAGGTTGTTCCAGCGGATGGTCCTGCGCGCACCGCTGCGCGTGAGGATCTCGCTCTCGTAATGCCAGACGGTCGGCGAGTCTGCGAGCAGGGCGGCGAACCGATGGGATGCCTGCGGGAGATCGTCCGCAGGGACGAACAGATCGAACCAGCTGCGCCCGAGCAACTCCTCGCGCCGCCATCCGGTCAATTGCGGGAGAAAGTCGTTGCAGTAGGTGATCCGCGCCTCGCGGTCCAGCGTCACAGAGATCATGTGCACCTTGCCGAGGATCTCTCTGAAGCGTCGCTCGCTCTCCTGCAGCTCATCGAGGGAGCGCTTGCGATCGGTGATGTCCTCCGCGACGCCGGCGATGCGCGTGGCAGTGGCGCCCGCGCCGCGCACGGGAAAGGCGCGGTCCCTGATCCAGCGTATGGAGCCGTCCGGGCGCACGATCCGGTACTCCTCGTCGAAGGTGCCCGCGAGCTGCTTCGAGCGCACCGCTTCGAGGACCCGCGCTCTGTCCTCCTGGTGAATGGCCTCGAGCCACAGCTGCGGCGCGGCGTAGAGCTCGGCGATGCTGCGTCCCCAGATCTCGATGTAACCGGGGCTGACATACAGGAGCTTATGCGTGGACACATCGGTGAGCCAGAACACTTCGCGAATGTTCTCGGTCACCTGGCGAAATCGGCGCTCCGATTCGCACAGCTGTGCTTCGATGCGCTTCTGGCGCGAGATGTCCCGGACCAAGGAGATGAAATGAGCGGGTTCGCCCTCGGCCTGCCGGCCGATTGAGGTGATGATGTGCGCCCAGATCGGAGCGCCGCTCTTTGAAAGCAGGCGCGCCTCGATCTGATATTCCGGCAGCTTTCCCTCCATCGCGCGGGCCCTTGCCGCGACACTGCGGGCGATGTCGCTCGGATGGGTGACGCGGCGCATCTCCAGTGCAAGCGCCTCCTCACGCGTGTAGCCCAATAGCCTGCAGAACCGGTCGTTGACGCTGAGGAATCGTCCTGTGGCATCGCTGTGCACGACGCCGATGGCCAGGCGCTCGAACATCGAGCGATACCATTGCTCGTGCCGTTCGACAGCGCGGAACGAGGCGAGCACGAGGGGGCTCGCGGCGCCACTGACGGGCTCGAGGCTGATCTCAACGGGCAGCTCGCTGCCATCCTTGCGCAGGGCGTTGAGATTCAGTCCGACACCCATGGGACGGGACTTCGGGTGTGCGAAGAACTGCGTGCGGTGAGCGGCGTGGGCTTGCCGTAGACCCTCGGGTACCACCTGCTCGAGCGGTTGGCCGAGCAATTCCTTCGGTGCATAGCCGAGCAGCTCGGCGGCGCGGGCATTGACGAGCAGGATCTTACCGGCCGCATTCACCACCATGCCGGCATCCGTCAGGGAGTCCAGCAGTCGGCCAACAGTGCCTGGCGGCATTTCCGCGCTGTCTGTCACGTCGGGCTACATGCTCGTTGTACTTCCTTTCGCTCCCTCAGTCCCATTCCATCGTCTGATCGCGTCGGCTCAGAGCGGCGGACTGAGGCGCCGGGCCAAAATCATCATCCGATATTCCGAGGCGAGCCTCAAGGTGAATTGCAACCGTGTGCGGCTTTGAGGCTATTGCGGTAGCTTGGAACTGCCGATGTCGGGCGGGCGTGGAGGTAAATCGTTTTATGGATCGTCCGCGGCGGTGTTTACTTTATGCCGGCTTCGAAAGCCACAGCCGATGGTGTGCCCGCCAGCCGGATCGATGCGGGCTGCGCCGCGCAGAGTCAATGCCTTGTTGGCCTCTGCCTCACAGGACGTCGCGTGCGGAGGCGAAGCACGTCCGACGGATTTTGACAGCCCGTCCGGCCTTTGCGTTGGTTCGCGAGCAGGCCTGACATGTGTTGGGTGGTAAGCCTGGTGCCGTCGAGAGGGCGGCACGTGAAGCGAGTGCAGCGACTGTAAGACCGGCGACGCATGGGCCGGAAAGGGCCGTAACGCGCCAACAGCCTGTCGCGAGGATGCGCGAACTGACCAGCAGGGCCATGGAGGACCGGATCGTGCAAACACCGGCACGAAGGCGGTGCGAAGCAGGATCATGGCTGGACTCAAATGGCGTGCCTGTGGCTTGCGGCTCGCGCGGTTCTCGCTCTTCGATCAGACGTCTTTCAGCGGTCTGTCCGCTGCCGCTCGGCGCGCTGCTGCGGCGCGCGAGCGTGCAGGGGAGAGGGTGGCGCAGCCGGCCCCGGCTGCGCCACCACCCCGATCAGGACCCCGACGGCAGCGCCGGCGGGGTATTCAGCGTCACCGGCATTCCGGTCGGCAGCGTCGCGACTCCGGCAGTGTAGGCTGTGCTGTTCCACGCCTTCACCTGCGACACCACCGAGCCGTTGTAGCGCGCAAGCAGCTGGTCGATCTTCGCCCCGTCGGCACGGATCAGCGAGAGGATCTGGGCGCGCGGCTTGGCGCCCCAGAGGCCCGCGCTCATGCCGTAGACGCTCTGCACGCGCCGGTGCAGGTGCGAGAAGTGCCGCAGGAAGTCCTCCTCGGCGTTGTGCTGCGTGTGCGGGTTCCACAGCACATCCTGATACGCGGTGAGCGTCTTCTCGAGCTTCTTGCCCTGCGCGATGAGTGCCGCGTGCTGCTCCGCCCAGGTGGCATCCGAGTTGCCGCGCGCGAGCACCCCTGCGAGCGTCGTACGCATGGCCGACACGTGATTCAGCAGGCGGTTGAGCGCTGACAGTTGCGTGCGAGCGGCGAGTCCCGCTTCGGTGTCGGCACGGTCGGTGGCGAGGCTCACCGGGAAGCGCGGGTCAGCTTCGACCTTGAGCGTCACGTGCTGGGTGTGGGCGCCGGCGTGCAGCGTCGCAGCGTACTGACCGGGCAGGGCGGCCGGGCCGAACCCGCCTCCGTGCCCAGGTTTGCCGAGCGGCGGGTTGAGTTTGGCCGGCGCCTTGTAGCGCAGGTTCCAGACCACGGTGTTGAAGCCGGCCTTGCCGGGTCCGTGCAGCGTCGTCACCACCGTGCCGGCGGAATCGCGGATGGTGATGCGCACCGGGCCATGATGAGCGGCCTTCTGCGCGGCAGTCGGCTTGAGCGCCTTGGCGAGATGGTAGGTGATCATCGCGCCGGTGGGCGCGTTCGGCGCAATGTAGGCGCTGGGGCCCATGCCGTTGGTGTAGGAGTGGTAGAGCAGCACGCCGGCGGAGGCCGTGAAGGCATGGAACGGCGCACGCGCGACGGCGGCGCTGTACTGCTCCAGCGGCCGCAGATTATCGAGCACCCAGATGCCGCGGCCATGGGTGGCGAGCAGCATCCCGCGGTGATCCGGGGCGAAGGTCACGTCCCACACGGACAGTCCGCGCGGCAGGTTCGCATGCAGCGGCTGCCAGTGCCCGCCGTCATCGAACGAGACGTACAGCCCCGCGGAGATCGTGCCGGCGAACAGCAGCCCCGCGTGATTGGGATCCTCGGCCACCACCTCGACGCTGCTGTCGGGCAGCCCGTTGGTGATGCGCGTCCAGTGCCTGCCGTAGTCGGTGGTGCGATAGACGTAGGGCGCGTCGTTGCCGATCTCATGGCCGTCGAAGGCCGCATAGGCGGTGCCCGCGGCGAACGGCGAGGGCTCGACGTGATACACGCGCGCCCATTGCGGGGCGCCTGGCGGCGTGACCTTGCTCCAGTGCGCGCCGCCGTCGCGGGTGACCCACACCCAGCCGTCGTCGGTTCCGACCCAGATGACCTGCGGATTGCTCGGGGCGAGCCCGATCGACTGGATGGTGTCGTACGTCTCCGCGCCGCTCATGTCGAGATTGATCGGCCCGCCGCTCGGTTGCTCCTTGGCCTTGACGTTGCGCGTGAGGTCGGGACTGATGACCTGCCAATGCTTGCCGCCGTCAGTGCTGTGAAACACAACGTCCGCGGCCGTGTACACGTCCTCGGGATTGCTCGGGGAGACCGCCACGGGCGTGGTCCAGTCGAAGCGGTACTTCTGCGCATAGGGGCGCTTGCCCGAGATCATCAATCCGGCGAGCACATCGCGCAGGTAGGGGTTGATCTCGCGCTTGCGGCCGGTGGCGCGGTTCAGCACCGTGGCGAACCCGTCATCGGTCGTGGCGTAGATGATCGAGGCGTTGCTCGCGGCCGGCACCACGTATTGGCCGTCGCCGCCGGCGACATCGAACCAGTCCTGAGCGCCCGTGACGCCGCCGCGCTCGTAGTCGCTGCTTGCGCCGCACCACGCATCGTTGTCCTGCAGGCCGCCGCACACCAGATAGGGCCAGGGGTGATCCGTGGCGCTCGTGGCCACCTGGTAGAACTGCTCGATCGGCAGGTTGTCGAGATGGCGCCAGTGCTTGCCGGCATCGAGCGACAGATACACGCCCCCGTCATTGCCCTGGATGATGCGGTCGGGGTTGTTCGGGTCGATCCAGATGGCGTGGTGATCCACGTGCACGCCCTTGTCGGCGTAGAAGACGTGCCGGCCGCCGTCCTTGCTCTCCATCATCTTCATCGACAGCAGGAACAGGCGCTGCGGGTTGTTCGGCATCACCGCGAGCTGGGTGAAGTAAAACGGCCGCACGTCGCTGTTGTGGTTGTCGCTCACCTTGCTCCAGTGGCTGCCGATGTCGTGCGAGACCCACAGCACGCCCCCCTTGGCCTGCAGGACCGCGTACACCGTGCTCGGCTGGCTCGGCGCGAAGGCGACTGCGCTGCGGCCGATCATGCCGCCCGGCAGCCCGTGGGTGAGCTTCTTCCAGTGCACGCCGCCGTCGGTGGAGCGGTACAGGCCGCCGCTCTTGCCGCCGCTGGTGAGCAGCCAGGCACGCCGCTGCAGCGGCCACATGCCGGCAATGAGCACCTTGGGGTTGCCCGGCTCGAAGGCGATGGTGCTGCAGCCCGTGTGATCATTGAGGTACAGCACCCGGCGCCAATGCGCGCCGTTGTCGGTGCTCATGTAGACGCCGCGCTCCGGGCCGCGTTTCCACAGGTCGCCCGTGGCGCAGGCGAAGACGGTGTTGGTGTCCTGCGGGTCGACCGCGAGGGCGGCGATCTGCCCGGCCCCGTGCAGGCCCTTGTCCACCCAGGTCTTGCCACCGTCGGGGCTGAAGTACACCCCATCGCCATTGAGGACGTCGTTGCGCGGATTGGCCTCACCGGTGCCCACCCAGAGCCAGTTGGGGTTGCCGCCGGCGAGCGCGAGCGAGCCGATCGACTGGGTCGGCTCGTGCGTGAAGATCGGCTTCCAGCTCATGCCCCCGTCCTGCGTCTTCCAGACGCCCCCGCCGGCGCTGCCGACGTAGTAGAGGGCGGGATGACCGGCCACGCCGAGCACGCTGGTGACGCGCCCTCCGGCCACCGCCGGTCCGAGGTCGCGCAGCTTCAGTCCCTGAAACGGGTGCGGGTGCTTCGGTGCCGGCTTGGTCGCCGCGGCGGCGGCCAAGCTGGTGCCCAGGAGCGCAGCGGTCGCCAATGCCAGGATGGGGCGCATTGCAGGTCTCCAACGGAGTAATCGGAAAAGGACCGCCAAGGTACCGCTTTGTTCGGTCGATCGGTCGCTCATTTGGCACGGTCCGTCGCCTCATGGCCCCCACTCCCCGCAAAACGGCCCGCGTGCCGGTGGGCACCGGATCGTTGCCCGCGAGTGCGGGCGCACGCTAGGCTGGGCTGGCGAGCTGTGGCGGGAGCGCCGCTCGCGCCACCTGTCCGGAGAGACCCTCATCGATACCCGCCACCGCCCCAACACGCTCTCGCCCATGCGGTTCGTGATCGCCTTCGGCGGGGTCAGCATGCTCGCGGACGTGGTGTACGAGGGCGCCCGGGCCATCGTCGGGCCGTACCTGGCCACGCTCGGCGCCTCGGCGGCCCTGGTCGGGCTGGTCACCGGAGCCGGCGAGGCCGTCGCCCTCGTGCTGCGGCTGCTCACCGGTCCGCTCGCGGACAAGACCCGCCGGTATTGGACGTGGTCGATCGCCGGCTACGTCATGACGGTGGTGGCTGTACCGCTGCTGTCGTTCTCGGCCACGCTGGGTCAGGCCTCGGCGTTGGTGATCGCCGAGCGCTTCGGCAAGGCAGTGCGCACGCCGGCCCGCGACACCATGCTGTCGCACGCAGGCGGCCGGCAGCGGCGCGGCCGCGCATTCGCGCTGCATGAGGTGCTGGACCAGACCGGAGCGCTCGCCGGACCGCTGGTGGTCGCCATGATGACCGCGCTCGACAGCTTCCGCGTCGCCTTGCGCGTGCTGCTGATCCCGGGGCTCGGGGCGCTCGCGCTGCTCGCCTGGCTGCGCCGCCGGGTGCCCCGGCCCCAGGACTATGAAACCGAGGTGCCGGATACGCACCCCGGCGCCGCATCCGAGCAGCGCGTCGCGGCGCCGCTACCCGGGCGGTTCTGGCGCTACAGCGCATTCACGGCGATCTCGATGCTGGGGTTTGCGACCTTCGGGGTGATCTCCTATCACCTGCAAGTCCGCCACGTGCTCGCGCCGGATGTGATTCCCATTGTGTACGCGGCCGCGATGGCCGCTGCGGCGCTGGCGGCGCTCGGGGCGGGTTACGCCTACGACCGGATCGGGCTCGCCAGTCTGATCATCGTGCTGCCGCTGACGGCGCTGATCCCCCTGCTGTCGTTTTCCACCGTGCCGCTGCGGGTCTGGTGGGGTGCGGTGCTGTGGGGCACGGTCGTCGGGTTGCATGGGTCCACGATGCGCGCCGCTGTGGCCGACCTCGCGCCGGCGGCGCGCCGCGGGCTGGCCTACGGGGTGTTCAGCGCCGCGTACGGGCTCGCCTGGCTGGTGGGCGCGACGCTGATCGGTGCGCTCTACGCCCGCTCGCTCCCGGAGGTGGAGTTGCTGGCCGTCCTCACCCAGGCCTTGGCGTTGGTGGTGTTCGTGCCTCTGCTGCGCTCAGGCGGGGGGGGCAGGACCTGCGACATGAGCGGCGCGGGCCGGCCTGCCCGGCGCCCGCGTGATGCGCATCGCTGGGGCCCGCGGGGCGGTGACGCGAGCGCGCGCAAGTGCTAAGTTTCACGCACTCGACGGCTACGCTCGGGGCAAATCATCATGAGGACTCTTCAGAAACTCGGGGCAGCTGCGCTGCTCGTGTGCGGGATTGGATTGGCGAGCGCCACGACGATTCACGTGCGCCTCACGGGCGCTCAGGAAGTGCCGCCGGTGAAGACCGCGGCCACGGGCGAGGCGGTCATTTCGGTGCTGCCGGACCACAAGGTGAGCGGCGAGGTGATCACGCATGGGATCAAGGCGTTCATGGCGCATATTCACGAGGCCGCAGCCGGCGCCAATGGTCCGGTCATCATCGCGCTGCAGCACACCGCGGCGCATACCTGGCGGGTACCGCCGGGGGCGAAGCTCACCGGCGCTGAGTACCGGGCGTTCCTGGCCGGTGATCTGTATCTCAACGTGCACAGCAGGCGCCATCCTGCCGGTGAGATCCGCGGGCAAATAAAACCATAACAGACTGATTTTACTGTATTTATCGGACGCCGCGGCGCGTTGCAGCCGTGCGCGCCCGCGGCCAGATCTTGTGCCCGTTCACGGCGGGCGTTGCGCGCTTGACTTACTCTTTGTTGACTTATGACCTTGCGGCTGAGCCTCGAAGCGCTACCGGACTCGATTTACGCGGCGGAACTGCAGAAGGACCCGCCGAGTTCGCGCTTTGCGGCGCCGCTCGAGGCGCAATTCGTGCGCAGCGCCCTGCGCAACAGCCGCACCATCGTGCGTTTCGCCTGTACGCTGACGGTGCTGCTGATCGCGCTGCGCGGGGCAGAGTGGCTCATTGCGGACATGCCGCTGCCGCTGAACGGGATGGTCGCCGGCGTCATCGGCTCGAGCTTGGCGCTGCTGTGGCTCGCGTGGAGCGGCGTGTACGAGCGGCTCTATCTGCCCTTCGCCTGGGTCCTGGTGCCGCTGCGCAACGTGCTGGTCGCCATGCAGGCGGTGCACGCGGCCGCGCGGGGCGAGCCCGACACGCTGATCGTGCTGCCGCTGCTGATCATCGGCCCGCTTTATTTTTCGGGCCTGCCGTTTCGCGGTGGCTCGTTCGCCGCGGCGCTCGCCTGCGCGGCGGAGCTGCTCGCCGCGCACCTGTTTCATCTGCCGCCGCAGGTGGCGCTGCGCACCGCGGCCTTCCTGCTGACGACGCTGCTTACCTGCGCGGTCGCGGCGTGGCTGATCGAGAGGCACGCCCGGCGCAGCTTCCTCGAGAGTCAGCTGGTCGGCGAGCTCGCGCAGCAGGACGTGCTCACCTGG
This sequence comes from Pseudomonadota bacterium, assembly GCA_021816775.1. GTDB lineage: Bacteria > Pseudomonadota > Gammaproteobacteria > Steroidobacterales > Steroidobacteraceae > 13-2-20CM-66-19. The sequence goes on from JAKAXA010000018.1 coordinate 38,212, forward strand.
ACCAAGAACCGCCGCATATTCGATGAGAGCCTGGCGCGGCTGTGGCGCCAGGCCACGAGCGATGCGCGGGCGCTGTCGATTCTGCTGATGGACATCGATTACTTCAAAGCCTACAACGACCGCTACGGCCATCAGGCCGGCGATGCGGCGCTGCGCCAGGCGGCGCAGGCGATTCAGCGCTGCGCGCGCCGGCCGCTCGACCTGGTCGCGCGCTACGGTGGGGAGGAGTTCGGCGTGATCCTCTACGACACCGACCGTGCGGGCGCGCACGCGGCGGCGGAGGCGATGCGCCGCGCGGTGCAGGAGCTGTCGATCGAGCATGAGGGCTCGCGCTGCAGCGGCGTGTTGACGATCAGCGTCGGCGTGGCGGTGGTAGAGCCGACCGCGTGGCGCAATCCCTACGGCGCGCTGCAGCTGGCGGACGAGGCGCTCTATCAGGCCAAATCCAAGGGACGCAATCGCGTCGAGCTGATGGATGACGTCGCCCATCGGCTGTTGGTCACCGGTGAGTTCTCCAAGGACATCATCGCGCACCTGAAGAGCGACGCGTCGGCCGGCTGAGCGCCCCACGCTCGGTATGGCACGGAGGCGAGGCCCCCGCCCGCGGCCGCCGCCCCGAAACGCCCCGGCTGGGGGGTATAGCACATCATCCCAGGTGCCCGGCGCGCTAAAATCCTACCCAGGAGGCTGCTGCACAAGCGACGCCGGCATGAGTGCGAACCCGCCCGACACCGACCATTTAGGAGCTGACCTGGAGCGGCTGCGGCTCGTTTACGGCAATTTCCCCTTCATGCTGATGGGGGCCGTGACGGCCGCCTGCGTGCTGGCCGCGCTGCTGTATCACGTGGTGTCGCGGCCGGTGATGCTGGGGTGGCTGTCGCTCGTGGTCCTCATCTCCCTCGTGCGGCATTTCGAGAGTCGCTCCTTTCAGCGCGATCCGGGCGCGCGTCCGGCGCGCGAGTGGGTCCGGCGCTTGCAGTCCGGGACACTGCTCTCGGGCCTGGTGTGGGGCGTCGGAGCGGCCCTGTTCCTGCCGCTCGGCGATGTGGCGCACCAGATGGTCACGCTGCTCGTGTGCACCGGCGTCATCGCCGCCGCCATGACCTCCTACGGGGCGATGTGGCGCTGCTACATGATTTTCATGGTTCCGTTCGCCGCGCTGATCGAGTGGCGGCTGCTCACCGACCAGGTGCCGCTGCACTACGCACTGGCGTTCGTGAACATCGTCTACGCCGCCGTCGTGGCCCATTCGGCCTACAAGACGGACCGCACCATCGGCAATGTGCTCGCCATCACCGCCGAGAACGCGAAGCTGACCCGCGCGCTGCAGTATCAGGCGACGCACGACGCGCTGGTCGATCTGGTCAATCACCGCGAATTCAACCTCAGGCTGCGCGAAGCGGCCAGCGCGCACGAGCCGTGCGCGCTGGTGTTCATCGACCTCGACCACTTCAAGGAAGTCAATGATCGCGGTGGCCACGCCGCCGGCGATGAGGCGCTGCGGCGCGTGAGCGAGATCCTCAAGGAGCACGTGCGCGCGAGCGATACGGCCGCACGCGTCGGGGGGGACGAGTTCGCCCTGCTGCTGCCGGGCTGTCCGCGCGAGCGGGCCGAGCAGGTGGCCGCGGCGGCGCTCGGGGGGATCCAGCAGTTCGTGCTGCACTGGGAAGAGGGGCACTACTTCCGGGTGGGGGCAAGCATGGGCGTTGCGTATGCCATGGCCGGGGAGGCGGACGCGGATGCGCTGCTGCGCGTGGCCGATGCGGCGTGTTACGCGGCGAAGAACGCCGGTCGGGGGCGCATCGAGGTGCGCTGCGCGCACCGGGTGCGCGAGCCGAGCCCCTTCGATATAGAGGCGCTGCACCCTTCAAGCTGAGCGCAGCGGCGCGATGTCCTTGCGCGGGCGGCCCCCCGGATGCTGCACCCTGGGGGAATACCTCGAGCGCCGAGCCGGCCGGGCCGGTAAACTTCCCGCCTGCGGCGCCCCCGTAGCTCAGTGGATAGAGCGACCGCCTCCTAAGCGGTAGGTCGTCGGTTCAACTCCGGCCGGGGGCGCCATCATGATTCACGCCGGCGCCGCCCGCTGCCGCCTCGGGCGGCGCCTCCCGGACCCAGTCGCCCTCGGGCGGTGCCTCGGGCCGCGCGGGGCTGCGCTCGTGGGCCGCGACTCCCGCCCACAGCACGCACACCACCCAGACCGGGAAATAGATCGAGACGTTGATGGACACGCCGAGCAGGATCGGCACCAGCACGAGCGCGCAGACGATGAGCATCACGACCCCGCCGGTGATGCTGGCGTAGAGCAGCCCGATCGGGCCGAGGAAGAAGGCGAGGGCGAGGGCGGTACCGAGGGACTTCCGGGGCCTCTCCCGAACGGGGCTGACGGCGGTCTGACTCATGAGGGATCTCGCGCAGGCAATGCGGTGCGTAGCACTATACTCCCGGGTGCTGCGCGCGCCCCAGTGACCCGAGGCAGGCTGGCGCCCGGTATGCGCCGCGCTCCGCCCGCCTGCGATCGGCATCACACTTCGGGGTGACGCGGGCGGTGCGCGCGCGGGCGCGCCCTACAATCCCGGCGGCCCCTGCCGTAAGTGTCACTGTGTCCAAATCGCAACCCGACCGCGTGCGCCGCGCCCAGCCGTCGAAATCCGAGCTCGAGCGGCGCAGCGAGCCGGACCGGCGCGTCAATGTCGTGCACGCGCTGTTGTACGGCAGCGTGCGCCCGCGCCGCCGTGGCCCGCGGCGCGGCGGCGAGCAGCGTCTCGGGGCGGTCGACTGGCATCATCCGTGGTGGCTTGCGGTAGGGCTGCTGATCGTGGCGCTCTCCTGCGCCGATGCGGCGCTGACGCTGCTGTTGATCGCCCACGGGGCCTACGAGGTCAACCCGCTGCTCGCGCCGCTGGTGCGCGCCTCGGGCACGGCTTTCATACTGCTGAAGGTGGGGCTCACCGGCGGGGGCATCGTGTGCCTGACGATGCTCTCGCGCCTGAAGATCTTCGGCTGGCTGCCGGTGAAGCTCATACTCTATGTGGTGCTGCTCGCATACATCGTACTAATTGCCTATGAGCTCAAGTTGCTCGGCATGCTCTGAAGGAGGTGGAGCGCACATGCGGGGCGATCCTGAATCAGCGTTCAGCTTCAGCATGAAGCGCGATTTCATATACCTCGCCTGTGTCGTTTCCGTTACACTAGCGGCTCGCGGTCGCATCTCTCAGCATGCTTGAACCTACACCCCTTTTCGGCGGCAACGCCGACTTCCTCGAGACTCTCTACGAGCAGTACCTGCGTGACCCAGCGAGCGTAGAGGAGCGCTGGCGGCGCTACTTCGAGAGCCTGCCGGGCGCGGTCGGCGAAGAGCGGCCGCGCGCTGCGATCGAGGCGCAGATCGTGGCGCGCGCCCGTCAGCCGCGCGCGCTCGCGAGTGCGGCCGCCTCTCGCGGCGCCGATGTGCGCCAGGCGCACGTCTCGCGATTGATTCAGATCTGGATCAACCGCGGTCACCTCGTCGCCAAGATCGACCCGCTCGGGCTGCTTGAGCGTCCGCGGCCGCATGTTCTCGAGCTCGAGTACTTCAAGCTCTCCAGCGCCGACCTCGACAGCGAGTTCTATACCGGCAGCCGCATCGAGGCGGTGCCCAAGCGCATACCGCTGCGCGAGATCCTGCGCGAGCTCGAGATCATCTACGGCGGCTCGGTGGGCGCGGAGTTCGCGCACATTTCAGATTCCAACGAGCGGCTGTGGCTGCAGGATAGCTTCCAGGCCGGGCGGCTGCAGCAGCGCTTCAGCGCCGAGGAGAAGCGCAACATCCTCTGGCAGCTCACCTCCGCGGAGGGGCTCGAGCGCTACCTTCACACCAAGTACGTCGGCCAGAAGCGCTTCTCGCTCGAGGGCGGCGAGACGCTGATCCCGATGTTCGATGACCTGATCCAGAGCTGCGGCCGCGCCGGAGTGGAGGAAGTCGTCATCGGCATGGCGCACCGCGGCCGGCTCAACGTGCTTGTCAACCTGCTCGGCAAGCCGCCGTCGCTGCTGTTCACGGAGTTCGAGGGCAACTACGACCTGAGTCACCTCAAGGGCTCGGGCGATGTGAAGTACCACAAGGGCTTCTCCGCGGACCTGCGCACGCCGACGGGCAATGTGCACACCGTGCTCGCCTTCAATCCCTCGCACCTGGAGGTCGTCAACTCCGTGGTGGAGGGTTCGGTGCGCGCCCGCCAGGAGCGGCGCAACGACGAGCACGGCGATCGGGTCCTGCCCGTTCTGATCCACGGAGATGCGGCGTTCGCCGGTCAGGGCGTGGTGATGGAGACGCTGCAGCTCTCGCAGGCGCGCGGCTACCGCACCGGCGGCACGCTGCACGTCGTGATCAACAACCAGGTCGGCTTCACCACCTCGGCCCCCGAGGATGCGCGCTCGACGCTCTACTGCAGCGACGTCGCCAAGATGCTCGAGGCGCCGATCTTCCACGTCAACGGCGATGACCCGGAAGCGGCGGTATTCGTGACGCGCCTCGCGCTCGAGTACCGCATGCGCTACCACAAGGACGTCGTCATCGATCTGGTGTGCTACCGGCGCCTCGGGCACAACGAGGCCGATGAGCCGGCGGCCACCCAGCCGCAGATGTACCAGATCATCCGCAAGCACCCGACCACCCGAGAGCTCTACGCCGAGCGGCTGATCGCCGAAGGGGTGGTGAGCGAGTCGGACCGCGATGCCCTCGCCGGCAAGTACCGTGACGGGCTCGATCAGGGCAAGCCGCTCGCGCGCGCCGCGCTCGGCATGATCGGCAACCAGTTCACGGTGGACTGGACGCGCTATGCGCAGTCGGACTGGACCGAGCGGGTGGCCACCGGCGTCGAGATGAAGCGGCTGAAATCCCTTGGTGAGCGGCTGGCGCGCCTGCCCGAGGGGCTGACGCTGCACCCGCGCGTGGCGCAGATCATGAAGCGCCGCCTCGAGATGCTCGCCGAGAAGACGCCCCTCGACTGGGGCTGCGCCGAGACGCTCGCCTACGCCTCGCTGGTCGAGGATGGCTACTCGGTGCGCCTGAGCGGTCAGGACTGCGGCCGCGGCACCTTCTTCCATCGCCACGCGGTCCTGCACGATCAGGGCAGCCCCAGAGTCTACATTCCCCTGCAGCACATCGCCGAGCGCCAGCCGCGCGTGCAGATCATCGATTCGGTGCTCTCCGAAGAGGCCGTGATGGGCTTCGAGTACGGGTATTCGACGACCGAGCCGTCGTGCCTGACGATCTGGGAGGCGCAGTTCGGTGATTTCGCCAACGGGGCGCAGGTCATCATCGATCAGTTCATCAGCTCGGGCGAGGCGAAGTGGGAGCGCTACTGCGGGCTTGTGCTGTTCCTGCCGCACGGCTACGAGGGCCAGGGACCGGAGCACTCCTCGGCACGCCTGGAGCGCTTCCTGCAGCTGTGTGCCGAATTCAACATGCAGGTGTGCGTGCCATCGACTCCGGCGCAGATGTTCCACATGCTGCGGCGGCAGATGCTGCAGACTTTCCGCAAGCCCCTCATCGTCATGACGCCGAAGAGCCTGCTGCGCCACGAGCTGTCGGTCTCGGCGCTCGCGGACCTGACCAGCGGCGGATTCGCCCGCGTGATCGACGAGGTCGATCAGCTCGATGCCGGCGGGGTGCGCCGCGCGGTGTTCTGCAGCGGCAAGGTGTATTTCGATCTGCTCAAGGCGCGGCGCGCTTCGGGAATCAGTGACGTGGCGCTGGTGCGCATCGAGCAGCTCTATCCGTTCCCGAGCGAGGATTACGAGGCGGTGCTCGCGCGCTATCCGAACCTGCGTGAAGTGGTGTGGTGCCAGGAGGAGCCGCAGAACCAGGGCGCCTGGTATCAGATCCGCCATCGGCTGGAGGCGCCGCTCGGCAAGGGTGCCGATGTGCTCTATGCCGGACGCGCGCCGGCGGCCGCGCCCGCCACGGGCATCGGCAAGGTGCACGAGCGCGAGCAGCAGACGCTGGTCGATGCGGCGCTGCACGCCACGACCACGGAGAATTCGGCGCGTAAGACGCCGCGGCTGACGCAGGCGCGCGGTCGCAAGACGACCGCGACCCCGATGAGAAAGAGCTCATGACGACAGAAATAAAAGTTCCGCAGCTCCCGGAGTCGGTTTCCGACGCTACGCTGGTCGCCTGGCACAAGCGGCCGGGCGATGCCGTGCGGCGCGATGAGAATCTCGCCGATCTGGAGACCGACAAGGTGGTGCTGGAGCTGCCCTCGCCGGCGAGCGGCGTGCTGCGCGAGTTGAAAGTCGCCGATGGCACCGTGGTCACCAGCGGTCAGGTGCTCGCGGTCATCGAGGAAGGCGCGCAGGCGGCGGTCGCCGCTCAGGGTGGCGCGGCCGAGAAGCGCGCGCCGGCCCCCGAGAGCCGGGCTGAGACCGGGCACGAGAAGGAGAAGGAGGCCAAGGACAAGGACAAACTGAGCCCGTCCGTGCGCCGCCTGGTGGAGGAGAACCGCCTCGATCCGGACGCCATCCCCTCAAGCGGCCGTGACGGCCGGCTCACCAAATCGGACGTGGTCGGCTTTCTGGGCAAGCAGGCGTCTGCGCCGGCACCTGCGCCGGCACCTGCGCCGGCCGCGGGCGCGCGGGCCTCGGGCGCGCGGGCCGAGCAACGCGTGCCAATGACGCGGCTGCGCCAGCGCATCGCCCAGCGCATGGTCGAGGCGCAGTCGACGCAGGCGCTGCTCACCTCGTTCAACGAGGTTGACCTGACGGCCGTGCAGCAGCTGCGCTCCCGTCACAAGGACCGCTTCGAGAAGGAGCACGGTGTGAAGCTCGGCTTCATGTCGTTCTTCGTCAAGGCGTGCATCGAGGCGCTGAAGAAGTTTCCCGTGGTGAACGCCTCGGTCGACGGCAGCGACATCGTCTACCACGAGTTCTACGACATCGGGGTTGCCGTTTCGACCGACCGGGGTCTGGTGGTTCCCATCGTGCGCGACGCCGATGTGAAGGGATTCGCGGCCATCGAGAAGGAAATCGGCGAGTACGCCAAGAAGGCGCGCGCCGGCTCGATCGCCATCGAGGATCTCACCGGCGGCACGTTCACCATCACCAATGGCGGGGTGTTCGGCTCGCTGATGTCGACGCCCATCGTGAACGCCCCGCAGAGCGCCATCCTGGGCATGCACAAGATCCAGGAGCGCCCGATGGTGGTCGACGGGCAGATCGCGATCCGGCCGATGATGTACATCGCCATCACCTATGATCACCGCATCATCGATGGGCGCGAGGCAGTGCAGTTCCTGGTCACCGTCAAGGAGTGCCTGGAGGACCCGGGCCGCATGCTGTTGGGGATCTGATCATGGCAGACTCATTCGACGTCATCGTCATCGGTGGCGGACCGGCCGGCTATCCGGCCGCGATTCGCGCCGGGCAGAACAAGCTTTCCGTCGCGTGCATCGATGAGTGGCGCAATCGCGACGGCAGCTACGCCTTCGGCGGCACCTGCCTCAATGCCGGCTGCATTCCCTCCAAGGCGCTGCTCGAGTCGAGCGAGCTGTACGCCCGCGCACGCGAGGAGTTCGCGGTGCACGGTATCAGGGTGGGCGAGGTGGGATTCGACCTCGCGCAGATGCAAAAGCGCAAGGCGGGCATCGTCAAGACCAGCACCCAGGGCATCAACGCGCTGTTCAAGGCGAGCGGTGTCACCGGGCTTCAGGGCCACGGCAAGCTCCTGCCCGGGCGGCGCGTGGAGTTCACCGGCGCCGACGGCAGCAAGCGGGAACTCACCGCCAAGCACGTCATTCTCGCCTCCGGCTCTGTGCCGGTGGAGCTAAAAGCCGCGCCGTTCAAGGCGCCGCACATCATCGATTCGTGGGGCGCGCTCGATCTGGAGACGGTGCCAAAGCGCCTCGGCGTGATCGGCGCGGGCGTCATCGGACTCGAGCTCGGCAGTGTCTGGCGCCGCCTCGGCAGTGAGGTGACGGTGCTCGAGGCGCTGCCGGATTTCCTCACCATCGCCGATCAGCAGCTCGCCAAGGAGGCGGCGCGCCACCTGAAGAAGCAGGGTCTCGACATCCGTCTCGGCGCCAAGGTGAGCGCCGCCAGGGTGAGCGGCGATGCGGTCGAGGTGAGCTACGAGGATGCCAAGGGCACCCACAAGCTCACCGTCGATCAGCTGATCGTGGCGGCCGGGCGGCGGCCGTTCACGGGCGAGCTGCTCGCCGCGGGCACGGGCGTCGAGCTCGATGAGCGCGGCTTCATCAAGGTCGACGAGCATTGCCGCACGGCAGCGCAGGGCGTGTGGGCGGTCGGGGACTGCGTGCGCGGCCCGATGCTCGCGCACAAGGGCAAGGAGGAAGGGGTGATGGTCGCCGATCTGATCGCCGGCCGCTACGGCGAGGTCAACTACAAGACCGTCCCCTCGGTGATCTACACGGTCCCCGAGATCGCCTGGGTAGGGCTCACCGAGGAGCAGGTCAAATCGAGCGGCAGGCCCTACAAGGTCGGCGTGTTCCCGTTCCTCGCGAGCGGCCGGGCGCGCGCCATGGAGCAGGCGCAGGGCTTTGCCAAGGTCATCGCCGCTCAGGATGACGATGAGATTCTCGGGGTGCACATCATCGGACCCATGGCCGGGGAGCTGATTGCCGAGGCGGTGCTCGCCATGGAGTATTCGGCGAGCAGCGAGGATCTGCAGCGCACCATCCACGCGCACCCGACGCTGTCCGAGGCGGTGCACGAGGCGGCGCTCGCCGCTGACAAGCGCGCGATCGATTCGATCAACCGTTAGCGGGCGCGCCGCGCCGAGGTCACGTTCGCCACCGCACCGAGGCGGCGCAGCAGCCGCTGCAGCTGCTCTTCGTCGCCGACGGCCACCGTCAACAGAACATCCGCGGTGCCGCTCGCCCGATCGGTCGTCGTGGTCATCCCCTCGATGCTCAGCCGCTCGAACGCGAGCACGTCGGTCAGATCGCGCACCAGACCGCGCCGGTCATAGGCGTGCACGGCGATCTGCACGGGCAGCTCGCCGGGATGGCTCGAACTCCACTCGACCTGCAGTACGCGCTCGGGGCGCACGGCGCGCATGCGCTCGAAGCTCGGGCAGCCGCGCCGGTGAATCGTGACTCCCCGGCCGACCGTGACGTATCCGACGATCGGTTGCGGCCGCAGCGGCGCGCAGCAACGCGCGAGCGTGATCGGCAGGTCGCCCACGCCCTCGATGTCCACAGGCGAGCCGCCGCGCGGCGCGCGCGGGCGCGGCGAGGGGGCCACCGCCTGCGGCTTCGGCTGCCCGAACAGCCGCTCGGCCGCGTGCGTCAGCTGCGCGACCGTGATCCCGCCCTCGCCGAGCAGCTGATGAAAGTGTTCCGTGTCGCGGGCGTTCATCGCCGCGATCAGCTCGGGCAGCTGCGCGGGGCTGACCGCGAGGCGCGTCAGTTCCCGCTCGGCGATCGCGCGTCCGGCGCCGCGGTTGTCGGCGGCATCGAGCCTGCGGAACCATGCGCGCACCTTGGCCCGGTTGCGCGCCGAGACCAGATAGCCGAGTTCCGGGGCGAGCCAGTCGCGGCTCGGCGCCTCCTGCTTGGCGGTGATGATCTCGACGATCTGCCCATTTGCCAGCGGCTGCGTGAGCGGCACGATGCGTCCGTTCACCTTCGCCCCGCGGCAGCGGTGCCCGAGGGAGGTGTGCACGGTGTAGGCGTAATCGAGAGGCGTCGCGCCGTGGGGCAGGTCGATGACCTCGCCCTTGGGTGTCAGCACGTACACCCGATCCTGGAAGAGCTCGGTGCTCACCTGCTCGAGAAATTCCCGGTCGGTCTCCTCGCCCCCGGCCGCGCCGGCCGGCTCGAGCAGCCGGCGCACCGCCTCGATCTTGCGCTGGTATTGCGCGTCCGCGGCGCCGCCTTCCTTGTAGGTCCAGTGCGCCGCCACGCCGAGCTCGGCGTGCTCGTGCATCTCGCGGGTGCGGATCTGCACCTCGACGCTCTTGCTCTCCGGGCCGATCACCGCGGTGTGGATGGAGCGGTAGAAGTTGCCCTTGGGCGTGGCGATGTAGTCGTCGAACTCCCCGGGAATGTAGCGCCACATGCCGTGCACCACGCCGAGCGCCGCATAGCACTCGGAAATCGACTCGACGATGACGCGCACGGCGCGCACGTCGAACAGCTGCCCGAAGGCGAGCTGCTTGCGCTGCATCTTGCGGTGGATGCTGTACATGTGTTTGGGCCGGCCGTACACCTCGGCCTGGATGCCGCTCCTCTCGAGCGCTGCGCGCAGCGTGGCGCAGAACGCCTCGATGTAGCGCTCGCGGTCGCTGCGCCGCTCGTTGAGCTCGGCGGCGATGTGCCGGTAGGCGGCGGGCTCGAGATAGCGGAACGCGAGGTCCTCGAGCTCCCATTTGAGCTGCCAGATTCCCAGCCGGTTCGCGAGCGGCGCGAATATCGCGCGGGTCTCGAGTGCGAGTCGCTTGCGCTGCTCGCCGGTCGCCTCGCGCGCGTGGCGCAGCGCGGCGAGCTGCTCGGCGAGTCGGGCGAGGATCAGACGCGGGTCGCTCACCACCGCGAGCAGCATCTTGCGCAGGGTCTCGGCCTGGCGGGCATCGAGCCCCTGATCCGGGGACCAGTGCGCCGGCAGGCCGATCTCACCGAGTCGGGTGAGGGCCGCCGCCGTGTCGTACGCGGCCTGCCCCGCCAGCCGGGCGAGCGCCTCGGGCGTGAAGGCGGTGCCGCCGAGCACCGGCTTGATGAGCAGTGCCCGCGCGAGATCGGCGTCTTCCGTGAGCGCCCCGATGATCTCGGCCGCTTCGGCACTCGTGGCGAGCAGCCGCGATGGGCTCGGGGCTGCACCCCCAGCGCCGCCCGGCCGCACGAGCGCCGGCGCGCCGGTCCCGGGCGGCCGCTCGGCGCGATGCGCCTCGGTCTCGAGCGCGCGCCGGACGGCGCCGAGAGACTCGAGCAGGGCGGGCGGACAGTGCTGCGTCGTCTCCACGGGTCCTCGGTGCCTCAGGGCCTGTCCATCGCTATGATACCGGCGCGCCGGCGGACGGACGAACCTGCTCGGCGCGCAGGGGTCACGGCAAGTCCGTTCTAGGCCATCCGGGCGAAGACCGTAGTAGGAGTGAGGCGCTGGGTAGGTGTAAGGCGGGAACCGAGCGATAGTTTTCGAGCGCGGCGGGGGGATTGGCCTGAGGGTGAGCGGCCTGGAAGGCGCCCCGGAGGGATGCGGGGTGGTGGCAGGCCAAAGGCGCCCGTCACCGTCTGGTGGGCGGTGAGTGAGCAGGGTTCGAGGCAGGAGGGATGCGGGGTTAAGCGGGGGCTGGGGCGGGTGTGCGGCGAGAGTTTTCGCTCATCAGCAGGTAGTCGAAGACGGTGCGCACGTTGCGGTTGAGGCGGCGCATGGTTTCGGCGGCCCGGCGGCCGGGCTTGCAGAGGATGAGGGCGACGGCGAAGCGGCGCAGACGGGTGATATTTTCCGGTCCGTGACCTGTGCGGATGCGGCCGCGGTCCTCGTCGTAGTTCCAGTCGATGATGTAGTGGCAGCGGTTTTCTATCGTCCAGTGGCCGCGGTTGATCTGGAGCAGGCGCTGGGGGGAGGCCTCGGAGGCGGGGCGGCTGGTGATGCCGTAGGCGAGTTCGCAGGAGGTTTTGCCAGTTTTCTTCTCGATGACCTGCCGTTGGATGAGGAAGGCCTGGTGCACGTGAGGGAACTCGAGATAGCCGTTGAGAGCTTCGGTGACCCAGATGCAGCGGGTTTCGATGCGGCCGTGGCCGGCGCAGGTGTGGGTGTAGGCAGGCTCGCGGCGGGCCAGGAAGTACTGCTGGAGGTCGGCCAGGAGTGTGGGTTGGTTACCTTTGACGGTGAAGTGGTAATGAGCCTGGCCAGAGCGCAGCCAGGTGGCCAAGGAGCGTTGCGTCAGCAGAGCATCGACGGTGATGTCCTTGTCCTTCAGGTCCAGCCGGCAGGAGTGCAGCAGGGGGATTGCGACTTTGATCTCGTTGGTCTGCTTGAGCTGATCGGCTGCGCCCTTTACGGGGAGCATGCCGACTTTTTTTGCGCGTAGCAGTGCCCGGTTTCATGGCCGATGGCGCTCATGATGTGCACTTGGGCGCCCTCCTCATCGGTGGCGTTGCGCATCGTCTTGCCATCCAGGGCGAGGCTCGAGTCCTGCGCGCCGAACTGGGCACTCCAGCGCTGCAGGGCCCGATCCAGGTGCTGCGGATCAACGCGCATGATCACATCGCGGATGACCTGATAGCTCGGTACCGAGCAGCGGCCACGTTCCAAACGGCACCGAAAGCGCCTCCTGGCCTCCGGGGAGAGATCTGCGGCCCACTCGGCGATGTGCCGGTAGCCGCGCGCGCCGCAGAGGATGGCGGCGGCGGCGATCGAGAGCACCACGTGCAGGGGATGGCGCCGTCCCTGCCCCCGGCGCGGATCGGGAATGTCGCGGAAGAAATCCGGCAGGGCTTGCATTTGCGCGGCAGTGAGCATCAGTTTAGGTTCTCCAGCAACGTACGGGGCAGCCAGATGGGCCTGGCACAACAGGGCGCGCGCTTGGGGGTGCAGGCCGCGCAGGAAGATTTTCTTCGGCGAGTGCACCCGGGGGCTGTAGCCGCCCGTGCGGCGCCGATAGCCGCGCGAGTCCCCGACGTAGAGCCAGTTGGCCGCTTGGTAGAGCGTGCCGCGGTGACGCTGCGGGTCCACGAAGGTCTCAAGCAGCACAATCGGATGGCCGAACGCTTCGCTCCAGTCCTGCACCAGTCGTCGCTCGCACAGCCCCAGAACCCGCGTGGCAAGATTCGGGCGGCGCCAAGGCTCCAGAATGCAATACCGTGTGTTATTGGCCAGCAGGTGCAGCCGCGCGTACTGCTGCCGATAGCTCCAGCCGATCCAGCGATCGCGCGCCGCGCACTTCAGCGCCGCGGCCGAGAAGGACAGCAGCGCCACCCACTCCTGGCACCACGTCGCCACGTACCACAGCGTCTCACCGATCTTCGGCAGCGCCCCAAGGTAGTGCTGCGCTTGCATCAAATCTTGAAAACGGGCCTCTTCGCTGCGCTGAACGCGACGGATCTGGATCTCTTTGAGCATCTGCGCCCCGGTGGACCGCCCCGGTCCGAGGGGGCTCATTATCCACAAGCGGCGCAGGGGTGTCCAGCTCGGGAGGAATCTCTAAATCACCTCAAGGGCTTGAGGCTAGGATGGACTCACCGTGGCGCAGGGGTTGTGCCGCATGGCGCTGGGACTGTATATTTTCACATGGTGTTGACTCCGCCCGGTGCGCGGCCGCTGCGGTTCGAGGGATATGGCCCCGAGGGCGCGGCGGTGCTGATCGATTGCCTCACCGACGATCCGCAGCGCCTGCGCACGCGGCTGCGCCGGACGTTTCGGGAGCACGGCGGCTTTCTCGGCGCCGAGGGCGCGGTGAGCTATCTGTTCGCTCGGGTCGGCCGGCTGCGCTTCGCTGCCGCGGCGGATCGGGCGGCGCTGGTCGCGGCGGCATATGCGGCGGGCGCCGAGGATGTCACCGGCGCGCGCGGCGAGGGGTTCGAGGTGCTCACCGACCCTGACGATTTCGAGGCGGTTCGCTCGGCGCTGGCGCTCCAGGGGTGGGTGGCGCTCGCGGCTGAGGTGACCGAGCGGCCGGCGCTCACCCTGGCGCTTGCGGGCGGTGCGGCGCGGCGGCTGCGCGAGCTCCTTGCGGCCCTGGCGGAGATCGATGGCGTGCGCCACGTGTATTCGAATGGCGAGATATCCGACGCGGTCCTGGCGCGCGTTTGACCCGCAGCGCGCCGCTCCGGCTGCACCGGCGCCGCCGGCGCCGGTCGCGCTTGAGGGGCTGCGCGTTCTGGGCCTGGATCCGGGCTCGCGCACGACCGGGTTCGGCGTGATCGAGTCGCGCGGCGGGCAGTGGCTGCACGTCGCCCACGGATGCATCGTCGTGCCGCCGGCCGCCACGCTCGCCGTGCGGCTGCGGCTGATCTTCGAGCGCCTCGGCGAGCTCGTCGCGCTGCATCGGCCCGGCGAGGTGGCCATCGAGCGGGTCTTCGTCAACCGCAACGTCGACAGCGCGCTGAAGCTCGGCCAGGCGCGCGGCGCGGCGCTGTGCGCCGTGCCCCACGGTTTGGCGGTATTCGAGTATGCTCCCCGCGCCATCAAGCTGGCCTTGGTCGGCTCGGGGGCCGCCGAGAAGCGGCAGGTGGCGCACATGGTGCGCGCTTTGCTCGCGCTCGAGGGGCGGCTTGCCGCCGATGCCGCCGATGCGCTCGCCGTGGCGCTGTGTCATGCCCACTCGCGCCAGCTGGTACGGCTCGCCGCCGCGCACGGCGCGGCGCCCATCGGGAGTGGCTTCACAAGATGATCGGCTCGATTCGCGGACACATCGTCTCCAAGGCGCCCCCGCACCTCACGGTCGAGGCGGGCGGTCTCGGCTATGAGCTCGAGGCGCCCATGTCGACCTATCTGCATCTGCCGGCGGTCGGGCAGGAAGTGCGCCTGCTCACGCACCTGGTGGTGCGCGAGGACGCGCACGTCCTCTATGCCTTCGGCACGGAGGCGGAGCGACGGCTGTTTCGCGATCTGATCAAGGTGTCGGGCGTGGGGCCGAAGATTGCGCTCGCGCTGCTCTCGGGAATCAGCGTCGAGGCGTTCGCCGAGTGCGTGCACGGGCATGACGTCGGAGCGCTCACCCGCGTGCCGGGAATCGGGCGCAAGACGGCCGAGCGACTGGTCGTGGAGATGCGCGACCGGCTCGATGCCGCCGCATGCGGGGGCCCGCCGGGCGCCCCCGGAGCCGGCGCCGAGACCGAAGCGTTCGATGCGCTCATCGCGCTCGGCTACAAGCCCGTCGAGGCGAACCGGCTGCTGAAGAGCGCAGGCCCCGAGTCAGGCTCGACCGAGGAGCTGATCCGTCGGGCGCTGCAGAGCGCAGCGCGGGAGTGAGTTCATGAACTCCGAGCGCACCACCGTCAGCCCAGAGCCGAGCCGCGAGGACGAGGTCATCGAGCGGGCCATCCGCCCGCGCCGGCTCGCCGAGTACGTCGGTCAGCCCAAGGCGCGCGAGCAGCTCGAGATCTTCATCGGGGCGGCGCGCCAGCGCGCCGAGGCGCTCGATCACGTGCTGGTGTTCGGGCCGCCGGGTCTCGGCAAGACCACGCTCGCGCACATCATTGCCGCGGAGCTGGGTGTGAGTCTGCGCCAGAGCTCCGGCCCGGTGCTCGAGCGCCCCGGCGATCTGGCGGCGATCCTCACCAATCTGCAGCCGCGGGACGTGCTGTTCATCGATGAGATTCACCGCCTCTCGGCGGTCGTCGAGGAAGTGCTCTATCCGGCCATGGAGGACTGCCAGCTCGACATCATGATCGGGGAGGGTCCCGCAGCCCGCTCGATCAAGCTGAACCTGCCGCCCTTCACCCTCGTCGGCGCTACCACGCGCGCGGGGCTGCTGACGTCGCCGTTGCGCGACCGCTTCGGCATCGTGCAGCGCCTGGAGTTCTATGGGACCGATGACCTTGAGCACATCGTGCGCCGATCGGCGTCCATCCTCACCGTGCCGATCGATGAGCCGGGCGCGCGCCGTATTGCCCAGCGCGCCCGTGGTACCCCCCGCATCGCCAACCGGCTGCTGCGCCGGGTGCGCGATTACGCTCAGGTTAAGGCTGACGGGCGTATTGTCGCGGCCGTGGCCGAAGCGGCGCTCGATTTGCTGGAGGTCGATCCGCTGGGGTTCGATACCCTCGATCGGAAGCTTCTCACGACCGTCATCGACAAGTTCGACGGCGGGCCCGTGGGCATCGACAGCATCGCCGCGGCGGTCGGGGAAGAGCGCGGCACGCTGGAGGATGTGATCGAGCCGTTTCTGATCCAGCAGGGCTTTCTGGTGCGCACCGCGCGCGGCCGCATGGCCACGCGCGCCGCCTACGAGCACTTCGGCCGCACGCCCCCGGAGCGGCTCGCCGGGCCGCTGCCGCTCTTTGAGGACAATGCATGAGCGAGTTCAGCTGGCCGGCGCGGGTGTACTGGGAGGACACGGACGGGGGCGGCATCGTTTACTATGCCAACTACCTGCGCTTTCTCGAGCGTGCGCGCACCGAATGGCTGCGCTCGCTGGGTTTCTCGCAGCGGGAGATGGCGCGGGAACCCGGCGTGCTGTTCGCGGTCGTGAACCTATCGGTGGATTACCGCCGGCCGGCGCGGCTCGACGATGAGCTCATCATCACCTGCGAGCCGCGGGCCGACGGCGCGGTGTGCATGCGCTTCGCGCAGCGCATACTGCGCGCGGCCGAGACCGAGCCGCTGGTGAGCGCCGAGGTCAGGGTCGCCTGCATCGATGCGCGTACGCTCAGGCCGACGAAGCTGCCCGAGCCGCTGTGCGCTGCCTTGAAGTAACCGGGGGAGTGCCCACACGTCATGACTGGAAATCTGTCGCTGATTCAGCTCGTCGTACAGGCGAGCGTCGTGGTGCAATTCGTGATCGCCCTGCTGCTGCTGGCCTCGCTCTCCTCCTGGGCGATCATCTTTCGCAAGAGCCTGCTGCTGGCGCGGGCGCGGCGCGAGACCGATCAGTTCGAGAACAATTTCTGGTCCGGCGGCGACCTTGCGCAGCTGTACCGGGCGATCGAGTCGCACGGCGGCGCGAGCGGCATGGCGAGCATCTTCGAGATGGGCTTTCGCGAGTTCGCCCGCCAGCGCCAGCAGGGCGCGGGCTCCCCGGATCTGATGCTCGAGGGCTCGCGCCGCGCGATGCGCGTGGCGCAGCTGAAGGAGATCGACCGGCTCGAGTTCAGTCTCGCGACGCTCGCCACCGTGGGCTCGATCAGTCCGTACGTCGGCCTCTTCGGCACCGTCTGGGGCATCATGAGCGCCTTCTCCTCCCTCGGGGATGTGCGTCAGGCGACGCTCGCCTCCGTCGCGCCGGGGATCTCAGAGGCGCTCGTGACCACCGCGATCGGCCTGTTCGCGGCCATTCCGGCGGTGGTGGCCTACAACCGCTTCGCCGATCAGGTCGGGCGGCTCGAGGTGCGCTTCGATGCGTTCATGGAGGAGTTCTCGACCATCCTGCAGCGCCACGCGACCCGCGGCATCGCGGCCGCACCCACCGTGAGCGCCGCCGGCTCGCCGGCTGGCGCCATGCCTGGCCCGGCGGCGCCGGCGAGCACCCGGGTGCGCTAGGAGCGGCGCATGGCGCAGGTGTCGCGGGGGCGCAAGCTGATGGGTGAGATCAACGTCGTGCCCTACATCGACGTGATGCTGGTGCTGCTCATCATCTTCATGATCACGGCGCCGCTGCTGACGCAGGGCGTGAAGGTGAATCTGCCGCAGGCGGCCGCCAAGCCGCTGCCCTCGGCGCAGAACAATCCCCTCGTGCTGTCGGTGACCCGCAACGGCGCGCTGTACCTGACGGTCAACGGCACGACCGTCGGGCCGGCCGGCGCGCACAGGATCGGCGCACGGATCTCCGCGGCGCTCGCGGCCGACCCGACCCGCCCCGTGATGATCAAGGCGGACACCGCGGTGTCTTATGGCGTCATCGTGCGCGCGATGGTCATCCTGCAGGACGCTGGTGCGCGCAAGGTCGGATTCATCACTCAGCCGCCGGGAAGCGGGCAGAGCCCTTGACGAGACGCAACAAGATGTCGGAGCCTGCGCGCGACCGTTGGCTGTCGATCGGAATGTCCGTGCTGCTGCACGGCACGATCATCGGGCTGCTCGGCTACGGCTGGTGGCGCTATGAGCACCGTCCGCTTCCCCGGTCGGTCTCGATTGACGCGACCGTGGTCGATGCGCGTACCCTCAAAGGGCTGGGCGTGGCACACAAGCCCGCTCCGAAGCCGCCGCCGCCTCAGCCGGTGACTGTGCCGCAGGGGCCGCCGATGCCGACCCCGCAGGAGCTCGCGCTGCGCCAGCAGGCAGCGAAGGCCGAGGCCGCGCGGGTTGCCGCCGCCCAGGCCGAGCAGAAGCGCCTGCAGCAGCAGCACGCCGAGGCTCAGGCACAGGCCACGGCGAAGGCCGAGGCGAAAGCGCAAGCGAAGGCGAGGGCCGAAGCGCGGGCCCGGGCGAAGGCGAGAGCGCGGGAGCTGGCCAAGGCGCGGCGCAAGCGCGAGGAGGAGAAGAAGCTGGCCGAGGAGCGCAAACTTGCAGCCGAGCGGGCCGCCAAAGCGCGCGCCGAGCGCATCGCGCAGCTGCGTCAGGCGCTGCAGGAGGACGCGCAGTCGAACGCGCACATGCGCGCCGCGATGGCCGGCTGGGCGAGCGAGGTCAAACAGCGCGTGGAGGCGGCTTGGATCAAACCTCCGAGCGCGCGGTCCAACCTCAGCTGTACGGTGCGCGTGGTCCTGGTGCCGGGCGGGGCGGTGACCAACGTGAGCCTCGGCCAGTGCAACGGCGATGAGGCGGTGCGCGAGTCGATCCAGGCGGCGGTCTTTCGCGCCTCGCCGCTGCCGCCGCCACCGGATCCGGACCTCTATCACCAACAACTGGATTTCGTATTCGCGCCCAATTCACCCTGAGAGCCATGAAACTCATACCCACAGCTGCTTGGATACGCACCGCCGCGATCGCGGCCCTGCTCCTCGCCTGCGGCCTGCCGACGGCCCAGGCGCAACTGACCATCAAGATCACCTCCGGCGTGAACCACCCGGTGCCGATCGCGATCGTGCCCTTCGCCGAGGCGCCTTCCGATTCGGTCGATGTGGCCGGCGTGATTCAACATGACCTCGTCGGCAGCGGCCGCTTCAGCGCACTCGCGCGCACGCAGATGCCGGCGACGCCGACTCACGCCGCGCAGGTGGCGTTCCCGGATTGGAAATCCACGGGTGTCGACTACATGGTGGTCGGGCGCGTGGTGCCACTCGGCGGCGGGCAGCTCGCCGTCGATTTCAATCTGCTCAACGTGCTCACCGGCCAGAGCGTCGTGCGCAAGCGCTTCACCGGCACGGAGGCGGCGCTGCGCAACGCGGCGCACCGGGTGAGCGATGCGGTCTATCAGGCGATCACGGGCATCCGGGGCGCGTTCGACACGCACATCGCCTACATCGCCGACGTCGGGGCGGGCGCAGCGCAGCGCTTCCAGTTGGTGGTGGCCGATGCGGATGGATACAATCAGCATCTCATTCTGGAGTCGCGCTTCCCCATCATGTCCCCGGTGTGGTCGCCGGATGGAAAATGGCTCGCCTACGTCTCCTTCGAGGATCATCTGTCGGCGGTGTACCTGCAGCGGGTGCGCACCGGGCAGCGCTATCGCGTCTCGGCGCGCGCCGGGGAGAACGGCGCGCCGTCGTTCTCGCCGAACGGCCAGGAGCTCGCCCTGACGCTGAGCGGGGTGTCGGGCTACCCACAGATCTACGTGCTCGACCTGCACACGCGCCAGCTCACCCGCGTCACGAATACGCCGGCGATCAATACCGGGGCGGTCTGGGCCCCGGACGGCCGCTCGCTCTACTTCACCTCCGATCGGGCCGGCTCGCCGCAGATCTACCGCAAGTCGCTGACACCGGGCAGCTTCCCGCGGCGCATCACGTTCACCGACAGCTACAACGCCAGCCCGCGCATCTCGCCGCACGGCACGCGCCTCGCCATGGTGACTCAGGTCGACGGGCGCTACTGCATCGCCGTGCAGAACCTCAAGAGCGGAGCGTTCCGCGTGCTCACACAGGGCCCGCTCGACAGTACTCCGAGCTTTGCGCCGAATGGCGCGACGATCATCTATGCGAAACGGTCAGACCCGAACGGTGGGGCGATACTCGCCACGGTATCGGTCGACGGGATGACGGGGATGACGCTCAAGCCGACTCACGGGGCGGTTCAGGACCCGACATGGGGGCCGTTCCCGCAGCATTAGGGTTCTTCGAGAAGCGCCCAGCCCGCACGGCTGCGCGCGAGTGTGTCACAACAGGCGCCGGGAAGCCGGCGCATACGGGAGAAGGTGTCTTATGCGTCGCATTGTTACGGTGATGGTGTTGGCCGCGGCTCTGGGGCTTGCGGCCTGCGCGAGCAAGCCGGTCAAGCCGGCCTCGCAATCGGCGGCCGGCGCGGCCGGCGCCGGCGCCGCGAGCCAGGGTGCAGGCTCCGGCGCAAACGCGGGGGAGGGCTCGCTCGGCAATCAGCAGTCGGTGCCGGGGCCGCAGCAGGGATTGCTCGCGGACCGTACCATCCACTTCGCGTTCAACAGCGCGGTGATCCGCGGACGCGGCATCCAGATTGTCGCCGCGCACGCAAAGTATCTGGCCGATCATCCGAGCGCGCGCGTGCGGCTCGAGGGCAACACGGACGATCGCGGCTCGCCGGAGTACAACATCGGCCTCGGCATGCGCCGCGCCGAGTCGGTTCGCCAGGCGATGCTCCTGCAGGGGGTTTCCCCAAGCCAGATCACCGTGGTGAGCTATGGCGAGGAGCGTCCGGTGGACCCGGCGAACAACCCCATCGCGTGGGCCAAGAACCGCCGCGTCGACATCGTCTATCTGACGCCGACGCAGCCGGCCCAGTAACCGCCGCTGCGCAGGAGTTCTCATGCGTGCTCTGCCCTTGATCGCGCCGGCCGCGGCGCTGTTCGTGACGCTCCTCAGCGGGTGCGCCACCGGTCCCAGTCCGACGCAGATCCGGCTCGACAACCTCGATGCGCGGGTCAGCAAGATCGAGCGTGTGGTCTCGAGCGGAGGTCTGGTGCAGCTTGCCCAGGAGCAGGCAACCCTGCAGTCGCAGGTGAGAAGCCTGCGCGGCCGGCTGGACAACCTGCAGCAGAGCGATCAGCGCAGGGGCCGCCAGCAGCGTGCCCTCTACGCGGATCTGAACAAGCGCGTGAGCGCGCTCGAGCGCGCGAGCGCGGCGCAGCAGGCGGCCATCCAGGCGGCGAGCGCATCGGCGGGCCCGGGCGGGGCCGGCAATCTAAGCGGCGCGGCGGGTGCGGGCTCGAGCGGATCGTCGGGCGCTTCGGCCTCGGGCTCCCTCGCCGCCATGATGCCCGGGGTCAGCCCGACGCAGCAGTCCGTCTACCAGCAGGCGTTCGGTGCGCTCAAGGCGGGCAGCTACTCGGTGGCCATCAGCGGCTTCGAAGGCTTCCTCAAGACCTATCCGGCGAGTCCGCTCGCGCCGAATGCCGAGTACTGGCTCGGCGAGGCGCATTACGTGAACCAGAACTTCAATCAGGCCGAGAAATGCTTCCGCACCGTGCTGAGGAAGTGGCCCGACTCGGGCAAGGCGGCCGCGGCGCTGTTTGATCTCGGCAACACGCTGATCGCCCAGGGGAAGGTGCGCGAGGGGCGTGCGATGCTGAAGAAGGTCACCCAGCGCTATCCGGGGACGGACCTCGCCCTGCGGGCGGCGACCACGCTGGGCCAAGGCGGACAGTGAGTCAGGCGGGCCCGGGCAGGTCGAATGGCGCGATGAGTCGGCTGAAGATCACGGAGATCTTCCATTCCCTGCAGGGCGAGGCGGATACGGCGGGCATCCCGACCACCTTCGTGCGGCTCACGGGCTGCCCGCTGCGCTGCCAGTACTGCGATACCGCCTACGCGTTTCAGGGTGGGCAGTGGTGGGCGCTCGAGCAGGTGCTCGAGCGGGTTCGCGAGCTCGGGCCCCGCTATGTGTGTGTCACCGGCGGGGAGCCGCTCGCGCAGAAGGGCTGCCTCGAACTGATGCAGCGGTTGTGCGATGCCGGCTCGCGCGTGTCGATCGAGACGAGCGGGGCGATGAGCCTCGCGGGCATCGATCCGCGTGTGGTGCGCGTGGTCGACGTCAAGACCCCCGCATCGGGCGAAGCGGCGCGCAACCGCTACGAGGAGCTCGCGACCCTCGGCGCGAAGGATCAGGTGAAATTCGTCATCTGCGACCGCGCCGACTACGAATGGAGCGCAGCGCGGGTGGGGGAGCTCGGTCTCGCTGAGCGCTGCACCGTGTGGTTCTCGCCGAGCCACGAGCAGCTGCCGGCGCGCGAGCTCGCCGATTGGATCCTCGCCGATCGCCTGCCGGTGCGCCTGCAGATCCAGCTGCACAAGATTCTCTGGGGCAATACCCCGGGAAAATGAAGATGACGCTCGACACCGCGGCTTCTCCTGCAGCGAGGCAACCGGCGCGCAGGATGCCCTCATGAGCGCGGCCAGGGCGGTCGTGCTGGTCTCGGGCGGACTCGATTCGGCGACCGCGCTCGCCATCGCGCGCGGGCGCGGGTACGCGTGCTACGCGCTCTCGGTTGCCTATGGGCAGCGTCATGAGGCTGAGCTCGCCGCGGCGGCGCGCGTCGCCGTGGCGCTCGGGGCGCGCGAGCATCGGGTGATGCAGGTTGATCTGGCGGGGATCGGCGGCTCGGCGCTCACCGACCGCTCGATCCCGGTGCCCGAGGCGCCGAGCGAGGGGATTCCGATCACCTACGTACCGGCGCGCAACACCATTTTGCTGTCTCTAGCGCTTGCATGGGCCGAGGTGCTGGGTGCCCAGCACGTCTTCGTCGGCGTCAACTCGCTCGATTATTCGGGCTATCCCGATTGCCGCCCGGAGTACATCGAGGCGTTCGAGCACATGGCGCGGCTCGCCACCAAGGCGGGCGTGGAGGGCAGCCCGTGTCACATTCATGCGCCGCTGATCGCCTGGAGCAAGGAGCGCATCATCCGCGAGGGCGTGCTGCTCGGCGTCGATTACGGTATGACGGTCTCGTGCTACCAGGCGGATCTTCAGGGGCGCGCCTGCGGCAGATGCGACTCGTGCCGGCTGCGCCGGGCCGGCTTCGAGGCGGCCGGCGTTGCGGACCCCACGCGCTACCAGTAACGGGCGCATCCGGGTATCATTCGCACCCCTGCGGCGCCCGACCCGGCACCCTGGCCGCAACCCCGGTGGGGCGTTAGCTCAGTCGGTAGAGCATCGGACTTTTAATCCGCTGGTCGACGGTTCGATTCCGTCACGCCCCACCATCTAACCTTACGCCGCCAAAGCTTTCAGGACGTGCGTAGGGTCCCGACGGATTGCTGTCAGGAGAGCCTTTGCCGGGCCGGTCGGCTCGCGCCGGCCTTGCTCCCAATTGCGCAACGTCCCCACGTCCACATGCAGTAGGGCGGCGAATTTCGGTTGGCTCAAGCCGAGCTTGGAGCGCATTTCCTTGATGGCATGCGGCTCGACGTGGAACTCCCGAGAGAGTGTGCGCGCGCCACGGGCAATCTCGTTCATCTGTGTCATGCTCCCGACAAGCTCGGAAAACAGCTTCGTGTTCGCGGGCTACCTCTTACCAATCCGCATTGAGCTTGCGGAGCACTTTCTTCTGCGCAGCTGTCAAATCGTCTTTTACGACCTTGCGGTAGATGAGCAGCAGGCGAGCTTGGGCCTGCGCTACGACGTGGAAATAAATCACGCGCACGGCCGCCGCTCTTGCCGCCGCCTCTGATCGACCAGCGCACCTTGCGCACTCCGCCGGTGCCTTGGATGACATCGCCCAATTGCGGCTGCGCTGCCAAGCATTGCTGGAACTCTCCATAGGCTTCCTCGATCAGCAGCTCATTGATTTGCCTTGTGAAGACTGCCGACTCGATGACGACCCTGGAGCGGAATCATACACCATTGACGTACGTCCACGTACGTCAATGACGTATTAATGTCGTGCGCCATGAGTCGCGGGCGTGCCATTGCCGCTTGTTCCCAAAATGGGAACATGCTAGCATTTCGGTCATGAGGATCATTGCCCGGAGCACGCTCAAGCGGTTCCTCGAATCACAAAGCGGGCGCAGCGGGCACGGGGCTCTCAAGGGGGCTCTGGATGCTTGGTTCGACGAAGTCCGGCGAGCCGAATGGACGAACATGGCGACGGTGAAGCGGCTGTACCGGTCAGCAAGCGCGGTATCGGCAGACCGCGTCGCATTCAATATCAAGGGAAATGATTATCGGCTCGTGACCGCGATGGATTTCGAGAAACGCATCGTATGGATCAAATGGATCGGTACCCACTCCGAATACGACCGCATTGACGTAAAGACAGTAGCTTATGAAAGACCTAAGACCGATCCGGAGTGAGAGGGACTACGAGCGCGCGCTCGCAGAGGTCGAAGAGCTCTGGGGCGCAAAGGCGGGCACGCCCAAAGGCGACCGCCTCGACATTCTTGCGACTCTCATCGAGGCCTACGAGACGGAGCACTATCCGATGGATCCGCCGGACCCGATTGAGGCGATCAAGTTTCGGATGGAGCAGCAAGGGCTGACACGCAAGGATCTGGAAGTGATCCTTGGCACCCGGGCCCGTGTCTCGGAGGTGCTCAATCGCAAGCGCGACTTGTCGATCAACATGATCCGCGCACTGCATGACAAGCTCGGCATCTCCGCAGAGATTCTCATTCGGTCAATTCGCGTGCCGAAGACCGTCTGATCTCTCCCGCAGGCAGTGCAAATTCAGTGCAGTGACGTACTCGTCGGCACTCGCTGGCACACTTCTGGGCGCTTTCCGGGCGGCGCCCACGATAAATCAATCACTTGCGAGACGGCCCGTGGTGCGCGTTGGAGTCGCGGCGAGCATCGCCCACGACTTTTAATCCGCCGCTCGACGGTTCGAATCCGTCACGCCCCAAAATGATCTCAACGGATGGCTGTCACCGCCGGTCGCCGACGCTGCCGCGGCTGCTGAGCGCAGCGTACGCTGCGCTCAGCAGCGACAATCGACTTCCAGGCGGCATGTCGGTGGCGATCTGCCACATCATCATGCCGCCGAGGCCATGGCTCCTCACGTAGCGGGCTTTCGCCGCGACGGACACCGGGTCCTCGAAGCTGATCCATCGATGCGAGTGCGCGTTGTATGCGTAGACCGAACTCACGATTTGATCGATGCGCACATAATGGCGGGTGAAGCCGGACTGAAGCAGCTTCACGGCCATCCGGTAGGTGCCAGAGCCTTTGAACATGGGGAGATCATATCGCCTGGTTTTTCCGGGATTAAACGCTTGGTACAGGCCGTACGCGGCGCCTCCCTGGGCGACTCCACCGTAAGCTTTCAACAATGCCGGGAAACCCAGAAGTATCCTGCGCGCGGGGACGCCCCTGAAGGTCAGGAAGTCGACGGCCTGCACGTCGCTGACGTGATAGAAGCCCGCGGCCAGCGGCGATGCGGGATCCGAGAGCAGATTCGAATCGTTCGCCGTGAGCGGGGGACCAGGATAGAGCGGCGAATGCCACGCGTAGCCCATCAGAGAGAGATAGGCTTGGCGCGAAATTGCGGCAAGATTGTCGTGGCAGGAGAGCGTTCCCCCGCACTCGATGCTGCGCAGGGTTTCCCAGTCCGCGGGCACCTCGACGCTGATAAAGGCGGTCGGTCCGAGCGCTGATCTCAGCGAGGCCACGAGAGCGGCGAGCTTGCCGCCTTGGTTGCCTAGGAAAAACGCATTCGGTTCGAAATCGAGGTCGACTCCGTCAAGATGGTATGCAGCGAGGATGGTGTGAACGGAGCGAACGAATTGCCGCGGATGGTCGAGCGCATTGTCCATGGTCGCCTGACTATGCGCGCCGCCGATCGAGACAATCTTTTGCAACGTATGTCTTCGGTTCTCGAGCCGCGCGAACGCCCCAAAGCTGCCAGCGGACGCCTTCGCGAGATCGGGGCAGCTGGTAGGACTTCGGGCGCAATATCCCCGGCGATCCTGAGCAGACAGGTCGACCCGCGGATGGCTGAAATAGACGTCGCCAGCGCCATTGACCTGCAGGAACGCATAAGCCAGGACATTGATGCGATTGAGGGCCCGGCTGAATGCGGTATTGCGCCGCGGCTTACCCGCGCCGTCGAGACTTCCAGGCACCGGGAATCCGGGGTAGAAGGTCGCGTTGTCGGACCAGAAGGTCATCAGAACGTATCGCTTGGCGCTTTCGCTCGCGTGCGCACGTCCGATCGGGAGTCCGAGGAGAGCGAGCGTTGCCAGGAGCGATGCCATCGAGGCGCGGGCCGCGAGGCGGTTCATTCGGAGGGTGTTCCATGGTTCCGAGGGACTGGACCGCAATCATACCCAATCCGTGCACAATCGCAGCCGCTGGCCGCTCCTCACAGGCGCGATCGAGCCCCGAGCCGCCGACAGCGTGCGTATTCCGGCTGATGGTGATCGGGGTTTGCAGGGCGACGTGAACACCGATCCCGGCGGAGCGTGAGCGGAGGTTCCAGATTCAACGTGAACGCTTTGGGGGACGAGGCGTAATAGCGTTCACG
>JAKAXA010000019.1 GCA_021816775.1 Pseudomonadota bacterium
CGTAGAGCGGCAGGGGCCGGTGCGGATGCGCCTCGAGCGCGGCATCGTAGTCGCGCAGCGCGCGCCGCAGCCTTCCGAGCCTCAGGTCCACCAGCGCGCGGCTGTCGAGCACCGCTGTCGTGCCGGGAGCCCGCGCGAGCGCCCGGTCGCAGTCCCTGAGGGCGCGGTGCAGGTGCCGGTTCTCGGCCGCCCAAGCCCAGCACAGCCCGTTGCGGGCGGCCGGCGCCGCGACGTCACCGCGGTGATAGCGGATCCAGGCGTTGAACGCATCCACCGCCAGCGGGAATGCGCCGGCCTGGTTCGCGAGGGTGCCCAGCATCATGTGTGCGACGGAATCAGGCCGCATCGCGCGGCTCGCCGCGGCGAGATCCGCGGCAGCGGCGGCGGTGAGCGCCCTCCACGCGTGCGCCGTTGCGCAGCGCCGCAGCGCGAGGCGTGCTGCGGCGCTCCCGAGCAGCGCCGGGTAGTGCCGTGGCTCGAGCCGCAGAGCGGTCTGGAAGTCCGACAGCGCGGCCGCCGGCTGGCCCGCGGCGAGATAGGTCTGCCCGCCGTATACGAAGCAGCGTGCGTCAGTCGCATCAAGCGTACAGGCGCGCTTGAAGTCGGCGAGCGCCTGCGGGTACTCCTGGCGGGCGCGCGCAGCCATGCCGCCTCGGATCAGCTCGGCAGCCGTCGCGGCAGCGCCGGAATGCGCACCGGCGGCGTGCGCGGGGGCGGCAGGCTCGATCTGTCCGAGCGCGAACACCGGACCGCCGTTGTAGGTGAAGTAGATCTTGTCCTGGCTGTTGGCAATGTAGACATGGTGAGCGAGGAAGAAGTCCGCGCCGAGCACCAGGTCCGCATCGGCGCTCAGCTGCGGCATCGGGGCGACCATCACGTGCGTGTGCTCGATGGTCTCGCCGCCGATCTGCAGCCGCGCGACCGGCGCGATCCACGATCGGACCAGGCGGCGGGTGATGCCGCCCACGCGTCCCGCGGGTTTCACTCCCGGATCCCCCGGGCCGATCTGCAGCCGTTCAGCCATGGAGAGCGAAAGGACCGAGCGCGCCGCGCCGGTATCGAACATCACCGTGATGCGATGTCCATCGAGCCTGGCTGAGCCGATGAACTGCGGCGCAAGACGGGCCGGGTGGTGCAGCTCGAGCATGCCGACCGGTCGCTTGCCCGCCCAGTAGGCGAGCGGCAGATGGCCGCAGTGCACGGGCTCGACGAAGCGCATGAAGCCCTTGGCGAAGTCGAACTCGACGTCCGCCATCCGCAGCAGGTTGTCACCGAGCAGGCCGGCCGCGTGCGAAAAGTAGTCGTTGCCCGCGACCAGAAACTGCACGTCGTGCAGCCGCTGGTCGTTGAACGAGAAGGTGCGCGCGCTCACCAGCTCCGGCTGCGTCACACCGCCGACGCCGGCGAGAAGCAGCCCGGGCGGAGCATATAGGTGGGTCAGCGTGAAGCGCCGGGCGCCCTGCGGAGAGAGCAGGCTGAAGGACGCACCGGAGTCGACGGCGAGGATCGCCGGCTTGCCGTTGATCTTGACCCGGATCAGCGCCTGCATGTTCTTCATGGTCACCGGGATGGCGGGGTAGCGCTCGATCCGGCAGCCTGCTGCTGCCGCGCTGCCCGCCGCGCAGAGCGTTGCGAGCAGCGCAACGAGTGCGGGCGTGCTTGTGCGTTGCATGGCTGCTGCCATCGTGCCGTCTCTGGTCAGTTGTTCCTCGCCGCTGCGGCCGGCTGTGCCGGCTCGAGCCCCATGCGCTGAAACTGCGCCGCCACGCGCTGGTCGAGCTTCTTCGCCGCAGCGAGATCGGCGTTCCCGCGATGGATCTCGCCGCGGCGCAGCTCGGCGAGCCCGCGGCCATAGAGCGACGTAGGCAGCCGCGGGTCTTCTCGCAGCGCCGTATCGTAGTCGTCGATCGAGCGTCGGTACCGTCCGAGGCGCAGGTCTACCAGGGCGCGGCTGTCGCGCACCGCGGGACTGCCGCTCGTGGGGGCAGATTGCGTGTAGCCGAAATGCGAGCGGTAGAGGTTGGTGGGAGTGCGTTCGCTCAGGTTCAACGCTTCGTCGCAGTCGTTGAGCGCCCCATCCAGGTCGCGGTCCGCTGTCGCGCGCAGCCAGCAGCGCTCGTTCAACCCGGTGATCCGGTCGCTCGCCAGTCGATGATGGGAGAGCCATTGATCGACTTGGGCGATCGCGGCCGAGTATTTTCCGAGGTCGCCGTACAGCGATGCGAGCGCGAGGCGCACGTCAGCGGCCGGCCGGGCGAGGCGCGCGATGGTCTGGAGGTCGGATTCGATTTCGGCTCGGCCGCCGGCGACCCCGAGCGTGGGGTGGCGGTGCAGCAGCTCGGCGCGCGCCAGGTGCGCCTTCAGATCATCCGGCCGCAGGGTAATCGCAGCGTCGAGATCCGCGAGCGCGGAGCGGTAGTGATGTGCCTCGAGATTGATGATGCCTCGCTCGTAGCGGTCGTGGGCGCTACGCGGGGCGAGTGTGCAGGCGCGCGTCAGATCGGCCAGCGCGCGGTGATACTCGCGCATGGCCGCAAAGGCCATGCCCTGGCGCGCAAGGCCGGCGGCGCTCGCCGGCGAGCCCGCCTCAGCGGTCGCGGAGGCGGCGGTGGGCGAGGACGCCGTGGCGGGCGATGCGCCCGGCGAGCGGGAGGCCCGGGCGAACTGCGGAAGATTCAGGTTGAACAACGGGCCGCCGTTGTACGTGAAATACAGCTTGCGCTGGCTGTAGGCGACGTAGATGCGGTGCGAGAGGAAGAAATCGTCGCCCAGGATCATGTCGACCGGGTGCCGTGCGCTGATCCAGCCGACCGGGAGGCTGGGCTCGATGTTGGCGATGAGCACGTGGGTGTGCTCGACTTTCTCGCCGCCGATCTGAAAGACCTTGACCGGTGCGGTCCATATCTCGAAGCGATTGCCGGCGATGCCGCCGCTGATGCCGAGGGGTGTCACGCCCGGGCTGTCGGGAGTAATCCCGGCGCGGCGCGCCGCCTGCAGCGACAGGATCGAGCGGGGGCTGCCCGTATCGAACAGCACCGTCACGCGCCGGCCGTTGATCGCGGCGTGGGTGATCAAGTCAGCATGCACGGCGCCGACCCGCCGCAAGGTCACCGCCGAGTAGGGGGTCTTCACCGCCCAGTAGGCGAGCGGCTGGCCCGCGCAGCCGACCGGTTTGATGAAGCGCACGATACCGTCGGCCAGATCGTATTCCACATCCGAGACGTGCAGCAGATTCTGGCCGAGCGAGCCGGCGAGTTCGCCCCAGATGTTCGCGTCGGTGACCAGGAAGCGGACGTGATGCAGGGGCACGCCGAGGTAAGCGAAGCGCTTCACGGTGGCGAGCTGCACATGTGTCTCGCCGCTGCCGGCGCCGGACAGGTAAAGGCTGTCGCCGGGGACAGGGCCTTCCGCCAGGGCATATCGTGTCACGGCGTCCTGTGAGATCGTGCTGAAGAAGGCGCCCGAATCGAGCAGGAACGGCACCTGGGTCCCATTGAGGCCGACGGTCACGACCGGGCGCAGGCCCTGCATCGTCACGGGCAGTGTGCCCACCTGCAGCAGCTTGCAGCCACCGGCGAGGGCGCCCGGGCCACTGATCAGCGCGAGCAGCGCTGCCCATCCGAAGTGTCGCGCACGCATGGCTCTCCCTCCGGGACCCGATGTTGTTCATGTTCTTCGCGGGTCGCGCCCGATCCCGTGAGGCGCCTGCCCTGTGCCCCAAGGCTAACGCAGGCGCGGGGAATCGCAAGCTGGATCGCCGGCCGCAGCGTCGTTCCCGGGCCGATTCGTCGCGGTACACTTATCCGATGGCCGCCCCAAGTGTCGCGGATGCCGATCTGTACGAGCTCGCCGAGCGGGCCGGACAGGCGCTGCGAGCGGCGGGCTGGCGGATCGCCACCGCCGAGTCCTGCACCGCCGGGTGGATTGCCAAGGCGCTCACTGACGTGCCCGGCAGCTCGCAGTGGTTCGAGTGCGGCTATGTGACCTATTCGGATGCGGCGAAGATGCGGGACGTCGGCGTCTGCGCCCAGACGCTCGCCACGCACGGCGCCGTGAGCGAAGCGACGGTGCGGGAGATGGCCCAGGGGGCGCTCAGGAACTCGGGGGCGGAGCTGGCGGTGGCAGTGAGCGGCATCGCGGGCCCGGACGGCGGGACGCCGCAGAAGCCAGTCGGCACCGTCTGGTTCGCGGTCCTGGCCCGGACGCGGCGCGAACCGCAGTGCGTTGTCCTGCGCTTCACGGGTGATCGCGAGGCAGTGCGCCGCCAGACGGTGGCACACGCCCTGCGGCTGGCGCTGAGCAGCCTCGGCAACGTGGCCAATGAGGGCGCCGGCGCGGGGGCGCGGTGAATCGGCGAGGACCTGGGGCATGAGCCCGGCGGAGCTCGGCGCTGCGGCGCCCGCGGCGGTGAAATCGCGCCGGCTGTTCTTTGCACTCTGGCCCGGTGCCGCGCAGCGCGAACGGCTGGCCGAGACCGTGCATGCGGCGGTGCGCGGCAGCGGCGGCCGCCCGGTGCCCGCCGCGCAGATGCACGTGACCCTGGCGTTCCTCGGCTCGGTTCCGGTGCCGCGCGTGGCCGAGCTCACCGACCTCGCTGGCGCGGCGGCCCACGCCGCGGGGCTGCCGGGCGGGAGCATCGAGCTGTCGCTCGATCGCCTCGAGCACTGGCGCCGGCCGCAGGTTCTGTGCGCCCTGCCGGCGCGCCCGCCCGCGGTCCTCGGCGCACTGGCCGCAGGACTGATCGAATCCCTGCGCGAGGCCGGATTTGCTCCGGATCTCAAGCCCTTCCGTCCACATGTCACTGTGGCACGCAAAGTGACGCGGCCAAGTGAGCCTGCCGCGTTGCCGCCGGTGCGCTGGCGGTTCGACGCCTTCGCCCTGATCGAAAGCCTTACGCTCGAGTCGGGGCCCGTATACAGTGTTGTCGAGGCATGCTCACTGTACGCTGAGCGCGGCTGACAAAATAACACGACACGCAGGCAGACAGAGGTGCTGCCGGCGGCGTCTTTGTGGGATAATTCGCTCACCACTTCGTTTTCCAAACCTTCCGGGACAACCAGATGGAAGAGAATCGCAAGAAGGCGCTCGCCGCCGCTTTGGGTCAGATCGAGAAGCAGTTCGGCAAGGGCTCGGTGATGCGTCTCGGCGATGCCACCGCCGCCTACGACGTCGAGGCGGTATCGACCGGCTCGTTGGGACTGGACATCGCGCTCGGGGTGGGCGGATTGCCGCGCGGGCGCGTGGTGGAGATCTACGGACCGGAATCCTCGGGCAAGACGACCCTCACCCTGCAGGTGATCGCCGAGGTGCAGCGTGGCGGTGGCACCGCGGCGTTCGTCGACGCCGAGCACGCGCTCGACCCGGCCTACGCCGAGCGGCTCGGCGTGAACATCGCGGACCTGCTCGTCTCGCAGCCCGACACCGGTGAGCAGGCGCTCGAGATCACCGACATGCTGGTGCGCTCGAACGCGGTGGACATCGTGGTGATCGACTCGGTGGCGGCGCTGACGCCGAAGGCCGAGATCGAAGGCGAGATGGGCGAGATGCAGGTGGGGCTGCACGCGCGGCTGATGTCCCAGGCGCTGCGCAAGCTGACCGGCAACATCAAGCGCTCCAACACCATCGTCATCTTCATCAACCAGATCCGCATGAAGATCGGCGTCATGTTCGGCAATCCGGAGACCACCACCGGCGGCAATGCGCTGAAGTTCTACTCCTCGGTGCGCCTCGACATCCGCCGCATCGGCGCGATCAAGAACGGCGATGAGGTGATCGGCAACATGACCCGGGTGAAGGTGGTCAAGAACAAGGTGGCCCCGCCGTTTCGCGAGGCCGAGTTCGAGATCATGTACGGGCAGGGCATCTCGCGCGAGGGGGAGATCATCGATCTGGCGAGCGCCCAGGACATCATCGAGAAGTCCGGCGCCTGGTATTCGTACAAGGGCAATCGCATCGGCCAGGGCAAGGACAACGCGCGCGCCTTCCTGCAGAGCAATCCGGACGTGGCGCGCGAGATCGAGGCGGAAGTGCGTGCCCGGCTGCTGCCGGCCCGCCCGCCGCGCAGCGGTGGCGAAGCAGCGGCCTCGGCCTGAGGCCGCCGGCGACCCGCACAGCGCACGGGCCGCCGCGGTGGCGCTGCTCGCGCGCCGCGACCACTTCAGCGGCGAGCTGCGCCGCAAGCTGCTCGAGCGGGGATTCGAGCCGGCCGCCGCGGCGGCGGCGCTCGAGGCGCTCGCCGCCGAGCGGCTGCTCGACGATGCGCGCTGCCTCGAGCGCTTCGTGGCCTACCGGGCCGAGCGAGGTCAGGGACCGCAGCGTATCGCCCTCGACCTGAAGGCCCAGGGCGTGGCCCCCGAGCTGATCGGCCCGGCGCTCGAGGCCGGCCCCGACTGGAGGACGCTCGCGCGCGCGGTGCGCCGCCGCAGGTTCGGCGCCGCCGCCCCCGCGAGCTGGGCCGAGAAGGCCCGTCAAGCGCGCTTTTTGCAGTACCGGGGCTTTTCATCGGATGATATCCGGGCGGCCATTGGCGCCGAGCTCGAACTGGACTGACGAACTTGACCCGACCCCCCTACTTGGGCGCCGCTGACGTGCGCCGAGCCTTCCTCGACTTTTTCCGTGAACGCGGCCATAGCGTCGTGCCGTCGAGCCCGCTCGTGCCGGGCAACGATCCGACGCTGCTGTTCACCAATGCCGGCATGGTGCAGTTCAAGGACGTGTTCCTCGGCAAGGAGAAGCGCGACTACGTGCGCGCCGCCAGCAGCCAGCGCTGCGTGCGCGCCGGCGGCAAGCACAACGATCTCGAGAACGTCGGCTACACGGCCCGGCATCACACGTTTTTCGAGATGCTGGGGAATTTTTCCTTCGGCGATTACTTCAAGCGCGAAGCCATCGGCTTCGCCTGGTCGTTTCTCACCGAGACCCTCAAGCTCGCGCCCGAGCGGCTGTGGGTGACCGTGTTCCGCGACGACGAGGAGGCGGCGGATATCTGGCTGAAGGAGATTGGCGTCTCCCCGCAGCGCTTCGCCCGGCTCGGCGAGAAGTCGAACTTCTGGGCCATGGGCGATACCGGACCGTGCGGTCCGTGCAGCGAGGTCTTCTACGATCACGGACCCGAGGTCCCCGGCGGGCCGCCGGGCTCGCCCGAGGAGGACGGCGACCGGTTCGTGGAGATCTGGAACCTGGTGTTCATGCAGTTCGAGCGCACCGCCGACGGTACGCTCACCCCGCTGCCGAAGCCCTCGGTGGACACCGGCATGGGGCTCGAGCGCGTCTCCGCGGTGATGCAGGGCGTGCACTCGAACTACGACATCGACCTGTTCCGCAATCTCATCGCGGCCGCCGCGAAGCTCGCCGACACCACCGACCTCGCCTCCAGCTCCCTGCGAGTGATCGCCGATCACATCCGCGCCTGCACGTTCCTGATTGTCGATGGCGTGCTGCCCTCCAACGAGGGGCGAGGCTACGTTCTGCGCCGCATCATCCGGCGCGCGGTGCGTCATGGCTACAAGCTCGGGATCAATGAGCCGTTCTTCTACAAGCTCGTCGCCGTGCTCGATCACGAGATGAGCGCCGCATATCCGGAGCTCACCCGCGGACGCGCGCAGGCCGAGCGCGTGCTGCGCCAGGAGGAGGAGCGCTTTGCGGAGACGCTGGCCAAGGGGATGGCCCTGCTGGAAGAGGCCATCGCCGATCTGGTTCGGCCCGGCAGGGCCGGTCATGCCGTGGCGGTCATTCCCGGAAGCGTGGTCTTCAAGCTCTACGATACCTATGGGTTCCCGGCCGATCTCACCGCGGACATCGCGCGCGAGCGCGGCCTCGGCATCGACCAGGCCGGCTTCGATGCGGCCATGGAGGTGCAGCGGCGCCGCTCCCAGGAAGCGAGCAAGTTCGGGGTCGATCTGCGCGGCGGCGCGCCGATCGAGGCGCGTACCGTATTTGAGGGGTACGAGGGGATCGTGGCTGAGGGGCGGGTCCTGGCCCTGCTTAAGGCCGGCGCCGAGGCCACGGAGATCGCCGCCGGCGAGCCGGCCGAAGTGGTGCTCGATCACACGCCCTTCTATGCAGAATCGGGCGGACAGGTGGGCGATACCGGCACGCTCACGGCCGCGGGCGTGCGCTTCGAGGTCGCTGACACGGTCAAGCGCGGCGCCGCCCACGTGCATGTGGGGCGCCTGGTCGAAGGAAGAATTCGCATCGGGGATACGCTGCGCGCCACGGTCGACGGCGAGAGACGGCATGCCGTCGCCCGCAACCATACCGCGACGCACCTGCTGCACGCCGCGCTGCGCCAGAGGCTCGGCACACACGTGCAGCAGAAGGGATCGCTGGTCGCGCCCGATCGGCTGCGGTTTGATTTCTCGCATCCGCAAGCGGTGACCGGCGAGGAGCTGATCACCATCGAGCGGCTGGTCAATGCGCAGATCCGTGCCAATGCGCCTGCCGAGACACGCGTGATGGAGTACGACGGCGCCGTAGCTGCCGGCGCGATGGCGCTGTTCGGCGAGAAGTACGACAAGGATGTGCGCGTGCTGCGCGTCGGCGACTTTTCGATGGAGCTGTGTGGCGGTACTCACGTGCAGCGTGCCGGTGACATCGGCCTGTTCAAAATCGTCAGCGAGAGCGGCGTCGCCTCAGGGGTGCGGCGCATCGAGGCGGTCACCGGCGAGGGCGCGGTGGAGTTCGTCGAACAGAGCGACGCGCTGCTGAAGGATCTGGCGCAGCTCGTGCGCGGCTCGCGAGAGGACGTCAAGGACAAGGTGCGCGAGGCGCTCGAGCGAGTGCGGCAGATGGAACGGGAGATCCGTACCCTGAAGGACCGGCTCGCCTCCGGTCAGGGTGTCGATCTGGCCGCCGGGGCGCGCGAGGTCAACGGGGTGAAGGTGCTGGCCACCCAGGTGGTCGATGCGGACGCGGCCGCACTGCGCAACGCGGTGGACCAGCTCAAGGAGCGGCTCAAGTCGGCCGTGATCGTGCTCGCCTCGGTACAGGCGCCCGACAAGGTCGTGCTGGTGGCTGGCGTGACCGCCGACCAGACCGGGAGGATCAAGGCGGGCGAGCTCGCGGGGAGGATTGCGAGCCGGCTCGGCGGGCGCGGCGGCGGCCGGGCGGATTTCGCGCAGGCCGGCGGCAATAATCCCGCCGCGCTCGAGGCTGTGCTTGCCGAAGTTCCCGCCTGGGTACGCGAACGTCTCACCAGCTGAAAATGCCGGATTCCACCGATTCCAGTGGGAGTCAAAGGGTGTACAGTGCCTGCGAGGAGGTCAAGCCATGCTCATATTGACCCGAAGAGTAGGCGAGACGCTGATGATCGGAGACGAAGTCTCGGTGACCGTCCTCGGCGTCAAGGGAAATCAGGTCCGGATCGGAATCCAGGCGCCCAAGAGTGTCGCGGTGCACCGGGAGGAGATCTACAAGCGCATCCAGCGGGAGAAGGAGCAGCACACCGGGGGCCAGCATCCGGGCCCGGAAACCGGTACGGCAGAGTCGTCCGGGGGCGAAGCGGCGAGAAGAGACGAACAGGACATCGTGCTCTGAGCGCCGCCCCGGCGCGACCGACGTCCCAATCTTCGGACGATTCCAGTATCATGCGCGCCTCTCGGCGGGGCAGAGGGCGGTGCGCATGCCTGTCTCCTCAACCGCTCGAGAAACCCGCGTAAAGACAGCCGGAGAGATGGCCGAGTGGTCGAAGGCGCACCCCTGCTAAGGGTGTAAGGGTCAAAAGCCCTTCGAGGGTTCGAATCCCTCTCTCTCCGCCAATCCTACCTCTTACCCCGTCCGATACCCGCTGATCGAAAAGCTAAGTGCCTATAAAATCAATAAATTAGGTACTCAGGTCATCCGATAGCGTCGGTTGACAGCTTAGCCTTTCCTGGGGTAAATGCAAGGGTAGTTTTGCCGATTTGGGGTAACTATCCGTGTCCGCCCTCACAGAACTGGCGATCCGCAACGTCAAGGCGCGCGAGAAGCCCTACAAGCTCTACGACGAGCGGGGCCTGTACCTCATCGTCCGCCCCGACGGCGCCCGCTGGTGGCGATTCCGATTCTCCGTCGGGGGAAGGGAAAAGCTGCTCTCGCTGGGCGTCTATCCGGACGTGTCATTGCGGCGGGCCCGCGAGAAGCGCGATGAACTGCGACGTCAAGTCGCTGACGGGGTGGATCCGGCCGTCCGGCGCCGAGCAGACAAAGTTGCAGCAGCCGATACCTTCGGGGCCGTCGCCGAAGAATGGCTGCGGGTCAAGAAAACGGCGCTGACCGAGAGCACCTGGCAGCGGGAGCGCCACGAATTGACCGTCCTCGCCGCTCCGCTCTCGGGGCGACCGATCGCGCAGATCGAGGCGCCGGAACTCTTGGCGGTCCTGCGCCGGCTCGAGGCGCGCGGGGTCGTCGACACCGCGCACCGGGTGCGCGCAGCGGTCGGCCGCGTCATGCGATTTGCCGTCGCCACGGGGCGCGCCAAACATGATATCAGCTACGACCTGCGGGGTGCCCTCACTCCGCGGAAACCCGAAAGTTATGCCGCCATCACGGAGCCGCGGCGGATCGGCGAACTGCTGAGGAGCATTGATGAATACCGCGGCCAGCCGCAGACGATTGCCGCTCTCAAGCTCGCGCCATACGTCTTTTGCAGACCGGGCGAAGTTCGATGGGCGGAGTGGTCGGAATTTGCGCTCGAGGGCGAGACGCCAGAATGGCGAATCCCTGAGCAGCGGATGAAGATGCGAGAAGAGCACGTCGTGCCACTCGCTCGCCAGGCGGTGGCGATCCTGCGCGACCTCCAGCCGATCACGGGGCACGGGCGGTATGTCTTCCCCGCGCTGCATACGAGTCTCCGCCCGATTTCTGAAAACACGATCAACCAGGCGCTGCGGCGGATGGGGTACGGCGGCGATGAAATGACTGGCCACGGATTCCGCAGCATAGCGAGCACGCTGCTCAATGAGCAGGGCTTTCCGCCAGACGCCATCGAGTTACAACTCGCGCACAAGGAGCGCAACAAGGTACGGGCCGCATATAACAGGGCTGTGCGCCTCAATGAACGCCGCAAGATGATGCAGGAGTGGGCGGATTATCTCGACCGACTAAAAGCGGGGAAATAGGCCCATCAGCGACGTTTGCGCGACCAATTGACTACCGAGGCGA
The DNA here is from genome assembly GCA_021816775.1 of Pseudomonadota bacterium. Classification (GTDB taxonomy): domain Bacteria; phylum Pseudomonadota; class Gammaproteobacteria; order Steroidobacterales; family Steroidobacteraceae; genus 13-2-20CM-66-19. The sequence goes on from JAKAXA010000019.1 coordinate 11,140, forward strand.
GGCGCTGAATCTCGCGGACACCCAGGTCCGGACATTCCCGGCGCAGCCATGCCTCGATCGATTTCTTTACTGACTTCGATGCCGGTCGACGCGTGACTGCAATCCAACATCTCACCGCCAACAACAACTCTGCAGAGCGGTGAGGCGACTCCTCTATCTCCGCCAATAGCCCCTCCGCGCAGTCGTGAGTCGGCACCTGCGGCTCGCCATAGCGATGATTCGTTGCCTCGCGATGGCGCAGTCGCCAAAACTCAGCCTCCTCGGCCGCCTCCGCCCAGTCGTCGTGCGTGCGCTGGCGCGGATCCATGCGCAGCGTGTACTCGATCGCTCGTCTTGCCGCCGCCCTGCGCTTGGCGGCATTCGAATCTGGCGTTGTCGTTTCGATTTTGCGTGCCATCGGCCTGTATCTCTTTTCAAATCCGCTAAAGTGACAATCCGCTAAAGTGACAATCCGCTAAAGTGACAGTGTACACTGTCACTAATCATGGTGTCCACCATAAAGTCGCACTGTGCCCGCTATCTTTCTCGCTCGCGCCGTATACGCTGACATCGTCAGATACACGCAGGAGATGACGGATGGTGACGAAACCGGAAAAGCAACGCCACAAACAGGCGCGGCGCGCTGATGGGCGCGGGGCTGTAATGCCGCCGCGCCTGCTGTCGCTCCGCGAGGTCATGGCACTCACCGGCGTCTCCAGGGACACCATCTACAGGTGGGGTCGGTTGAAAAAATTCCCGCGCCATCTCCGTATCGGTATGCGCTGCTCGCGCTGGCGTGAGGATGAAATCCTCGCGTGGATGGTCGCGGCGGCGACCACGAGGGATCAAGCAGCCTGATCGGTCCCCGGGGCGGCAACCCCGGGGATCGCGAATCAACGAGTGAGTGAGATGCCGGCAGAGCAGCCGACGCGGATGATCGTAACGCTCCGCGCCGGGCAACACAAGCTCCGCCGGCAAGGAGCGGAGCATGCCAGACGACTATCAGCCGCGTGGACTGGCTGCGCAGGAGATCCTGCGCCGCATCGACGCCGGCAGTGGAGGCATCGCGGCCAAGATCGACTCGTGGCCGAAGCCCGAACAGATCGTCCCGGCGCTCGCAGCGGCGCCGTATCCGATCGAGGCCCTGCCCGATGTCGTGCGCGAGGCGGTGCAGGAGGTGCAAGGCTTCGTGAAAGCACCGCTTTCCATGGTGGCCATGAGCGCGGTGAGTGTGATGAGTCTGGCCGCGCAGGGTATCGCGGACGTGGAGCGCGCGGAGGGCTTGCGCGGTCCGTGCAGCCTGTTCGCGATCACCGTCGCGGAGTCGGGAGAGCGCAAGAGCGCGTGCGACAAGTTTTTTGCACAACCGCTGCGCGACTATGAACAGGCGCGTATCGACGAGCACGTCGAGCAGACGAAGGACTTCGAGGCCGAGATGGCCGCATGGAACGCCAGGATGGAGGCGTTGACCGCCGGCCTGCGCAAGGAGAAGGGGAAAGCGGCGAGCGCGGATAGTGTCGCGGAGCTCGCGGAAGCTCAGCGCGCAAAACCCGAGGCGCCGCGCATCCCGCAGATGTTCTATGAGGACACGACGCCGGAGGCGATCGCGTGGGGCTTGGCGAAGAAGTGGCCCTCCGCGGCCATCATGGCGGCCGAGGGCGGTATGGTATTGGGTGGGCACGGTATGAGCAAGGAGACGCTCGTCCGTAATCTCGCCCTGATCAACGTCCTATGGGATGGGGCGAGCGTGACGGTGGACCGGCGCACGAAGGAGAGCTTCCGGGTCGCGGGCGCGCGCCTTACGGTCGCCATCCAGGTGCAGTCGGGACTGCTGCTCGACTTCGTACAGGGTACACGCGGACTCGCCCGCTCATCTGGATTTCTCGCGCGGTTTCTCATCGCATGGCCAGACACGACGCAGGGATATCGGGACTTCTCGGACCCGCCGCCGGGGTTCCCCGCGCTCTCGGCCTATCACGCGCAATTGCGCGCGATGCTCGAGCGGCAGGGGACACTGGATGAGCATGGCCGTCTGGTGCCGCGCGTGTTGCCGCTCGAGCCGGCCGCGAAACAAGCATGGATCGCGTGGCACGACAATGTCGAGCATTCCATGCGCCCGACCCGGGAGATGGCGGACCTGAAGGATGTCGCGGCGAAGGCGGCAGACAACCTCGCGCGGGTCGCGGCGGTGCTGGCCGTGTTCGAGGACCCGGCTGCGGTGATCGTTGCTGAGCGTCATATCTGCGCAGCTGCCTCGATCATGAACTGGCACCTGCAGGAGGCCCGCCGGTTCTTTGGGCAGATTACGTTGCCTACAGAGATTGCCGATGCTGTGGCATTGGATGCGTGGATCCTGCAGAGGGCGCGGGATAACGGCAAGACTCGATTCATCAAGCGTGACTTACAGAGGTTGGGACCGCTACAAAAACCGCTGGAAAGCGAGCACATCCGCGCTGGCGAGCGGTTCACGCAGGCGCTCGCAATTCTCGAGGATGCCGCGCGCGTGCGCATCGTCCGCGAAGGACGATCATGGCTCGTGGAACTCAATCCAGCACTGACAGGCTCCGAGCGCCACGGAGCGAAAGTGTCGTAAGTGTCGTATGAGTGTCGTAGTTAGGTGGCGACACTCAAGCGATTGATTTCACACCAAAACATGCAAGTGTCGTATGTGTCGTAAGAGACTAGAGATCGATTTTCTACTACTACTATATATGGATAAGGGGTATCCAGTCCTATGTCCCGGTCTCCCCTCTCTCCCTCGCTCTCCCGGAGTACCTACGACAGTTACGACACTTGTCGCGTTCTTCAATGGAATCAGCACGTTATCTGTCGTGCGGGCCGTGCGACAGCGTACGACAGTTACGACGGTTGCGTGCCCACGGCGGGCCGCTCGCCGGGGAATGTACTGACGCACCGATGCCCATACGGGCCCCCGTCATATCAGACCTTGTCTTCTGTATCGCTCGGTTGCCATGGTGGCGGCGATATCCGCAGGAGTATTTCCGCGTTGCGGGACGATGCTGCCATCGCCCCGGCCCACTTCGGTGCGAAGTCTATCCGCATGATGTGCGGTTGATACTTGGTCCCAGTCAATTCCTCAAGTGCCTTCGCTATGGCCTGCTGAATCGTTTCCAGGCTGTGGTCGCGAAGCGCATTGTGATACCAGTCAAATTCGCTCTCGGTCGCAGTGGTCGTCTGTTTCTCTTCGGTCATCGTTGTCTCAACTGTGTCTGGTGTCTGCCATTTCTCCCAGGATTTCGCGCGCGGACTTCAGGACGGTGGAGCCTCAAGCGGAGAGGCCGCGATTATAGCCTGACCGGCACTGGATGACCCTGATTCTCGGTTAGTGGACACGGATGACGTATCCAGTGCCGCTGCTCCTGGGGAATGGAGTGACGCTGGCAATTTTGCCGCACATCACTCGATAGGAGGGCGTCATGGCTACGACCGATCCCATTCCCGCCTCTATTGCTGCCACTGCCGGCCCTGCGGCGCCGCCCCCCGCCTCTTTGCCCGCCGACAAGATCGAGGCCGCCGCGCGGCTCTATCTGCGGCGCAAGCACCGGCTCGAACACCCCAACGGCGAATTTGATAGTGGCGGCCGCTGGTATCCGTCCGCGGCCGAATACCAAGTCTGCTGCATTGGCATTCGTGCTCCGAGCCGGGCGCACCCCTATTCCTACATGGTGCACTGCAGGACAGTCGAGCACATCTGCTGGCTGACTGAGGAGTTGAGCGACGATGACGTCGGCGCAGTGCGTTGCCGCGCCCGAGAACTCGAGGCAACCGGTGACTACCGGTAGGAGATTGTCGTGTCAACCATCAGAAAAAGTTTTTCCCCTGAGATGGCCGTCCCCCGCCTGCGGGCGCTCTACTTCGTCTCGCTGGCGCTTTGCGCGGTCCTCCTGTCTCTGCTGCGCATCGCCATCGATGGGGAGCAGCGCCTCGCGCACGCGCTGACTCTCAAGACGCGCGCGGCGGTCGCGGTGCCACACATCATCGTCCTTCGCGTGCCGCCCGTGCGGGCGGCAGTGCAATCTAACATCCACCGTGCGCGCGACGCTGTGCTGAAGGAGACCTCACATGGCCGCCGGTGATTTGATTATTTGGGTGTCAGTCCTCGTCGCGCTCGCCATCATGCTGCCCTCCGTGGTCGGGATGCAGCACCAGGCGTTCACCGACCAGGTCGCGAAGGTCGAAGCGGGGCAGCTCGCCAAGATCACGGATGCGGCGCTGCAGTACGAGTACGGATACATGGCGACTCTGTCCGCCCCAAGCAGTACGCACACGGTGTCCATCCAGACCCTGATTCAGCAGGGCTATCTGCCGGCCGGCACCTCGGCGGTGGACGCGATGGGCGACCCGATCTCCGTCGAGTACCAGGCGGACTCGAGCGGCAATGTGACCGGCTACGTGGTCGCGCAGGGCAATTACCGTTACCCGGATCCGGACGCGGGCGAGATCCTGCTGGATCTCGGCGACCGCGGTGGGTATGTGCCGGAGGTGACGCTACCGGGGCAGGTGGCTGGCACCATCTACGGCACCGGCGACACCTGGCAGTCGCCGGCGCCGGCCGGGATCGGGGCGGGCTCGATCGACGTGAAGGTCGAGAGCAATGCCGCGCAGCAGGCCGATGACTCGCGCTTCCTCTGGCGCGTGCCAGCGCCCACTGCGGCGGGCAATACCATGTCCACGCCGCTGATCCTGGGTGCCGTCGAGACGCCGGGGGCGTCTTGCGCGAACACCGGCGCCATCGCCCAGGATGGCACAGGGGCGCTCGTGAGCTGCCAGGGCGGCACCTGGCAATCGGTCGGCGGCGGGCACTGGCGCGCGCCGGTGTCCACCTACGCGGCGCTGCCGGCAAGCGGAAATCAGGACGGCGACGTGCGGCTGACGCTCGATACGGACCGGGCATTCGCCTGGAACGGCGGCTCGTGGGTGGCGCTGGCCGTGAATCAGAACGGCAATCTGCACGTACCGAACAACGTGTACGCCGACGGCGGCAAGGTGAGCACGTCGACGAGCTGCTCAGGGCAAGGAACGCTGACTGCTGGCGACATCACAATGACTACAGACAATGGCTGTGGCGTCAGCGGCTCGGCCATCCAAATGGGAAGCCCCGTGACTGGCCAGGCGTACGCGATCGTCGACGCTGGGGATGGGTCACTGGACTTCTGGAATTCTAGCGCCGGTCACTCAGCAATGCAGATCCAGCCGAACGGAGAGTGGGACTTGAACCCCTACGACAACGGCAACCCGGATTATTTGGTCCCGGGTGAGGGGAACGATTCCGTCGAAGGCAATAGCTGGTGGGGGATTCAGCCACGATGGTCCAATGGCTGGTCGATGGTGACCAGCGAGCATGGCTACTTGAATGCTAATCCTCGCGCCGCGAACGGATCGGTCGACGTGAACGACATCGACGTGCGCTCCGGCGGCGCGTACCCGTGGTACTCGCAGCTCTCCTCGCAGACCTACGCGAATATGCAGGCCATCTCGAACTTGCAGTCCACCGTGGCCCAGCAGGGAAATCAGATCAATTCGAACACGAGCAGCATCGGGGCGATCAACAACCGCCTGAATCAGGATGTTGCCACCAACTGCTCGGCCAGTGGATATGCTGCGATCACAGACCTTTGCACCGAGCTCGCGAACTCGGGCATCCAGGGCATGGGCACGCCCGAGGCGTGCCCGGGCGGTGGAGTCGGCACGTGCGGGCCGGTGGGACCTTCGACCTACTCCTATTGGGGCTGGTGCGGCAGTCGCTACTATCGGTACCGCTGCATCCAATACGGCACCAATCCGCCCGCGGTGAGCCTGCCGACCGAGAACTATCCGCAACTCGTGGTCGCAGCCGCGACGGCGGGCATCGGCCAGGGCGGATGCGGGTCAGGTGCCAGCAATACGGGCATCCTCACGCTGTCGGCCACTTCGGGCGGTGCGCCGCTCGCGCAGAGCGCGCAGTACGCCAAGGGCGGCAGCAATTACAACCCGACCGATATGTATTTCCCGTTTTCCATCACCTTCGTTTTGCCGGCGGGGCAGAGTGGACAGATCCAGCTATCCGGCGGCCGAAACGGCCTCGGGTGCGGCGAGTTTGCGTATCAGTTGTATCGGCTTTGAGGGCGCGCCCATGAGACTCTCCATCGCAGCACAGCGCCGCCTCGCTCGCATCATACCCTGGGCCGCCATCGCGCTCGCCGCCCTCGGGGCGGTGGTGCTCATGTACCAGATACTCCACTGAGGGGCACGTCATGCGACGACCTAACACCCGATGGATCCTCTCGGCCGCCTGCCTCGCGGCAATGCTGATCCCGACTGCCGTGCTCGCACAGGCCGCGAGTCCCCTGCCGGCGGCGAGCACGGCCGGTCAGACCACGCACATCCTCACCGACATCCAGAATCTCTTCCTCGGCTCGATGGGCGGGTGGCTCACGCATGCCACGGTCGCGGCGCAGGATCTGTTTTCGGGACTTGCGCTGTTCGAGCTCATGTGGGTCGGCATCCAGTGGGCACTGAAGCGCCCCGATCCGCACGAGCTCATCGGCAGCCTCGGCATCAAGATCGCCTTTTTTGCCCTGTTCTACTTTGGCGTCATCGGCATGGCGCCGCACTGGATCCCGCTGTTGCTCCATATGTTCCAACGCGCGGGCCTCGTCGTGACGGGCATGTCCGGGCAGCAAGCGAATGCGCTCACCCCTGCGAACCCGTCTGCGATCTTTGGACAGAGTTGGGTCGCGATCCAGCAGCTCGATGCTGCCGTCACGAGTCAGGTCAGTCTCATGCATCCGCTGGACGACACGATCCTGGGGCTTTCGGCCGTCGCATCCGCGATCGTGTTTGTGCTTGCTTACGCGTTGCTCGCCTTTGAAGCCTTGATGATCAACATCGAAGCCTCGGTCATCCTGGGCGCCGGGGTGTTCATGCTGGCCTTCAGCGGCTCGAACTGGACCACGACGTTCAGCGAGAAGTACCTGTCTTATGTGTTCTCGATCGGCGTGAAGTACTTTGTGCTGACGGTGATTCTGGCGCTCGGCGCGGGTTTGCCGACCACGATCCAGCACGTGTTCGCGGCCATGCAGGCGCAGGGCGGCTACAGTTGGGCCGTGCCGATCGAGGCGTCATTCATGACACTGGTCTACGGCGTGGTGGGGCTCTCCGCGCCGGGGATTGCCGGCAGCATGCTCTCCGGAAGTCCTTCGCTCTCCACCGGGAGTTTCATGGGTGCTGCGGCGGGCGGCGCGGGAGCGGCGATGGGCGCGGCTGGGGCGGCGGCCGGCGTGGCGGGTCTCGCAGGCTCCGGGGCCGCCGGCCTCGCGGCCATGGCGAAGCGTCTCGGCGGCGGGTCCTCGGCGGCCGGCGGTATCGCTGGGGACATGGGCGCCATGGGTATGCTCGGCAGCCTCGCGGGCACAAACCGCTCGGCGGGCGGCGGGGGTGGCGGAGTCGCGGGCCTAGCGCGGTCTCTCGGTTCCGGCTCGGGCGGCCCTGCGGGCAGTTTCAGCAGCGGCGCGCGGAGCTCGGGGTCGACGGCCCCTGCAGGGAGCGCGTGGACGGTGGACTCGGCGGGCACGGCCCGCCCGACCCCGCCCGGGGGATCGGCCCCTGCCGGGGGCGCGGGCACGACAGGTACCGGGCCTGCGCCGAACATCCGATTCGGGGACCGCGGCACCGACCAAGCGTCGCGTCAGGCGGGGGCGGCCGGTTCCGGGACCGCCCCCGGCCAGGGGTCGACCCAGGGCGGCCCGAGCGCGGTCTCTGGCGCCGCAGGACCTGCCGGCGCAGATTCAGGGAGCCAAGCGCAGCCGGGACCGGATCGTGGCGCTGCGGGCGGGCCCGCGTCCCCTTCGGGCGGCACGTCGGCGGCAGGCGGTGCCGACGGGATCGCAGACCCGCGCAGTGCCGCCGCAGGGACGGCGGAGAAGGGGGTGCCCCCCGCAGGGGACGGCAAAGGCTTCTTCAGTCGCACTGCAGCGGAGCATGCCCTGAAAGTGGCCAAGCACGCCTCCCGCGGCCTCGGTCACGCGCAGGATGCCCTGCGCCACCAGGGGCTCTCGGGCGGGATCAATATCCGGCTGAATCACCCGGAGTGAGGTGCGCTGCGTGACGCAAGGATGCGTCAAGTCCTCGGTTCCGGCTAGAATCGCCCGCCAAGACCGAAAGCCCTTGGGGTGTCCTTGAGTTCGAACGAAGAGAAGCGACGAAAGGAACGGCCAACCGTTTTTTACGTCGAACTGTTCAAGTTCTTGCGGACCGCAGTGATTGCCGGTGCGTGGCTCGGAGCTGCGTACTGCCTCGTCTTGATCGCTCGGGCCTTCGCTGGGCAAGCGACCACAGCGAAGATCATGGTCGCGCTGGCAGTGAGAGCGTACGCGCATCTCGGCACCGCGAAGTTTGCATGGCTCATCACAGGTGGCAGTATCGGCTATGCGTTACTCGAGCGCCGGGAGCGTCGCCGCAAGACGGAGAAATTGAGCCAGAGAAATCGGGAGCTTGAACTGCGACTAGATCCGACCCGCTCATCGAGCGGACTACTGCCCAACGGAGACACGCGGGAGGACGACAAATGAGTTCATATATCCAGTCCTTGGCGCCAAGCGCACTCATTGGCCTGATTGCCGCAGTGCTGATTCTTGTATGGTTCTACACCCTCTGGCAACGCTTCGTCGTCGATCAGACGCGACAGCGTCTATTCGAGCTGCGCGACCAGTGGTTTGATACCTGTGCTGATGCGGAAGCGTTGCAGACCCGTGGAGCTCGGTTCGTCCGGGAAGTGCTGAACGGCGAAATTCGCTTCGCGCACAGAATGACGCTGCCGAGCGCTCTTGTGTACCTACTGGCCGGCAGGAACCTGAACGTGGAAAGGACGATTGCGGAGGCGATGGCCTCCGCCATGGAGACGTTGGATCCGAGCCTGCGGTCTGCCGCGCAGTCAGTTCTTCGATCCGCCTCTTGGCATGTCACGAGCGCCGTGATCCGACGGTCATTGATCGCGATCATGATGATTCCGGTAGCCGCCGTTGCGGCCACCATAGCGTTCGTCGTATCCGCGCCCTCGGGCGTCCTGCAGCACAATGTGAATCGCGACTTCAATAGTGTCCTGAAGTCCGAATTGGCGCTCGCCGCCGCAGGAGATCGAGGGATCTCCGATCTCCTTGCTGCGGCTTGCTGACCAGTGTCGCGGTAAGCCATTCAGGGCGGAGAATCAGGGTCGGGGCCGTAGGGACTCGGCGAGCGCCCCGAGCCGGAGAGATAGCTCGCTGGCCTGAGTTCGCTGCCGATCAGCGAGGCGGCGCTGAGACTGTAAGACCTTAACCGCCGCCTGAAGGTCGGCGGCGTCCCCACCGGCGATTCCGGCCTTGAGGAGACGGAGACAGGCCGCCCGCTCGCGGGGATCGAGGCCGTACCCGCACGCCAGGTGCCGCAGGCACTCGCTGATGTCAGAGAGCGCGGCGGCACCGTCCATTGGTGCCGCCGGCTCCTGTCCCCTGCCGCCGTCCAGTTCGCTCATAGCACCGGCGCGAACGCCTTCCGGTTCCTCCCGCGCCAGGAGGCCAACGCCAGCCTGTAACCCAGCGAGAACGCATTCCCGTCCCGGTCGCGGTCGGCCCAGAAGGCGAGCCGGTGGTCGGTCAGATAGTCCGCCAGTTCCGCGGTGACCTCGGGCAAGTCGATGGTGCCTGTGATTTCGGTTTTGAGCCGCCCGTTGTTGTACCGGTCGAATTTTTCGGCCGCACCGAAGTACAGATTGCGCACAACGTACACGGCACTGTACGCCTGCTTGCTGTCGAGCCATTGCCGCAGCAATTCCAGCGAGTCGCGCTGCCGGTTGATCACCCATAACATGACCAATTCGCGGCCCTGTTCTTGAGCAGCGGCGGCTAAGAGCCCGCCGTGTTCAATGAGCGTGGCAGTCGCGCGCGCTGCAGTGTTAATCACCACTGGCAGGTCCGTGCGCGCGCCGATGGTATTGATGAGCCGCACGTAGCCATCTTCGTTGTCAAGATTGCAGACCTCGGCGTGCACGCCCGCCGAGTCATGAATGGCCTTGTACACGTCCGGGTTGCTGTCGTCAGACTCGATGTAGCAGACCTCATTGGGCTCCGGTGACGGGGTCGCTGCGGGGTCGAGTATCGGGGTGCGTAGGCAGTCTACCAGGGCATGGGATGAGAGGCTCTTGCCCACCCCACCCTTGCCTCCACCCACGGCGTAAATGGCGCTGTTGCGGGTTGCGTTGTTCATAGTGTGTCTCTCTCAAAGGTTTTCGTTGTCGGGGATGATCGGAAACGTAGAACGGTCCGTTACGGTCCCGGTAGCCGGGGTCGTCGCGGAGGGTGTAGTGGCCGCAGCTTCCGGCTCCCCGCCGCGTGGCGGCGGTGCTGGTGTCTCGTTATCGGCGGCGGTGCCCGGAGCGGGCTTGCGTTTCCGTGCCCGTGAGCGACCCTGGGCCGGGGGCTGTGCCGAGCCGCCGCAGACCTCGGTGATCGTCTTGGGCCTGACCTGTAGGTTGCCCGAAGCGGCCAGCGCGGCGGCGATTTGCCGGACTGAATAGCCGTCTCGTAGCATGGCCGTGATCTCCGGGCGCAGCGCCTCCAGCACACTGCGTTTGCCGAGCCGTTCGCCCTCGCCGGGCCGCTCGGCTTTCCGCAGCGTTGTCAGCGCCGCTCGGCAGGCTGGCAGTACCGTAGCGGCCTCGTAAGTTCGACTCTTGGTCATTTCGCTGATCCTCGTAACGTCCCCCGTTCTGGGGTCTGTACTCTCCATTCCCCGTTGCAGGGGGCGCATTCCGACCGCAACGGCGGCCGTATTGCAGGGCCGTTAGAAGTCGGATATTCGTCAGACGGATCGGTACAAGGTAGGGCGGTGTAGCTACACGGGCCGGCGCCGCAGGCGCCTTCCCCGTTTGCTACCACCGCCACCTTGGTCAGGCTTCGCCCGACACCCGTAGAACCAGCTTGGTGCCCTACTCGGCGGCTATGCCTTCTCGCGGGACACCGGTGCCGGGGAATGGAGCATGGACAGACGTACCCACATGCTCCGCGTGCGCGTCACAGACGACGAACGCCGCGCGATCCAATTGGCTGCACAGGCGGCCGGTCTCTCGGTATCCGAGTGGCTGCGCCGCGTAGGTGCTGTGCGCGATCCCCGGATCGCCGCGCTGCGCGAGCTCCGCGGTGAACTCGGACGCCAGGGCGGGCTCTTGAAGCTCGTCATGGGCGGCGGGCGCAGCGTCGACGAGTTGCGTGAGGCGCTGGCGGCGCACAGCCGCATCGTCGCAATGGCCGACGAGGAACTGCGCCGTGCTGGCTAAGGTCATCCGAGCTACCGGCGCGGCTCATATCGGCGATGCCATGCGCTACGTTGCCCGGGACCGTCCTGATCAGGCTGGTGAGCCGCGCCCCGAAATGTGGGTCCACGGCTTCGATTGCCCGGTTGTTGAGCGCGCTGATCGCGAGACCGCCATCGACATCATGCGAGCGCAGATGGCAGCCAGTGGACGGCGGCCTAAGCCATACCATGTAGTCCTGACTTGGCAGTCCGGTGAGCATCCAACCCGTGAGCAGGCCGCGCACGCGGCGGAGCATGTGATGGATCGGCTGGGCTTCACTGGCTGTCCCGCGGTGGCCGCGCTCCACCGCGACACGGACAACGACCATCTACATCTCGTGGTGTGCCGGGTCGATGAATCCGGTCGCATCCATGCGGTCCCTCACCGCGACTACTTGGTGCTCGACCGGACCATGCGCGAGCTGGAAATGGCACAGGGATGGGCACGCGCAAACGGACCGTGGGTCACCGTGGACACGCAGAATGGTCCGCAGATTGTCCGTATGAGTCGTACCGAGCGGCGGACGCGCGGTCTTTTGCGGGACCGGGGACTGGCTGCTGACCCCGGTCCCGAGGTCGTGCAGATTGAGACGGCCACCGGTGACCTATCGTTCCAGTCCTGGGTGGCCGGCGCACCGGCGGAAGCGCTGCGCGCGGCAGTCGATAAGCCTGGTGCCACGTGGCGCGATGCGCATGAGGCGCTCGCGACATTCGGATGCAGGATCGAGCGCAAGGGGTCTGGCCTCATCGTGACCACCACGGTGACGGGTCGCGACGGCGCGCCGCGCGTGCTCGCCGCGAAGGCGAGCGCATTGGGCCGATGGGCGAGCAAGACTGCGCTCGAGAAGCGGCTTGGGGAGTTCGTGCGCCCGGCAGCGGACCTGCCGACCCCCGATCCCTCCCGCACCTATGCGGCGGCAGTCCAGGCCGCCCGGGTGGACCTCGATAGCGAAGCCCCGCCTCGCGGCGAGGAGTCCGCGCGCCCGGGCGGCCACGAGGCCGGTACTGAGGACAATCAGCAGCGGAGAGCGGGAGACGGGCAGCAGCAGCGTACCAACCAAGGATCCCGCCAGGGCGACGGGAATGGCTCCCATGCGCAGGACCAGCGACACCGCGGCAAGCGCGACCAGGATGAGCGCGCCCGACGTCGCGCCGAGCGCCAAGCGGAACGGGACGCCCTTGCAGCCCGCTTCGCGGCGGGCGAGGCGGCACGCCGAGAGGTGGCAAAGAAGCGACGCGAGGCGCTGCGCGCGAAGCACGCAGCGGAGCGCAAAGTGCTCACCGAGCGCCTGCGCGCGGAGCGTGGTGCCGCCCGGGCGGAACTCCGGGCGCAGGGCATCGACACCCGCACGGCGGATGCGCTCTTCGCGTTCAAGGCGGCGGCCGCGCGCGAGCAGATGGCCAAGCGTCAGCGCGATGAGCGACGGGCGCTCGGTACCGAGCTCTCGCGCGGGATGGTCTGGCGCGTGTGGCTCGAGCGCGAGGCCGAACGTGGCGACGAGGCGGCACAGGCCGCGCTACGCGGCATCCGGTATCGCGAGCAGCGCAAGCGCAAGAAGGGTGAGGGGGACCAGGCGAACGGGATCGAGGGGGAACCGCTCGATCGGCTCGCAGCCCTGCACGAGAAGCTGCGTCGCGGGCCGGACGATCTGATTCTGGCGGCGCTCGTCGCCGAGCGCGATCGGCGCGGACGACACATTATCTACCGGCGCACGACAACTAGCGGACGCGGCCCTGGTGAGGCGCTTTTCGTCGACCGCGGGCCGCGCATCGACATGGTCTCGAAGGACGAAGCCGCCCTTGAGGCGGCGCTGCGGATCGCATCGGAGAAGTACGGTGGGCAGGTGCTGCTCACCGGCAGTGACGAGTTCCAAGACCGCGCCGCGCGGATGGCGACCCGCCTCGGGATCCGCGTGACGAACCCGGACCTCGCGGGCGTCGTGCGCGAAGCACAGCAGGCACAGCAGCCCTATGATTACCGCGCGTGGGCGGCCGCCAGCGAGCGCGTCCGGGAGGAGAGAGAGAGGGAGCGGCGTGAGGACGACGCCCGCGAGCGCCAGGCCGCCGAGGAGCGACTGCGCGCCGGGGCGGTGTCGCCTCCGCCGCGCAATCCTCCTTCGGAGGGCCGTCCGGGGCCGGATCGCCAGAGGCCGCGACGCTCACCGCCGAGGCGTGGCCGCGGGATCGACGAGGGGAGGTAAAGCCGCAGTTTGACAGCGAGTCGTACTCCACATAGCATCGACATCGACCGGAAGGTTGTTCTCGCCAATTTCGGCGGGTTCAATTCGAGGCTGACGCTTCGAAAGGCTTTAGACATGTCGACTCAAGATCGCGCTCTTGAGGGCGCAAACTCAGCAGCTTCTTCGGCCAATCGCGCCAAGAATCTCACAATCAAAGCGGATCTCCTCTACCCGCAACAGTCGCAGCTCACGCGATACGAGGATGCCGTCGCTCAACGTATTGTCCAGCTCGATACGTGGGCGCAGCGCCTCGGCGAAGGCTTTGGTATCTCATTCACGACTTTCGTCCTCAATCCCCCACCGAGCAACTTCGGCGACACTGGGATGGAGATGGTTGCCGCAGTGCTTGTGGCGTTCACACAGCGCATTGAACGCGTGTCTCTCGAGCGAAGGTCGGGGCGATGGGGATTGTATTTCACTCGCGAGCCGGCGGCATTGAGCCAGGAGCGTCGAACAGAGACGGTGCCTCTCAAAGATGCGCCACTGGATGTCCGAGAGCGGTTTCTTACTCGTAGCGAAGACTTCATCCGAGAGTATCTCAAGCTGTGCGAGGACCGACTCGGACGGATGAAGGGTGCTGTATCCAGTGCCGACACGACGCTGGACCTGTTGGAGAATCTGCGGCTGACGTAAGACCGTCATCCGTCAGGCCGTGTGACGCGCCAAGCTGTGTGGCGCGTCACACGGCCGACTCAGAATTGAGGGATCAACGGGCAACAAAGAACGCACTAAACCGCTCGAGAGCGAGGGGAATGCAATGAAAACCGTGGGTCTCGATCCAGAAGCAACGAAGGCCCGCAGAGCGCGACGCGTGCGCAAATTCGCGCTCTGGGTCATTTTGGGGTCCATCGCGCTCATCGTGTTCGTGTCGCTGCTGCCGAATCCGCCGAGCAAGCCAGTTCCAGTAGGTTTTGCGCGCTCGCTCGTTTATGACGGCGCAACGGGAGTCACGGCGGCCTTTGCATCTGCCTTCCCGAGCGGTAAGCAAGTTCCGATAAGTGAAATCAGACGACCCGGGAATCGTGCGGCACTGCAAGTATATGTATGGGTGAGCAGCTCTGATCCTATCCGTGCCTCTGTGCAGGATATCTACCGTGTGCTTCGCTGGGAGGTCGAACTCGCCGAGTTTAAGGCCAACGCTGCGGCGACGCCGTTTTCAACCGACTTCTATATCGGATACGGCAGGGGGCATCTGTTCGGTCGCAAGGGAGACAAAACGTATCTGGCCATCGCATATACCCGCAAGGCCGTTGAGACAAATAAGTCGATCTGGTCCGGGAAGAGCAGTACGTCGAAGCGCTTTGCGGCTGCTGTCCTGAATGCAGCGAGCGACGTGGCCATGCTACAGGGGCGCGCGCAAGCCAAGCGGCTTTGCTCGCATGTTTCGTCGGCGTCGCGATTCTGTGCACTGGTCGAGAAGAGCATCTCGTTTCAGGATGGTCTCGGGCCAAAGTGACTGGCCTGACCACACCGCGACTCCGCTGGCGGCGAGGCATTTGCGGTGAGCCGACACCTCATCAGCGGGTCGGGACTCGCGCGTGATGATGCTCTGCGGGCGGCTCTCGTCGTTGCCGGCGCGAAGTTCGGGGGCGAAGTGCGGCTCACGGGCAGCGCCGAGTTTCGAGGGCGCGCGGAACAGCAGGCCCGGGCGCTCGGGATCCGGGTGATCAATCCCATAAGTGGCACCGAGCGCGGCAAGAGCCGCGGGATCGACGAGGGGCGGTAGACCCTGCCAATCTCGGGGCTGTGACCAGGATCACTGCAGGCAGTCCCTGCCTGCGTAGACTTACCTGCGGCCTCAACCCAAGCAAGGGTCGATCATGAGCACAAGAACCGAGTGCCGCAGGTCTTACACGTCCGGCAGTTTTCGCTTGATCCTCCGCGCCGGCCTACCCGCGTTGGCACTTCTGATGGCGTCCTGTGCCAGCGTGCTGACGCATTACAGTCCCGTGGTCTCGGTCGGACCTGGAACCTATCAAATCGCTGGGGATGCTCCTCCAATCGTCAGCGCGGACGTGCTGGAAACGGATCTGGTGCAAAAGGCGGACGCCTGGTGCAGCCGGCAAGGACGCACCGCGCAGGTAGTGTCGGACGACGCGCAGCCCGGACGGACTGGCGACTTGGCCCTGGCCAATGCCGATGCCCAAAGCGCCTCAGCCGGAGCGTATGCGTCCCGGTCGATATTGGGCTCCAGCGCCGCTGCCTCTGCGCGTAGCCGTTCGTTCGGCTATCACTCAGAGTTTCTGCACCCCGGCATGCGGGGCTCCGCTATCGTCGATTTCAAGTGCGAATGATCTTCGCGGTCGCCCTCTGATCAGAAAACATAGGTGTGGCGATGGCCAAGCGCCGACGCGGGAAAAAGTCCAGCGATTTGGGCGGCCTCATCGGCGGTCTGCTGCTGTTGGGCATCGGTGCCGTGCTTGTCGCGCATGCCACGGCCTTCGGTGTTCTATTCGTTGTCATCGTGGCTATCGGCGCATTCGCGGTAGTTCAGCGATCGCGTCTGAAGGGATTGGTACTGGAACGGGTGCGAGGTGTTGTGAGTCTTCACATCGAGGCGCTTACGCGGCGCCGCGCGCAACTCGTTCAACCGGACGCATATGGGAAGCCGCAAATGGAGCGGTGGCAAAAGGAAATTGACTATTTCATTCAACAGCAAGTGATGCCGAGTCTCACGCCGGCATACGCCAAAGCATTGCAGCGGAACAGGCTGAGTGTGCTCGCATCGATCGAGCAACAGGTGATCGCGGCCAGCGCAATCACCAAGCCGTTCACGGAGTTCTCAGACAACTTTACGCCGGCGGAATTCGAGCTCTTCTGCGCGCAGGTGCTCCGCGAAAGCGGATGGGATGCTCGCGTGACGAAAGGCAGCCGCGACCAGGGTGTCGACGTGATCGCGGCGAGGGGCGGACTTCGCGTCGTCATTCAGTGCAAGCTCTACACTGGGCCGGTCGGAAACAAGGCGGTCCAAGAGGTCTCGGCCGGCCGCGCACACGAAAACGCCCACTTTGGCGCCGTCGTGTCGAACAGCCGGTACACCGCGAGCGCCGCGGCGCTCGCCAAGACGAATCGAATTCTGCTCCTACACCATCGGGACCTGCCGAACCTGCATGACATTCTTGAGCGGTGGTCGGAATCGCCGGCCGCTTGAGCACAGAGAATTGGCGGGCCATGCCCGACGATGATGAGCACTACGTCTACGCTGTGGCCTTATGAACGACAGGATGGGCCGTTCAATTAGGGGGCATTCCTATCTGCGGCGCAATTTGGCTAAGGTAAGCCCAGGCAAAGCCGAAAATATCGATGTACGCTTCCTCTAGCTTGTCTGTTGTGATGACAAATTCGGCCATGACCATGTCGTTTCCGAATATCTTGTCCGGATATTGTAGAGTTCTGACCTGTAGCTGTCGGGCATGAACAAATCGATTTGTTGCCGCTCGAAACGAAGCCTCTCTCTGTTGTGAGACAATCTCATACTTCCACCTAGTTTGGGAGAGTCTTACGTCTTCGAGGTGACATAACTCAACGACTTTACGGGCATGCAATCCCAACGCTATTCCAGCCTCGATCGCCTCGCGGATGAAGTGGTTGACGAGATTCGGGTTGTCACCAGGATAAACCGCGCTTGCGACTGAAAAGAGCGACAAGGCCGCTCTCTCGGCATTTGCCGAGGCGCTCATTACCAGGTGGGCATCGGCCAATTTGATCTTCGACATCGAACTCCCTCGCCGACCATCAGCAGGATTCCCAGCCGACCGTTGTGCCGAGAACTCGTCAACCAACCACCGTCGCAAACACAGTTTGCTCGATCATAAGCGGGACGGCAAGGGAAGATCAGCGGATGGCTGGCGATCAGAAGCCTTGTGAGGTCCGGAGTCATATGAACCCAATTCTACGCCGGCCGGCCGTGGCCGGCGGCTCGGGCAGCACTACACGGTCGGGCTCGGCGGCGAGGGCCTTCGCGAAAGCGACCCTGAGCATGCGCAGCAGGGTACGCACGTCAAGGTCCTCGGTCGTCACCGCCCTTTCGGCGGTGGCGCGGTCGAGCGCCAATCCCGCAGCGCAGCGGTGGGTCTCAAACAGCCGCCGCCACTCCTGCTCGAGGATGAGTCGCCGCTGTGCCACCGACGGCGGCGCGATGTTGAATTCCGTCAACCGCGAGCGCAGCGGCGCGGGGATCGCGTCGCGCTCGTTGGCCGTCGCGATCACGATCAGCTTGCTCGCATCCATGTGACACGGCAGGGAGAGCTCCCGGTACCGCCGCGCCGTCAGCGGCTCGAGCAGATCGAGCAGCGTGTTGACGGGCGTGTCTCGGGTGCCTGCGGAGTACGCCGGAATCTTATCGAGTTCATCGATGACGAGCACCGGAGAGGCGGAATCGCCCTTGGCGAGCAAGTCGAAGACCAGCCCCGTCCTGGCATTGCTCCATCCCGCATCCGTGCCGGATAACTGAAACGCATCCTGCGCGGTGCCCGCACTGTACACTTCCATGCGCGTGCCGATGGCATGCGCGAGCGCTTGAGCGAAATAGGTTTTTCCAACCCCAGGCGGACCCAACAGCAGAATCGGATCGACGCGCGCGTCAGCCGGCCGCAGGGCGCGCGAGGCGCAGGCCCACTGCACGGAGAGGTGCTCAATCACTTCGCGGAAGTTTTCGAGCTCGCCACCCAATCCCGCGAACGGCTCGTGCTCGGTTATCGACCAGCGCACCCATCGTTGCCCACCATTTCGACGGGCGCGCTCGAGTGCGAGTTTGACCCGTTCCTGCTCGTGATCCTTGTGTCCCTTGAGTGCTTTTTCCACGTCGCGAAGTTCGAGGGTATCAAATACCCGCACCTGATCGTCGCCGTCGTCGGAGACGTCCGCGACCGGCGCGGCCACCGTGGGCACGGGCGGGGTTTCCTCCTCGAGTGCCCCGGCCTGTACTTCCCGTGCGACCGTATCCGTGGCCGCCTGCTCGTATTCTTCCTCGTCGATCTGCCACGCTCTCTTGCGAGCCTGTGCGCGCTCGGGATCGATCAGCAGATCGTCATGTTGCAGACTCAGCCGATCCATGGGATCGGCCAGCGCGCGGGCCTCGCGCTGGTCGCGCAACGTACACCCTCTGCGCAGTATCTGGTATGGACTCGCGCTCACTCTTGCACCTCCTCGCCGGGGCGGCATCGCCGCCCCGGCTATCCAACTCCCGCGCCTCAATTCCCGCGTAGCGGGATACACCGCCGGGCCGGCGGGCGACCGACCCGGCTGTCTACCTCAGTCGACGGGCACCGGAGGCGCGCTGTCCGCGTGATATGCCTGCGCGGTTCCCGCGGCCTCGCAGTTTTTGAGTGCCGTGCCCGTCGGCCCCGCGCCGCGCTCCTGCCGCACACACCACTTCAGCTCGCTCATGCGGACGTGAGGATGGTGCGCGTAGTACCGGACCGAGTGTCTCTCGGCGCAACCCGAGAGGGCAGCAGCGACGAGGCCGGCGAGAAGGATGAGGCTGATGCGTTTCATGATGCTACTCCCGCCGGGACGGCTCGCGCCGCCCCGGCTGTTGTGACAATTACTGCCAGGTCGTGCCGTTGGTCACGGCGATGGGCGCGGGCCAGTTGTTGAGCATGACGGTGTACATGCCCTTGAACGGGGTGGACGAGGCGGTAATCGTGAACTCGATGGCGTCGCCGTTGTTGACCCCCGTCGCACTCGGCCGCGTCAGGTTCTTGATCGGCGAGAGGGCGATGCGCGGCTGCCCGAGCTGCGCCTCCTGGCTCACGACGCCATCAGTGTTGATGTAGGACTCGACGCCCGGCTGGTAGGCTGCCATATCCGGAATCGGCTGCGTGGAAAACACTTGCGCCTGCACGGTGACCGATTGCCCGGGAGCGACCACGATCGCCTGATCGGTCCGCGAGACCCCGCCGAGAGTGCCAGTGACGGTCGATTGACCCTGTGTCACCACGATACCCACGAACGGCGCGGACGGGTCCGAGAGCTCCACCTGGGTGCCGGACTGCGAGCCATCTGAGTTGTAGGACACCACATCCTGCGGCTGGCAGGGATTGCGGCCCGCGCCGGCATCGCTCTGCGACCAGATCGGGAAGATATCGCCCGTGGAAATGTCCGTGGCGGCGATGGGTCCGCTCATGCCCATGCACACGGTGCCGATCCCGATGTGCGTGGAGCCACTGTTGTATTCGCCGTCCACGCCGGCCGCGGGGTCCACGCTGGTTCCGAGCCAAAGGTCCGGGTTCGCGCTCATCCAGGCGTAGCCGTTGCCGTTCGCGTTCGTCGCGCCGTTGACGATGCCGGCCTCGGCCTCCCAGTAGACGCTGGAATTGGCGATGTACTGCCCATTGGTCGAGTCATCCGTGACCAGCGCGAAGGGGACATTCGTGCTGCCATCGGCCACCGTGCCGGTGTAGCCTGTACCGCCGGAGACGGTCGGCGAGACGGCCACCGTCGGGGGCAGATAGACCACCAGCACCGAGCTCGGCGTCAGCGTGACGCCCTGGGCCGCTACGCCCTGCGCGATCGCGCTGAGATCAGCGTTCGTGACGGTGCGGTACTGCGACCAGTTGCCCGGATTCACGGTCACGGCCGCATCGACCGTGGCAGCGCCGACGCCGTACTGCGAGAGCAG
The DNA here is from genome assembly GCA_021816775.1 of Pseudomonadota bacterium. Classification (GTDB taxonomy): domain Bacteria; phylum Pseudomonadota; class Gammaproteobacteria; order Steroidobacterales; family Steroidobacteraceae; genus 13-2-20CM-66-19. The sequence continues at coordinate 31,309 of JAKAXA010000019.1, forward strand.
TCCCCATTCCTGCGAGTTCACCAGTTGACTGAGGAACGTCGCGTCGTTCGCCTCGTTGCCGGTCGCGAGCGACCCTGTCGAGATAAACACCGGCACGATCGTAGGCGAGGCGATCACCTGCGCCGTTCCGCTGACCCCGGGCATCGTGGTGACCTTCGGCAGGCCCGGACTCACCGCGGGATACTTCGCGCAGAGTGCGGTGACCGAGTACGGTGTGGTCGTAGCGGTGCCGCCAGAGAGCGAGCACTGCGCGCCGCCGGTGGTGGCTGTGATGGAGAACGTCGCGGACGGAGGCACCACGCCGCCGTTCTGCGTCCCGTTCTTGAGGGTCGGGAAATCGAAAGTCCCGTTGCTGCTCTCGGTGAGCGTATTGGTGCCATCGGAGACGGACACCGACTGCCCGCTCGAGAGTCCCGTCACGGTGAGGCAGGGCGCAACGCCCTGATCGACCGCATCGTTGTAGGTGGTGGTGGTGCAGCTCGCGAGCTGCGCCGACGGCGGCGTGGACCCTCCGCCCTGCGTGTTCACGGTGGTCGAGGCTCCACCGCCCCCGCCGCCGCAGGCGGCCAAGGAGACGGTCGCCAGGGCGGCGAGGAGGATGGAGAGGATACGAGTATGGGTACGCATGGTCGTGGTCCTGCTGTCAGTCCTGGGTCGGGCGCATCGCGCGGATGCGCACCATCCCGGTGCGCAGGCGCTCGAGGGCGAGGCCGGCGGTGATCTGCGCGCAGTGACTGTCGGCGTCCTCGATACCGAGCGCAGCGTAGGTCGTGGCGAGCAGGGCCTCGACGACCTCGAGGTCATCAAGTGTCAGTGCGATGGTGCCGGGGGCCGGTGCAGCGGCCGCGATCGTGGTCGACGGGGCGCGAGAATTGCGGGTCATGTTGGGACTCCGGGTCAGAGGATTGGGGAAGGTCAGGCGCGCGCCTGCGGCCATAGGGAGACGGCGATGCTCGAGCGGCCCCACCAGCCCGATGTGCGCCAGCGACGGGCGGCGTGGGTGATAGTCCATTCCCGCAGGGCTGCGTACCGGCGCAGCGACACGCGATAGCGGTGGGGACCGCGGCCGATGCGCTCCACGGTCACGATGACGCAGCCGGTCTTGCGGTAGGCGCGGACGGAGGCGAGGGGGACGGCGGCAGGCGGCTTTGCCGTCAGCGGCGAGATAGGATCAAGATCAACAGCAGCCATACTCGAACCTCATTCGTTCGGGTGGTGGTCAGCCGCTCGCCGTGGTTGCACCCACGTCGGGCGGCGCCTATGGCGCTACCGGATTGGGGTAAAAGGCGGGGTAACTAGAATATGGACTTGACGCGGGAGCTGAGAAATAAGGCTATTTCTTAAAGCCTTCGAATCCCTCTCTCTCCGCCAGATCAATCAGTTGCGTCGACTGCGTCAATGGTCGCCGAGCCGTCCGTACGGAAATTGAAGCGGAAATCCCCCCTGCTTTTCGCTCGCGTCGCAACCGGTCATCAACGCAAACTCGTCCGCTGTTTCCGCTGCTCGATGGCACAGACCGCCGCCCCTTCGCTGGTCAATTCGCATCATATGCGCGTGCGGATCGCCGTACGGAATCCAGGCTCCTGCCTGAAGTCTGCCAATGGTTACACCCTATGCACAGGGTGTAGTCGTGCACCCTCGCGGCGTCGCGCCGCACTCGCCAGTGCACGGCGGAAGCGTTTGCCCGAATACCAATAATTACTATACACTAGTAACTCATTGGAGGCCCCAGATGAGCAAGACCACTAGCATCAGTCTCGGCGACCACTTCGAGAGCTTCATCGACCAGCAGCTAGCCAGTGGGCGCTACGGGTCCGCGAGTGAAGTTATCCGCGCCAGCCTACGCCTTCTCGAGGAGCGCGAGCACAAGATAGAGGGCCTTCGCAAAGCGTTGCTCGACGGCGAGCGTAGCGGTGACGTCGGCGAATTGGATATGCGCAAGATTAAATCGAAGGCCCGGGGCGTCGGAAAATCCGGCTCGTGATCCGCAGCATCCATGTCCATGGGTCAGCCGAGAGCGACCTCCTCGACATCTGGCAATACTCGTTCGAGCAGTGGGGCGAGGCCCAGGCGGACAAATACCTCGATGAGTTGGATAGCGGCATCAGGAAGTTGGCAATTAATCCCGAGAGTGGGATGAGGCGCGACTTCGTGCGCGACGGGTACCGCGTACTGTTTGTGGGCAGTCACGCCGTCTATTACACGGTGACGCCCGACACTGTTCATATTATTCGAGTTTTGCACGGGCGCATGGATCCGGACAGGCATCTGGAATAGCGAAATCTCGACGCCCTGAGACCTTGCGCCCACTACAGGCTCGCGTGACAGATGTGCCTCAGTGAGTCGTCCTCAATCGAAATAGGAAATTGAAGGCCAGTCTGTCACAGACTGGTGGGTCACGATTGCTCATGCAGACAAATGTCGTGTCCGTAAGCGGATAGTAGTCCAGTACCACGCTCTGGCCGGGCGCTCCTCCGCCATGACCCCAATATGGGAAATTGCCGACCTGTGAAGTAATAAAACCGTACCCATACCACCCATGAGGGCGCCCTGTCTCGTTCCTGACAGCCTGCGCGAGCATTGCTCTTGACAAGAGTTTTCCGCCGCTCAATGCAGCGACAAACCGAATCATGTCGCCTGCAGTTGACACTCCACCGCCCGCCGGCGTCCCGCGCCATGGCAATTCAGCGAGCACGCTATGAAGAGTGCTGCTATCGAATCTACTGTAGGGCACTGCCACTCCTTCCATCCGTTGGCGTAACGGATAGCCCGTATGCGTCATACCGGCAGGCTGAAACACATGGGTTGCAACATAATCGTAATAACTTTGTCCGCTGACCTTCTGAATGATTGCGCCGAGCACGATGTATCCATAGTTATTGTATTCAAACTTACTGCCCGGTTTGAACGCCGGCGGGCGAGCGCCGTTGAGCTTTATGATATCGTCGATGCTATGTATGGCAGCCCGGTTTTCAGCGAGTATCTCCTGCCGTGACTTCGTAACGCCAACATGCTGCAGAAAGTGCATGTCTCCGAGCCCGTCTGTGTGCGTGAGAAGCTCTCGAACCGTGACCTCCCGTGCAACTTCTGTGTTCGGATAATCAGTCAGATACTTGCCGACGGGCGCGTCGAGACTTAGCCGCCCACACTCGATGAGCTGCAAGGCCGCGACTGCGGTGAACATCTTTCCTTGTGATGCGACGAGGAAGGGGGTATCCACCGTTACCGACCTCTTCTTTGCACGGTCAGCAAGGCCCCAGGCCTTGGCGAATACCTGCTCGCCGTGCTGAGCGACCGCGATGACCCCGGAGAATTCGTTCGCCGCAGCCAGACGGTCCGCGAAGGCGCTCAGCGCCGCAAGCGCCTTCGATTGCGATACCGGCTCAGGTAAATAGCTGAAGTTGGCGAACGGCAGAGTATTGGCGGCCCGTCGAGTCATCGTGACCTTCCAGATCGAGGGGTAATTGCGCTGCCGAAGTAGTGCCGACAGTTCGGTCGGGGTATCAGTCTGGATCCTGACCAGATCGAACCCGCCAGTCTCCTCGCGCGTATCATTGACGAACGCGATGTCCGAATTGCCCACGTAACGCTGCTGAAAATCCCTCAGGGCCGCAGCATCTCCGCCGTTGAAGGCCTTGAGCCAGATATGCAGGACGTCCAGGTTTGTTTCTGCTCTCGCAAGGGCTGCCAAGCATAAGCAGACGATCGGAAGGATGACGCTGATACTTCGTCGCACCATTTTGGATGCCTCCACCGCGGCTACCGACACGTTCGAGCCCGTTCGCGGGGTATACTCCTAATACATTAGTAGACAGTGCCGCCGCGAGCAAGTACAATTCCCAAATGATTAGGAAGTCTCTCGTGTCGAAGACGCTGACTGACCGTGAAACGGACATCATGCAAGTGCTTTGGGACCGAGGGCCTTGCCGCGTGAGCGATGTGCGAGGCCATCTGAACGATCCGCTAGCGCACAATACGGTTTTGACCATGCTCGGCATCCTGGAGGAGAAGGGATTCGTGCGACGAGAAGCGGAGGGGCGAGGGCATCGATATTTCGCGCGGGTCCCGGAGAAGGTCGCGCGCGAGAACGCGTTGCGCCACTTGGTCAGGAAATTCTTTCGGGGCTCCTCCGAGCTGCTGTTCACACACCTTGTGTCGGACCAGCGCCTGTCGGCGGCTCAGGCCAAGCGGTTGCGGGAGCTACTGCAAGACGTTATCGACGAGGACCAGCCCTGATGCTGCTCTGGGCGGCCTACTTTCTGGTCATCTCCGGAATCATGAGTCTCGCGGCGCTCAGTCTCGAGGGTGCTATGCGCCCATACGGCCTTCCAATTCGCTGGATATGGGGATGCGCGCTCATTGGGTCGCTCGCGTTACCGATCATTCTGTCGGCAGCTTGGGGCCAAATCGATATCTCCAGCGTGGAAGCCGAGTCGTCGCTCAAGGAAGCGCGGCAGGCGTTCGCAGGCGCCCCGCAGCCTGACTGGACTACCCAATTGCCTATTGGGCTTGTCGGGCACGACTCGGTGCGGTTTGATGGTCTTCTTGAGGCGCTGTGGATCTTGAGCTCGTGTTTCGGGACCGCGGTTTTCGTTGGGGGATGCTGGTATGGGTATCGACATCGGCGGCACTGGCGGCGGGCGACGATCGCCGACACGGAGCTTTTCGTAGCACGCGATGCGGGTCCCGCCGCTGTTGGACTGCTCCACCCAGAGATCCTCCTTCCGGAATGGCTTCTTAGTGCCGCGCCAGAGACCCTCCGTTTGGTTATAGCACACGAGCGAAGTCACGTTGAGGCGCGTGATCCAGGTCTAATGGGCCTTGGAATGGGCTGCGCGGTTCTGATGCCTTGGAACGCGTTCCTCTGGTGGCAGGTGCATCGATTGCGGCACGCAATCGAAGTGGATTGCGACCGCCGTGTGCTGCGCGTCGGTCATGATGCTCGGCGCTATGCGAGGACCTTGGTGGAAGTGAGTACGCAACGTCCCGCTTATCTTGGCGGTCTTGCAGCGTCGTCCAGATCCTTCTCATCCATCGAGCGAAGGCTCATCATCATGAGCGCGCCCAAAGTTCGCGGCTGGCGAGTAGGCACCGCTGGATGCACGCTGTTCGCCATCGGCGTAGCGACGGCGGCCATCCTCATCTCGCCGCCCGCGATCCCGCCGGTATTGGCAGGCATCACGGGCTCTGTGGCGCCGGCAGGACTTCGGGGCTACATTGGAAGCTATCAGACCTCGCCGGTCGAGGTTCTGCAGGTCCAGCTGCGGAACGGACAGCTGACCGCGATGTATCCGGGAATGAAGCCGCAGGCGTTGACGAGGACGTCCGGACAGGAGTTCCGGATCGGGCATACCAACGCATACATACGATTCGCTATCGATACCGCGGGTCACGTGACGGGATTGGTCGTTCAGCAATATGGCGCGGCTACAGAAGCGCCACGCATCAGCGCGGTCCGCGTTCATGCTATAGACAGTGCTATTGCGGCGCGTGTTCACGCACAAACGGCGACGCCAGGCAGCCAAGCGGCGCTTCGGCAATTGATCATCGGCATCGAGTCTGGAAACCCCAACTATTCCGACCTGAGCCCCCAGCTTGCGGCGGGCACACGAGCGCTGCTGCCCAAATTGCAAGCGAAGATCAAGCCTTTGGGTGGGCTTCGCTCTATTGAGTTTCGGGGCATCGACCGCAAGGGTTGGAATCACTACTTTGTTCGATTCGAGCGGGGGACCGCTTCGTGGGATATCGCGCTGGATTCCTATGGGATAATCGTCGGGGCAGGTTTGGACGTCGAATCGAAGACTCATCCAGAATAACAATTGAGACTTGGCTGTAGCATTTCTATTCTGTCAGCTTTGTCTTCAGACCAGACAGCTTCTCGAGCATCGCTGAACGAATGAACTTGAAGTATGTGCGCTCGATCATTCGGAGGCTGATGCCTGTCTGTGCGGCTACGGTGAGCGGGTCCACTCCATAGATCTGTAATAATTCGCTTATTCGCGCGTGTCTAAAACTGTAGGCCGAGGCTCCCCTCGGAACGCGCTGTTCGCCTTGCGTGCTCTTGTTGTGTGTGGCGATTGCCGTTCGAACCTCCTGGGACCATTGGTCGCGCCGCCACTGCTGCCCATTGGCCGTTGTGAAAAGCCTGTCAGCCGGACCCTTACCGTACGCTTGGGACTTGAAGAACGTGACACCTTCTTCGTCCAATACCACATACCTGGACCGGAGTTTCGGCGGGCGACCCTTTCGATGCGACAGCTTCAGGTGGGTCCCATCGAAATCGGCCACGGTCGCTTCCGCCAGCTCCTTCGGACGAGCTCCGGAGAGTTCAAGGCCGCGCAGAAAGGCTGCTGCTGCCGGGGCGGCCGAATCGATCAGGCCCTTCCGTTGCGCGGGCGAGAGGAATACCGCTGTTTCCGATTCATCATCGTCTGGCAGCGACTCCACGCGCCAAGCGGCTGGGTTGCCAATATGGCCGAGGCGATGCGCGCGGTTCAGTCCGGCAGTCACTGCCCGGACCATTCGGTTGACCGTTCGCGGCAGGCGTCCGGGGCGGAGGCGATCGCGCCAATCCAGAAAATCGTCGTTCGTGGCGTTTTCAAGCTGCAGTGCGGCAAGCTGATCGGTGTACCGCTCGGACTTGGGGTCGAAGCGCAGTGCCGTCTTGAATTGACCCTCGGCCTTGGCGGCGGCATCCGCGCGGTCATGGCGGCGCAAGTCGTTCAAGTAAGAATCCAGGGCGGCGAGCACGGTGCCCCGCTTTATGGCCCGGACGGGTGAGCCGGTGAGCTGTGCAAGCCATTCTTCAGCCCGTCGCTTCGCCTCGTCATATTCGAGCGCCTCCCCCAAGGGCTGATATTGCTGCTTCTTGTCGCGCCCGCGGAACCGCGCGTGCCATGTATCCGGACCTCGGCGAAATCCCAAGTAGGCGCCGGCGGCCAGCCGTTGCCAGTACGGGTCGCGACGGGGCTGCAGAGCGGCGCGGGAGCGTTTCCGAGACAGATCCGCCATGCGCCAGATGATCGTATGAAACGGTACGAAAAGTCCACTCGAGACGGCGGCGGACAGGTATAGTCTCCTATCCCATAAATTACGCTATTTTCAAGCTGGGCGTAGACAGCCTTAGATGCGCAGGCGGCCCTGCTAAGGGTGTAACGGTCAAAAGCCCTTCGAGGGTTCGAATCCCTCTCTTCGCCAGTACCTTCTGTAACTGCTTGAAGCGTCACAGAATTTATTTACAATCAGCGGGTTACGCTCCCCATCACTGGTACACATAGCGGGTACACAGGGGAGCGCCGATGCGCATTCGAGGTCTTTTGCGGCGACGCAGCCGCTACTACTTCCGGGTGCGGGTCCCCGCCAATTTGCGTCTCATTTATGATCGGACGCGCGAGTACAAGGTCGCCTTGAATACATCGGATCCGGACGCCGCCCGGATCCGCGCGATGGAGGAGGGGCTTCGAACGGAGCGGTTGTTCGAACGCCACTTCTGATATCCTTACCTGGACGTAAGGAATTCCGGAGGACGTAATGGCAACCGCCACGCTCACTGGCAAGGGCCAGATCACAATTCCGATCGAAGTGCGTCAGGCGCTGCGACTCGATGCTGGCGACCGAGTGGAATTCGTCGAGGTCGAGCCGGGCCGCTATGAGATCGTGCCGGCGACGCGCTCGGTGACGACGCTCAAGGGGATGTTCGGCAAGCCGCGGCGGACGGTTTCGATTGAGGAGATGAACGCCGCGATCGCAAAGCGCGGCGCTTCAGCGCATTAGGCGCCTTCCGGAGAGGGATCCGATGATCGGCCTCGATACCAATGTCCTCGTCCGCTACGTGATGCAGGATGATCGTAAGCAGTCCGAGAAGGCCTCAACACTCATCGAGTCGTTGACGCCGGAGAACCCCGGCTTCGTGCCTCTGGTGGCGCTCGTCGAGCTTGTCTGGGTGCTCACTTCTTGCTACGACCTCACTCGCGAGCAGGTCGCTCAGGCGCTCGACGCGTTCCTGCGCGCAAAGGAGATCGTACTCGATCGCACGGAACAGGTCTCGCAGGCGTTGCGTATGTTCGGGGCGAGCGCGGCGGATTTCGCAGACTGTCTTATCGAACGTACAGCTGCCGCGGCGGGCTGCGAAAAGACGATGACCTTCGATACGGGCGCGGCGAAGGGAGCAGGGATGACGCTGATAACCTGATAGCCAGCGCCCGGTCTGTGGCCAACAGCAATCCAGCCATTCGTGCAAAGTGTGTGACGTCAGTTCGAAACGGTTGCGCGATGAACCCGGAACCCCGCCCGCTGTTGCCGGCACGTGCATCTCGCGCTCGGCGCAATCTATTGTGTGGTCGCCTTCGCCTTCAGGCCCGCGAGCTTCTCGATCACCGCGGATCGAATGACCTTAAAATATGTGTGTTCGATCATGCGGAGGCTCGTGCCGGTCTGGGCGGCCGCGGTGAGCGGATCGACGCCATACACGTGCAGCAGTTCGCTGATGCGCGCGTGTCGGAAGCTGTACGCGGAGGCCCCGGCGGCAATGCGCCTATCACCATGCGTGGTCTTGTTGTGCAAGACAATCGCCGAGCGGACTTCTTGGACCGGCTGGTCACGCCGCCACGGCCTGCATCCGCCGTGGTGAACAGCTTTGCCGTCGCCACCTTTCCTTTCGCCTGGGTCTTGAAGAACCCCATGCCGTCTTCGTCCAATACGACATACCGCGAGCGGAACTCCGGCGGTCTCCCTTTCTGGTGAGACAGCTTGACGCACTGTCCGTCGAAGTCTGCGACGGTCGCATCCGCGAGTTCCTTCGGGCGAGCACCGGAGAATTCGAGACCGCAGAGGAACGCGGCCGCTTCCGGCGATGCCGCCTCCATCAACCCTTTTCGTTGGACCGGGGAAAGAACACGGCGGTCTCCGCCTCATCGTTCTCGGGGAGCGCATCCATCCGCGATGCAGCCGGGTTGCCGACGTGACCCAGCTGGTGCGCCCGGTTCGGGCCGGCGGTGAGCGCCCGTACGTATCGATTGACCGTTCGCGGCAGCCGTTCGCAGCGAAGCCGGTCCCGCCAATTCAGAAAATCATCTTGCGTCGCCTCCTTGAGTTGCAGTGAGGCGAGGGGATCCGTGTACGCTTCAGCTGCTCGGTCGAACCCCAAGGCCGCCCGGAATTGCCGCTGCGCTTTCTCGGCAGCCGGAGCGCGGTCATGGCGTCGCAAGTCCTCGAGGTAAGTGTCCAGTGCGGATGAGATCGTGGCGCGTTTCACGGAGCGAACGGGCGAGCCTCCGAGTTGTGAACGCCACTGTTCCGCGCGTTCCTTTGCATCGTCGCATTCGAGCGCTTTGCCCAGCGGCTGGTATTGCTGCTTTCCGTCTCTGCGCCGAAAGCGAGCGTGCCAAGTGTCCGGCCGACGCCGAAAGCCCAAATACGCGCCGTCGGCGAGCCGTTGCCAATAGCAGTCTAGACGCGGTTTCAGCCGATCGCGTTCCCGTTCGCGGGACAGATCCATCGCCTTTGTATTGCCTCACTTAATTTTTTTATCGCTTGGTCGAGTAGGCGCGGACCGTTACTGGCCCGCGCCTACTCGACCAATGCGAGGGCTTATCCCGTCGACAGATTTTGAAATTGCCTCGCGCACCGCCGTGTGGCCCGGCGTGCATTTGCTCGGGCAGAAGAATCATGAGGCGCTCAGGTCCTTGCCACCCGTTCTTGACCGCACACTACTGCGGCGCGCAGGGCGGGCGGCTAAAGGTGCGCGTAATATACCTCTTGCGGCCTCGCACCTTTCGAGCTTACGGTCCAAAGTCCGCTAGCAAGGCATTGGAGGAGTCCCATGAGCGTCGAGTCTCCCGACCGTTCCGGTTCAGTGCTGGCGAATCTGAAGCGCCTGCTTCCGAATCTTGAAGCGGTATACACCGATGTGCATGCGCACCCCGAGCTGTCGATGCAGGAGACTCGCACGGCGGCATTGGCCGCGGAACGACTGCGCGCCAGCGGCTGCGAGGTGACGACCGGCGTCGGGAAGACCGGTGTCGTCGGAGTCCTGCGAAATGGCGAAGGACCGACCGTCATGCTGCGCGCGGATATGGATGCGCTGCCCGTCGAGGAGGCGACGGGGGTCCCCTATGCGAGCAAAGTCAGGGCGACGGATGCAGATGGCAAGGATGTGCCGGTAATGCATGCTTGCGGTCATGACATGCATGTAACCTGGCTGGTGGGAGCGACGACTCTCCTCGCTCAAAGCCGCAAATCCTGGCAGGGAACATTGCTCGCCGTATTCCAACCGGCAGAGGAAACCGCGCAGGGTGCGCAGGCGATGATCGACGACGGTCTCTTCAAGAGATTCCCCAGACCCGATGTCGTGCTCGGCCAGCACGTGATGGTGGGTCCCGCTGGTGTCCTCGCCAGTCGTACCGGACCGATTACCTCGGCCGCTGACAGTCTCCAGATCAGGCTATTCGGCCGTGGTGCCCACGGTTCAATGCCGCAGGCGGCCATTGACCCGGTCGTGATGGCCGCTGCCACGGTGATGCGGCTGCAAACGATTGTATCGCGCGAACTGGGTGCGACCGAGGCCGCCGTGGTGACCATCGGCGCCCTTCAAGCCGGTGTGAAGGAAAATGTCATTCCCGATGAGGCCATCATCAAGCTGAACATACGTACGTATGATGAAAATGTTCGTAAGCGCATCCTTGCGTCGATCGAACGGATCGTCAACGCCGAGGCGGCTGCCTCCGGAGCTCCCCGGCCGCCGGAGATCACGCCGCTCGATCGTTACCCGCTCGCTGTCAATGATCCGCAGGCAAGTGAGCGGGTTGCGGCAGCCTTTCGCCAGCATTTTCCCGCCGCCCGCGTGAGGGAGACCGGCCCGACTACGGCAAGTGAGGACTTCGGGTCGTTCGGCGCCGAATGGCACGTGCCCTCCGTCTTCTGGTTCGTCGGCGGCATCGATCCCGAGGTCTACGGAAAGGCCAAGGCGGCGAATCGGATCAACGATATCCCGACCAATCACAACCCACGATTTCTGCCGGTCATCCATCCGACTCTCGAAGCCGGTGTCGAGGCGCTGGTGGTGGCATCGCTAGCCTGGTTGCCTGCCCGAGCGACCCCCACGGAGTGACGAGTATGGCTTAAGATTGTCAAGGATGAACGCAAAGGGGGGGATCGAGTATGCACGTGACACGCGTCTTGCTCATGGTGCTGGATCTCGGCGGTACGTTCGTATTTGCCATCAGCGGCGCGGTGGCCGCGGTCAAGCACAGATTGGATATCTTCGGCATCATGGTGCTCGCGTTCGCCGCGGGCAATGCGGGCGGCGTCACCCGCGATGTCCTGATTGGCGCAACCCCGCCGGCTGCCATAGCCGATTGGAAGTACCTCGCAGTGTCCGTGCTTGCCGGGTTCCTTATCTTCTTCTGGTATCCGCTCCTTGCGCGGCTCCGTAATCCAGTGCTGTGGTTCGATGCGATCGGTCTGGCGTTCTTTGCGGTTGCCGGCGCGCAGAAGGCGCTGGTGTACGGACTCAATCCGGTGATGGCTGCGCTGCTCGGCATGCTGACGGGCATTGGTGGTGGCATGGCGCGCGACGTATTGGTGAACCAGATACCTACGGTACTGCGTGCCGACCTTTACGCTCTTGCGGCCCTCGCCGGCGCGGCGGTGGTGGTAGGAGGTCAGCTGCTCGCGCTTCCCGCAGTGCCCACGGCGGTCGCCGGCGGGGTGCTGTGCTTCGCGCTGCGCTACATGGCCATCGAGCACGGCTGGCATCTGCCGGCTGCCCGCCGCTTGGATCCCAACGACGAGCATTCTGTCAAGGAGCGGAGCAGCTAACGAAGCTTCTCATAGACGCCCGGCGAGTGATAGGGCGGACAGCCCCCCTTGATTCCGAAGCACCCCTCCTGAATGAGATCCTGGCTGGAAGACGCGGGCTGCAGGGAGTCTCACAGAAGACAACTCCTTTCGGTGCTGGAGCCAATGGACGCCGATCGGAGGGGGCGCAACACCGGAGTTCTTGCACCCGGGGGTGAGCGATTTCCTCTCGGATCAGGGAGTTGAGGGCTCATCGGCCGTCGGCAGGCTGACTACACATGATCCGCTATCGCGGCGACGCCGTGTGACAGGCCATCGAGGCAGTCGGAGGCATGCGGTCGATGTGCATCCTCATTGATGCCATCACGATATCCGACGCGCGCATGAGATCCGTCGCAGAATGGCCTGTTCGGTGACGCGCCGCAGCGGCATAGTGCTTGCCGATTCCGTAGCTCGTATGCCCGGCGATCGGCGCCGGTCACCGCAATGCTGCCGCGAACCATCAGTGGACCGCCGGCCCCGAGGGATCGGTCTTCGATCAGACCGACTGTCGGTGTCTCAGGCGGTTCAATGGGCTTGCGGGCAGCTCGATCCCAGACCTCGGGGCGGCCGCCCGGGCATTGGTGAGCCATCCAGACTGTCAGATGCTCGTGTTCCTCGCCGGAAAATTGAACTTCACTGCAAATCTGGGCTCCATGGCCACAGAAGCGGGCGTACGCTCAGTAAAGCTCGTTATCGGTCAGCGTGAGACGCGGGCCGTCAATCTCCTGCGCGCCGGCAAGCAGCGAAGCGCGCATCGCGGTTTCGTCCAGGGCCACATCAGCGGTTTTGTGGGGGCCATCGCAAAACGGCACGCTGCCTGAGTGCCCACACCGGCAAAGAAAGGCGGTCGCCGACAGATCAAACGTTCGGCCCTCCGCATATCGTGCGGAACGGCCGGCGTCGTCTGAGTCAATGATCTGCTGTGAGGTACGGGGTTGTCCTTCGACCTTGTACGGTTGCGGAGTGTTACGCGCATCGAGCAGGTCGCCGGGGCAGGATGGGCACTGATTTGGAAGCGCCTCGATTTCGAAAGTGAATGGGTACGTCACTGGAGTACCGTTCGTTGGAACTCGGGACGCCGAATTAGGAATGGTTTGATGCTACCAGTGCGCGAATGTCTGCAACGTGGAGTACTCGAGGGATGCGCCGCCGCTTGCTTGGAGCTGAATTTCGATTTTGCCGCTTGTGCCGAGCACTGTGCAACGACGCGGTCTTCGCGCACGCTCCCGGCGCTGCTGTCACGATGAGGCAATCTGCTGGCGAGTCTGGATAGGAGGACCGCCGCTGGCCATCGCGCTCGAGCCTCGCGTGGCTTGAAATCATCGTCAAGCGTCAATCCGCGTCGAAGTGTTGCTTCTTCCTGTATGATTTAGTAGGAGTTTTATCCGCGGCATTGAGCGAATCATTGCCTCTCACAGTCAAGACTTATGAGCGCCTCCGGCGGGCTTCGCTCGCGCAGGCATCCATGTTTTGCGTAAGTTATTGCTTTTGGACGGGGCTCGCCACTAGACTGCGGTGTTTCTAGCTGACAACCGTTCATCAAAAAGAAGTCGAGGCCCATTATGAAACAGCTGGAGGTCACAGGTAAGGACGGCATATTGTTGGTAGCGCGGGTACTGATTGCGCTCCTCTTCCTCATCTTTGGGTGGCAGAAACTGCTCGATTATTCTGGCACAGTGCAGTACATGACTCATGCTGGCGTTCCGCTGCCGGCGCTCGCGACGGTTATCGCGATCATAATGGAGTTCTTTGTCTCAGTCGCCATCATTCTGGGCGCTGCGACCAGGCCTCTTGCCTTGTTGTTGGCGCTTTATACATTGGCAACTGCATTCATAGGTCACCATTACTGGACAATGAGCGGAATGGCCCACTTCGAGAATGAAATCAACTTTTACAAGAACATTAGCATCATCGGCGGCCTGTTGGCCCTTTACGTGGCGGGGCCTGGCTGCTATAGCCTCGACAAGATGTGGCAGAGCAAGACTGGCCCGTAAGGGGCAAACCGCCGAACGGGAGCCCAGCGCAGCGGTACGCGTTGTACGATCGCGGAATCCGGTCTGCTGCCGAGGAGGGAGTGCCGTGGCGGTCGGACGAACGGGGTTGCCTGAGTGTTTACGAGAGAGCCACCAAGGCAGCGCCACTGTCATCCCGGCCGCAACTGGCGTGCACGGACCATTTCAGGAAGTGGGCCGAGTGACCCGCTTGTGCCCTGGCTCCGACTGGCTGAGCCAAAATTGTGACTGGATCAGGCTGGAAAGCGGAGCGGCCAGTGCCGCAAGTGATATAGCTAGCTGCGCGTTTTGTCAGCTGGTGTTCGCTAGGCTGGCGAGGGTGCCGTTGGCAGGGTTGCCCGGCACCGTCGCCTGCAAATCGATCGAGTGGGTATGTCGGTGGTTACCGCAATCGCTATTGAGTCATGGCGTCAGAGGAATCAAGGCCGCACTGACGACTTCGAATCCCCTTCTTGACGGAGTCAAGCACTGATGAGCGCCGTCGTCAATCTACTCGTTCCCGCATGTAAGACATTTGAGAAATCCGGGGTCCATTCCTTCTGAGAGCCGTCAGTCAGGCACTCGGGTTCATTGCACCGCAGTGACCGAGTAGCCTGAACGCAAACCCCGACAAAATCCGCTGTCGCTTTCGCGGGTGCGGCGAATCGGCATCAGTGCCACTTCGTCCGCTGCTTCCTCCGGTTGATCGGCACATTGATGCATGGAGCGCCCGTTCTTGGCAGCCCGTGGCACTCCCTGGGCTGAGGAGTCGCCGCACGGGTTGCCGGTTGCCTGCTGAGGCCCGATGTCTATTACACGGTGGCGCCGGGTCTTCCCGATCGCGCAGCGCCAGACCTATCGTGTGAGCGCACCCTTTTCGGTTTCGTGCGCATCCAGGGGCTCACCTCGTTGCCCCCGCTACCCTTTGCCGCCAACGCCCTCCTAAGGCGGCGCTCCAAAGTCCTCTGTCCAGTAAATGACGTCCCTGCTGTCCCTGTTGACTGCGAAGGCGACGCCCATCTGGCGAAAGCTGGCGGTCATGATGTTGGCGCAGTGATACGGACTCGCGAGCCAATCGGCGACAACTTGCCGCGGCGTACTGACACCGCTCGCGATGTTCTCGCCCACTTCGCTCCAGAGGTAACCGGCGCGTGTCACGCGCTCGCCGGGACTGCTCCCGTCGCTTCCCGTGTGGCTGAAGAAATCATGGGCGGCCATGTCTCGCGAGTGCGCCAAGGCGGCGCGCGTGAGGGCGGGCGCGGTAGACAGAGCCGGAGCCGGCGGAAATCGTCGCCTGCCGCAGGTCCACCCGTGGGCGCGCGCCCGGTTCGTCAACTGGAGCACGCGGCGGCTGACGGCGGCAGCGTCCCGCTCGGGCGGGGTGATGAAGGGCTGCGCAACGACGATCCACAGCTCGCCCTTGCCGCCCCTGTAGTCGCCGATATTCCGCAGTCGCGGGTCGGCGAGCGGACCGCAGAATCGCCGGCGCACCCATTGCTCCACGGCCGCTTCGTCGGTGGCCCCGGTGATCCGAATCCACAGCGAGCGCACGGCGCGATAGCCGGCACGACGCTCGGCCTCGTCGAGGGACCCGCCGTGTGCGAGCAGCGACGCAACCTCATTCAACTTGCGGCTCTCGGTGAGCGGGGCGTGAGAGGCGCGCGAGAGGCCGCAATACGCCGTTCGCGCACGATTGACCGCCCGGACTGCGTTTGCGAGCACGGTGGTTGTCCAGAACAGCAGTGGGACCGCCGCGCACAACACATACCCTAGTCGTCTGCCGCGAGCACCGAGGGTACGAGCGGACTCCAGGCGATGCCGCACGCACCGACGGGCATCGTCGATGCGCGCTGGTCTTGGTGTCAGGGTAACCGGAATCATCGAACCGCCGGGTGTCCGCGACCGAGAAGCGGTGAACATGTGCGGTTTCACGTCTTCAACTGCCCCGCTGGGTGCAGCGGAACGGCGCCGGCGCGCCAACTCGTGGGCAAACCTCATGTTCTCCAGCCTGCTGCTCTTGCGCACGCCGAACCTCACTGCGACCCCGACGTCGCGAACTCTTGATTGGTGACTGTACTTTCGGTTGCGTGTGCAGCGCTGGGTTCACTGTCGAGTCTGCTGACGAGAAGTGTGGCCGCCGACCCGTCAAAAGGATCATCTGCGAGGCAGAGATGGCAATCTCCCTCGCGCTAAACCTGAGTTTGCTCGACGTGCTCAACGTTGTGTCCCAAGATCACTATCGAAGCAACGCTCATTTGAGCGTGCAATTCGGCAACTCGCGTGTCGGCCGAATATGCTCATGGCTTCCCCGCTTCTCGGATGCCTGCCCCGGATTGCGCAGGTGGTGTGCCGAGGCCGATAGCGCCATATGCCTTTTTATCGTCATGGTAAATCAGGCGCGCGCTCACCACCAGTCCATGCTAAGGCGCATTGGAGTTGCGCGGGTCGGCTAGCCAATAAGTCTTTGGACCAATGACAGTGAGTGCTCGTGGGCTTGATGTGCCGTAACGCGCCCAGGCGTGCTCCTCGCTCCGCGCCTGTGAAAGCGACTGCGGCGAGGAGTTGCCGTTTCGTCATAGATGTATGAGGCAACAAAAATTGTGTGTGGGAATTATCGCGGAATCAGGGGCGCTCAGTCGCGCTTCGTCGTGACACTCGCTGCGACTGGCTCGCATAGAGTGGGATTGCATTCGAAGAACTGTACCAGTCATGTATCACCGGCAGTCCGCCTTCCTACGTGATGGAATTCGTGAACCGTTGGCGGCTCTGCGAGTGAGAGGCTCTGACAGGCGTTTCACGCGGTGGCTCGGTCGAGTCGGTCAGGCGGGTCTCTCGGAGCTTGTAGAAAGAGATGCTCAAGCAGGACACCGCCAAGATGAACGCGGGATCGAGGTGTTCGAATCGGTCGTGTATCACCACCGAATATTCAACAGCAAAGCGAGACAGGTGGCTATCCCGGCGGCAAGAAGCGCTGCCCGCCACCAGGGAGCGAAGTACGGCCCGCCAGCGGAGGGGGTACGCCATTTGAAGCCGTGAATCATCGCGGGCAGCAGATTTTCGCTGCGCGCGAAGCGGTAGAATGCGATTGCGGTCAGATGCATTCCAATCAGCGCCAGGAGCAGGTGAAAATTCGCCGCATGCCAATGGGCAAACCGTCGACCTGTCGCGAACGAGACCCACCTGGCAAATGGTCCCGATGCGACACCGTCTACATCGACCGCGAACAGGCCAAGGACGGTTTGCGTCAGGAGCAGACCGAGCATGGCGAGGATGCTCAATGCGCCGAGCGGATTGTGACCGATTGGAGAGGGCGGATCGGCACGATCATGCCCGAGGAGTTTGCGCACATATTGAAAAGTGGCCGCAGGGCCGCGGACGAAGCTTCTGAAGCGAGCCGTCTCCCCTCCGCAGAGGCCCCAGCCCAGCCGAAACAAGATCGCACCGAGCACGCCGTATCCAGCAATGCGGTGCCAATGCATATGCTCGGTTTCGCCGGTCCACCAACAGATGCCGAACAGAATGACGATGGCCCAATGTACGATTCGGGTCGGAAAATCCCAAACCCGCACCCGTTCATGCGTTGCTCCAGTGGCGTTCACCGTGAGTTACCACCAGCTGCTGTGCGCCCGGAATCGGCGGTGGCAACTGGCGCACGCTTGGCCAAGCGCTCTGATGCGCAGTCTGAGCGCGCGCAGGTTGCGGCCGGCGGCGGCCTGATTCAGGTCCTTCGCGCGATTGAAGAGCCTCCGTGCGGCGCGCGCGAACTGCTGTGGTTGCGACCAGATCGTGGCGCTCGCCCGGGTTCTGATTCCGTGCCCCTTGCCGCTGCCTGCGGGAAACCAGCTTGGCAGCGCGGAGGCGAGGCGTTCGATCTGATTGGCGTCGTTTGCGACGACGTTCCAGTTCGGGTGCGAACGCCAGATCTGATCTCGGAGAGACTTCGCAGTTTTACCGAGAGTCTTGAAATGAATCTGGCGCGCATGGACGATTTGCGGAATGCCGGCGGCGCCGGCGCTGCCCGCCGCGCCGATCACCAGCGCGGCAGCGATCAGCAGCATGAGAGGGCGGAAGGTGCCCTTGCGGGTTGCTAGATTGCTCATGGACCTCATCTTTCGATGTGCAGGATACGACAAAGCGGTCGCTCCGGTGCGCAGGCACAGGAGTGTTTCAATTTTGTGAAAACTTGCGGGCGGGCTCGCCGGAGGTGCCGCTGCAATCCGCGGCGATTCCCAGATCGTCTTAGCATACAAGAGAAGCTATCGGCGCGATGTCGTTTTTGGCCTCGCTGTGGGGCGTTTCGGTGCGGCGTATTGTTCCGCTCACATACAGTTCGTTACGGTGGTTCTCTGGCGGTCAGGGCGGTCCTGGAAATTGGGCACGATCAAGCGGGATGTGTGCGGCCAGACGATACCCGCATGACGAATGACTGTGGCCGGAACAATCTGTGTGACCACGGCCGGCTCGGCAGAGTTCCGCTTCCCGGAGGGTAGTCCGGCTGCATCGGTTTCTCGAATCGCCTGGCTGCATTGGGGTGATTGCGTGGCGGGGCCGACGGGCCACGCGCCAGTAACATGCCCGTGCGGCAAGGTCGCAGGATTTGCTCTGATAGCCCGACAGAAGAGATATCCGGTCTGGACCATCGTCGTAGGCGAGGCCGGAAAGGCGGCATCTGGTTTGCAGTATCTCAAGCACAGGCCTGGGCTCTCGGCAGCAAGCTGGCACGGGCTGGATCTGGCGCAGATCAGGTGCTACGTCGCGCCATGCTAGTGCGGCAGTGGTGTCGTGGCCGGAGGAAAGTGTCTGCCGCGGCGTGTCGCGGCCCAGATTCGATCAGTCTTTGTCACCGCCTCAGATGTCTCGCTGCGATAGTGGCCGTGGCAACGACGAGCGCCAGCAGCGGGAGAAGAATGATGACCCAAGCCACGGGGTGGGCAAAGTTCACCGTGTATCCGATTCCAAATCGCTTCTCAACCATCACGGCGGGATCATCGCGATTGAAGTAGAAAACACCCAGCCGCCAGAATCGGTCCTCGGTACGGTCTCCGATGGGTTTTGTTGCAGGGGGATGCGGATCCCCCGCAGAGGGCATCCTGCTGCCGCCTTGGCCGAGCCACATCAAGACAGCAGTGGCCAGGACTACGAGCAGCCCGGGGATCAGGGCAATGGCTGGCGGCGGACGCTGCAGGACGGCGGGAAGCAGAGGCCGAATTGCGAGCCAAGAGAACACGATGGCAATCCAGTACTCCAGGGCGATGAGGAGCACCGATGCTGTCCGGCGAAACCGCGACTCGTGCTCGCCCTGGAGGCCGCCGGCGTATATCGGGCGTAGCCAATGAGCCATCGCGTAGAGAATCAGCGTCATTGCGAGGAGGATCGCCGTGGCAATGAGTATGGGGGAAAACACAGTGCCGAGGTTGCGCGCCACCCATCGGTCGGCCTGACCGTCGGCGCTCCAGCGGAGGATCAGGCGAGCGGGGAGCTGATGCCAGTGCGCCGACAGATAGCCGGCGCACGCGACGAGCAATGCGAATGGACCGGAAGCGATCATCCAGCCGCCGGGCACTCTTGCGCGCCGGCCAACCTGAGCTTCACGAACCGTCGTCGGCGCGACCGTATGGGGCAGCACGAACCGCCTCGCCCGATAAAAGACGCCGAAGTACGCGCCGAGCTGCAGCAGTAGCGCCAGGGGTGCCAATGGAAGCGCGGCTGTCAGCGCGAGCGCCCCCAGCAGACTCAACGCAACGGCAGACACACCGATCAGCCCACGACGGTATCGGCGCAGAACGAATCTGCCTTCGGCGCTGTCGCGGAAATCGGGCGTGACGGTGACCGCGAAGTAAAGATCGGGGCGTGTCAAGCGCGGCATGAACCAGTGCGCGAGCGCGGACAGTATCCCGAGTGCAAGCAGGATGATGCGTATTGCGACGGGCGGGTTCACCTCAGCACCTCGATGGTTACTCTTCGCAGTGGCATGATTTGCGAATTGCCGTCATAGCCCTCCCTCCTGGAGTCGATGCGCACTGGCCATCAGCTCGCGGATCAGCCATTTGCGCGACAGCCCCTCTGCCAGCGCTTTTGCGAGAAGCTCCCTCAACGGGCGGGTGAACCTCTCGGGGACATCTGGCCGGTTCGGCCGAAGGCGACGCTCCTGAATCACGGCGCCACGGTGCCTCTTTAGCTCGAGCCATCCCTCGCCCGCGAGCTGGCGATAGGCCTGCGCGACAGTGTTATGGTGAACTCCCAGGTCAATCGCAAGGGTCCGCACGGTGGGCAACTTGTCGCCCGGGCCAAAATGACCGGCTACCAGCTCGGCGCGCAGGCCGTTGGCAATCTGCTCGTATACTGGGACGTTCGATGCCAGGTCGATCTGAAGCATATGACTCCTTGGCGCACGTTATTTGTACACCAATGACAGACAAACAGCAAGTCGATCCTCAGGATTGCTGCGGACCGGCGCCGAGTGACCAACCGGTCCTCACCGGAGTACGCAATTGCTTTCGCGTGGCGTTCGAGTGTTCCGTGCATCTCGCGGTACTGCGCACAGGAGCGGTCCGAGAGCGAACCGTGCTTCGCGAGTTGATCACTCAAGAGTGCAAGAGCGCAAGAGCGTCGGCAACTGTCACGCGGGCCTGTGGATATTGACCCCGACTCCCAATGTTCGCTGCCAGAACTGCGTCGTTGCTGTGCCCGGACATCGTTTGCCTCGGCGCTTGAGACAAACCGCCGCCCCATCTCGCGGGCGCCGCCTCTGGTGGGACTTTACCATCAGCTCCCGCGCAGCAAACCGGGCGAGAGGAAAGTCTGCGTGCGGGCACTAACGACTGCGGTGGAGTCCGGTGGCGACTGCGCCAGGAGATCTGGTTGCAGTGTTCTCTGCGTCAACCCGCACGGGGCAATGGCTTGCGCGTCGGGGGTTCAGCGGCCTCCATTGCGAAACAGCTGGATCGGGAATGTCGTAATCGCTCGCGGAGACGGAAAGGCAACGAGGGTCGGTGGATTGTGTTGTTTTGATCCCAACGCGGATCCACTACGCGGGGCGCATCGCATCCGGTCGAAAAGGAGTCATTCAGCAGCACCCAGACAACGGCGGCCCCCACGATGGGAGTTTGCGCTCTTGGGGAGTCGCGCGGCCGGACGCAGGTAGCGCTCGCAGCGCCACCTCGGCGCGGCCGGCGAGTGCTCCAAGCTGAACTTCATGCGCAGATCAACTGCGCGCACGAGCGTACGCTCACGCCATGCGGGCGCGAGCCACTCGCCTTCGCGCCCGAGTCCGGACGCACGACCCGTTTCGGGTAAGAACTTTCCGCTTGAATGACTCGCCTCAACCCGCCGCCGCGCCGGCGTCCGCCTTCAGGGTGTCGCTGTAGAAGGTGTTGAGGACAGAGTGCATGGCCTTCAGCGCGTTCGGGTTGAGATAAATCATGTGACCCGACTTGAAGTACGCGAACGTGATGTGCTTGCGCAATTTCGGGCTCAACATCGCGTGGTCTAGGTCGTATTCCGTCTTGTGAAACGGGGTGGCGAGGTCAAAATACCCGTTCTCGGATAACACCCGCAGGTATGGATTCTTACGCATGGCCGCCGCGAGGTCGCCGACCACGTAGGGCATTGGCAGGTGATCATGCTTCCAATCCCACTTCTTGAATGCCTGATTGCTCTCTTCCTTGTAGATGTGATTGGAGTGGTACTTCAGGACGTTGTGCAGATACCACTCAAAGGCTGCGGTGAAGGGCGCTCCGGTGAACTGGTTCGACGGGTCGAATGAGTTCCGGGAGCTGACGGCATCTGCATCGGACGCCGCGAAACGCGCGTCGAAACGCCCGATGTGCTCTCGATCCGGCAGCAGCAGCTCCTTGCGGAAGTGGGGTGCGGAAACACGAAGCTTGGCGCGCTCGAGGTACTTGACCGGCAACCCGGTGAACTCGTGCATTCTCTGTGCCACTGAATCGAGCTCGCTGCTCGGCAGCCGGTCGCCCAGCTGCAGTGCCTGGGCGTAGGGACCATCGGCGAATTCGCGAGCCTGCTGCACGAAATCGACCAGATTGGCGGGCTTCTCCGGTAGCCTGTTGTAATACCAGGCAATGGCGGCGTACGAGGGCAGGGTGAACATGTACTTGTTGTCGGAACCCGGCATCCAGTCGAAGTAATTCAGGACCGACGACTGGAGAATGACCCCGTTGAGCGCAATGCCCTGATCCTGAAGATAGTCGGCCAACGCCGCGGAACGCGTGGTGCCGTAGCTTTCGCCGTACAGAAACTTGGGCGACTGCCACCGATTATACTTCTTCAGGTAGCGGTAGATGAATTGCCCGAAGGACTTCACGTCCTGATCCACACCCCAGAACATCTTGCCTTTGCCTTTGCCCACGACGCGGCTGTAGCCGGTGCCTACTGCGTCGATGAAGACCAGATCGGAATCGTTGAGCAGGCTGTCGTGACTGGGAGTGATCGAATAAGGCGCAGGCGGCGTTGCCGCGCCGTTCGTCATGTTGACCCGGTACGGCCCGAGTCCGCCCATCTGGATCCAGTCGGAGGAGGCGCCCGGGCCACCGTTGTAGAGGAAGGTGACAGGCCGAGCGGCGAGGTTGCGGATTCCGTTCTCGGTGTAGGCGACGTAGAACATCGTGGCGACCGGCTGATTGTTCTTGTTGCGCAGCAGAATCGTGCCGGCCGTGGCGGTATAGCGGATGGTCTGACCGCCGATGGTCACGCTGTGCTGGGTGCTCACGGCCCTCTCCTTGGGCACGGGCGTCGAAGCGCTGGCGGCGGGCTTGCGGGGTGCTGCAAACGCAGCCACGGACACCATCAGGAGGCACAGAGACGGCAGGGCGATCAGGCGGCGCATGTGGCACTCTCTTCTCATGGAGCGGATCAATAGCGGCGCATTAGAGCACAAAATGCGACGATGCGTTCGCTGGGCGCGTTGAAGACCGTTCGCAGAAACACTCGCTGTGCGAAGATAATGTTGGATGAGTGTGTCGCCGTCGGCGGAAGACACCTCGCCGGGATTTTGGCGAATCGAGACGGAGTGCCGCGCCGATGGGGCTCGCGGCGGCAATCCGGGCGGCGCTGCCCATCGACGCGGCTGCCGTTGGCGATCACCCTGTGCCGGGGACAACATTGTCGCGGGAAGCTCGCTTGCGGGCGCCGCCGCTCGCCCGAGGCTTCAATTCAAGCTGCACGGAAAGCGCATGCGCCGACGCGCAGTCCGTATGTTCAACAGTGCGAGGTGTCCATTCGCCGCGGGTTCGAGCCGCAGGCTTGCGTGGCGCAAGAATCCTGAGCGGCGCAGATGAACAGGCGCTCGCCACTCGGATCCGGCTGGCCTCTCGAGTCCTCTGTTCCAACACGTGATATTGCAGTAGACTTTCTTGGCGTCGGACCGCGTTCTGGTGCGCTCGTCACCCGTCTCGGCCGAATTGGATCGCGACTCGCTCACCGCTACTACCAAGGTCTGCTGCCCATGAACTCCAATCGCATCGCTCTGACTGCATTGCTGGTCTTCGTGGGCGTATTGCCGGCGCTGGGTCGGGCGCGCCAGCTGACGGATGCAGATTACGCACGGGCGGCGAAATTCCTGCTGGACAGCACTGACCCGCTGGTAGGTCATTTCGTCGACCCGCTGGTCGATCATGACGTGCAGCATGTGAAGTGGCTCGATGCCACGCACTTCTGGTTCCGTGACCATGGCGCGGCTGGCGATCGGATCCTGGAAATGGATGCGGCGACCGGCAAGGTGTCGCCGGCGTTCAATCAGGTCAAGTTGGCCGCGGCACTGGGCAAGGCGCGCGGCAAATCCATGAACCCCAGGCGCTGGCCGGCATTCGGCTTCGGATTTCACCGGGTGCGCGACGGAGATCTCGTGGTTCGGTTCGGGAAGAAGAAGTACCGCTGCAACCTGTCGGGGGCCGGTGTCTGCACGGTGTCGAAGAAGAAGTCGAAGCGCGGCGGCGAGTTCGGCTATGGTTTCCACCCGCGCTCGCCGAACGGCAAATGGCGCGTGTTCCTGCGCAACTGGAACCTATGGATCCGCAATGTCGCTACGGGAAAGAACACTCAGCTCACCACCGATGGCGTGCGGAAGTTCGGCTATGGAATGAAGAAGAATGGAATCGCATTCGTACGCTGGTCGCGGAGCTCAAAAGAGCTGGTGGCGTTTCGGGTCGATCAGCGCAAGGTCAAGGACATGTATACGGTCGTGACGCGAGTGGGGCATCCGACGCTGCAGACCTGGCCGTACCCTCTGCCGGGCGACAAGCATGTGTTCATGGTTCACCCGGCGGTCATCGATGTCGCGACGCGCAAGGTGAGGCCCCTCAAGATGGCGCCCGAGCAGCGGCTGGGGAGTTGGAGCGATATACGCTGGTCGCCGGACGGCAAGACGTTCGCGCTGGTTTCGACCTCGCGCAACCAGCAGGACGAGTGGTTCCGTGTGGCGGACACCGCGACCGGAGTCGTGCGCACGGTCTTTGAGTATACGGCCAAGGACTTCTACCAGGGCTGGTACGGCCGGCCGGACTGGCAATACCTGCCGAACAAGGGTGTGGCGATCTGGCCGACCGAACAGACCAACTGGATGAATCTGTATCTGTACAGCCTCAAGACGGGCAGGATGCTGCATCCGATCACCATGGGTAAAGGCGATGTGATTCAGGTTTCGTACGTCAATCGCAAGACCGGTACTCTGTGGTACGTGGGGGTGGGACGCACACCGGGCATGAACCCCTATTACCGGCAGTTGTTCAAGGTCAACATCGATACGGGCAAGACGGCGCTGCTGACGCCGCGGAACGCTGACCACATCATCACGATGTCACCGGGCGGCAGGTATTTCGTGGACTCGTACTCGACACCTACTACGCCCCCAGTCACGGTGCTGCGTTCAGCTGCCAACGGACGGGTGATCGCGACCATCGCCAGGGCGAACATCGGTCGCCTGAAGGCCATGGGCTGGGTACCGCCGATTCCATTCACGGTCAAGGCGCGCGACGGCAAGACCACGCTCTATGGGCTGATGTACAAGCCCACCAATTTCAATCCGCACAAGAAGTACCCGATCATCGATTTCATTTATCCGGGCCCGCAGATCGGCTCCATCGCCACGTTCAGTTTCCGCTCTGAGCAGGGCAGCCATCAGGCACTGGCTGAGCTCGGCTTCATCGTGGTGGCGATTGACGGCATGGGTACGCCATATCGATCGGCTGCTTTCCAGCGCTATTGGTACGGCGACATGGGCGACGATACGATTCCCGACCAGATCGCCGGCATCAAGCAACTGGCCGCACGGTATCCGTGGATCAATATCAACCGCGTTGGCATCTGGGGTCACTCGGGCGGTGGTAATGCAACCGTATCCGCGATGCTTCACTATCCGGACTTCTTCAAGGTGGGCTGGGCCGAAAGCGGCAACTACGATAACCGCGATTACGAGTACAGCTGGGGAGAAAGGTGGGAAGGGCTGCTGGTGAAGCACAAGAACGGCACCACCAATTACGACAATCAGGCGAGTGAGCTGCTCGCGAAAAACCTGAAGGGGCACCTGATGCTGGTCGTGGGTTCAATCGACAACAATGTTCCGCCGAGCAATACCTATCTGATGGTCAACGCCCTGATGAACGCGAACAAGAACTTCAGCATGCTGGTGGTGCCGAATGAACGTCATCACTACGGCAGCCACACACCGTACGTCACGCGCCGGTGTTGGGATTTCTTCGTGAAGTACCTGGCGGGCAACAAGCCGCCTCACGAGTTTAATGGAATGCCGAAAACGCTCGACAAGTGAGGCGACTCGCCAATGCGCCGGCGGGTTCGGGCTGCCGGCGCTCGCCGCAGCGGCTGCCGAGCTCTGTCCCGTGACCTGGTTTGCCGAGACGCAGGTGCTCGTTCGCGCGTTTCCGTTCCACAACACCGTGGACTGCGGCAGGTTTTTGCTGCCGCTCACCGTCAAGATAAATGCCGGCGCTGATCGGCGGAGAAGCAGACGCGGTGTGGGCGGCCCCGTCCGCGGCGCACTCCTGTTCATGGCGCAACACGACCGGATTGCAGGGATCGAGACCGTCATGGATCCGGCGCGTCTTGCGGACCTGAACGTGACGAGCGGCTAGCGGAGACGTTGCGGTCCCACGAAATGGTGCACTGAGGCGTGCGTGAAAGGCGACCGCGATGTTGCCGGCGGCCCTGATCGCCCCCGGGGCGTGCCCGGGACATCGGCACGCCTGCGGCCTACGGTGAGCATTGCAGCACTGTAGAGCTCAAGGTGGAGGCTGCGGGCGATCCGCGGGTCTGCCTGCATCCGAGCGTCGTGCCGCTCGACCGCGGCGCTCGCCAGCCGAGGGTTCAGGCCGGCCGGTCGCGAGTGGCCGGCGAGGCTTCTGCCTGCTGCATCGGCGGTGTGATCTCTCGAGGCGCGCCGAGCACGCCGGCGGGCCTCTTCCGTTAAGATGGAGCGATGGTGCGCCGTGACGTGACGACCGCGAGAGCTGCGATTTTCGCAGAGGCGATCGTTGCTTGCTGCGCTTCTTCAGTGGGAGCAAGTCCCACCCCGGTAGGCGTCGGTGCGCCGGGTAGCAGGCC
>JAKAXA010000020.1 GCA_021816775.1 Pseudomonadota bacterium
GCCGCCCTGGGCGAGCGCGGTGGAGCTCGCCACGCGCGGATCGCCGGCCGAGACGACCAGCACCCGGCGCGGCTCGGCCGAAAGCGCCGCGCACAGGCCCGCGGCGCCCGCCCCGATCACCAGCACGTCGGTTTCAATCGTGCGCATCGCGCCGCTTACGCAAGCTCGAGCATGCGCGCCAGGGGCGCGCGCGCGCGCTCGGCGAGCGCCGGGTCGATCTCGATCGCCCCGGTGAGGGTCTGCAGCGCGGCGGCAACTCGCTCGAGCGTGGTGGCCTTCATGTGCCGGCACAGGTTGCAGGGGCGCAGGAACGTGATCTGCGGGCACTCCATGGCGATGTTGTCGGCCATCGCGCACTCGGTGAGCAGCATCGCGCGCGGCGGGCGGCGCTCGCGCAGGTACGCCGCCATGGCGCCCGTGGAGCCGACGAAGTCCGCCTCGGCCTGCACCTCCTCCGGGCACTCCGGGTGCGCGAGCACCGTCGCGCCGGAGCTCTCTCGGTAGCTGCGGATCTCGGCCGGGCGAAAGCGCGTGTGCACCTCGCATTGCCCGCCCCAGGCGATCACATCGACACCGGTCTCGCGCGCCACGTACCCGGCGAGGTGCTGATCGGGCAGCATGATCACCCGCGGGACGCCCAGCGCGCGCACGATGCGCAGGGCATTCGCGGAGGTGCAGCAGACGTCCACCTCGGCTTTGACCGCCGCCGAGGTATTGACGTAGGCGACGGCCGGCACGCCCGGCAGGCACTCGCGGATGCCGCGCACCGAGGCGGCGCTGATCGAGTCCGCGAGCGAGCAGCCCGCCTCGCTCGAGGGCAGCAGCACGCATTTGTCGGGACAGAGGAGCTTGACCGTCTCGGCCATGAAGCGCACGCCGCACACCACGATGGTGCGCGCCGGCGAGGCGAGCGCGAACTCGGCCATCGCGAGGGAGTCGCCGGTGAAGTCCGCGACGCCCGCGCTCACCAGCGGCACCTGGTAGTTGTGCGCAACCACCGCGGCGTCGCGCTCGGCCTTGAGGGCCTGGATGCGCTCGATGAGCGGGGCGGCGAGGGCGATCTCGGCCGGCGGCAACACTCGGGCGAGGCGGGCGCGGAGCGCCGCGTCGCGATCCGGGACGGTGTTCATGCGCGAGCGATCATGCCCGAGGGCCCGGCGGCGGCGTAGCCGCAAAACTGACGAATATCAGTTTCTCTTGACGGCCGGGGCTTGGTGCCGGCCGCTATTGCGGAAATTCCCTATATCTGATCCGCGCCGCCATGCTAACTTTTGTCAATGCACACACTAGACCGTACCCGACTGCGTGGTGTTTCGAGCACCGAAACCGATTGCGCCGCCTGCCCGGCCTCGCGCCGCTGCTGGGGCGATGTCCTGCCGCTGCCCACCGAAGCCGTGCACGCACGGCGCGAGCCGCCGCTCGAGCGCGGCGCGCGGCTCATCGAGCAGGGCGAGCCGCCGGCGCTCTACATCGTGGCGACCGGGTGTCTGGTGCTCAGGGTGAGCCTGCCGGACGGCTCGCAGCGGGTGGTGGGTCTGCGCCTGCCGGGCGAGCTGGTGGGCCTGGAGAGCTACGCGCGCGGTGCGCAGGTCTATGCCGCCCAGGCGGCCACCGCGAGCGCGGTGTGCCGGCTGCGCCTGCCGCCGGCCGGCTCGGGCACCACCCACGGGGCGCTGCTCGAGCGGCTGCTGCTGAAGAGCGCCGCACAGCCCGAGCGCGCGGCCGCGCCCTGGGCGGGACTGCCGGCCGTCGAGCGCGTCGCCGCGTTCATCGAGAATTACAGCCAGCGGGCGCAGCTGTCCGCGCGCGACGATCCGTTCAAGCTGCCCCTCACCCGCGCCGACATCGGCTCCTACCTCGGCCTCGCGCCCGAGACGGTGGTGCGCGCCCTCGGGCACCTGAGCCAGGCGCAGCGCCTGGCGGTGCGCGGGCGCACCGTGCGCCTCGGCGGCCCCGGCTGAGCCCCCGCGCAGGCCAGGCCCCCGGACAATCTGTTTTCGGGATCGATCAGGGAGGCGGCCTTGAGCGTGACTCAAAAGCCGCGATCTCAGGGAGCCCGTCCGGAGCATTCGCCGCCTCGCGCGTGATGGCGCCAGGCACAGCCGGGAGCAGAGCCGCACCCTTCGCGCCTGCGGCGCAGCGCGTAAACGCTGGGTTCGCTGCGCGGTGACGTGCCTCGAGGGCGGCCCTGCAGAGGCCCGCTTCTTCTGCCTCGTCACCCGTGCGGCCACAGGGCTCGACGACCGGTAGGGGTCATGCTTGCCGGCGGCCACACGGGCGCTTCAGATCGGGAAGCCCCGCTCGGCGGTTTAGCCTGCGGGGCACGAATGACGACGGTGGCGCTTACGTCAAAAGATCATCCCCGCGCCTGACCGGCGGACGCGGGCAGGTATAATCGCGCCGCATGATGCCCCAACTGATCGAGCGGCTGCGCTCAGAGCTCAAGGGCCTGAGGGAGCAGGGCCTGTACAAGAACGAGCGGGTGCTCTCAGGCCCGCAGGGCGGCCGGGTCGAGACCGGCGGACGCGAGGTCGTGAACCTCTGCGCCAACAACTACCTCGGCCTCGCCAGCGATGCGCAGGTGCGCCAGGCGGCCCACGAGGCGCTCGAGCGCTACGGCTTCGGCATGGCCTCGGTGCGCTTCATCTGCGGCACCCAGACCGTGCACAAGGCGCTCGAGCGGCGCCTGAGCGAGTTCCTCGGCACCGAGGATGCGATCCTCTACTCCTCCTGCTTCGATGCCAACGGCGGGCTGTTCGAGACGCTGCTCGATGAGCGCGACGCCGTGATCTCCGATGCGCTCAACCACGCGAGCATCATCGACGGCATTCGCCTGTGCAAGGCCGAGCGGCTGCGCTACGCCAACAACGACATGGGCGAGCTCGAGGAGTGCCTCAAGCGCGCCGCCGGGGCACGCACCCGCCTCATCGCCACCGACGGGGTGTTCTCCATGGACGGCACGATCGCCAACCTCCAGGGCATCTGCGAGCTCGCCGACCGCTATGACGCGCTGGTCATGGTGGATGACTCGCACGCCACGGGGTTCATGGGCGAGCACGGCCGCGGCACGCCCGAGCACTGCGGCGTCGCCGAGCGCATCGACATCCTCACCGGCACCCTCGGCAAGGCCCTCGGCGGGGCGAGCGGCGGGTACATCGCCTCGCGCGCCGAGGTCATCGAGTGGCTGCGCCAGCGCTCGCGGCCGTACCTCTTCTCCAACAGCATCCCGCCGGTGGTGGCCGCCGCGGGGCTGCGCGTCCTCGATCTGCTCAGGGAGCGGCCCGAGCTGCGCGCACGCGTGCACGAGAACGCGCGCTATTTCCGCGCCGGACTCGAGCGGCTCGGCTTCACCGTCAAGCCCGGCGAGCATCCGATCATCCCGGTGATGATCGGCGATGCGGCGCTCGCCGCGCGCATGGCCGACCGCCTCCTCGAGCGCGGCGTCTACGTCATCGGGTTCTCGTATCCCGTGGTGCCGAAGGGCCAGGCGCGCATCCGCACGCAGATGTCCGCAGCGCTGAGGCGCGCCGAGCTCGACACCGCGCTCGACGCCTTTGGCGCCGTGGGCCGTGAAATCGGAGTGATCCAGTAAACAACCCGCGACTGAAGTCGCGGGTTTCCTCGCGGAGACTCTATGAAAGCGCTGGTCAAGAAGGAAGCCGCCCCCGGCATCTGGCTCGAGGACATCCCCGAGCCGAGGATCGGCCCCAACGATGTGCTCATCAAGATCGCCAAGACCGCGATCTGCGGCACGGACATGCACATCTACAACTGGGACGCCTGGGCGCGCAAGACCATCCCGGTGCCCATGGCCGTCGGCCACGAGTACTGCGGCCGGGTGATCGAGGTGGGCTCGGAAGTGCGCGGCATCGCCGTCGGCGACCGCGTCTCGGGCGAGGGGCACATCACCTGCGGGCACTGCCGCAACTGCCGCGCCGGGCGGCGCCACCTGTGCCGCAACACCGTCGGGGTGGGGGTGAACCGCCCCGGGGCGTTCGCCGAGTACCTGGCGATCCCGGCCGACAACGCCTTCAAGCTGCCGGACTCCGTGAGCGATGACATCGCCTCGATCCTCGACCCGTTCGGCAACGCCACGCACACCGCGTTGGCGTTCAGCATGGTCGGCGAGGACGTGCTCATCACCGGGGCCGGCCCGATCGGCGTCATGGCGGTGGCCATCGCCCGCTTCGTCGGCGCGCGCCACGTCGTCATCACCGACGTCAACGACTACCGGCTGGAGCTCGCGCACCGGATGGGCGCGACGCGCACCGTGAACGTGCAGCGCGAGACCCTCGATCAGACCATGCGCGATCTGGCCATGCAGGAGGGCTTCGACGTCGGGCTCGAGATGTCGGGCAACGCCGCCGCGTTCCGCGACCTGCTGCGCACCATGCACCACGGCGGCTCGGTGGCCATCCTCGGCATCCCGCCCGAGGAGACCGCGATCGACTGGAACCAGGTGATCTTCAAGGGGCTCACCCTGAAGGGCATCTACGGACGGGAGATGTTCGAGACCTGGTACAAAATGGCGAGCCTGCTGCAAAGCGGGCTCGATCTGAAGCCCGTCATCACCCATCACCTGCCCATCCAGGACTACCTGGAGGCGTTCTCGATCATGGGGTCGGGCCGCTCGGGCAAGGTCATCCTCGACTGGCAGTCGCTCTGAGCGCCGCGGCGCGCGAGCGCCGAGCGGCCTAGCGATCGAGCGCGCCGCAGAAGCAGTACGCGAAGAGCTGGCCGCGCCGCCCGAAGCGCAGCAGCGTCTCGAGCTGGCGCGCGTAGGGGCGCAGCGGCCCCTCGAACCTCGAGAGGCCCCCGATGTGCAGCAGCTGCGGCCCGAACACGGACACCGCCTGCGCGGCCGCCCGCGTCTGCGCCCGCTGCAGCAGCTGCTGCGCCCAGGAGAGGTGCGGATGCAGGAACTGCACGCGGTAGCGTGTGATCTTGGCGAGCCCCGCCGCGGCCCGCACCGCATCCTCGAGCGTGCCCAGGTGATCGACCAGCCCCACCCCGAGCGCCGCCTGGCCGGCCCACACGCGGCCCTGGCCGATGGCGTTGACCGCCGCGTCGCTCATGTGGCGCCCGCTTGCCACGCGCGCGACGAATTGCGCATAGCCGCGGTCGATCTCCGCGCGGATGAGCAGCTGCGATTCGGCATTGAGCGGCTGGCCGATCGACATCTGTCCGGCGAGCGGCGTCGTGCCCACCCCGTCGCTGGTGATGCCGAGCTTGCCGAGCGCCTGCTTGAACGTCGGGATGAGCGCGAAGATGCCGATCGAGCCGGTGATCGTCGCGGGGCTGGCAAAGATCTCGTTGGCGGGCGCGGCGATGTAGTAGCCGCCGGAGGCGGCGAGGTCGCCCATCGAGACCACCACCGGCTTGCCGCTCGCGCGCAGCGCCACCAGCGCGTGATAGATCTGCTCGGCCGCGGCGACGCTGCCGCCGGGGCTGTCGATGCGCAGCACCACCGCCTTGATCCGCTTGTCGAAGCGCGCCGCGCGGATCAGCCGCGAGAGCGAGTCCCCGCCGATCACCCCGGGGGGCTGATCCCCATCGAGGATGTCCCCGGAGGCGACGATCACCCCGATGCGCCCCTCACTGCCGCTCGCGCGCTGCTCGCGGCGCACGATATCGGCATAGGCCTGGGCGGAGATGGCGTTGAACGAGCCGCGCTTGTTGGCCCCGACCAGTTGGATCACGCGCTGCTCGAACTGCTGCTGGTTGGCGAGCGCGGTGACCAGGTGCGCCTTCAGGGCGACCTCGGCGGCGTTGCCGTCCGCGGCGGTGACCGTCTTCGGCAGCGAGGCGACGTAGCTGGCGATCGCCCCTGCGGGCAGCGCGCGCGCGGCGGTGACCTGGCGCTGATAGGTCGACCAGAGCGTATCGAGATAGGCGACGCTCTGCTTGCGGTCGGCCTTGGACATGTCCTGGCGGGTGAAGATCTCCACCGCGCTCTTGAACTTGCCGACACGGAATACGTGCACGTTGATGCCGAGCTTCTTCAAGAGCCCGGCGAAGTACAGCTCGTACTGCCCGAAGCCCCGGATCAGCACGTAGCCGGACGGGTCGAGGTAGATGCGCGTGGCGTGGGCCGCGACGAAGTACTGATCCTGGTTGAAGTCGCTGCCGTAGGCGAACACCGGCTTGCCGCTGGCGCGGAACACCGCCACCGCGCGCGCGAGCTCCTCGAGCTCCGGCAGCCCGGCGTTGTCCATGTCGTCGAGGTCGAGCACCAGGACGCGGATCCGATCGTCCTTGGCTGCCGCGCGGATCGCATCGACGAGGCTCCACAGCAGCGTTTCCTGCACGCCCTCGCCCTGGGCGTTCTCGATGACCCGCTCGACCGGATCGCCGGTGAGCTGCTCGACGAGGCGGCCCTGCGGGGCCACCACGAGCGCCGCGCGCTCGGGCACGCTCGGGGTCGACTCGTGCAGCACGCCGATGAGGAAGCCGGCAATCGCCAGCAGCAGCAGCAGGGTCAGCACCTTGCGCAGCGCATCCAGGCCGCGCCACACCCCGAGCAGGAACTTGCGCACGGAGGCCACGGGCGCGCCGGTCAGATCTTCTCCTCGATCCTCGCGGCCTTGCCCGAGCGTTCACGCAGGTAGTAGAGCTTGGCGCGGCGCACCTGGCCGCGGCGCTTGACGCTGATGTCGCTGATCGAGGGGCTGTAGGTCTGGAAGACGCGCTCGACGCCCTCGCCGTGGGAGATCTTGCGCACCGTGAACGAGGAGTTCAGGCCCCGGTTGCTGCGCGCGATCACCACGCCCTCGTAGGCCTGCACGCGCTCGCGCTCGCCCTCGACCACCTTCACCTGCACGACCACGGTGTCGCCGGGCTTGAAGTCCGGCACCTTGCGGGTCATGCGCTCTTTCTCGAGTTGTTGAATGACATTGCTCATGGTCTCATCCTCGCTCGTCCCCGTCCGCCTCTGCGGCCAGGAGTTCATTCAGTAACCGCTGCGCCTCGGGCGCCAGGGAGCGCCCGAGGAGCAGATCCGGGCGGCGCTGCCAGGTGCGCCTCACCGCCTGCGCGAGGCGCCAGCGCTCGATGTCGGCATGATTGCCCGACCGCAGCACCTTCGGCACCTCCAGGCCCTCGAACACTTCCGGCCGCGTGTAGTGCGGCCAGTCGAGCAGCCCGTGCGAAAACGAGTCGCACTCGCTCGAGCGCTCGTCCCCGAGCACTCCCGGCAGGAGGCGCGCGACCGCGTCGATCACCGTCAACGCCGCCAGCTCTCCGCCCGAGAGCACGTAATCCCCGATCGACAGCTCCCGGTCGATGCCGAGCTCGATCACCCGCTCATCCAGGCCCTCGTAGCGGCCCGCCACGAGCACCAGTCCCGCCCGCGCGGCCAGCTCCCGGGCCTGCGCCTGGGTGAAGCGCTCGCCCTGCGCCGAGAGGCACACCCGCGGGCTGCCCGCCGGCAGCCGCGCCGCCGCCGCGCGGATGGCCGCGAGCATCGGCTCGGGCTTGAGCACCATCCCGGGGCCGCCGCCGTAGGGCCGGTCATCCACCGTGCGATGCGGATCGCGGGTGTGATCCCGCGGGTCCTCCGTGCCCACCGCGAGCCGCCCGCTCTCGAGCGCACGGCCCAGCACCCCGAACTCGAGCGCCCCGCGGATCATCTGCGGAAACAGCGTGACCACTTCGATCTTCATGGAACGCCCATCCGCGCACCGCCCGCGCCGGCGGCTATTGCAGCTCCGCCGGCCAATCCACCAGCACCCGGCGCGCCGCGAGGTCGACCTCGAGCAGATGCGTCGGGTCGGCCAGCACCCAGTGCTCCCGCTTCGTGCCGGGCGCGCCGGTGGCCTGCGGCTCACCGCGATCCTCCACCACCATGACGGCCCCCGCGGGCGCGTCGACGAAATACGCCACCGTGCCGAGCGCGCGGCCCTCGGTGTTCTCAACCGCGCAGCCGATCAGGTCCGCGCAGTAGTACTGACGCGCGCCGGCCGGCGGCAGCGCGCTGCGCTCGACCTCGATCACCGCGCCGGTGAGCCGGGCCGCCGCGTCGCGATCCTCGATGCCCTCGAGCCGCGCCACCAGTCCCGCGCCGTGCACCCGGCCCTCGAGCACTCGCGCCGGCTGCCGCTCGCCCGCCGGGCGGCGCAGCTGCCACACGGCGTACTGCAGCAGCGCCTCGGGCGGATCGGTGTAGGACGACACGTGCACCCACCCGGCCAGAGCGAACGGCGCCCCGATGCGCCCGAGCTCGACCCAGAGGGAGCGGGCGTTCAAGGCAGGCCCCGCGCCCGCCGGGGTCAGGCCGTCGCCTGCTTCCGGTAGGACGCCACCAGCGAGCGCACGCGCTCGGAAGGCTGTGCACCCTGCCCCACCCAGTAGTCGATCCGCGGCAGATCAAGCTTGAGCTTCAGCTCGCCGCGGTGGGCGATCGGGTTGAAGAACCCCACGCTCTCGAGGCTGGATCCGCCCTGGCGCTTGCGGCTGTCCGTCACCACGACGTGATAAAAGGGCTGATTTCGTGCCCCGCGTCGGGTCAGGCGAATGGTTACCATGGTCTTGTCGCTCTCACAGGTCCGATCCGGACGGGCCCGCGGCACCGCCCCTCAAAAAAGAGCGCGGATTCTACGGGCTTATTGCCGGGTCCGAAAGGGGCTTGCGGCATTTTTCGCGCTCCGAGGTCCCAGACGCCGCGCCGCCGCCCCCGGGAGCGGCCGCAGCGCGAGCTAGGGCATCTTCCCCTGCAGGGCGCCGAGCATCTGCCGCAGCCGCCCGCCGCGCATCTGCTTCATCATGCGCTGCATCTGCTGGAACTGCTTCAGCAGCCGGTTGACGTCCTGGACCTGAACGCCCGCGCCGCGGGCGATGCGCCGCCGGCGCGAGCCGTCGATGATGCCCGGCGAGAACCGCTCGCGCGGGGTCATGGAATTGATGATGGCGATCTGGCGCCTGACGTCGCGGTCGCCCTGCTCCGGCGTGACGGCGCCCTTCTGGGCCGCCGCGGGAAGCTTGTCCATGAGCGAGGCCAGGCCACCCATCTTCAGCACCTGCTCGAGCTGGGTCCTGAGGTCTCCCAGGTGCAATCCCTTGCCCTTGACCACCTTGCGCGCCAGCCGCTCGGCCGACTCCCGGTCGACCTGGCGCTGCACCTGCTCGACCAGGCTCACCACATCGCCCATGCCGAGGATGCGCGAGGCCATGCGCTCGGGATCGAAGGGCGCGAGCGCGTCCGTCTTCTCACCGGTGCCGAGGAACACGATGGGCTTGCCCGTGATCTGGCGCACCGAGAGCGCCGCGCCGCCGCGCGCATCGCCGTCCGCCTTGGTGAGCACGACGCCGGTCAGATCGAGCGCCGCCCCGAAGGCGCGCGCAGCGTTCACCGCGTCCTGGCCGGCCATGGCATCCACCACGAACAGCCGCTCCGCCGGCTGGACCGCCCGGTCGATCTCGCGCACCTCCTCCATCAGCGCCTCATCGACGTGCAGGCGGCCGGCGGTATCGACGATCAGCACGTCGAACACGCCGCGCCGGGCCTGCTCGAGGGCCGCGCGTGCGATGGCCGCCGGCGGGGCTGCCGGATCGGCCTGAATGTAGTGCGCCTCGACCTGCTCGCAGAGCCGCTCGAGCTGCAGCATGGCCGCCGGGCGGCGCACGTCGGTGCTGACCAGCGCCACGCGCTTCTTCTGCGACTCGATCAGCCAGCGGGCGAGCTTGGCGCTGGTGGTGGTCTTGCCCGCCCCCTGCAGGCCGGCGAGCAGCACCACGACCGGCGGCTGGGCGCGCAGCTGCCAGCCCGGCCCGCCGCCGCCCATGAGCGCGACGAGCTCGCGGTGCAGGATGCCGATAAAGGCCTGGCTCGGGGTGAGGCTCTGGGCCACCTCGGCCCCGAGCGCGCGGGTCTTGACCGCCTCGATGAAGGTCTTGACCACCGGCAGGGCAACGTCGGCCTCGAGCAGCGCCACGCGTACCTCGCGCAGCGCCGCGCCGATGTTCTCCTCGGTGATCCGGCCGCGGCCGCGCAGGGCCTCTACGGTACGGGACAGGCGGGCTGTAAGGGTTTCAAACATGTGACGAATCCGGTGCGGGCAGCCATTATAGGGCCAAGGAGGGTCCACACTTGACCGCTGCACCCGTATCGCTGCTGCTCATCACCCTGCTGTGGCTGCTCGCGCTCATCGCCTTCTCCTCCGGCACGGAGGTGGCGATGCTCTCGGTGAACCGCTACCGCATCCGCCACCGCGCCCAGAGCGGCCAGAGCACGGCCAAGCTCCTGGAGCGGCTGCTCAGCAAGCCCGAGGACTGGCTGGGCGCGAACCTGGTCATCGTGGCGGCGGCCAACGTGTTCGCCTCGGCGATCGCCACGCTGCTCGCCGAGCGCACCGGCTACCGCTACGCGGTGCCCATCACCGGCGTGCTGCTCACCATCACGGTGATCGTGTTCGGCGAGCTGACGCCGAAGATCTACGCCGCGGCGCACCCGGAGACCGCCGCGCTGCGCGCCGCGCGCATCTACCGGGCGCTGGTGTTCCTCGCGCGCCCCTTCCTCTCGGTGACCAACGGCATCTCCTACGGGCTGCTGCGGGTGATCGGGGTGGTCAAGACCGCGCCGGCCGGCCAGACCCTCAGCACCGAGGAGCTGCGCACGGCCGTGGCCGAGGCCGGCCCGATGATCCCGGCGCGCCACCGCCAGATGCTGTTGTCGATCCTCGATCTCGGCCAGGTCACCGTGAACGACATCATGATCCCGCGCCAGGAGATCGCCGGCATCGACATCGCGCAGAGCTGGGACGATCTCCTCGCGCAGCTCGAGCGCACCCCGCACACGCGCGTACCGGTGTTCGACGGGGAGCTCGACAGCCTGGTCGGCGTGCTGCACATGAAGCGCATCGCGCACGAGCTGGTGCGCGGCACGCTCACGCGCGAGCGCCTGGTGGAGATGGCCCGCTCGCGCGACCCCTACTTCATTCCGGAGGGCACGGCCCTCAACGTGCAGCTGGCGCACTTTCAGCGCAACCGGCGGCGCCTCGCGTTCGTCGTCAACGAATACGGGGACATCGAGGGACTGGTGACGCTCGAGGACATTCTCGAGGAGATCGTCGGGGAGTTCACCACGGACCCGGCGACCATCTCGCACCGCGACATCTATGCCGAGCAGCCGGGCGTGTTCATCATCAACGGCAGCGCGACGCTGCGCGCCGTGAACCGCGCACTGCAGTGGCAGCTGCCGACCGACGGCCCGAAGACAGTGAATGGCCTGCTGCTCGAGCGGCTCGAGACCATCCCCTCCTCCGGCACGACCTTGAAGGTGGGGCCGTACCTGTTCGAGGTGCTGCAGATCGCCGACAACGCGATCAGGACCGTGCGGGTGCGCACCCCGGCGGCGCAGAGCGCGGCGGCTCACTGAAGGCGGCCGCGAGCGCCTCCTCGACCCTGGCCACCGGCAGCACGTGCAGCCCGTCGATGGGCCTGCGCGGGGCGTTCTCGCGCGGCACCAGCGCGCTCTGGAAGCCCTGCTTGCGTGCCGCCTGCAGCCGCTCCTCCCCGTAGGCCACCGGACGCACCTCGCCGGTGAGCCCGATCTCCCCGAACGCCACCCGCGTGCCCGGGATCACCCGTTCGCCGAGGCTCGAGGCGAGCGCGAGCACCACCGGCAGGTCCCAGGCTGTCTCATCGATGCGCACCCCGCCGACGGCGTTGACGAACACGTCGTGCTCCTGGAGCGACACCCCGGCGTGACGGTTCATGACCGCGAGCAGCATGGCGAGGCGGTTCGCATCCAGCCCCTGCGCGATGCGCCGCGGCGCCCCGAAACGCATCCGATCGACCAGCGCCTGCAGCTCGATCAGCAGCGCTCGCCCGCCGTCGCGGGTGACCGTGACGATGCTGCCGGCGGCCGGCTGCGCTGCGCGGGCGAGGAAGATCGCCGAGGGGTTGCGCACCTCGCGCAGCCCGCCCTCGGTCATGGCGAAGAAGCCGAGCTCGTTGACCGCCCCGAAGCGATTCTTGGTGGCCCGCACGATGCGGTAGCGGCTGGCGGTCTCGCTCTCGAAATACAGCACCGTATCGACCAGGTGCTCGAGCACGCGCGGCCCGGCGATCGCCCCGTCCTTGGTGACGTGCCCGATCAGGAACACGGCCGTGGCGGTGCGCTTGGCGAAGCGCACCAGCTCGGCGGCGCACTCCTTCAGCTGCGAGACCGCCCCCGGCGCCGTCTCGAGCGCGCCGGAGGCGACCGTCTGGATGGAGTCGATGACCAGCAGCGCCGCGCCGCGCTCGGCGGCGCGCTCGAGAATGCCCTCCAGGTGCGTCTCGGGCAGCACCTCGAGCGAGCCGGGGGAAAGACCGAGGCGCCGCGCGCGCAGCGCCACCTGGGCGCCGGACTCCTCGCCGCTGGCATAGAGCACCGGGGCGCCGGCGGCGGCATGGGCGGCCACCTGCAGCAGCAGCGTCGACTTGCCGATGCCCGGGTCGCCCCCGAGCAGCGTCACGGAGCCCGGCACGATGCCACCGCCCAAGACGCGGTCGAGCTCGGCGAGCCCGCAGCCGAGGCGCACGAGCGGCTCCCCGGCGGCCTGGAGGGCGAGCGGCGCGGCCGCTGCGCCCGCCGGGCTCGCCCGGCCGGCCGGGCGAGCGGCGCTCGAGCGCTCGAGCACGTTCCACTCGCCGCAGGCCGGGCAGCTGCCCTGCCATTTCAGGCTCTCGCCGCCGCAGGCGCTGCAGATATAAACGGTGCTGGCACGGGGCATGGGCAGGCTCGCAGGGGGGCCGGGTGCTACGATGGCCCTCGAGTGGGTAACATCACCGGCTTTTGTGACCCGGCGCTCGGACTCGACCGTACGCAATGCTAGCTTATCCCGGCTAGCATCGGGGATCGGCTGGTCATGCGTAGCAGAAGAATCAATGGTCTACGAAACGCCTGAGGGCGCTTGATGGGTTTGAAGAGCAAACTGCGCGTCGTGGGGCTGACCGATACCGGCAAGGTGCGGGAGCACAATGAGGACAGCATCGTCGGCGATGCCGAGATCGGGCTGCTGGTGCTCGCCGACGGTATGGGGGGGTACAACGCCGGCGAGGTCGCGAGCGGGCTCGCCGTGAAAACCATCGTCACCATGGTGCGCGAGCACCTGGCGCGGGAGAACCTGCGGTCCGTCGACACCGAGTCCGGTCTCTCGCGCACCAGCATCATCCTGCGCGATGCGATCCACCGCGCCAACAAGATCATCTATCAGACCGCTCACACCCAGGCCCAATGCGAGGGCATGGGCACGACCGTGGTCGCGGCCCTGTTCTTCGACAACAAAGTGACCATCGCCCACGTCGGCGACTCGCGCCTGTACCGCGCGCACGGGGCGAAGTTCGAGCGCATCACCATGGATCACTCGCTGCTGCAGGAGCTCGTCGACCGGGGCCTGTACTCGGCCGAGGAGGCGCAGCGGGCGGCGAACAAGAACTACGTCACGCGGGCGCTCGGCGTCGAGCCGAGCGTGGAGGTCGAGATCCGCGAGATCCCGGTGCAGAAGGGCGAGATCTACATGCTCTGCTCGGACGGCCTCTCGGACATGATCGAGGACGATGACATCCATTTAACCATAAACACATTTAGTGCTAATCTTGAGACAGTCGCTAGACAATTGATTCAGCTGGCTAATGATAACGGTGGCCGGGACAACATCTCGGTCCTGATGGCACACGTGGTGGACCCGTTCCCGGCGAACACCCGGATGCTCGAGAAGATCCGCAAATGGTTCAGCTGACACCGGGGGTCGGGAGAGTAAGCGCATGGCAAGGTTGATCTTGAGCCTCGACGGCCAGGTGATGGCCGAGTACAACATGAACAAGGAGCGTTACACCGTCGGCCGGCTTCCCGACAACGACATCCGCATCGACAATGCGGCCGTCAGCGGCCACCATTCGCTGATCATCAATATCCTCAACGACTCGTTCCTCGAGGACCTGAACAGCACCAACGGCACGTACGTCAACGGCAAGCTGATCAAGAAGCACGCCCTGCAGCACGGCGATGTGGTCACCGTCGGGCACCATCAGCTGCGCTTCATGGAGGATGACGAGCAGCAGGACGAGTTCGAGAAGACCATGGTCATCCAGCCCTCGGCGCGGCCCATGCAGGCGCTGCGCGCGGCGGCCGAGGCGGTCGCGGTGGCCGACGGCAGCAAGCCGCCCGCACCGAGCGCGGGCTCGGCGCCGAGGACGGCCAAACTGCAGGTGCTGTCCGGAGCCTTCGCGGGGCGCGAGCTCGAGCTCACCAAGACGCTCACCACGCTGGGCCGCCCCGGGGTGCAGGTCGCCGCCATCACGCGGCGCGCCGACGGCTTTTACATCGTGCACGTCGATGCGGATGAGCCGGACCGCTACCCGGTCATCAACGGCACGCCGATCGGCATGCAGCCGCGGCTGCTGCGCGACAACGACGTGATCCAGCTCGCCGGCGTGAAGATGGGATTCTTTCTCGCCGGGGGATGATCAGGCGAGCTCGAGCGGCACGCGCTCGCTGACGCCGCAGAGCAGCTCGTAGGGAATGGTTCCGGCGGCACGCGCCACCTCCTCGACCGGCAGGTCCTCGCCCCACAGCAGCACCGGGGTGCCCACCCCGACGCCATCGATCGCGCTCACCTCGACCGCGATCATGTCCATTGAGACCCGTCCGACGATCGGGGCGCGCCGTCCCGCCACGCGCACCGGCGTGCCGCTCGGCAGGCTCCTCGGCACGCCGTCCCCGTAACCCGCCGCCACGATCGCGATGCGCGCATCCCGCTCGGCGCGCCAGTTCGCGCCATAACCCACCGTCTCCCCGCGCGGCACCCGGCGCACCGCGATGACGGAGGTCTCGAGCCGCATGACCGGCCGCAGACCGAGCTCGGGTGCCGTACGATCCGGCAGCGGCGAGGCCCCGTAGAGTGCGAGCCCCGGCCGCACCCAGTGCCCACCGACCGGCACCGTGCCGAAGATGCCGGCGGAGTTGGCGATGCTGCGCTCGCCGGGGATATCGCGCGTGGCCGCCTCGAAACGCGCCAGCTGCTCGCGAGTCATGCGGCCGTCCGGATCGTCCGCGGCGGCAAGGTGGGTCATCAGACGGATCTCGCGCAGCTGCGGGCGCAGCGCGCGCAGCTGCTCGTACGCGGCACGGAACGCCTCGGGACGAAAGCCGAGGCGGTTCATGCCGGTGTCGATCTTCATCCACAGGGCGAGCCGATGCGTATCCGGCTCCGCCGAGAGCAGCTCGACCTGCAGCGCATCGTGCACCACGAGTTCGAGCCCGAAGCGGCTCGCCTCGCGCAATTGCTCGCGCGTGAACACGCCCTCGAGCAGAACGATGGGCGCGCGCACCCCACGCTCGCGCAGCCGCACGCCCTCCTCCAGGCGGGCGACCGCGAGGGCATCGACATTGGGCAGGGCGAGCGCCGTCTGCACCAGACCGTGCCCGTAGGCGTTGGCCTTGACCACCGCCATGACTCGCGCACCCGGCGCGCGCGCGCGGATCACCTCAACATTGTGCCGCAGCGCGCCGCTGTCGATGACGGCGCGAATCAGCCGGCTCACCTGAGCACGCCCTCGGCGTACGCATCGGGGGCGTAGTTGGCGAAGCGAGTGTACTGACCCTGGAATGTCAGCAGGAACGTGCCGATCTCACCGTTGCGGTGTTTGACGAGATCGATCTCCGCGATGCCTTTCTTGGTGGTGTTCTTGTCGTAGACTTCTTCGCGATAGATCAACAGGATCATGTCTGCATCCTGCTCAATACTACCAGAGTTATGACTAACAATGCCGTCCGAAATCCAACTCGCGGGTCCCGGCACTGTTAGATCAAACACCTCGTCGTCTTCACACGGGATGAGCCCGGTCACGCGATCCCAAAAGAGATCCGACGTCGCCAGCTGGCCGAGATCGGGCGCGGCAAGGAGATCCGCATACTCCGCCATCAACGAGCGGCTGGGGGAAAAGCGGAATTGACTCAATCCACCATACGAGGTACCACGCATCCCGGCCATCGCCGTCATGGTGATTCCCTGCGCACGCATGTGTTCGCGGACAGTCTCGAACGCCTCGACGGGAAGGGTGTCGACGTTGGTATTGCCCCGCGTCGCGGCCAATCGCGCCGCCAGCGCCGCCGCCGGTCCCGCGCGCGGCCCGAATCCGCCCACCGTCTCGATGAAGCGCCGCTGGAAATCAGCGCCGCTGACATCCACGGTATGCACCGGCCGGGTTCCGCGCCGCCCGATCACACAGCGCAGCCGGGCCACGATGCCCAATCTCAGCAGCAGCGCCGCCACATCCTCAGCGAGCACGGGACTGGATGTCGAGAAGTACACGCGCGGTGCGTGGCGAGCCCCAGGCCGAGGCACGGTGATCGAGCCATCCGTCGCCCACAGGTGTCGCAGCAGGAGCGCAATCTGCTCGTCGGCGAGAGAGAATACCTGTTGCGGCAGGCGCTTCTCGTGCGAGCGCTGGCCGAAGATGCCGAGATCCTTCAGCCACCTGCCGACGCCCGCGGCATGCC
The DNA here is from genome assembly GCA_021816775.1 of Pseudomonadota bacterium. Taxonomy (GTDB): domain Bacteria; phylum Pseudomonadota; class Gammaproteobacteria; order Steroidobacterales; family Steroidobacteraceae; genus 13-2-20CM-66-19. Next base: position 16,484 of record JAKAXA010000020.1, read on the forward strand.
AGCGGTTGCCGTTGCCGCTGATCAGCAGCTGGTGCCAGAGCCCCCGGCCCGCGCAGCGCTTGACGCGCGACCCGAACGCTTCAGCGGCTGCGCGCACGGCCTCACTGTTTACTTGCGAAGCGGTCGTGTACCGCAGGGGCTGGTGAACCAGATAGCTCCCGTCCCCGACCAGGTGGCCAAGGAGGATGAGCCAGTGTTCAGGCCAACGCTGCGGCTGCACCGGCTCGGGCACGCGCCGCGCCAGGGCGACTCGCTCACCCTGCTGCAGTTGTACGGCTCTCAGCCATCCCTTGCCGGTCAGCACGCGATGCTCGCGAGTGACCCGGATCGAGCGGCCGCTCGCGAGCGTAATGAGCGCGACCTGTCGTTTACCGACTCTCCAGACCTTGTCCGAGCGGGCCGCGACGATGCGCTGGTGCTCGTCCACCGCCCAGACCTGCGGCTGAGTGCCGACCAGGCTCGCAATCGGCACGCGCCGGCCGTCGGTCAGCCAGACGAGCGTGTCACCCGTGACGCACTCGCGAAGATCCGACATGACCGGTTTCTTACTCTCACGCTGCTCGACCGCGCGGTTCAGCTGCGAGAGCGCGATCACCGGCACGGCGAGCTCCTTGGCGAGCACCTTCAGGCCGCGGGAGATCTCGGCGATCTCCGTGGCGCGGTTCTCCTTCGTGCCCGGCACCTGCATCAGCTGCAGGTAGTCGACCAGGACGAGATTCAGGCCGTGCTCGCGCTTGATGCGCCGCGCGCGAGCGCGCAGCTCGGTCGGCGTCAGCGCCGGGGTCTCATCGACGAAGATCTTCGCCTCCGAGAGCTGATTGGTCGCGCTCGTGATGCGCACCCAGTCGTCGTCAGAGATGCGCCCGCTGCGCAGGTTGGTCAGCGGCACACCGCCCACCGAGGAGAGCATGCGCGTGATCACCTGCTCGGCGGGCATCTCCAGGCTGAAGATCGCCACCGAGGCGCGCGTGCCCTGATGCACGGCGGCGTACTCGGCCATGTTCACCGCGAGGGTGCTCTTGCCCATCGAGGGGCGGCCCGCGACGATCACCAGGTCCCCCGGCCGCAGCCCGCCGGTGATCTTGTCGAAATCGGTGAAGCCCGTCGGCAGCCCGCGCAGCGCGTCGGGGTTGCTGTGCCACTGGTCGATCTGATCGATGACCTGCGGCAGGAGGCTCTTGACCGAGACCGCTCCCTGGCGGCCGCGCGCGCCCGCCTCGGCGATCGCGAACACGCGCTGCTCGGCCGCATCGACCAGATCTCGTGCGCTCTGCCCGTCGTTGTTGAAGACCGCCGAGGCGATCTCGGTGCCGGCGCGGATCAGCTGGCGCAGCAGCGAGCGCTCGCGCACGATGTCCGCGTACGCGCGAACGTTGGCCGCCGTAGGCGTGTCGCGCGCGAGCGTGCTCAGATAAGCGAGCCCGCCCGCCTCCTCGAGCTTGCCGATGCGCGCGAGCTGCTCGCTCACCGTCACGACGTCGCACGGCCGGGCGTTGCCGGCGAGCTCGCCGATGGCCTCGAAGATCAGCCGGTGGTCGGGGCGGTAGAAGTCGCCCTGGGTGACGGCATCGGCGACCTGGTCCCAGGCGCTCGCCTCGAGCAGCAGGCCGCCGAGCACCGCCTGCTCGGCCTCGATCGAGTGCGGGGGCGCCGGGATATCGCCGTGCGCCGAACCGCTCCCGCCGTGTGTTTTGGGGAAAGCGGCCACCGCTTGCCGGACCGGTCCGGGTCTACTCTTCGGCGACGATCGAGACGCTCACCGGCACATCGATGTCCGCGTGCAGGTGCAGGCTCACCATGTGCTCCCCGACCATGCGCAGCGGTCCGTTCGGCAGGCGCACCTCGCTGCGCTCGACCTTGAAGCCCGCTTGCGTGCACGCCTCGGCGATGTCGGACGTGCCGATCGAGCCGAACAGCTTGCCTTCCGTGCCCGCCTTGGCAGTGATCGAGAGCTTGAAATCCTTCAGGGCCGCGGCCCGCTCCCCGGCGGAGGCGAGCTGCTCGCGCGCGGCCTTCTCGAGCTCGGCGCGACGGGCCTCGAAGCGCGCGACGTTGTCGGGCGTGGCGAGCGTCGCCTTGCCCTCGGGCAGGAGAAAATTACGCCCGAAGCCCGAGCGCACCTTCACCCGGTCGCCGATGTTGCCGAGGTTGGCAACCTTCTGCAGCAGAATGACTTCCATGGGGGCGCCTCAGTGCTGATCGGTGTAGGGCAGCAGCGCCAGGAAGCGCGCCCGCTTGATGGCGACGGCGAGCTGGCGCTGGAAGAACGATTTGGTGCCGGTGATGCGGCTCGGCACGATCTTGCCGGTCTCGGAGATGTAGCCCTTGAGGGTGCCGAGATCCTTGTAATCGATGTGCGTCACGCCTTCGGCCGTGAAACGGCAGAACTTCTTGCGACGCGAGAAGCGGCCGCCGCCGCCGCTGCCCAGGGGTGCTTTGCTGTTCATGAGTCGATTCCGCTGTTCGTTGAGGATAGCGTTGCGGGGATGCGGGCAGGCCTCAGGCCTGCTGCTCCAGATCCGCATCGGCTAATCCCGGGCTCTCATCGCGCGGGCGCTCGCGCCGGCCCCTGCCGGGCTCGCCCTCGTCCTCGGCGCCCTTGGCCATCGGGGACGGCTCGGTCACCGCGGCATTCATGGCGACCACCAGGTGACGCAGCACCGCGTCGCTGAAGCGGAACGCGCCGGTGAGCTCCCCGAGGGTCTTCTGATCGCTCTCGATGTTCATCAGCACATAGTGCGCCTTGTGAACCTTGGCGATCGGATAGGCCAGCTGGCGCCGGCCCCAGTCCTCGACTCGGTGCACCTGGCCGCCGCCGGTGCTGATCATGCCTTTGTAGCGCTCGATCATCGCGGGCACCTGCTCGCTCTGATCGGGATGAACCAGAATCACGATTTCGTAGTGCCTCATGTGTCCTCCTTACGGATATGAAGCCGCCCTATGCGAGGCTTTGCTGAGGTGCGGCAAGGAGATACCCCGCGCCCACGACGGGCACGGCCCCCACAGGGGGGCCGCGAGAATACTGGAACGCTCCGGGAACTGCAACGCGGCCCCGGCGCCCGCCCGCTTAGGCCCCGCGCTGTCGGAGGGCCTCGTAGAGCAGCATGCCGGCGGCCACTGACACGTTCAAGCTCTCGACCGCCCCGAGGCTGGGCAGCCGCACCAGCACATCGCAGTGCTGGCGGGTCAGCTGGCGCAACCCGCGGCCCTCGGCGCCGAGCACCAACACCACCCCGCCGGTGAGGTCGGCCCGGGCGGCCGGCTGCTCGGCCTCGGCCTCGGCGCCGATCACCCAAAGGCCCGCCTGCTTGAGCAGCCCGAGCGTCCGGGCGAGATTGGTCACCACCACGACCGGGGTCGTCTCGGCCGCCCCGGCGGCCACCTTGCGCACCACGGGGGTGAGGTGCGCGGCGCGGTCGCGGGGCACGATGAGCGCGAGCGCCCCGCAGGCATCGGCGGTGCGCAGACAGGCTCCGAGGTTGTGCGGGTCCTGCACGCCATCGAGTGCCAGCAGCAGCGGCGAGCGGGCATGTTCGAGCGCCTCGAGCAGCTGCGCCTCCGTCCAGGGCGGCAGCGGCTCGATCTCGGCCAGCACGCCCTGGTGCGCCACATCGCCGAGCCTCTGGCGCAGCGCGTCGGCTTCGATGCGCCGCACCGGCCGCCCGGCGGCGCGCGCCAGCGTCTCAATCTGGCGGATGCGCGGATCATCGCGCCGTGCCGCCAGATGGATCGTGACGATGCGCTCGGGCCGCCGCTCGAGCAGGGTGCGCACCGCGTGCAGGCCGTAGACGCTCGCGCGGCTCCCGGCCGCGCCGGCCCTGTCAGGGTTCTTCGGCAAGTTCCAGGTCCACCAGGCCTTCGATGGGATTGACCCCGGTCACCAGCACGCGCACGTGCGCGCCGGTGCCGAGCCGCCGGCCGCCGCGCCGGCCGCGCCAGGCGTGGCCGTGATCCTCCAGCACGTACTCGTCGTCGCGCAGGCTCTCGATGTGCAACAGCCCGTCGACCGCCACATCGAGGATCTGCACGAAGCAGCCGAACTCGACCACGGTGGTGATCAGGCCGCGGAACACCTGCCCGATCCGCTCGCGCAGGTAGGTGCATTTGAGGAAGGTCGCGACATAGCGGTCGGCCTCGTCGGCGCGCTTCTCGAGCCGGGAGGTGCTCTCGCCGAGCGCGGCGAGCTCAACCGGCGCATAGCGCACCGCGGCCTCGGGGTGAGTGCCGAGCTGCGCCTTCAGCGTGCGGTGCACGATCAGGTCGGGGTAACGGCGGATGGGCGAGGTGAAGTGCGCGTAGTGCGTGAGCGCGAGGCCGAAGTGCCCGATGTTGACCGGCTGGTAGATCGCCTGCGGCATGGCGCGCACGATGAGCGACTCGATGAACGGCCGCTCCGGGGCGTGCCCCAGGCGGCGCGCGATCGCCTGCAGGTCGCGGGTGGCGATCCGCTCGGGCAGCCGGGCCTCGATCCTGAGGGCCGCGAGCGCCGAGATCAGCCGCTCGAGCTTCTCGGCCTCCGGCTCCCCGTGCACGCGATAGAGCGTCGGCGTGCGCGACTTCTCGAGCGCCTGCGCGACGGCCACGTTCGCCAGGATCATGCATTCCTCGATCAGGCGGTGCGCGTCGTTGCGTGTCCGCAGCTCGATCTCGCGCACGCGCTCGGCCGGATCGATGACCAGCCGCGCCTCCGGCGCATCGAAATCCAGCGCGCCGCGTCGGGCGCGGGCCTTGTGCAGCGCACGGAAGACCTCCACCAGCACCTGCAGCGGCCCGGCCAGCGCGCCGAGCGCTTCGCGCGCCGCGGGGCGACCCTCGAACAGCGCCTCGTACGCCTGGGTGTAGGTCAGGCGCGCCGCCGAGCGCATGACCGCCGGGTAGAACCGCGCGCTCTTGAGCTGCCCGCCCGTGCTCACGAGCATGTCGGCCGCAAAGCACAGCCGATCGACGCGCGGCGCGAGCGAGCACAGATGATCCGACAGGGCGGTCGGCAGCATCGGGATGACGCGGGTCGGAAAATACACCGAGGTGCCGCGCTCGAGCGCCTGCGCATCGAGCGCCGTACCGGGACGGACATAGTGACTGACGTCCGCGATGGCAACGATGAGCCGGAAGCCCTCCGCATGGTGCTCGGCGTACACCGCATCATCGAAGTCCCGCGCATCCTCTCCGTCGATGGTGACGAGCGGCAGATTGCGCAGATCCTCGCGCCGCGCCGCCTCGGCCGCATCGACCCGATCCCCCCAGGCCTGCGCTTCGCGCAGCGCCTCGGCCGGAAACTCGTGCGGCAGACTGAAGCGCGCCAGCGCGCTCTCCGTGGCCAGCTCCACCGGGCGGTCCGGATCGAGCCGCCGCTCGATGCGCGCGTGCGGCGGCTGCCCGCCCGAGCCGCGCCGCGTGATGCGCGCGATCACCCAGTCCCCGTGCCGCGCCCCGCCGAGCGCCTCGTGCGCCACGGCACAGCGCAACTGCAGCCGGCGGTCCGCGGCGCTCACCCAGGCGCTGCGCCCCACGACTTCCAGGGTGCCGAGAAACGCATGGACGGCATGCTCGAGCACCTGCTCGACCGTCCCGAGCCAGCGGTCGGAGGCATCACGCGAGAGGCGCACGCTCAGGCGATCGCCGTGCATCACGCCGCGCATCTGCGGCGGCGGCAGAAAGATGCTGTCCTTCATTCCCTCGACGCGCAGGAAACCGTACCCGGCCCGGTGGGCGCTCACCTGCCCCTCGACGAGCCTTCCGGCCTGCCCCGTGCCGCCGCGCGGCGCAGCAGCGGCTCCCTTCTTCGCCCCTCGCGCGCCCGGCGCGCCTGCCTCGCCGGGTCGGCTGCGGCCGCGCCGCTCGGCAGAAGCCGCAGCAGGGTCCTGCTTGCGCGCGGCGCCCGCGGCGCCGCCGCGGTCGCGGCGGCCGTACTTGGTGCGTCTTCCTTTTCCTTTATCGGTCAATTGACAGTATCCAGTGGGGTGCGTAGATTTCGCCGCCTCGCCTTCCCGGCCCGGGTGGCGGAATTGGTAGACGCACTAGTTTCAGGTACTAGCGGGTAACACCGTGGAGGTTCGAGTCCTCTCCCGGGCACCAAGTATTCTTTCGTTTTCAATAACTTAATTCCAATATTTTGGTTGACTTCCGAGGCATCCGCGGACGCTTCGGAGGATGACTGCGGCCGGATCGTTGCTTTTATTCTTCACCGGACCGCCACGACATGCTAGCAGGCCTTGATCGGGGCGGGGTGGGGGAAATTCAATGAACCCGCAGGGGCGTTCGCGATCGCAGGCCTTTCGCGAGCCTCGGAATCTGCCCAAGCACTCTCGGCATGTCGCTCTTCCACGGAATTCCCCGTCATGGCCGCAACCGTCACGCTGAGCGGCACCCTCCAGATTGTGATCCCGCGCGAGTCGATGGGTCTTTCCGCCGCCGATGCGCTCCTCGTGCCGAGCAAGCCTGACCGCGTCGTGATCGTCCCCAAGCCGAAGAGGTTCGCCAAGCACATGGCGGGACTGCACCGCGAGGTCTGGCAAGGAGCGGAAAGCTACCTTCAGGATGAGCGCGAAGCCTGGTGAGCGCGAAACTTCCGGGCGGGCATAAGCGAGTCCTGATCGACACCAGTGTCTGGATCTATCATCTTGAAAACCATCCGCAGCTCGGACCGCCGGCAGGCTGGGTGATCGAGAGTCTCGAGGCAGGCAGATTCCGCGGCATCGCCCCGGAGCTGACCCTGCTCGAGTTGACGGTGCAGCCGCTGCAACTCGGCCGACAGGACGTCGCCGATCACTACGAAGTGCTGCTCGATCACTTTCCCAACCTCGAAATCGTTCCCGTCTCGAGGGAGATTCTCCTGGAGTCAGCGGCCTTGCGCGCCCGTCAGAAGCTACGCACGCCGGACGCCATTCAGATTGCAACCGGCATTAGACCGGAGTTCCCCCCTCGGCTCTGAGTCAGTGGTTTCACTGAGGGGCTGAGTTTTCCGTGATTTGAGCGACTGGAGAGGGGGGTTTCGAGGGGGTAGTGTGTAGCCATGTATTGTGATGCTTCTGACTTGCGTCACACGATCGTGTATGCCATTATGTAGTCATGCACATCGATGCCGTGCCGAACCGCAACTCAAGACCCACGTACCTGCTGCGCGAGTCGTATCGCATCGGGAAAAAGGTGCGCAAACGCACGCTGGCCAATCTCTCGGCGCTCTCGGACGAGCAGATCGAGGCGATGCGCGCGGTGCTCGCCGGGGTGCCAATGCGGCCGGTGGAGGAGCTCTTTGCGGTGGTGCGCTCGCGCCCGCACGGGCACGTGCAAGCGGTGCGGGTAGCCATGCAGCGGCTGGGCTTTGAGGGACTGATCGCCTCGCGAGCCAGCCCGGAGCGCGAGCGGGTGTGCGCGATGGTGGCCGCTCGGGTGCTGGCGCCGCACACCAAGCTCGCCACCACGCGATGGTGGCACACGACGACGCTTGCCGAGGAGTACGGTGTCGAGTCTGCCGACGAGGATGCGCTGTATTCGGCGATGGACTGGCTGCTCGAGCATCAGAGTACGATCGAGCGCAAGCTGGCCGCGCGGCACCTCAAGGAAGGAGCGCTTGCGCTGTACGACCTGTCCTCGAGCTACTTCGAGGGCACGCAATGCCCTCTGGCACGCCTCGGACACAGCCGCGACGGTAAGAAGAACAAGCTCCAGGTCAACTACGGGTTGCTGACCGCTCGCAACGGCTGTCCGGTGGCGATCTCGGTTTACGAGGGCAATACCGCCGATGCCTCAACGCTGATGCCGCAGGTGCACAAGCTCCGTGCGGCGTTTCACCTCGAGCACGTGGTGCTGGTCGGGGACCGCGGCATGATCTCGCACAAAGCGATCGGAGAGCTGAGGCAGATCGAGGGACTCGGCTGGATCACGGCGCTCAAAAGCAGGCAGATCCGCTCGCTCATCGAAGGCGAGGCGTTGCAGCTCGGGCTGTTCGATGAGCGCTCACTCTTTGAGCTCTCGCACCCGGACTACCCCGGCGAGCGGCTGATTGCCTGTCGCAATCTCGAGCTCGCGAAGCTGCGGGCCCACAAGCGCCACGCGCTCCTGGAAGCCACGCGCAAGGAACTGGAAAAGGTGCAGACGAGCGTCGCCGCCGGACGGGTCAAGGGCAAGGACAAAATCGGCGTGCGTGTCGGGCGCATCGTCAACAAGTACAAAGTCGCCAAGCACTTCGAACTCACCATCGAGGAGCAACGGTTCGAGTTCAAGATCCTCGAAGACAAGGTCGCCGCCGAGGCCGCCCTCGACGGGGTGTATGTCATTCGCACCAATGTGGCGAAGAAGCAGATGAGCGCCGCCGGCACCGTGCGCAATTACAAGGGGCTCTGGGAGGTCGAGCGGGCGTTCCGTTCCCTGAAGACCGTGGATCTGAAGATCCGCCCGATCCATCATCACCTGGAAGATCGGGAGCGCGCCCACATCTTCCTGTGCATGCTCGCCTACTACGTTGAGTGGCACATGCGCGAAGCCTGGCGCGAACTGCTCTTCGCGGACGAAGACCTCGAAGCCAAACAGCACCGCGACCCGGTCGCCCCCGCCAAGCGCTCCGAAGCGGCCCTGCACAAAGTCCTCACCCACACTCTGCCTGACGGGACGCCGGCGCACAGCTTGCGCACCCTGCTGGAGGATTTGGGCACCATCGTGCGCAATACCTGCGTGACGCGCTCGGCGAAGACCCCGTCGCCCGCCTTCCCGATGGTCACCACTGCGAACGCAACTCAACAGCGAGCGCTGCAGCTGCTGCAGCGGATCACCGTGTAGCCAGGGCGCCAGCACCTCAAGCGCACGCAATCCACTGATTCAACAGGAAATTGCGCTCGAGCTTAAAGGGAACTCCAGATTAGAGCCGGCGGCCACTCTGGCCGTCACGAACGACAAGCTCTGGCGGTCAGTGCCCCTGATCGTGACGGCACTTCTGGATGATCTCGCACCGTAACAACCTCCTCGGCCGACTGACGCTGTGGATTGACGGCCATTGTGCCGTTGATCGCGACGGCAAGTCCGTCCACTCGCTGCTTTGCCAGCATCGAACCGCGGAATTGGCGCGGCATTCCTTTCGGCTTGCCCTCGCGTGTGGCGTTGGGCATTACGGCGCCGGAGTCCTGCACGATGTTGGCACAACGCTCGCGCCCCATTTTCTCAGGGGTTGCAGACGTTACGCCGAGCGAGCTGCGGTAAGGAGTCCGCCTCGGGCTCAGCCCCAGGCCCTCGACCTGGCCGCTGACATTGCGCGACGCGGCGCGCCGCTCGGACTGGCAATCGCCTCGATGTCCTCGCCTCATCCTCGAATCAGAGGTTGTTTGGGCGCAAGGCGCGGCGGTCCGACTACGGCGCCCTGGCGCCGCCGAGCGAGCTGGCAGATCACTTCGCAACTGCGCGGCAGCGCTCCGGTCGTGACCCCGGGTTGCATATGTAGCTACATGTGGCTATATTCTGCTCATGATTTCCACCGGCATCCGCGATCTGAAGAACAACCTGAGCCATTACGTCCGGCAGATCGAGGCCGGCAAGCGGATCGCCGTCACCGCTCACGGCAGAGTGGTCGCGGAATTGATTCCCCATCGCCGGGGAAGCGGCTCGAGGCGCTACGACGCGCTCGTGGCAGCTGGGCTCATCGAGCCCGCAGCGCTGCCCGATTCGCCCTTGGAGAGGTGGCCGCAGATTCACGCGCCGCCCGGGACCGCCGCCCAGCTGATTGACGCAGATCGTGGCCGCTAGTCCGAAGAGCCGGCGCAGTGTGCGAGCCCGGCGCGCACATGAAGCGCGCGATGTCCAAGGTACGGTCTCATTCCGCTACATCGAAACCAGTGCGCTGCTCGCCGCGCTGCTCGAGGGAGAACCGGCCGCACAGCGCGCGCTCGGCGGTGATGGTCGGCGGATCACATCGGCGTTGACTTTCGCCGAGGCGGCACGAGGTCTCGTGCGCGCGCGCCATGCCAGCCGCCTGAGCGCACCGCAGGAGCGCGCCGCCCTCCGCTGGCTGAAGTCCTTCCGCCGACGCTGCGACGTCATGTGCCTCACGGAGTCTGTCCTGGTGCGCGCCGGGCGGCCCTATCCCGAGGAGCCGATCCGCACACTCGATGCCATTCACTTGGCCACTGCCGCAGAAATCGGCGAACCGCCCCAGTTCGTCACCGTCGTGACACGAGACGAGCGGGTCCGGCGCAACGCTCAGGCACTCGGTCATCCCGTGGGATGACCCGGGAGCGACCAAAGTGCCGCCCCGACTTCTCATCACGCTGTTCCGGACGGCGCATGAGGGGCTCACTCTTCGGCGCCTTCGAGCCGGTCCGCGGCTCACCCTGGGGCGCAGTTGACACGGCGCGGAGGTTGTCCGCATCGCCTGCTCCGCCACGCAGTCCACTCCCGCAATTCGCATTCCGGTCGCTGCCCGGAGTAGGCGACAGCGCCGCCGGCGGTTTCCCGCATGCCCCCCCGCAGTTAGCCGGTAACCGGCGTTGCGCCCGCCAGTGTCCGCAGAGCCTCACCACGGAGCGTCTTCACCGCGCTCTCACAGCTGTCACGCCGTGCCCCCAGGCGGGGCACACTCCGCGATCCTCGAGCCGCAGCAGCGCATGGATGTGCCCGCACCTCGAGCAGCGCTTGGACGGAGGCAGGATGACCTGCCTTCGCACCAGGCGTTGTCAGTACGCACGTATCGATGTCAGTGCGGCTCTTGGGCATAGTTCCGCAGCGGCTAGAAAGGCAAAGCTCTCTCAGCTTCAGATCCGTGTATCGGAGGCGGAAAAGTCGGCCATTCGTCGCGCCGCCAAGCGCGCAGAGCTCGGCATGTCCACCTATGTACTCAACCGGATACTCTCGATCCCGGCCAGCCGTTCCAGAAGGCGATCAGGACCTTGACCGACCGTTGCGCGCCTCCCTTCGCCTTGGCTGACATCAATTCGCTTCTCTCGAAGCTCGCGACCCCAGCGCAGCGCGATGCGGTCGCGGCTGCACCCGGGATCGAGCTTGCCCCGCTTCTCGCTAACTGCGTTGCGGCGATGGTCGAGACCGCGCGCTCGAATCACCACATCCCGGCACCCCCGCGGACTCGCAGAGTTGCACCGCTCGATGAGCCCGCGTTCGGCTCGGAACTGGAGTCGCTTCGCCTGCACCTGCTGACGCACTCCCCCGCTCCGTTCCGAAGCCGCAACCTATTCATCGACTCGAGCCTCGGCGATCGGGTATGACATTCCGACGCTTGGGCGGTCAGACATCCAGCGGTTGTTCGAGATCCTGATGGAGGAGCTACGTCGCGCGGCCACTCCCGGTCAAGCGCAGCTGCTTGGAGGTGCCGTGATGGGCTTGCCCTACGATGCCATCCGTCCGGGTCTTCGACTTCAGCTCCGCGAAGAACGCTTCCCGCGCATCACGTCCATTGTGCGCCAGGAACTTCAGCGCAGAGAGCACGGCGGCGGGTGTGTCCCCGTATGACCCGGCGCAGACACTGCGCGGCAATCTTTGCAATGGGGCCGTTCTGACTTACTCTCGCAGACCGCCTGCCGAGGCAGACGTGTTTCCGGCTGGTGTTCCCGTCTTCTCGCCCACTCCGCTCGCCGTGGTCTTCCAGTGTTTACCGTCTCTCGATTGTTGGAACCGCACGGTCACTCTGCTGGAGGATGCGAAGTCGTACACGATGCGCTCGCGGACCACCTTGCCGTTGCGTCGGCTGATCCATGATTCGATGCGCGTGGGGCCGTGGATCTGCATCCGTGCGGCGAACGTCTTGCCCGCGGACCGGCCGCTGTTGAACACCTCGTAGTGCCAGAATGTACGGTCATGACGGTCGTAGGTATCCACCACCACCGAGTTCACGTGCCGCCCCGCCCAGGTGTTGGAGAAGCTGCACACCATGAATGCTCGATTGGCGGACCAGCGGCAGTCCTCATGCCAGGTCCAGGCGCTCGCAGAGGCTCCGGCGCGCGGGCGAAATTGACCGTGATATACCCAGCGGCCGCTCGAGACTGCGAGCTCACGCAGCTTGGCGCCGTCTCCGGGCCAGCTCCCCGCGAGCGCCGCGGCAGGCAGAGCCGATATCAGCAGAAGCAGCAATCCGGGCAGGAGACGGCCGTTCATTGAGGAGTTCCTCGCGGTGCGATCGGGATCCCAATGGCCTCGGCGGTAGCGCCCGAGGGCAATCATCGTGCGACCGTCACCTCGCGGGCTGACAGGACATCGCACCAACGCGAAGTCGCCTCCGCCAGGGCCTCGGCGCCAGGGTGATCTTGGCCCGTCTGCTCCGCGGCGGTCAAGGTGCACCGAGGAGGCGAGCCGTTCCAACCGCCGCGCTCGTCTGAAGTTCGCACAAGGCCCTGGCGCATGCGCGGCAGGCACGCAAAATTCGCCGCGACGGCGGCGGCGGCGGCTAGACTATTCGGGCACGACTCGTGCGCTGCCAAGAACAGCACACCGATGATTCATCGCTGCCCACTCTTCGCGCTCGCAATCGCAGTGATGCTGTTGCCCGGGCCGCTGGCAGCGGCCGCTGGCGCGGCGGCTCACGGTCCGCTCGTTGCGACAGCCGACGGTTGGCTGCGCGGAGTGCCACGCCCCGGCGGCGGCGCTGAGTTTCTCGGGATCCCGTATGCGCAGCCGCCCGTGGGCCCACTTCGGTGGCGCGCGCCGGTGCCGGTGAAGCCCTGGCGCGGCGTGCGTCCCGCCGTGACCTTCGGCCATCCGTGCGCCCAACCGCCGCTCGGCCCGTGGAATCAACACGCCGCCGCGACCGGCCGCGAGAACTGCCTCTTCCTCAATGTCATCGTGCCGCACTGGCCGGCGAAGCAGCCACTGCCGGTCATGTTCTGGATTCACGGCGGCGCGAACATCGGCGGCTCGGGCGTCGGGGCGCTCTACAATGCCGGCACGCTCGTCGATCACGGCGCGGTGCTCGTTACCATCAACTACCGGCTCGGCATCTTCGGCTTTCTGGCCACCCCCGCTCTCAGCCGGGAGTCCCGCCACCACGCCTCGGGCGATTACGGTCTGATGGACCAGATCCTCGCGCTCAAATGGGTGCACTCGAACATCGCGCGCTTCGGCGGCGATCCGCACGACATCACGGTCTTCGGCCAGTCCGCCGGCGGCACCGACACCGGCCTGCTCATGGCCTCCCGCGCGCGCGGCCTGTTCCAGAGAGCCATCGAGGAGAGCGGCACGCCCTTCATTCCGCCGGTCGACTCGCTGCGCAAGGCCGAGCGGGCCGGCGCGCGCCTGCTCGGCGCCCTCGGGGTCCCACCTGGCGCGGCGGGCATCGCCGCGCTGCGCAGGATCCCGGCGCATACCCTCATCGCCAGAATGTCGGCGCTGCCGCGCGGGGAGCTCGCCTTTCCCCAGCCCGACGTCGACGGCTGGGTGATCCCGCGCGTGCCCCTGGCCACATTCGCCGCCGGCCGGGAGGCCCCGGTCCCGCTGCTGTTCGGCACGACGACCCGCGAGATGAATTTCCCGATGCCCGTCGGCATGATCCGCGCCACCATCCGGAGCACCACCGGTCCGCTCGCACCACGGGTACTTGCCCTGTACGGCTTCGCGCACGGCGGGCAAGGCACCTCCAACCCCGAATACGGCAGCGGCGTGAACCAATGGCTCGCCGACGTCACCTTCCGCTGCCCGGCGGTGCTCGAGGCGAGCTGGCACACCGCGGCCCACCACATCGCCTATGAGTACCAGTTCGATCACCCGCTGCCCGGGCAGCCCTTCGCGGTGCACTCGTCCGAACTGCCGTACGTATTCGGCTTCTTCCCCGGGCCCGGCACCGATTCGGACCCGCTCGGCGAGAGCACGGCGCCCTTCACGGGCGCGGACCACAGGCTCTCGCGGCTGATGGAGCGTTACTGGACGAACTTCGCCCGGACCGGCGACCCCAACGGACCGGGGCTGCCCGAGTGGCCGGCCTTCGGTGCTCGGCAGCGCTACATCCAGTTCCTGAAGGACGGCCACGTGGCGCTCGCCAGCCACATCCGCCGTGCGCAGTGCAGTCTGTTTCGCGCGGCGATGCTGCGACTGATGCGCCGCGGGCCGCGCTGAGACACCTCCGGCATGAAATCCCAAGAGAGCCCGCCCATGCGATCCGCCGCAGTTCGCTTCCGCTCGCCCACGTGCGCCCTCGCCCTCGGACTGCTCGCCTGTGCGAGTGCGAGCGCGGCCACCCTTGCCCCGGCGCGGCACGGCACTTTCGCTCATTACACCTTCGCGCTCACCTGGCAACCGGGCTTCTGCACGACCTATGGCGGCTGCCTGCCCGATCAGCCGCACACGGTCCTGATCGGACTGCATGGGCTGTGGGCATCGCGGCCCCGCTCCCTGATCGAGCGCCACATCAGCGCGCCGCGGTGGTGGCGCCGCGGCTGCGACTATTTCCATCACAGCGATCTGCCGCCGCGGCTTCCTCCGGCAATGCGCTCTGACCTGCACCGGGTCATGCCGCACCTGAGGCACAGTCTGCTGAGACATGAGTACGACAAGCACGTCCAGTGCTTCGGCTTCGACACGCGGACGTTCTTCGCGACCGAGCTGCACATGCGACTCGAGGTGCTCGAGAGCGCCTTCGGACGGTACCTGACCGCAAGCGCCCAGGGCCATCAGGTCCGCCGCGCGGACGTCATCCACGTCTTCATGCACACCTTTGGAACCGGCCAGCGGTCCGCTTTGCAACTGCGCTGCGCGCGCGATCGTCGCGGGCGCACGGTTCTGACCCAGCTCTGGATCACGCTGCACATGGATGCTCTTGCCCGCTTCCCGCGCGACGGTGCGCTGATGAACGCCCCGATCGCACAGAACAACTGCCCGGCGCGCTTCCTCGTTCCGCGCTGGCACTGACGGCCGGCAGCGCCCCGCAACTTCTCGCAGCCAACCCCGGCTGCCCGGGTTCCAACGGGGCTGCGCCGCTCGCCCAACGAGTCGGGAGCGGCAGACCCACTGTTGAGCGGCACGGACGCTGGCCGCGCCGGGTAGAGGCGCGCTGCCCGCTGCCGATCCGCCCGGTACGCAAGTGCCGAGAAGACTCAGGCCTTGCCGAGCTGCGGCGCCGAAAAGCCATGCGGCAGCAGCTCGCCCACGCTCCAGCGGCGCAGTCCGTCCGGCGCGTCGCAATACACGGGGACCTCCGCAGAGGCGAATTCCGCGATCACCTGGCGGCAGGCGCCGCACGGGGAGAGCAGGTCAGCGCCGCTCGAAGTGACGGCCACCGCGGCGATCCGGCGCGCACCGGCGGCGATCGCGGAGAATATCGCGACCCGCTCGGCGCAGACCGCGAGCCCGTAGGAGAGGTTCTCGACGTTCACGCCCGTGAACACCCGCCCCTGCTCATCGATGACCGCAGCGGCGACCCGGAAGTGCGAGTAAGGCGCATAGGCGCGATCCAGACCCTCGCGCGCCGCGGCCATCAGGGCGTTGGGATCGATTGGCATGCCGGTC
The DNA here is from genome assembly GCA_021816775.1 of Pseudomonadota bacterium. Classification (GTDB taxonomy): domain Bacteria; phylum Pseudomonadota; class Gammaproteobacteria; order Steroidobacterales; family Steroidobacteraceae; genus 13-2-20CM-66-19. Next base: position 31,913 of record JAKAXA010000020.1, read on the forward strand.
TCTCCTCAATGTCGCCCGAGCGGCCGGATCTGCAGCCGCGTCGCGCTCGGATGCTCTCGTCAATGAAAAATCAAACTATCACGCGATCTCGCGCCGGCGCAACGCCGGCGGGATCGCCTCTGCAGCGCAGTCACCCCCGCACGCGGCGGGGCGCGAGGGCTGCGCGAGCCTCGCCTGGCGAGCGCCCCGCCGCACCGCCACAGTTGCGGCAGCTCGGCCATCCATGCTGCAATCGAACCCGTCGAGACCGAAGGTCTCGTGAGACTCTCCACCATGGCGCTACGCGAGCGGGCCCTGCTCGGCCAGATCAGCGACGTCGACCTGCGCCTCGTGCGCATCTTCTGCGCCGTGGTGGATTGCGGCGGCATCGCTACAGCCGAGCTGAAGCTCAACATCGACATCTCCACCGTCAGCCGGCACATCAAGGACCTCGAGACCCGGCTGGGTGTGGTCCTGTGCCGGCGCGGCCGCTCGGGGTTCGCGCTGACGCCCGACGGTGAGCGCGTCTATGCCGCCGCACAGCAGCTGCTGCGCGCGGTCGATACGTTCCGTACCGACGTGCTCGACGCCGGCCGCACGCTCGAAGGCACTCTGCACCTGGCGCTGTTCGAGAAGACCGCCACCAATCCTCATGCCCACATCGCGGCCGCGCTCGCGCAATTCCAGCAGATGGCCTGCGCGGTGACGCTGCATCTGCACGTCAGCGACATCACCTCGATCGAGCAGGGCGTCATCGACGGACAGTTCCACCTCGGGGTGATCCCGGAGCATCGCCGCTCCGATCGACTCGCGTACCACGAGCTGTTCGACGAGACGATGCTGCTTTACGTCGGGCGCGATCACCCGTGGTTTGCGACGGCGGGGTGCGCGCGGGACTGGAGCGACCTCGGTGGGCAGCGCCTCGCGGGGCTCGATTACCATTCGCCCAACATGGAAATCACCCGCGTGCACAATCTCACCTGCAGCGCGACCGCATCGGACCAGGAGGGCGTTGCGCATCTGGTCCTCTCCGGCGCCTTCCTCGGTTTCCTCCCCGCCCACTATGCCGCTGCGTTCGTCGGCGAGGACCGGCTGCGTGCGGTCTATCCCGAGGGCCTGCGCTACGAGTGCCGCTACTCGGCGATCCACCTGAAGCCCCTGGCGCCGCTGCGCGCCGCGCAGGTGTTCCTCAACTGCCTGCTCGCGAGCCGGCACGGCGTGTCCGCCGGCTGACCCCGGCGGACACGCCCTCGCCCGGCATCCTCATTCGGCGGCGGTCAGACGGCCGTAGAGCTCCGGCCTGCGGTCGCGGAAGAACTGCCAGCGGTTGCGGATCTCGGCGACCATGTCCATGTCCATCTCATGCACCAGCAGCTCGTCCTGGTCGCGACTCGCGATCGCCTCGATCTGTCCGCGCGGATTGACGAAGTAGCTCTGGCCGTAGAACTCGCCGATGTCCCATGGCTTCTCCCGCCCCACGCGGTTGATCGCACCGATCCAACATCCGTTGGCGGCCGCCGCGGCCGGCTGCTCGAGCTTCCACAGGTACTCCGACAGACCCGCAACCGTCGCCGACGGGTTGACGATGTACTGCGCCCCGTTCAGCGCCAGCGCGCGCCAGCCCTCGGGGAAGTGGCGGTCGTAGCAGATGTACACGCCGAGATTGCAGTAGCGCGTCTTGAACACCGGCCAGTCCGAGGCGCCCGGCTTGAAGAAGAACTTCTCCCAGAATCCCGCCACCTGCGGAATGTGAGTCTTGCGGTACTTGCCGAGATAGCTGCCGTCGGCGTCGATCACCGCCGCGGTGTTGTAGTAGATGCCGGCCACCGGATCGGCCTCGTAGACCGGCACCACGATGACCATCCGGTAGCGCTTCGCGTAGGCCTGCATCTCCTCGGTGGTCGGTCCCGGCACCGGCTCGGCGGCCGCGTACCACTTGACGTCCTGGCTGGGACAGAAATACGGCTGCGTAAAGACCTCCTGGAAGCACAGCACCTGCACTCCCCGCGCGCCCGCCTGCTCGATCAGCGGGCGGTGTGCTGCCAGCATGGCCTCGCGGATCATCGCCGGCGATTCGGCCGTATCCGCCTTCAGCGCCATCTGTATCAGACCCCCACGCAGCTTTGCCATCGTTCATCTCCCGCAGTGATATGTCATCGCCATCTCATCGGCCGCCCCGGGGCAGCGCTCAGCGCATCACGGCCGTCGGCTTTGCCAGCGTCGCCTTGCGCTCGAGCGCGGCGAACACCGGGCCGAACGGCGGGCGCTTCAGATACCGTCCAGCGCCGCGCTCGGCGCGCAGCTCGCCGCGCGCATAGACCACGTTCCCCTGGCTCACGGTGTAGATCGGCACGCCCGTCACGCCGCGGCCCTCGAATACGTTGTAGTCGACGCGCGAATGCTGCGTTTTCACCGACAGCGTGCGCGTCGCGTTGGGATCCCAGAGCACCAGATCCGCATCGGACCCGGGGGCGATGAGCCCCTTGCGCGGATACAGGTTGAAGATCCTCGCCGCGTTCGTCGAGGTGACCGCGACGAACTCCCCGGGTGTCAGCCGCCCGGTGTTCACGCCCGTCTCCCACAGCACCATCATCCGCTCCTCGATGCCGCCGCAGCCGTTGGGGATCTTGCGGAAGTCCTCAAGCCCCGCCGCCTTCTGCTCGGCGCAGAACACGCAGTGGTCGGTGGCCGTGGTCTGCAGGCTGCCGGACTGCAGCGCGTTCCACAGCACCTCCTGATTGCGCCTGTCCCGGAACGGCGGGCTCATCACGTGCGCGGCCGCCGCCGCGATGTCCGGGTTGCGGTACACGCTCTCATCGATCACCAGGTGCCCGGCCAGGGCCTCGCCGAAGACCCGCTGGCCGCGCGCGCGCGCGCGCGCAATGGCCTCGGCGGACTCCGCGCACGACACGTGCACGACATAGAGCGGCACATTGAGCACATTGGCGATGGCGATCGCACGCTGCGCCGCCTCGCCTTCCACCGCAGGCGGGCGCGACAGTGGATGACCCTCCGGGCCGCGGATGCCGCGCTCGAAGATCTGCTTCTGCAGCTGAAAGACCAGCTCGCCGTTCTCGGCGTGCACCGTGGGCATCGCCCCGAGCTCGAGCGCGCGCGAGAAGCTGTTCACCAGCGTCTCATCGTCCGCCATGATGGCGTTCTTGTACGCCATGAAGTGCTTGAAGCTGTTCACGCCCTCCTCACGCACCAGCGTGCCCATCTCGGCATGGACCTGCTCGGACCACCACGTGACGGCGACGTGGAAGCCGTAATCGGCCGCCGCCTTCTCGGCCCAGCCGCGCCACTTCTGGTAGGCGGCGAGCAGGGGCTCCTTCGGATCGGGGATCACGAAATCGATGATGCAGGTCGTCCCGCCGGCCAGCCCTGCGGCCGTGCCGCTGAAGAAGTCATCGACCGCCACCGTGCCCATGAAGGGCAGCTGCATGTGGGTGTGCGGGTCGATGCCGCCGGGCATGGCGAGCAGGCCGCCGGCATCCACCACTGCGGCGCCCGCCGGCGCCTCGAGGCCCTCCCCCACCGCGGCGATGAGGCCATCCGCACACAACACGTCGGCACGCCGGGGGTAATCGGCGTTGACCACCGTTGCGCCCCGAATCAGTAATGCGCCCATCGCTGCCCTCCTCCGCTCAACGTCAACAGACCAGGCCGCACGCCGGCCGCGTCGCCTTCGCAGTCATGCCCCGCCGCTGCGCTCAACGATTCGACGGGAAGCTGAACGCGGTCCCCTCGCGGCTGCCGGCCGACGGCCAGCGCTGCGTGATGGTCTTGCGCCGGGTGTAGAAGCGCACCGCGTCCGGGCCGTAGGCGGCGAGGTCGCCGAACAGCGAGCGCTTCCAGCCGCCGAAGGAGTGGTAGGCCACGGGCACCGGCAGCGGCACATTGACCCCGACCATGCCGACCTGGATCGCGTCGGTGAAGTGCCGCGCCATCTCTCCGTCGCGGGTGAAGATACAGGTGCCGTTGCCGTAGCGATGCTCGTCGATCAGCGCCATCGCATCGCCCAGGGTGGCCACGCGCACCACGCACAGCACCGGGCCGAAGATCTCGTCCCGGTAGATCTCCATGTCGGGCTGGACGTGATCGAACAGGGTCGGGCCGAGGAAGAATCCGTGGGGACGATCGGCAAGCGCGAGCGTGCGCCCGTCCACCACGAGCTGCGCGCCCTCGGCGACGCCCCGCTCGATGTAGCCGCGAACCTTCTCCAGCTGCTCCCGCGTGACGAGCGGCCCCATGTCGCAGTGGCTGTCGGTGCCGGCGCAGGTCTTGATCCGCGCCATCTCCGCCTTCAGGCCCGCCACGAGCGCCGTCGCGGTGTCCTCCCCGACCGCTACTGCGACGGAGATCGCCATGCACCGCTCGCCGCAGGTGCCGAACGCGGCGCCGATGAGCGAGCGGACGGTGCCCGGCAGGTCCGCATCCGGCATGACCACCGCATGATTCTTCGCGCCGCCGAGAGCCTGCACGCGCTTGCCCTGCGCGCAGCCGCGGGCATAGACGTACTCGGCGATCGGCGTCGAGCCGACGAAGCTCACCGCCTGCACCCGCGGGTCCGCGAGCAGCGCATCGACCGCCTCCTTGTCCCCGTTGACCACGTTGAGCACGCCGGCGGGCAGACCCGCCTCGTGCGCGAGTTCAGCCACGTAGAGCGCCGCGCTCGGGTCCCGCTCAGAGGGCTTGAGGACGAAGGTGTTGCCGCAGGCGATCGCCATGGGCCACATCCACAGCGGCACCATGGCGGGGAAGTTGAACGGCGTGATGCCGGCACACACCCCGAGCGGCTGGAACTCGCTCCACGTGTCGATGCCCGGGCCGACGCTCACGCTGTGCTCGCCCTTGAGCAGCTGCGGCACGTAGGTCGCGAATTCGACGTTCTCGATGCCCCGCTGCAGCTCGCCCAGGCTGTCGGCGAGGGATTTGCCCTGCTCGGCCGTCAACCGCGCGCACACGGCGTCCTTGTGCTCCTCCAGCAGGCTCTGCAGCCGGGCCATCACCCGCGCGCGCTTGGCCGGCGCGGTCGCGCGCCAAGCCGGGAAGGCCTCCCGGGCGGCGCTGATGGCCGCCGCCACGGTGTTGGTGTCCGCCAGGAGCACCTGCCGGGCCACCTCGCCGCTCGCGGGGTCATAGACCGGCGCCGTGCGGCTGCCGCCGCCGACCCGCCGGCCCGCGATCAGGTGCTCCACCGTGTGCCCCGCGCAGTGCGCGGCGGCCGGTTTGAGTGAGGGTGTCGATGACATGGTTTCAGCCGGTGTGGTTGAGCGTTTCACCGAGCGCATCGACCAGGCGGTCGATCTCGGCCGGGGTGCTGATGAAGGGCGGCGCCAGCTGGATCGTGGCGCCGCCGTAGCGGACGTAGAAGCCCTTCTCGAGCATCGCCATCGCCACCTCGTACGGGCGGCGCGCCGGCTCCCCGGGCAGGGCCTCCAGGGTGAAGCCCGCGGCGAGGCCGTAGTTGCGGATGTCCATGACGTGCCGTGCGCCGCGCAGCCCGTGCACCGCGCTCTCGAAGTGCGGCGCGAGCTTGCGCACCCGCTCCGGCACGTGCTCGCGCTCCAGCAGATCGAACGTGGCGATACCGGCCGCGCACGCCACGGGATGAGCCGAGTACGTGTAGCCGTGCGGCAGCTCGAGCAGGTACTCCTGACCGCCGGCGTTCATGAACGCATCGTAGATCTCCTTCTTCACCACGACGCCGCTCAGCGGCTGAGTGCCATTAGTGCTCTGCTTGGCGAAGGTCATCAGATCCGGCGTGACGCCGAAGGCCTCGGCGCCCGTCCAGGCGCCGCAACGCCCGAAGCCGCTGATCACCTCATCGAAGATCAGCAGAATGTGGTGCTCCGTGCAGATCTCGCGCAGCCGCGCCAGATAGCCGCGCGGGGGCACGATGACGCCCGCGGACCCCGAGAACGGCTCGACGATCACCGCGGCGATGCTCGAGGCGTCGTGCAGGCGGATGAGCTCGAGGAGCGACTCGGCGAGCTGCACGCCCCGCTCGGCCGGCTCGCCGCGCCAGTACGAGCCGGCCGGCGGCTGCAGGTCCGCGAGGTGATCCGACTCGATGCCCTGGCCGAACAGCTTGCGGTTCGCCACCATGCCGCCGACCGAGATGCCGCCGAAATTGACGCCGTGATAGCCCTGCATGCGCCCGATGAGGCGCGTCTTGCCCCCCTGGCCCCGGACGCGCCAGTACGCGCGGGCAATCTTCAAAGAGGTGTCCACGGCATCCGAGCCCGACCCGCCGCTGAACATCACGTGATCGAGGCCCGCGGGCATGTGCGCGACGATCCGGTTGGCGAGCTCGAACGACAGCGGGTGCCCGAACTGGAATGCCGGGGCGTAATCGAGCGTCGCGATCTGACGGCTCACCGCCTCGACGATCTCCTTACGCCCGTGGCCGAGGCCCGTGCACCACAGCCCCGAGAGGCCGTCGAAGATCTTGCGCCCGTGCATGTCGGTGTAATAGGCGCCCTCGGCGGCGGCAAACAGGCGCGGCGCGGCCTTGAACTGCCGGTTCGCCGTGAACGGCATCCAGTGCGCTTCGAGCCGTGCGGCCTGCGCGGACGGCGCGCTCTGGCGAAGAGTTGCTCGGGGATTGGCCATCGCTTGTACTCCAGATGCTCCAGACGCCAACATGCTCACAGCATGACAGAATCGCCAGCCGGTTCAGTTTACAAACTCTGCAGACTCAGTGGCAAAGCCGCACCTCGCGCGGCCTCATGCCAATCCGCAGCCGCGCAGAATGAGCGACACCACATGCTGCGTAGCCCGCGCCTGCGCCGCGCGGTCGAGGCTCGCGCAGCCGAGCACGGCGCAGATCTGCACCTCGAAGTCCGCGTACGTCTGGGTCGCCGCCCAGATGGTGAAGAAGAGGTGGCTGCTGTCGACGGGCGCCATGCGCCCCTCGGCCATCCACTGATCGATCACCGCGACCTTGCGGCGCATCAGCGGGCGCAGCGTGCGCACCAGCGTCGTGCGCAGCTCCGGCGCACCGTGCAGCAGCTCGTTGGCCCAGACCCGCGAGGCGTACGGGCGCGCGAAGGACAGGCGCATCTTCTCGCGGATGTAGCGCTCGAGCGCCTCGCGCGGCTCGGCGGTGGCGACGATGCAGTCCGCCGGCTCCAGCCACTCGCGCAGCGTGCGCTCGAGCACCGCGCGGTACAGCGCCTTCTTGCTGCCGAAATAATAGTGCAGGTTGGGCTTGGGCAGCCCGGCCGCCTTGGCGATCTCGGCCATGGTCGCCCCGCCGAAGCCGGCGCCCGCGAACACACGCTCGGCCGCCTGGAGGATGGCGGCCTCGTGAGCGAGGCGCTTGCGCCGCGGCGGCGCCGCGCCCGCCTCGGCGCTGCGCGGCTCGGCGGCCTCGCGCAGCGTCGCCACCGCATCGGCGCGCGTCGCGCGCGATCGGGCCGCGACGCGGCGCGGCTGGGCCGCCGGCCTCGCCGCGGCCATCAGGCGCCGCTCCGCAGCGGATTGTTCGGATGTTGTGTCCAATCGAGCGCGGTGCCGCTCACCGCCTGGCCCGTGCGCCGGTCGATCTCCCCGGGCGCGAGCTCGCGCAGCGTGATGCACCCCGGCACCGGGCAGACGTTGACACAGAGGTTGCACCCCACGCACTCCTCCTCCTTCACCTCGAAGTGGCGCCGTCCGTCGCGCTGCGCCGTGATCGCCTGGTGCGCCGTGTCCTCGCAGGCGATGTGACAGCGCCCGCACTGAATGCACAGATCCTGGTTGATCACGGCCTTGGAGATGCGATTCAAATCCAGGTAACGCCACTCCGTCACGCTCGGCAGCGCGCGGCCGCGCAGCGCCTCGACGCTCTCCAGGCCCTTCGCATCGAGGTAGGTCGCGAGCCCGCTCACCATCTCCTGGACGATCTTGAAGCCATACACCATCGCCGCGGTGCACACCTGCACACAGCCGGCGCCGAGGGCGATGAACTCGAGCGCATCGCGCCAGCTGCCGATGCCGCCGATCCCGGAGATCGGCAGCCCCGCGGTCTCGGGGTCGCGGGCGATCTCCGCCACCATGTGCAGCGCGATCGGCCGCACCGCAGGGCCGCAATAGCCGCCGTGCGTGCCCTTGCCGCCGACGTCCGGGCTCATCCGCAGGGTGTCCGGATCGACGCCCATGATGGAGTTGACGGTATTAATGAGAGAGACCGCATCGGCCCCGCCGGCCTTGGCCGCGCGCGCCGGGGAGCGGATGTCGGTGACGTTGGGCGTCAGCTTGACGATCACGGGCAGGCGCGTGTAGCGCTTGCACCAGGCGGTCACCATCTGGATGTACTCGGGAACCTGGCCCACCGCCGAGCCCATGCCGCGCTCGCTCATGCCGTGCGGACAGCCGAAGTTCAGCTCGATGCCGTCGCAGCCGGTGTCCTCCACGCGCGGCAGGATCGCCTGCCACGACTCCTCCTTGCACGGCACCATGACGGACACGACCACGGCGCGGCCCGGCCAGCGGCGCTTGACCGCGGTGATCTCCGCGAGGTTGGTCTCCAGCTCGCGGTCCGTGATGAGCTCGATGTTGTTGAAGCCGATCAGGCTGCGGTCGACGGCGAGCAGCGCCCCGTAGCGCGGGCCGCTCACGTTGACCACCGGCGGGCCGGCCTCGGCCAGGGTCTTCCACACCACCCCGCCCCAGCCCGCCTCGAAGGCGCGCTCGACGTTGTAGGCCTTGTCGGTGGGCGGCGCCGAGGCGAGCCAGAACGGGTTCGGGCTGCGGATGCCGCAGAAATCGATGTCTAATCGGGCCATGGAATTCTCCGCATCACTGCTCGGGGCGGCTGCGCTCGCCGCGCAGCAGCCGGTCGATCGCGCGCGCGGCGCGCAGACCGTGGGCCACCGCCTCGACCGTCAGATCCTGCCCACCGGCGATGCAGTCCCCGCCGGCCCAGACGTTCGCGATGCTGGTGCGGCCGCAGGCATCGGTCGCGATCCGGCCGTCGCGCAGCGCGAAGCCGCACTCGGCCAGCACTCGGCCGTCGAGCCGCTGCCCGATCGCCTTCAGAACCATGTCCGCCTCGAGCACGAGCTCCTCGCCGGTGGGCACGAGCCGCTCGCCCTCGAGCCGCTGGCGCGCGAAGCGCACGGCGCGAGCGCTGCCGCCCTCGCCGAGCACCTCCACGGGCGCAAGCCAGTGAAGAATGCCGACGCCCCGGGTGAGCGCCAGCTCCTGCTCGTGGCGTGAGGCGCGCATGTGCTGCGGCCCGCGCCGGTAGGCGATGGTGACGGCTTCGGCGCCGAGCAGCTTCGACTGCACGCCCGCATCGATGGCGGTCATCCCGCCGCCGATCACCACCACACGCCGCCCCACGGGCAGCGTGCCGGGATCCGCGGCCTGGCGCAGCGCGCCGATGAACTCCACCGCATCGACGACGCCCTCGAGCGCCTCGCCGGGGACACCCAGCTGATGGGTGCTGGCGAGACCCACACCGAGGAACACGGCATCGTACTCACGGCGCAGCGCCTCGAGCTGCGCGGCGCTCGCGAGGCGCCAGCCGCTGTGCAGCGTGATGCCGCCGATCGCGAGCAGCCACGCGACCTCGCGCTGCGCAAAGCCACCGGCAACCTTGTAGGCGGCGACGCCGTATTCGTTGAGACCGCCCGCCTTGGGCTTCGCATCGAACAGTGCGACCTCATGCCCCTCGCGGGCGAGCGCATGCGCGCATGCGAGGCCCGCCGGTCCCGCTCCGAGCACCGCCACGCGCCGGCCGCTCGCTGCGGCGCGCGTGAAGATCTGCGGCTCGGCGCTCGCCATGAGCGCATCGACCGCGAAGCGCTGCAGCCGGCCGATCGCGACCGGCTGGCCCTGCTGCGTATTGCGCACGCAGACCTGCTCGCAGAGCACCTCGGTGGGGCAATCGCGCGCGCACGAGCCACCGAGCGGATTGGACTCGAGGATCGACTCGGCCGCGCCGCGCGCATTGCCCTCGGCGATGCGCCGGATGAACGAGGGAACATCGATGCGGGTCGGGCAGGCCTGCATGCACGGCGCATCGAAGCAGTAAAGACAGCGGCTCGCCTCGAGCAGCGCCTGCGCCTCGGTGAGCGGCGCAACGTGATCGGCGAAGTGAGCGGCATAGGTCTGCGGCGGCAGACGACCCGGGCGGATGTCCGCTCGATGCGGCTCACTCATGGCACTCTCCCTTGGTGCAGCGACGGGTCCAAAGCATGCCTACTTTTGACCATTTGGTCAATTATGCGCGGCCGCCCGCGCGCAGCGGGCCGCACGGGAAACTCGCCGCACTGAGCCTCATCTGGCGCATCAGGCCTGCCGCAGATATTCGGGGGCCGGGACCTGCGCGCGCCGCGCGGCGAGTCGCATGCCGGCGGCATAGGCGGCCGCCGCGAGGCCGAGCGCAACGAACCAGGCGTAACGGTACAGGTGCCGGAACACCTCGCCCGGATGCGGGAAGGTCAGCGGCAGCGAGGCGTGCAGAAAGCCCGGCAGGCACGGCAGCACGCCGATCAGAAAGGCGCCCACCGCGATGGGGTTCCAGCCGCGCGAGTAGTAATAGCGGCTCTCCTGCCCCCGGTACAGCGCCGGCACGTCGATCACGCGGCGGCGGATGTGGTAGTAATCCACGATCAGGATGCCGGCCACCGCCCCGAGCAGCGCCGAGTAGCCGACGAGCCAGGTGAGGATGTAGCCGTGGGTGCTCGAGAGAATCTTCCACGGCATGATCGCCGCCGCCACCACCGCGGTGATATAGCCGCCGGTCTTGTAGCTGACGCGCTGCGGCCACAGTGCCGAGAAATCGAACGCGGGCCCGACCAGATTGGCCGCGAGGTTGACGCTGATCGTGTCCACCAGGAGCACCAGCAGCGCCAGCAGCACCGCCGCTCCGCTCATGCGCCCGGCGAGGGTGACCGGATCCCAGATCGCCTGGTGGTAGATGACCACCGTCGCCGAGGTGACGAACACCGCCAGCGCCGCGAGCAGCCCCATGGGCGCCGGCAGGCCGATCGCCTGGCCGATCACCTGATCGCGCTGGGTCCGGGCGAAGCGGGTGAAGTCCGGTATGTTCAGCGCCAGCGTCGACCAGAACCCGACCATGGCGGTGAGCGACGGCCAGAACACCTTGTAGAACTGTCCGCTGCGGGCCCCGCCCGGCGCGAACTGCGAGGGGGTATGCACGATCGGGCCGAACCCGCCCGCCTTGTCATAGGCCCAGATCAGCAGCATGACGCAGATGACAACCTTGATCGGCGCGGTGTAGGTCTCGAGGCGCCGGATCGACTCGATGCCGTGCACGATGAAGTAGAACTGCAGCAGCCAGAACGCCGCAAAGCACACCAGCTGCCACAGGCTGACGCCGAGCAGCGCCAGCGGGGGGCCGCCCAGGGGATGGCCGATGAGCACCGTGATCAGCGTGTAGATCATCAGCCCGCCGAACCAGCTCTGGATGCCGTACCAGCCGCAGGCCACGAGCGCACGCAGCACGGCCGGAAAGCGCCCGCCGAGCGTCCCGAACGAGCAGCGCACCAGGACCGCGTAGGGAATGCCGTACTTCGCGCCCGCGTGACCGATGAGCAGCATCGGGATCAGGACGATGAGGTTGCCGAGCGTCACCGTCACGATGGCCTGGTAGGCTGACATGCCCCCACCCACGAGCCCCGCGGCCAGTGTGTACGCGGGCACGCACATCACCATGCCGAGCCACAGCGCCGCGTAGTGGTACCAGCGCCAGGTGCGCCGTTCCGGCGGCGTCGGCGCCAGGTCGCGATTCCACAGCTGTGCGGCCTCGTCACTCACGGCGTCAGCCTCCCTCGCCCGTCCCGCGCGAGGCACAAGCCTCCTCACGTCTCGGGTTATTTCGGGTGGAAAATGCCATGGCGGGCGCGACGACCGCTCAGGCCGTCACCAGGATTTCGTGGACCACCGGCGCCGCGGCGCACGGCTGATCGGACAGGGACATCGCCGCGCGCAGCGCCTCGCTCGCCCGCTGCACCTGCTCGCTCGAGCGCGCGTGCACCATGGCGAGCGGCCTGCCCTTGCCGACCCGCGTGCCGATTCCCGCCACAGCGCTGAAGCCCACCGCCAGATCGAGCTTCTCGCCCGCGACCCGCCGGCCGCCGCCGAGCGCCACCAGCAGGTTGCCGACGGCCCGGGCATCCACGCTCGACACGTAGCCCTCGGCGGCCGGCCAGACCGGCTCGATGACAGGTGCCTGCGGCAGATACTGTGGCGAGCGGGTCAGAAGATCGCCCGGCCCGCCGAGGGCGGCCACCATGCGCGCGAACCGCTCGGCCGCCTCCCCGGAGCGCACCGCAGCCTCGGCCCGCTCGCGCGCCTCGGCGTGGCTGGCGGCCAGCTTGCCCATGATCAGCATCTCGGACACCAGCGCGAAGACGACCTCCGCCAGGCGCGGCTCCTGCGCGCTGCCGGTGAGGAACGCGAGCGACTCGGCGATCTCGAGCGCATTGCCGACGTTCCACCCCAGCGCCTGCGACATGTCGGTGATGACGGCGTGAGTGGTGAGGCCGGTCGTTGCGGCGACCCCGATGATGCTGCGCGCCAGCGCCCGCGCCTCGCCCATCGACTCCATGAACGCGCCCGAGCCGGTCTTGACATCCATGACCAGCGAATCGAGCCCAGCGGCGATCTTCTTGGAGAGGATCGATGCGGTGATCAGCGGGATGGACTCCACGGTCGCCGTGACATCGCGGATGGCGTACAGGCGCCGGTCGGCCGGCGCCAGATCGTCCGTCTGGCCGATGATGGCGCAGCCGACCGCTGCGACCACCCGGCGAAACTCCTCCACGTCCGGCATGGAGCGGTAGCCGGGAATGGCGTCGAGCTTGTCGAGGGTGCCGCCGGTGTGCCCCAGGCCCCGTCCCGAGATCATCGGCACGAAGCAGCCGCATGCCGCGGCGATCGGCGCCAGCAGAAAGCTCACCTTGTCGCCGACGCCGCCGGTGGAGTGCTTGTCGATGACCGGCCCCTGGCCGCGCAGCTGCTCCCAGCGCAGGCGCACGCCGGAGTCGGCCATCGCCGCCGTCAACGCGCCGCACTCGGCGGAATTCATGGAGCGGAAGAACACCGCCATGGCGAGCGCTGCGACCTGCTCGGTCGGAATGGACGCATCGGCGAGGCCGTGCACGAAGAACTCGATTTCGTCCCGCTCGAGCGCAAACCCGTCGCGCTTCTTGCGAATGAGATTCTTGAAAATCATCCTGCCTGCATCCGGTTTCGACCGTCCCCCGACATCACCGCCAGTCCGTCGCGCGCCCGATGCCCCGCCCACCTCCTTGGCGATCGGCGGGCAGCTACAGCGCGCGTGCGGACAGGACGGTCTGCGCCGCGCCGTCTTCGCGCCGCGCAGCACCGCGCGGGCACGCGCCAGGGGCCGCGGCCGCAGCCGGCGCTCGCCGGCTGCCGCCCGCCGTTGGCTCCTCAGTCATCATCGTCGTTCGCGACGTAATGACTCAACGGCGCATGATGCGCGCGCGCCAGTGCCCGCAGGTACTGCAGGGTCCGCGCGTAACTCGCGGCGCCCTTGGTGCCGACCCACTCCTGGCGCATCTGCTCGCCGCCGGGAATCTTCAGCAGGCTCGTCGGGGTATACCACTCGCTGCGCGGCGGCAGCCGCCCGGCCAGCGCACTCTGGTGCGCGCGCACCCAGGCCTGAAGCGGCACGTGGCGCCGCATCCTCGCTTCGCGGCGCATCAGGGCGTGATTGCGGCAGGTGCCGGGATTGAAGGCCACCTTGACCTTGGGTACGGCCACGGGAACGACCGAGTCGTTCGGGGAGCGGCGCCAGATGCCACGGATCACCGCGGCGTTCGCATCCCACTGCGACATCGGCGGCAGGCCGAACACCGCCTCGATGGTCCGCACGATGTTGACTTGTGAATAGCGTGTGGTGACGTCCGCCTGCCGGACCCACGGGCCCAGCGCTTGCGCGAAAGTCCGGTGGGCGTCGATATGGTCCGCACCGGACTGCGCATCATCCTCGGTCACGAAGACCACCATGTGCTTCCACTGCGGCGTGGTGCTCAGGTAGTGCACGATGCGCGCCGTCGCGAGGTCATTGTTGGCGACGTAGTAATCGGGCGTGTAGTAGCACGGCGTACGGCCGGCCGTGTGATCATCCGGCAGCCAGATGTACATGAACCGCGGCAGATTCGCGGCGTGATGCTGCATCCAGCTCACCGCGACCCTCGCCCGCTGCGTATCGAGAATCATCCGGTCCCAGCCCGGGAACTGCCGGGCGAGATGGGCGCGCAGCGGCCCCGGTATCGCGCCGGCCTGCGAGCGCGTGATGAACTCGCCGAAGTCCTCGAAGTCGACGCCGTGCGCCTGCAGGTCGTTGAACAGGTACAGCCGCTGCGGATACGCGATCCACGGATTGGTCCAGCGACCGAGCTTCGCCAGATCGATATAGTCCGCATACGGATCGGCTTCCACGCGGCTGCCGCCGGTGGGCCCGACGCCGCTCGGGCCCTTGTGGCGCGCTGCCAGCTCCAGCGATTGCGTCCAGCCGGGATTGCCGATGAGTGCGCGGCGCGAGTAGTACTGCGGCCAGGTACGCTGCACGAAGTCGGAGTCCGATGCTCCCGTGACCCACTGGTGGCCCTGGGCGGTCACTTCCCCGTCGGCGTAGAAATTCACGAACAGCGCATCGCGCCTGGCCCAGGCGAACAGGTTCGGCAGCTCCCGCGGGCCGTAGAGCGCCAGGCGCGGGTCGGCCCAATGCCCGAGGCCCTTGAGCTTGCCGAGCTCCTCGTCGAAGGTCTTGTTCTCGCGCAGAATGAATACGACATAGCGAATGTGGCGGCGCAGCTCGCCCGAGACCTGCGCATTGCTGCGCGCCAGCGCTGCGCGGTGCGCGGCCGAAAAGCCGTTGTCCGACAGCGCGACCTGCGTGAGACGCGCCCGCTCGCGACCGATCTGCGCATAGGAGATGCGCTGCAGCGCCCCGTGCATCATGTCGCCGACCCACTGGTGGCGCAGGTTGGGGCCTGACCCGAGCCCCTTGGCCGCCACCACGTAGAGCGCATCGGCTCCGGCGGCAATGCCGGTCGGATACCACGCGGTCGGAATCAGCCCCAGCGCACGGCCGCTCGAGAGGTCAAACACCGCCACGTCATCGTTGCCCGCGTTGGCCACGTACACCCGCCCGGCATGGATGGCAATGCCGTCGGGGTAGCTGCCGGGCGGCGCCCCAGGGTACGGGGCATCATCGAACACGCGCACCACGTGCAGCGTCCGCGCATCCACCTCCACGGCCGCATCGAGATTCGAGGCCGTGAACACGACCGTGCTGCCGCCGGGCACGGCCACGAGCGCGGTCGGATGAATCCCCGGATCGGTGTTGGCCGGCCCGGTCTTCGGTCCGATGCAGACCTCCCCGAGCGTGCGCAGCGTGCGGCTCGCGAGCACCGTCACGCCGCAGCCGCCCCAATCCGTCACCACCAGCCGGCGGCCGTGATCGGTCAACACGGGCGCAAACGGATAGGGTCCGGCGTTGCCGTAGCGCACCTTGCCGTTGCGCAGATCGATTCGCGCCACGGAGTTGCTGAGCAGGCCCGTCACGTACGCATGGCGGCCATCCGGCCCCAGCGCCACCCCGTCCGGGTAGAAGTGCCGCCTGCCGCGGTGCAGACCCTGATACCAATAGGGATACTGATCCTTCGGAAACGGGACATAGCGCAGCGCATACCGCCGCACGACATCGAAGCCCGTCCGACCCGCGCGCAGTGCCAGCAGCACATCAGTGCCGCCTCCCGCGGCAAACAGCATCTGATGCGGGCCCGCGACCAGGCCCTGAAAGAAGTCCTGATGGGCGATCTTGAGCACGCCCGGCTTCGACGGCCCCGCCACGTGGCCGCGAAACCCTACCGCGCGCCCGTTGCGCGCCAGCGTCGCTGCGTCATACCGCGCAACGGACTGCGTGCGCGTCGCACCGTTCGCGAGCACGTACACCGATCCGTTCGACTCGACGACGCTCGAGGGGAAATTCGCCGTGGCGGCGAGCTGCCCGATCGGGCTGATGCGCCGCCCGGTCGCGATGAGGTGCGTCACCGCGGCCAGATCATTGAGGCGGCCCCTTGATCCGTGCCCGGCGCCGTGCGCGGCGCTCGTCCTGGCCGCGGAGCACCCGGTGAGGGCGACCGCGGCCAGGATCACACCGGTGAGCACGCAGCGCGACGATCCGCTCCGTGACATCAACCGCTCGTCCTGACTCAGAAGAGCTTCGCCGACACCGTCAGCCCCGCAAACATCGGCGGCGCGTAGGCGTTCCAGAAGAAGTTCGGCGAAGCGGGCTCATTGATCTGGTAGCCCGCCGAGTAGAACACCGCATGCCGGTTGAGCAGATTATCGACATTGAGCTCGAACTTCAGCGACTTCAGCGTGTCGTCGTCGAGCTTCCAGACGTACGCCCCGTTCAGATTCACCATGGCATACCCGCCAATCTGGAAATTGGTGGTCGCGCCGGTGAGGTAGTTCATGACGTACTGCGACCCGACGTAGTGCATGTTCAGGCTTGCGTACCACGGTCCGTTGTCGTACTGGAGGTCCACATTGCCGCTATCCACGGGGATATTCGGCCGCCACATGCCGTTGGTGATCGACACGCCGTTGACGTTCGTGAAGTTCTGCGTGTACTTCGCGCTCGTGTAGTTGAAATTCCCCGACAGCTGCAGGTGATACGGCAACTCCACCCCGCCGTCGAGATTGAAGCCCCTGAAGGTCGCCTTGCCGGCGTTGTACGTCAGGGTGATGCCGGTGATATCGCTGTACGTCGAGCTGAAGATGTTCGAGAAGTTGCGATTGAAGAACGCCGCGCTCCAGTAGTAGTACGGGTTCTTGAACCGGATCCCGGCATCGATGTTGTCGACGTATTCCGGCTGCACCACCACCGGCCCCGGCTGCTGGCTCGAGCCGATGACACCGTACAACGCGCTGATGTTGGGCTGCTTGTACGAGCGGCCGTAATTCACGTAAACATTCATCCTGGGCGTGAACGAATAAGTGACGCCGATCGAGCGCTCGAGGAACGCGTAGCGCTTCGATACGGAACCGGAGAAATCGTAGTAATAACCCTGGTTGTCGTTCGAGAACATCGAGATCTGCGTCCACTTGATGCCCGGGTAGATGTGCAATTTGCCGTGCAGCAGGGCGATGTTGTCCTCGAGATAGGATTGCATCCAGGTCTGGCCGTCGTGCTCCAGCCACGCCATGTTATAGCCCGAGAGCAGCGGCGAGGGCCATTGCCCGTACCACGACTCCTCCGACAACATCGGGGCCACCATGCCCAGTGCGCCGATCTTCACCGTGTTGTCCGGGAAGAGCAGGGTCAGATGGCCCATCGCGCCCATCTCGTGGAAGTTCTGCACGTAGTGCTGATAGGCCGTTCCTGCGTGAGCCGAACCGAACATCTGCGTCGCGACACTGCAGTTGTACGTGTTCGGATACGCAGTCGACGGCACAGGGTTCGGCGCATAGTTCTCGTAGGCGTTCAGGGCCGAGCAGGACTTGAGCGTTGCATTCAGGTCGTACGAATATCCTTCATACGTGTTGTTGTAGATCGGGTTCGCGTAGCCGACGCGGTTGTTCGACGATCCGTTATAGAAGGTCTTGATCTCGCCGATCACCCTGGAGCTCAGCAGCGACTTGATGGACATGGCCACGAAGACGTTGTTGGCGGCCTGGTTGGTGAATGAAACGTCCTTCGGGAAATTGTAGTCGTAGCCGTACTGGGCCAGCAGCGGCGAGGGATAGTAGGTCGGCGGCTCGGAATTCTCATTGTTCACCAGCACGATGAGCTTCGCCTCGCCCGAGTTGGTCGGCTGCACCGCCGCGAGGTAGTACGAATTGATCCGGGCGACGACATTGGGCTGCGGCCCGTGCACCAGGGTGTGGCTGAACTTCGCGAGCACCCGCAGGCCCTTCAGGTAGCTGATGGCCCCCGAGTTGATTCCGAAGCGCTCCACCGCCTCGGACCCGCCGCCCCCATCGGGGCCGCCCTGATACACGCCGCCCGTCATGCCGAGCGTCACGTCGAACTTCTTATCCGGCAGGACCGGCTCGAACGCCACCGTACCGCCGAGACCGTCAAGGGAGGACTGCGACTGCGTATTGGCGCCGCTGTAGACCTTCACGCCGGCGATCTGCTCCGTCGCGAGCGGTGTGGCCGCCGGCTGGTCGCCGCCACCGTAGAAGCCGCCGAGAAAGGTATTGATGTAGGGCACCCCATCGAAGGTGGTGCCGACCTGAGAGCTGTCGAATCCGTCGAGCGTGAACGCGTTGCCGCTGACGAGGAAGCCGCCGGCGCCCAGCGCCCGCGAGTTGAAGCCGGGGACGTTGTTCAGCACCGACACGGCGCTCGCCGCGGGGCTCACGTGCTCGAATTTCTTGGCGTTGACGGTCGCCACAGCCTGTTCCGCTCCGACGATCAGCACCTTCTGCAGCTTGGTCGTGGGTGCGCTGCTGTCGGATTTGCTTTGGCTCGCATTCTGCGCGGCGGCGAATGCCGGCGCGGCGGCGAGCAGCGCCATGCAAGGAACAACCACCGCCATCGGGGCGAGGATCTGTCGTACCGCCTTACGGATCTCAATGGACATTGCGGACTCTCCTAACGTGGTCACCACACGGCCGTGTAAAAAAACGTCTCTGGCGATCGGCTGGCCGCGCGAGCCGATCGTCGGTTTTGCATGCTGTCCTCAGAACCCCGACGCCCGATGCCGCTTGGCTCGGCGCAGCGGGGATGCAACGTTCCCCTGAAGCGCCAGCGAGGGACATCGCCTGCCTGCATCGCCGCGGATCGTGACAATTGGCACTGTTGCGTACATCACTCAAGCCCCCGTGCGTTGGACTTTCTTCCGTCGCGTCAGTGTGTTGAAAGAAAGTGCTCAGATTCTTGGTCTAAAACGTTTAACGCACTTGTGTTAAACGATATATGCCTGCTTCCCCCGTGTCAATCTCGGCCGCTCGGCCATCCGCACCTCCAACACTCGCACGGCCGTTGCGCCCAGGCAACAGCCGGTCGGAATGGGTTGCATGATGGCGCTGGTGAGGCTCTCGAGCAATCCGTCCACGCACGCCATCTTGCCCGCCCCCAGACAAGGCACGAGCGCACCGCTCCCCCCTCGATCACCGAGGTGCACCGCCACCGTCCGTGCGCCGATGCCGCAGCGCACACGATTCATGCGAAGTCGCCGTAAGGCAGCCAGATGTTCTTGATCTGAGTGGCCTGGCGCAGGAACGTCCGGCCCTCGCCGTGGCGCACCGAGAGCCAGTCGCGGCGGCGGCCGTGACTGACCCAGGTGCGCTTCACCGCCGCGGCGGCCCACTCTTCCACCCGCTTGCTGCCGTCCTTGGAGCCGAAGTACCAGAGGCAGTCGACCTGATCGTGCATCGCCAGCGTCGCAGTCAGCTCCTCACGGTCTCCTGTCACGATATTGACGACGCCGGCCGGCACGTCCGAGGTCTCGAGCACCTGGCACAGATCCAGCGCCGGCAGCGGCATGCGCTCGGACGGGATGATCACGCACCGGTTGCCCATGGCAATCACGGGCGCGAGCAGCGACACGAAGGCCAGCAGCGGCGCCTCGTCCGGACAGATCACGCCGACCACGCCGATCGGCTCCGGCACCGCGAGCGCGATATTTCTCACCGGCGGGGTGTGGATCAGGCCGTCGTACTTGTCAGCCCAGCCGCCGTAGGCGAACAGCCGCTCGATCGCCGCGTCGACTTCGGCGCGCGATTGCGCGGCCTTGCAGCCGCTCAGGCGGCGCAGCTTGCCGATGAGCTCCTCGCGGCGCAGCGCGAGATTCTCTGCGATATAAAAGAGTATCTGGCTGCGCAGGTGCGCGGTCGCATCCGCCCACCGCTCGGCCCGCAATGCCGCCTCGACCGCATCGCGGATGTCCTTGCGATTGCCTTGCGCCACCCAGCCGGCGAGATCTCCGCGGGCATCCTGCACGGGCCGCGACAGGCCGCCGTCCGGGCGGCTCTGCTTGCCGCCGATGAAGTGCTTGAAGGTTCTGTCGATGCGGCCCTCGGCCGGCTCGGCCGCGAGCGACTGGGCCGCCAGCGTCTCGGCGAGCATCCGGCCGGAGCGCGCGAGCGGGGCCGCACCCGCGGGCAGCTCGCGCCGCTCATCGCGCGAGGCGGCACCGGCTTGCGCAGCCGGCATCCAGGCGTCACGCTCTCGCAGGTAATCCAACATGCCTTCGAGCCCGCCTTCGCGCCCGAAGCCGCTTTCGCGGATCCCGCCGAAGCCGCACGCCGCATCCAGCTGGTTGGTGGTGTTGATCCAGACCACTCCGGCCTTGAGTTTCACGGCGAGCTCAAGCGCGCGGTTGATGTTCTCGGTGTAGAGCGTCGCGGCCAGCCCATAGCGAGTGTTGTTGGCGAGCTCGACCGCTTCCTGCAGGGTGCGGAAGCTGCTCGTCGCGAGCACCGGGCCAAATACCTCTTCGCGCCACACGCTGTTTGCCGGCGAGACGTCCGTCAGCAGCGTCGGCGGATAGAAGGCGCCCTGGCGCGGCACGGGGATCTCAGGCTGCCACACGGTCGCGCCCTCGGCCTGAGCCTGCTCGACGAAGCCCTGCACGCGCGCGCGGTGGGCCGGCGTGATCAACGCGCCCATGTCGATCGCCTTGTCGAGCGGATCGCCGATGCGGATGTGCGCGAGCCGGGCCTTGATCTTGTGCACCAGGCTGCCGAGCACGCTCTCCTCGACGATCAGGCGCGAGCCGGCGCAGCACACCTGTCCCTGGTTGAACCAGATCGCATCGACCAGGCCCTCGACCGCGGCGTCGAGATCGGCGTCCTCGAACACGACAAACGGCGACTTGCCGCCGAGCTCGAGCGTCAGCGATTTACCGGTGCCCGCCGTGCTGCGGCGGATGAGCTTGCCGACTTCGGTCGAGCCGGTGAAGGCGATTTTCGCGATCCCCGGATGCGCGACGATCAGCTCCCCGACCCTGCCGTCACCGGTCAGGATGTTGACGACCCCGGGAGGCACTCCCGCATCCGCGCACAGGCTCGCGAAGAACAGCGCGGTGAGGCTCGTGTCCTCGGCGGGCTTGAGCACCACGCAGTTGCCGGCCGCGAGCGCGGGGGCAACCTTCCAGGCGAGCATCAGCAGCGGGAAATTCCACGGAATGATCTGCCCGATGACGCCGAGCGGCTCGTGGTCCGCGAGCTCGTGCGGCGCGAGCTGTGCCCAACCGGCGTGATAGGTGAAGTGACGCGCGGCCAGCGGGATGTCGAGATCGCGCGTCTCGCGGATGGGTTTGCCGTTGTCGAGCGACTCCAGCACCGCGAAGAAGCGGCTGTGCTTCTGGATCAGACGCCCGAGCGCATAGAGCACACGGGCGCGCTGGTGGCCGGATTGAGACCACGCCGGAAAGGCCGCCTGGGCGCTCTTGACCGCCTCATCGACGTCCTCGGCCGAGCTCTGCGTGAGGCTCGAGAGCTCCTCGCCGTTCGCCGGGTTGAGACAGGGAATGCGCGGCTGTTGCACGCGGGACGGTCGCCAGCCCCCGCCGATGTACAGCGAGAATCCCTCAGGGTGCGCCGCCAGCCATTGGCGCACGGCGCTCGCATCTTCCGGAGCCGGACCGTAGCTGAGCGTGTCGAAGATTTCCGGGACGCTGCTCATGAACTCTCCGGCCCCCTCATTCGGTCCCTAGCCGAGCGGATGACGGTGGGCCGCGGAATAGCGGCCCGTCACCTGGTGCTCGAGCTGACGCTCGATGTCCCCGAGCAGCCGTGAGGCGCCGAAGCGGAACCGCTCGGGCGTCAGCCACTCATCCCCCAGCTCCTCCTTCAGCAGCAGCAGATAGGTGAGCGCCGTCTTGGCGCTGGAGATCCCGCCCGCCGGCTTGAAGCCCGCCCGCTGTCCGGTCCGCTCGGCGAACTCCCGGATCATGCGCATCATGACCAGGCTCACCGGCAGCGTCGCGTTCACCGGCTCCATGCCGGTGGAGGTCTTGATGAAATCCGACCCGGCCATGAGCGCAACGAGCGAGGCCTTGGCCACCTTGCCGATCGAGCCCAGCTGCCCCGTGCCGAGAATGGTCTTCATGTGCACCGGCCCGCAGGCCTCCCGGAAGGCGCGGATCTCCGCATAGAGCGCGCGCCAGTCGGACAGCAGCACGTGGCGGCGGCTGATGACCACGTCGATCTCCGTCGCCCCCGCCGCCACCGAGCGGCGGATCTCCTCCAGGCGCAGCTCGAAGGCAGACAGCCCCGCCGGGAAAGCAGCCGAGACCGCAGCGATGGCGATATCCGTGCCGGCCAGCGCGGCCCGCGCGGCCGGAATCATTTCGTGATAGACGCACACCGCCGCCGTGGTGAGCGGACGCTCGCCCCAGCCCAGGGCCGAGAGCAGATCGGAGCGAACCGGCGCGCGCGCCTTGGCGCACAGGCGCAGCACGCGCCCCGGGGTGTCGTCGGCCGACAGCGTCGTCAGATCCATCAGGCTCACGGCCTTCAGCAGCCAGGCGGCCTGCCACGCTTTCTTCACGGTCCGGCGCTTCGGGAGCGTGCTCACACGGCGCTCAACGGCCGACAGGTTCACGCGCACGCGATCGATCCAGCCTGCATCAAACTCGATGCCCCGCCCGCGCATCGCCGCGGCCGGCGTCTCGGCTTCGAGCGTGGAGCGCTCCGGGACCAACCGGGGGAAAGCGATCTTGGAATCAGAGCCGGCCGGTGAACTCATGGGTCACCGTCGCGGCGGGCGTGAGCGGACAAAGCGCATGTGGACCATTTGGTCAAATACGGTAACGAAGCCCGGTATCGAAGTCAACGGACGGCGGCGCCCGAACCACGCGCCGCACATCCGCCGCAGGCGCGACAGCGATGGCAATCCCGACAGGCCGGTCATCGTCTCAAAATGAATTCGCTCGTCCCAGTATCCTTCCGGCAGATGAAAATTCCGTGACAGCACGGCGATCCGCTGCAGTCACTGGACCGTTTATGTCAGTGAACTTTCACCGCCTCACCCGCCGTCGCGCCCGGGGCACGGCCGGATGGCGCGGCCGCGCCGCCCCAGCAGGGTGCAAATCCAGGCGGCACGCGCCGTGCGCGGTCGGGCAAACCCGCGGCGCCCGAGCGGCCTCAGATCGCGCCTCGCCACCGCGGGCGCGCCTCGCCGCCGACGCGCGGCCCGACTCGACCGGTCCGCTCGGGCGCCGGACGCGCGAGGTTGGACTTTGACTGTTTGGTCAAGTGTCTCTAGACTCGCGGCCGAAGATCTGCACGCGAGGCTGTGCGATGCAGCTCGCGTGCCAGGGTTGCCCCGGCCGCGGGCGGGACGGCGCGCGGCACCGGTCAGCCGCAGGTCATGGCAGGGCCCGGCCGCTCTTGCGCGCAGGACCGGGCGCATGGGGTGGACAATGCCGCGAGCGATCGTCGTCGTTCTGGACTCGATGGGTGTCGGCGCAGCCGCGGACGCGGCTGCCTACGGCAACGCCGGCGCCGACACGTTCGGGCACATCGCCGAGGCGTGCGCGCTCGGACGCGCTGATACCGCCCAGCGCAGCGGGCCGCTCGAGGTTCCTCACCTGGCCGCACTCGGCCTGATCGATGCGGCCGAGGCGGCTCGCAACGCGCCGCTGCCGGTCGCGCGGCCGAAGCGGCGAGCCGGACGGTTCGGCCATGCGGCCGAACGCAGCCGCGGCAAGGACACCCCGAGCGGCCACTGGGAGATGATGGGGCTGCCGGTCGAGTTCGAGTGGGGCTACTTCCCGGATACCGAGCCGTGCTTTCCCGCCGCACTCACCGAGGCGCTCATCGCGCGCGGCGGCCTCAGCGGCATCCTCGGCAACCGCCACGCCTCGGGAACGCAGATCATCCAGGAGCTCGGCGAGGAGCACCTGCGCACCCTGCGTCCGATCGTGTACACCTCGGCCGATTCGGTCCTGCAGATTGCCGCGCACGAGGAGCGGTTCGGCCTGGAGCGGCTGTACGCGCTCTGTGCGCTCGCGCGCGAGCTGGTCGACGCCTACCAGATCGGGCGCGTCATCGCCCGCCCCTTTGTCGGCGACAGCGCCGCAACGTTCACCCGAACCGGCAACCGCCGCGACCTCGCAACGCCGCCGCACGGTCCGACACT
>JAKAXA010000021.1 GCA_021816775.1 Pseudomonadota bacterium
GCCGTCGCTCGCAAAACTCTCTTTGCATGTTCCTCAGCAGGAGGTCGCGCGCCGACCTTTAGGCGCTCGCCTCAGCGTGGACTGGTTTTGCCGAGCAGGGTAGGACTGATTCTCGAAAGCGCCTCAGAAACACACACACAAGCAATTGATTTGCAAGGACAAGAACGGCCTGCAAAGCCGTCTACGCCGGTTCGATTCCGACCCTAGCCTCCAGAATCCTGTTCTGCGACGTCCCAACAAGGTCAACGACGTCGCGAACACTTGGGCTAGGGGTAGGAGCAAGGCGTCGGGGTATCCCGCGGGAGGGGCGGTCAATCCGCTTTCGGTGAAACCCGGCCTGACTGCCATCAGACAGCGACTGGGTGAGCCTGGAACCCCAGGACGACGCAGCTGATCGCGGCGGCCGGTGTCTTTAGGATTGGATGGACAATTAGCCTAAGCAATATTAACCTAATCATAATTAGGTTCTGGACTCGATTGATGTTCGTCGGACGCCGCAAAGAGCTTGCCCTGCTGCGCGAGGAGCTTGCGAGTCCCCGCGCGTCGCTCGCGATCGTCTTCGGGCGTCGGCGCGTCGGGAAGTCCACTTTGATCCGGGAAGCCGTCGAGAAGCGGCCCCACGTTTTGTACCAGGCGACCCGAGTTACATCGTCGCTCAATCTCGAGGCATTCAAGACTGAAATCGCCCGAATGCTGGGAGCCGATGGGCTCCTGACCGGAATAGCCGACTGGCTGGGCGTGCTGCATTACCTGGCACGCACTGCCGAGCAGCATGCCGGTCTCGTGGTCGTGCTCGATGAGTTCCCATATCTCGCGGACGCCGATCCTGCCCTGCCTTCCGTTGTCCAGAAGTTTTGGGATTCCGGAGCGGCGCGCGCCGGAAACCTGAAGCTGCTGCTGTGCGGATCGATCATTTCCCAGATGCAGGATCTGCTCGCCGAGCGCAATCCGCTCTACGGTCGCAAGACCCTGGCGCTGGATCTTGCTCCGCTGCCTCTTCAAGATGCAGCGCAATTTGTTCCGCGCTACCCGGCCGAGGACAGGCTGGCGACTTTCGGAGTTTTTGGCGGAATGCCTTTCTATCTGCAATTCCTGGATCCCGGAACGCGCCTGCAGAGCAACATTATCCGGCTGCTGCTGACCGCTACGGGAAGCCTCGTCGATGAGCCAGCGGTTCTGCTTCAATCGGAGTTGCGGGAGATCTCCCGGTACGCCAGCGTACTGGCGGCGATTGCCGCCGGGTGCACCAAGCACGGCGAAATCATCGGGAGGGTGAGGGAAATCAGCGATTCCAAGGCATTGGGGCCCTACCTCGAGAAGCTCGACCGCATGCGGTTGATTCGCATTGAAAGATCGATGGACGCCAACCCGAGAGAGCGCGACCGCCGCTATTTCATTGCCGATCCGCTGATCGCGTTCTGGTACCGATTCGTGCAGCCGAACATGTCCAGCATCATCGAGGGTTTCGGCGGGGATGTCTGGCGTCATCGAATCGCGCCTCACCTCGATGAGTATATGGGAAAGATGTTCGAGGACATTTGCCGGGAGCATGCTCGGCAACATTCGCAGGACAGATTCCCCGTGCCGGCGCAGGAAATCGGCCGCATCTGGCAGCCCGATTACGACATTGACATCGCAGGCACGCTTCTCGACGGATCGATCCTCTATGGTGAATGCAAGTGGTGGAACACGCCCGTCGGCGAGAACGTCCTCGATGAGCTCATCCAACGCGCCTCCCAGACCAAATACGGTCGCGGAGTGGGCGAACGGCAATTCGTCCTGTACGCCAGAAAGGGTTTCACGACAGCACTGCGAAAGCGCGCTGCCGCCCAACCGGGGATCGCATTGCACACACCGCAGACGATGCTGCGGTCAGCACGGCTACGCGCATCGTAGGCAACGGAATTGGCACGGCGAGCGGAAGTACCCATGATAGGCCTCTCATACAGGCTGGTCGTGGTAGGCGCTCGCTCGTGTTGACGCACGGGCGGGCGCCGCCTTGGACAGCCAGAGGCGCGAAGGGCAGGGGTAGCACGGCGGGGTAGCCGGGGAGGCGTCTGGTCAGTCAGCCTTTATCTTCAATAGCTTAGGCTGACGTTGGATTCCGACCCTAACCTCCACGAGTTCTTCCAGGAACCGGACTTGCTGCGTCTACTTGAGTCAAAGCTGCGACTCGGCGCGTCACGTCGGCGCAGATCGCATCCAGCGCCGCCCCTGGCCGGACACCGAGGTCGATCGCGGTCTTGCGGAACGCGGATACAGCCTCCACCGCTTGGTCTATGGTTTCCCCGGCGTGTGTGACCTGCCATTCCTGAGCGAGATCCAGCAGAATCCGCCGTGTAGGTGGAGAGAAGCCGTGCTGGAATGCGAGGGTATGGTCACCGCGTCCACTGGTATCAGGCACGAGATCGAATGCCGGCGCAAGACGATAGCCGGCAGGTGTTCTCAGCATCCAGAAGTTCTTCAGATGGTCGTCGACGTTTCCGATGGCGGCATTGAATACCATGTGGCGAAAGAGCGCGGAAATATCCTCTGCCGGGGACATGGAGTGTTTGCTCAATAAAAGGGCGATGTCCGTATAGCTGGTCACGTAGAGACCCGGACGCTCACGACACAACGTGCGCATGCTCACCATATGCAACCGTCCGCCGTGCGGTGTGACGTCGAAGCGCCGGACGAGCAGAACGCGCCTTCGACCCACTCTTTGCAGTTGCGAGTCCGGTACGGTCAGCCCAGCAAGCCTTGCGAGCCTGAGACAGGTCGCCTCAAGGCCGACGACGTCGTGGTGACCGTCGCGAGTGCGGCTCGGGAACTTGGCGATCCACTCGCCATGTGCATCATGGACAAGCGCCTTGGGCCGTGCTCCCCCGGCGCGGCTGCTGCCCTCGAGCAGTTCGCGGAACATGGGATCTGCAGGAAGAACTCCGGCTTCGAACTGGGCGGCCGCAGTGAGCAGCGTTGTGAGCGATCGTGTTTGGAGGGTGCTCGAGAGTACGGGCACCTGAGGCGTTCCCGTGAACAAAAGAGCGCCAGTTCCCTCGCCACGCCGTGCCGGCAGCATCTCAGGCGGGGACGTGGAGCGGCCCTCAATGGTGAGGGCCCTGGCAAGAAGACGTCGTCCCCAATCGTCCGGTAGTGCATCGTCGATCACTGCGAGCGGCGGGTAGAGCTGTTCGGCCCGAAAACGTCGTCCCTCGGGCCGCAGAGGCAGGGAAACCGGATCGAGAGGGAAAGCCGCAGGATCACGAACCCATTGCGCCGAGTACTCGAACTCCGACTCGAATCGACCGCCGCTTACAGGATCGGTCGTTGCGAGTTCTCCGGCGCGCGAGAGGCTGCCGTCCATGGTCCGCACCCAGACGTACAGACGCTTCATCCGCGACGCCTCGACGCCCGTTGGCGTGGCGTGGACGTGCGCTCGCGGCGTGCCAACTCGATCAAGCTCTCGCGAGACTCGAGGAGCTTCTCCACGGCCTGCAGATCGTCAAGCACCCACAGCGCATCGAGCCAGATACCCACCTGAACAGTGGGCTGTCCGCGCTCCATCGCTCGCACCGTCTGTTCGGATACGCCGAGACGCTGGGCGAAAATCGCCATGGTGTCGTTGCGCGCGAGACGTGAGCGGCGCAACCGTTCGCCGAGCGACCGAAGGGCGGCTCTGGATTCTGGTATCTCTTTCATATCATACGTTAAGCTGATAAGTCTGGAATAAGTAACAATATAGCATAGGTTATGTGCACGTCTCTGCACCGTCGCGCACAGGTGCGGTCGCTCGCGGAGGACAGTTCTCCGCCGACCTGAGGCTACAATGGCCGCGGCGGCTAAGCCGCGATGCCCGCGTCACGACGCATCCTCAGGCACCACATTGAAAGAGATGGGCTCAATGTCCAGGGTCAAGGTGGCCAGTTTCGGGATGTCCATCGATGGCTTCAGTGCCGGTCCACGGCAGAGCCTCGAGGACCCCTTGGGCGTCGGCGGCACGTCGTTGATGGCGTGGTTCTTTCCGACCCGGACGTTCCAGCGGATGCATGGCGGTGGCGGAGGCGAGACAGGCATCGACGACGACTTCGCGGCGCGAGGCTTTGCCAAAGTTGGTGCGTGGATCCTGGGGCGCAACATGTTCGGCCCTGTCCGCGGGCGTTGGCCTGATGATTCGTGGAAAGGTTGGTGGGGCGACGAACCGCCGTATCACGTGCCCGTGTTCGTACTCACGCACCACGCACGCGAATCCCTCGTGATGCAGGGCGGCACGACATTTCACTTCGTCACCGATGGCATCCATGCCGCCTTGGACGCGGCGAAGAAGGCTGCTGCCAATCGCGATGTGCGCATCGGCGGCGGTGTGGACACTGTCCGCCAGTACTTGCTGGGGGGGCTGGTGGACGAGGTGCACCTGGCGCTGTCGCCCACTTTGCTCGGTCAGGGCGAGGCCTTGCTCGCAGGCATAGACCTGACGGCGCTCGGCTTCAAGTGCACCGAGCACGTCACCTCGCGTCACGCGATGCACGTTTTGCTGTCGAAATAGAACGTTGCGGGCGATCGATCCATTCGGCCGTGCAGGCTTCGAGACCTGCCGCTGACCACCTCAGCCCTTAGGGTGTCGAAGCGTGTCAAAACACACGCAAGTAATTGATTCAGCAAAACAAGAACGGCCTGCAAAGCCGTCTACGCCGGTTCGATTCCGACGCTGGCCTCCAGACTCCTGTTCTGCGACGTCCCAACAAGGTCAACGACGTCGCAAAAACCCCGAAAAAACCCGTAAATACCAGCCTTGCGTGTGTCGAGCTGTCCGTTGACAGGATGGCGCAGATTGGGGTACGTGACACGGGTATCTCGGCAATCAACAAACAGATACCCCTATGCCGGCGCTTTCGGAGGCGAAAATCCGTGCATCCAGGCCGAAGGAGCGGGCCTATATGCCTTTTGATCTTCGCACTGTGGAGTACAACGGCGTCATGCGGCCACCAACGCATCTTGAATCGCTGTTGGGCCGGGCAAGCGCGACTGATGTATTCGTCCTTTCTGAAGATGCAGCAGGACAGCACAAATACTGGGTACTCGGGGTTGATTTGTGCCAGCCCATGATCGCCGCTTTCGTCTGCAAAGGCGATGAAATTACTCGTTTGTCCCATTCGCTTTCGCGGGCAGAGGGTGGATCGAGTTTGAGTGAAATGCGCGCGGAATGCCACAGCAAGAAAGTTGACAACGTCCGAGCGATACGTCCGCGTTAGACGTCATCGTAGACGTCGATATACAACGTGTGACAAACCGTGGCCCACGCCGCCGACGTCTCACATGAGTGTTCAACCTAGTACGCTGCTGTTCAGCGCTGTCCCTGCTTGTGGAGCGCGATGGACGCCATGTCGATCTCGGTGTAGACGTCATCCGAGGCGGCAAGCCCTTTGCGCAAGAAGGGTTCTTCCTCGTAAGCGACCTCCAGGTGGTGAAGGGATCGCTGGCTGACGCGGAGGAGGGCGATGGCGTCTGCAAGGTGACACATGATCTTGTGGAGGTCCGGGGCCTTGGATCCGGCGGGACGTCGCCGGACAGCACAGGACACTTTGGTCGGTCGGGGACGGAATCTCCGAGTAGAATTGGCACCGGGAGCGGAAGTACCCGAAGCGCACTGGAAGCGTAACGAGTCTGCCGTCATGTACAGTTGAGCGCCGGCACGGAGTCATCTATATTCGGCGATGTTCGGCTGTTTATCCCGGGGTTGGCGAGCGTGAGAAGCGGAGGCTCGGATGAAGTGCCCGAAATGCGGCGTCGATCTGCTCCCGACCGAGCGGCACAAGCTCAAGGTCAACTACTGTCAATCGTGCAAAGGAATGTGGTTCGAGCAGGTCGAGCTCGGAGAGCTCGAGGATGAGGTATTCGACTTCGGCGATCGCTGGAAGGGAAGCCTGTTCCTGAACTCGAGCCCTACGACCGATCAGTGCCCTGAATGCGCCGAGCGATTGCAGCGGTTCCAGTACAGATTCTATGACCTCGAGATGGAGGTCTGCCCGAACCAGCACGGCTACTGGCTCGAGGCCGACGAGGACACGAGGGTCCTCGAGCTCATGAAGCGAGAGGAAGGGGACTTGCAGCGGAAATTGCTTGCCGAGGATAAGTGGGCGGCGACGCTGCACCGTATGCGCTCGGGCTCGTTTTTCAGCAGGTTGCGCGATCGATTTCAGCGATAGCCGTTGCGGCGCTTCGCTTCGCGGTAACGCGTATCCGCGGCCTGCGTTGAGCCTTTCGGGCCGGCTGATCGTGGGGAAATGCCACTCACGAGGATGCCGGAGAGCGAAAAGGACGACTCGCAACACCGGGCATGTGGTGGCGGCGGAGCCGACGCGGTGCTCATCCGGCCCGAACGGCGCTCGCAGCTGACCGGAGCCGCTCAGCAGGCTCTGGGTTGTCACGCTCCGTGCCGCTATCCACTGCCTTGTCGGTAGCTGCCGCGACGATCCGCGCTTGCGTACTGAACCCGTAGGCGGCCTCGAAGCGGTGAACATGATAGACGGGGCGGGTCTGCATGTGAGGCGGATAATTGCCCTTGCGCAGAGAGGTCGCGGTGCAGGGCGCTACCAGAACCGGAATCTGCCCGATGCGGCCTGCGGTCGAGCGGTGCACATGACCGCAGAAGACGGCAATCACCCGCGCGGACTGCTGCACGACTTGCTGCAGCCTCGTCATGTCCTCGGCTAGTGCGAAATTCAGTGGATCCGGTCCAACCGTGACCACGTACGGCGGATGATGCATGAACACCGCAATCGGCTTGGTCTTCTCCGCGTCGATCAGCCCCGTCAAGTGCCGGGCGTGCTCTGGAGCGAACTCGCCCTTGTTGCTGCGCGGGGTCACGGTATCTACCGCGATCAGCCTGACGGGAAAATCCTCAACGGCATAATCGAGGAACTCCGATCCCGAGGCCAGGCATGCCCAGCCGGAGAAAGCCTGGCGCAGATTTTCTCTGTCATCCCGGTTTCCGGGGGCGACATAAACGGGTGCCCGGGCCAATCTAAGAAGCGACACCACATGCTCATAATCCACAGGGCGCCCGCCATGGGCGATGTCGCCGGTGTAAACGATCACATCCGCTGCAGGATCGAGAGCATTGATATCGGCTATCGTGCGGGCAAGGTCCGATGCTCTGCGATCGGCGTCGGGTGCGCTGTGGTCAATATGGGTGTCAGAAATCTGCGCGATGATCATTTCGGGGCTCAATCCTGATCCAGCGTCACGCCAGATCCAGTGCAGCAAGGTCGACGGTCGGTCCGCGCTTCGCCGTGGGTGCTCTGCGGCGCCTTACGGATCTTGCAGCGCATCGCACTGCCGGCGGGTTGATCGCGTCACGCGCCTCCCAGCGCGTCCTTTCGGCAGCGGGGCGCCTCAGTGCTCGGCGCTAGTATCACTAGGTTGGCGAGCCCGCGCAACAGTTCGCCGGATGAGCGTCTATCGCGGGGTCCACCGCATTCTGGTGCCGCCCAGCGCTACGGGGGGCGTGTCGCCGCGCACGTGGTGGCGCGAGCCGGCGGTGCTGCCATCATCCCTGCATCACTTCGAGGCGGATGCGCTTTACCTCTCGCGTATGCTCGCGTAATACTCCCTGAGGATCGCCACCACTTCGGGGCGGCTGAATTCAGGCGGTATGTCGACTCCGGTCGAGAGCATTTCGCGCTGCCGCGTGCCGGAGATCGCGATGTGATCTTGCGGATCGTGAGGGCAGGTGCGCGCTGTCGCCATGCCGGCGCATTTGCGGCAGTAGAACGTGACGTCGAGCTTCAGCGCCTGCGTCACAAGGGCGCCGTCCCACAATTGATCGAAGATGCGGTGCGCGTCAAAGGGTCCGTAGTAGCTGCCCACGCCCGCATGATCACGTCCGACGATCAGGTGCGAGCACCCGAAGTTCTGCCGGATGAGGGCATGAAGCAGCGCCTCGCGCGGACCGGCGTAGCGCATCTCGATCGGGTAGCCCGCCTGGATCACCGTTCCCGGCCGGAAGTAATGCTCGACCATGGCCTCGACCGCCCGGGTGCGCACCTCGGCGGGAATGTCGCCAGGCTTCAGCTTCCCGAGCACCTGGTGGATGAAGACACCGTCGAGGACCTCTACTGCGATCTTGACCAGATACTCGTGGCTGCGGTGCATCGGATTTCGCGTCTGAAACGCGGCGACGCGCGACCAGCCCCTCTCGAGGAACAGGGCCCGCGACTCGGCAGGACGAACGTACAGCCCGGGGTATCGCTTCGGGTACTCGCCCTCGTTGAGTACCATCACGCGGCCGGCGAGATTGACCTCGCCCTGCTGCAGCACTTTGGCAACGCCCGGGTGTTTCGCATCGGTGGTGCGGTAGACGTGCTCGGCCTCGATCGTCTTGTCGATCCGGTACTTTTCGCGTACCTCCATGATGGCAAGGATCTCGCCGCTCTCGGCCTCGACGAGCGCCACTTCATCCTGATCGTGGATGCCATCGGCAAGCTCGCGGTGAACGGACAGCGTGATCGGGATCGGCCAAAACAGGCCGTTGGTCAACTTCATCTCCACGCACGCTCCGCGCCAATCGTCGTAGCCCATGAAGCCATCGAGAGGCGTATACGCCCCCATGGCGAGCATGAGCACGTCCGAGACTGCGCGGGAGTCCAGAGGAATCCTTCTGAGGTGCTCAGCCCGCTTGAGCTCCTCAGTCCGCTCCATCTGCGGCAGCAGAAGTGGCTTGACCGATGCCGAACCGTGCGGCGGTACGAGTTGTGGCATGCGACGCCTCGCGCGAAGCCGCGCGATCAGTCGATGATGTGATACACGGGGGCCTTCTCCATTTCCCACTGCCCGGATTGCCGGTCATAGCGGGACAGGGTGAAGCAGTGCCAATCCTTGTCATCGAGCTTCGGATGGTCCGCCCGGTAGTAATAGCCCGGCCAGCGCGTTTCCTGCCGGAACAGGGTGTGCTGCGTGACGCACTCGGAGGCCAGGAAGCGGTGTTGCAGCTCCCACGCGCGCTGCAGCTGGTGCAGATCTGGCGCCCCGAGGTGATCGAGGTCCTCCTTGAGCATGGCAAGGAGCTCGAGTCCCCGGGTCAGCAGCGGCTCGTTGGTCGTGTAGTGAGCGCTGATGCCCCCGACATACTCGTCCATGATCTTCTCCAGGCGCTGCAGGCCACTCAGCGGCAGCAGATAGCTCGGGGAGACGGTGCCGGCGACGATCTCGTTACGGCCGACGCGGTAATTCTCGAGCGGCTGGTAAACCACTTTGCGCAGCTCGGTGTATTCCCTCTCGTTGACTTCGGGCCCATCGTTACCGAGGTCGTTGATGTATCGGACGGCCGCCTTCGCGGCAATCCGACCCTCGGTGAAGGAGCCGGAGGAGAACTTGTGGGCCGTGCCGCCGATAGTGTCCCCGGCGCCGAACAGCCCCTCGACCGTCATCATCCGGTTGTAGCCCCATTGATATTCCGGCGGAGCATAGTCTTCCGGGCCGCTCGCCCATGCGCCCGAGCAGGTGGCGTGAGACCCCATGACGTACGGTTCGGATGTCGTGAGCTCGGGATTGATTTCCTTGGGGTCGATGTTCTGCGACGCCCACACGACTGCCTGGCCGATGGTCATGCCGAGGAAGTTTTCCCAGCCGACGGTCTCTTTGTGTGGGTCCTTGAACGCTTCCTTGGTCACCATGCGGATGGGGCCGCGGCCGGCTTTGACTTCCTCGAGCAGTGCATGATTGCGCAGGCAGGTCGGCACCGGGTGGTGATTGACGTAATCGCCGACCATCTTTTCGATCGAGTCACGCCAAAACGCCTCGTAATCCTGTCCGTAAGCGTTCTGCGTATAGGTCTTCAGATGCAGGAAGTATGCCCCCACGGGACCATAACCGTCCTTGAAGCGCGTCAGGACGATGCGGTTTTCCATCTGCGTCATCTTCGCGCCCGCCAGGAGCGGCAGGGCATAGGCGGAGGCGCTGCTCCACGGCGCGTACCAAGTCCGGCCCATCCCTTCGCCGACGGCGCGCGGCTTGAAGATATGCGATGCGCCGCCGGCGGCGACGATGACTGCCTTGGCGCGAAAGACGTAGAAATCACCCGTGCGCACGTTGAAGCCCACGGCGCCGGCGACCCGATTCGGGCGCTTGCTGTCCATGAGCAGGTGGGTCACCATGATGCGGTTGTAAACCTCAGTGGCGGCCTTGCGAGCGGCTTCGGCGACGATGGGCTTGTAGCTCTCGCCGTGGATCATGATCTGCCATTTGCCCTCGCGCTGGTATCTGCCGCTCTTGGGGTCTTTCATGATCGGCAGACCCCACTCCTCGAACTTGTGCACGGTGGCATCGACGTGGCGGGCGATGTCGTAGCCGAGATCCTCGCGCACCAGTCCCATGAGGTCGTTGCGCGCATAGCGCACGTGGTCCTCGGGCTGATTCTCGTTCCAGTGCATGCCCATGTAGCAGTTGATCGCGTACAGGCCCTGTGCGACCGCGCCGCTGCGCTCGATGTTCGCCTTCTCGACGCACACGATCTTCAGGTCCCGTCCCCAATACCTGGATTCGTAAGTCGCGCCGCATCCGGCCATTCCGCCGCCAATGACGAGAATGTCCGAATCGACAAATATGGTCTTTCGGCTCATTACACCAACCCCTTCTTGAAGCGACTGCGCGCCAGTGTCGGCAGAGCCTCGACTTTGAGCGTCTCCGGTTCGTGGGCGAGCTCTTGCGAGCGCATCGCCGCCGAAGTGGGCTGCGCGTAGTCGGACGGACCCTTGATCGATCCCCACGGCGTGGTTCTAATCGGTGAAACGAAATTCTTCTCGCGTCCGTCTCGGAATTTTATCCGCCAGGAGACGGTGGCCTTCTCTTCCTCGCGCAGTACCCGCACGCTGTGGCCGAGCGGCGCGAAATCCGCATAGCCGCGGCAGTCGATGGCCTGCTGCGGGCATGCCTTAACGCACGAGTAGCATTCCCAGCACATGTTCGGCTCGACGTTGAATGCGCGCCGGTACGTGGTATCGATGTGCATGATGTCGGACGGGCAGATGTCGACGCAGTACCCGCAGCCGTCGCAGTTCGTCATGTAGACAAACGTGGGCATGGACGATGCTCCTCAGTAATGATGCGGCGCGCGGCGGGCACTGCCGAACGTCGCGGGACGGTCGGCGGGCGCGGGCAGGTTGCGGCGATAGCCGTTGGCCTGCTCGATGCGCCTCTGAAACGCCGCGGCGGGCTTGTAGAACATGTGGGCGAACTTGGACCACGGTACCGAGCCGAACAGAACCGTGCTGGCGAGGATATAAAGGGCGAAGAAGACACCCGCCCAGAGAGCATTTCCCGCTGTCTGGAAGCCCGACCACACGAGGGCGGAAGTCGCGCTCGCCAGCAACGAGACGATGAACATGTCCGCCCGGACCAGTGCGAAGCGCGAGTGGCCTTCCGCGGCGACGTCGACCCGCAGCAGGAGCCAGAACCAGTAGCCGCCCAGGCAGACCAACAGCGCCCCCAAGTGCCAAAGCTCGGGCACGATGGCCGGCGCCGGCGATGCGGCCGTCGGATAGGCGAACACCAGCACGGCGGTGGTGAGGACGTAGAGCAGAAAGCCGTACATCAGCAGCAGATGGCTGATCCTGCGCCACGGGTTGCAGAACTCGCCGGCAGCCAGACCCGTGACGACGATGGTTTCAGCGGCGGCCGCAACGAGTTCCCCGCCACCGACGCGGCGCGTCGCTCGGGATCTGACGACCTGCCGATGTTGAAAGAAGTACTTGGCGCTTCGTTTGTGGATCACGTCGATGAGCGTGCCGAACAAGACCAACACGACCATCGCTATCACAAAGACCTGCATCGCAATAGGCGGTATGGATGCGGGAAGCGCAGCGAATGGATTGAGCTTGAACACTGGCGGACCCCCAAAAGAGCGTCGGTTTTCAGCGCCTTGCGGGTTCGCAATCCGCGTCCGGAATGGCCCAGCCCCCAAAGCGGGCAAAACTCTATCCCTGGGCGTCGCGGTTAGCAATAATCGTTTTAATCGATATAATGCATTATTCTCATATTTTTAAGCGATTGATCGTGACCTTAGACCAGCTGTGCGTGTTCGTAGAAGTTGCCGAGCGAGGGCATGTCACGCGCGCTGCCGAGGCGCTGCGCATGAGCCAGTCGGCCGCGTCGGCCGCGATCGCGGCACTGGAGGAGTCCTATCAAATCAAGCTGTTCGACCGGGTGGGCCGGGGGATCCAGCTGACCGAAGCGGGACGAACATTTCTGCGCGAGGCACGCGCGGTGCTGGACCGGGCATCGATGGCGCGCACGGTGCTGCAGGACCTGGCGGGCTGCCCGTCCGGCCCGATCGCGCTTGCCGCCAGTCAGACCATCGCGACCTACTGGCTGCCGCGCAGGCTCGCTGCGTTTCATACGGCGAATCCGCGGGTCCGGCTCAATGTGGTGATCCGCAATACCCGCGAGGTCGAGAGTGCAGTCGCCGATGGCGAGGTGAGCATCGGGCTCGTCGAAGGCCCCACGCAGCACCCCGCGCTGGTCCGCACGCGGCTCGACCATGATCAGATGGTCCTGGTCGTAGCTGCCGATCGCGCGCCGCTGCCTGTGAAGCCCTCGGGAGGCGTCGATCTGGGCGCGCTCAACTGGGTGATCCGCGAGCCCGGATCGGGTACGCGGCGGGGCCTTGAGGATCTGGCGACCCGGGAGGGCCTGTCGCTGGATGACCTCAACATTTTTCTCGAGTTACCCGGCAATGAGGCCGTGCGCGAAGCGGTCGAAGCCGGCGTGGGCGCGACGATCATCTCGCGCCACGTCGTGGCGTCGGCTATTGCGGCCGGCAAGCTCACCGAGATTCCGATCGAATTGCCGCAGCGGGAATACGCACTGGTGCGCCACCGCGACCGCCACGCGACACCGGCGCAGAAAGCGCTCGTCGCGCACCTGTGCGGCGAGGCCGGTGCGAGCTGAGCGCCCTCACGCGGGCACGCCGCCGGCGTGAGGGGCACCTGGCATGCCGCGCCGAAATGCCAGGTGCCCTGCGGCGCCACACCTCAGGAGCGCTGGCCCTGGAGCTGTTTGCCGAACAGGCCGAAGAACTGCATAGCCTG
This sequence comes from Pseudomonadota bacterium, assembly GCA_021816775.1. Lineage (GTDB taxonomy): Bacteria > Pseudomonadota > Gammaproteobacteria > Steroidobacterales > Steroidobacteraceae > 13-2-20CM-66-19. The sequence goes on from JAKAXA010000021.1 coordinate 13,065, forward strand.
CTGGTTGTTCGGGTCGCCGAGCAGGCGCCAGGCGCCGCTGACCCCTCCCTTCGCTGGCGGCAGCTTTTGATATTCATTGCTTGCCGCGAGCAGCGCCTCGCCCCAACTGACCAGGACGTTCTGTACTTCCGGCCGCAGCAGGAAGGTGAGAATCTGCCCGAGCGCATTGTTGCGAGTCAGCTGCTCGAGCAGTGACAGAGCATCGGTCGCAACGCCAGCCAGGCGCGCGATCATCTCCTCGGTGAGAGCATCCTCCGCGGCGCCGAACAGGCGCGCCAAGTGCACGATCCGGTCGAGATCTCCGTTCTCCACGAGCCGCGTGATTGCCGGAAGCGCCTGATCCAGGCGGCTGCGATTGACGCGGTCCAGCACATCGAGCGCCTCACCGAAAGTCCCCGCCAGCCGACCGACCATGTCATCGGTCAGCGCGTCGCTGGCGCTCGCCACGAACGATCCGATCTCCTCGGCCTGACTCGGGTTTCCCGCCGTCTGTGTCTCGCTCATGATGCCTCTCCTCAGAGCAAGCCGCGGGCGGAGGCCCAATAAAGCCTGTTATAGGCGGTCTTGAACCAATGCATGGACTTTGTCGGGGGTTTGGGGCTGGGCGGGTGCTGATAGTCGAACATCGCATAGGTGGCCCGGTCCTTGCCCGCCTCGATGAAGCAGAACACCTTGCCGTCGTAGTCGCGCACCGGTGATCCGATCTTGACCATCGCCGCCAGATTCCCCGCCAGGGTATCGGCCTCGAAGTGCGCCGTGGATCCGGCCTTGCTGATCGGCAGGTTGGTGGTGTCGCCAAGCACGAAGACGTTGTCCCGACCTTCCATGTTGAGGTGGTAGCGGTCGGTGGGGATCCAGCCGCCCTTGCCCAAGCCGTTCTTCTCGATCACTTCCATTCCCTTGTGCGCGGGAATCGAGATCAGAAGATCGTATGGCGTCTCGGTCCCTTCCTCGCTGCGGATCACCTTGCCGCGGGCGTCGACCTCCTTGACGTTGAACAATGTCTCGTAAGTGATGCCGAGCCGCTCAAACTCGGGCGTTGCCCACTTGGCGACGTTCTCCAGGCTGTGCGTGCGGCCGATCGGGTACGTGTAGTGGATCTGGGTCTTCTCGAGGATGCCACGATCCTTGAAATAGTCGTGCAGCATGAAGGTGATCTCGAGCGGCGCCATCGGACATTTGTGCGGAACACCGACGCTGATCACCACTCGCCCGCCCTGAAATTCCTGCAGGCGCTTGAACATGTGCACGGCGGACTGCTCGGTGTAGAAGCACTCGGCGGCCTCACTCAGGCCCGGCGTCCCTTCAAGGAAGATGCGCGAGCCGGTGGCAATCACGAGCACGTCGTAAGGGTAGGTCTTGCCGCTCTTGGTACGGACCTGATGCTGATCGAGGCTGAATTCCTCGGCGGGATCCACATGGAATTCGATTTCCGGCTCAAGCAGACGCCGCTGATCGCGGTACAGCTCGTCCGGCATCATGTGCCCGAGGGCGACGTAGAGCAGCCCAGGCTGATACATGTGCCGCTCGGATGCCGAGAGCATGGTGATGCGCGCCTTGCCCGTGTGCAGCTCCTCGTGCAGCCGGCGGGCGAGGTTGTTGGCGAGTATGGTTCCCCCCATGCCGCCGCCTACGATCAGTATCTTCATGACAATCTCCTGAGGCTTGTGTCGTTGTTGGAGAATCCCGTGCGTTGTGCGGACTACTTCAATTTGCGTACCCGGATGTGCCAGACCCCGCCGCTCTCCTCGCTGCCGAGCATCTCGTGACCGACTTTGTTGATCCACACCGGCACGTCCTGAGCGGAGCCCTTGTCGGAGGAAAGCAGCTCGAGCACCTCGCCGATCTCGGCCTCCTTCAGCTGCGCGATCAGCTCCATCAGCGGGCCGGGGCAGAAGCTGCCGGTGGCGTCGATGACTTTGATCTTCTCATTGACCATGGCGATCGTTCTCCTTGCGCTTCAAAACACGAGGATCTGGCCGCCGGAGGCGTCGCTCAGAAAGCGCGTCATGCCCATCGGGCCGTCGATGCAGGACTCGAGCCGGCCGTCCTCGAGGCCAAGCAGGTCCATGGCCATGGAGCAGGCATACAGGCGAGCCCCGCCGAGGTCCTTGGCCTGCTCGAACAGGTGCCGGAACGACGGAACGTTCTTCTCCGCCATCAGGCGCCCCATGTCGCCCTCGGCGGGTGCTTTGGGCGCCTCGCCGCGCACGAAATACCCGAGCGCGTTCATCGAGAGGAACACGATGACCTCGGTACCGAGGGCCGCGGCGGTAGCCGCGACCATGGCGGCCATCTGCATTTTCTCCCGCGATCCCGAGATGCACAGGAGACTGAGTCTATTTGGCATCGTATGTTCCTCTTGACCGGTCAGCTGGTGCGCGACGCCGGCGTGTCGCGGCAGAAGGGGTGGCTGGCGGCGCCTACCGAGGAACCGGAGGGCGCACCCATCCCTGCCCGATTGCCGGCGGTGGCCGCCTCTGCGCTCAAGTACACACCTCACGGCGCGGCTTGTCAGTACAAAAACCATGCCAGGCATACGTTCCAGTCGGAGCCGAACCATGCCTCAGGGCTGCCGCGGAATACACGGCGGGAAATAGATGTGTTCGGTACCCGGATCCTGCGGCGTCGCCGACGCTCTGGCTTGACGGGGCCGGTGGTGCATGACAGCGTGCCCGCGGTGTCATGTCAATTGGGGGGAATGTGTCATGACTGACAGGTCCCTGAGCAAACCGAGCTGCGAGCAGATCCTCGACACGTTTCCCGAGCCGTTCGTCGTCATCGATCAGGGCTACCGGATCGTGGCGGCGAACAGCGCCTATTGCCGCCACTACGAAATCCCGGAGGACGAGGTGGTGGGGCGACGCTGCCATGAGATATCGCATCACTCCGCACTGCCGTGCAGCCGCAACGGGGAGCACTGTCCGCTCGAGGAAGTGATGCGCACGGGCAGCGAGGTCGGTGTGCTGCATGTTCATTACCATGAGACGCATACCGAGCAGGTTCAACTGCACGCGGTGCCGATTCCGGGGCCGGAGGGTCGCATCGATTACGTCGGCGAATACATTCACCCGATCGCCCCGATGTCCTCCGTGGACGGCGGAAGCCTGTTGATCGGACGCTCGCGTGCGATGCTTCATCTGGTCAGCCTGCTGCAGCGGGTGGCGCCGACGGAAACGACGGTTCTGCTGCTCGGGGAGAGCGGCGTCGGCAAGGAGCGCGTGGCCGCCTACATTCATCATTACTCCCAGCGCGGCGACGGGCCATTTGTGGTCGTCGACTGCGCCACGCTCGGGGACCCGCTCATCGAGAACGAATTGTTCGGCCATGAGAAGGGGGCCTTCACGGGAGCCGATGCGCGCAAGAAGGGGCTGTTCGAGACGGCCGATGGCGGGACTCTCTTTGTTGACGAGATCGGGGATCTGCCGCTGCCGCTTCAAAGCAAGCTGCTGCGCGTCCTCGAGACCGGTACCGTGCGGCGCGTCGGGGGCACAGACTATCTGAAGGTACGGGTGCGAGTGATCGCGGCCAGCAACCGGGATATCGCGGCCATGGTCGAAGAGGGCCTGTTCCGCAGGGACCTGTATTACCGGCTGACTCCATTCCCGGTGCGCGTGCCGGCGCTGCGGGAGCACAAGGACGACATCCCTGCGCTCGCCGAACATTTCCTGGCGCGCACCCCGGAGGGGGAGCGCCAACTGCCGCTCTCACCCGATGTCATCGAGGCGCTGCTCAATCACGAGTATCCCGGCAACGTGCGCGAGCTGCGTAACGTGATCGAGCGCGCCGTAGTTCTCGCGGCGAGCGGAATGATTCAGCCGTGGCACATCGCATTTTCCGGCCCGGCCGCCTCCGACACCGATCCGCAGCCGCCGTGGGGCGGCACCGCCCAGAGCACATCGCGCCGCAGCCCCGATGAAACCAAGGTCCTCGCCGCTCTGGAGCGCTGCGCAGGAAACCGCCGCGAGGCGGCGCAGGCCCTCGGCGTCAGCGAGCGCACGCTCTATCGGTATGTTGAGCGACTGCGCGGCACGGGGCACCTGCCCGCGGCGGGTACGCGCGCAGACTCTGACGCGGAACATGCGGAGCGCGGATAGAGCCACACCGCGCTTTCGCGTCGCAGCATGTTCGGCGGGTGCCCTGGCACGGCCCGCGACCCCGATGGCTCGTTCGCGGGCCTCGCGCCGGTGCCCGGCATGTTCCCCTTGGCCCGGGAGGAGGTTCCTGCGGATGGCCGTCGCTCATTCGCTCAGCGCCCGATCGCACCGCGCAATCTGACGCGTAGCGCTCGGGCCGCGCGCGGTGTCCCGTTCAGGGGCAAGCTCGGAGCTTAGGTGCGCGCAGGCTGGCTGCGCTTCTGCCAGACATAGACGGGAATGCCCGCCAGTATGACCAGAGTGCCCCAATACAGGCAGTCCTTGCCGGTTCCGGCGGTGGCCCACAGCGCGAAGACGAATGCCAGCAGGGAAAGACCGATGCCCCGCGCGTTCCGCCGGGTCCCGCCGCTGGACAGTATCTGAGCCATGGAGCACAGCATGTAGGGCACCAGAGTGAACAGCGTGGCGATCAGGATGACAATTTTGAACGTCTGCACCAGTCCGCTGTTGTAATTCATTACGATCAGCGCCGTGCCAATGGCGCTGGAGAACACCAGCGCGGAGGCGGGCGTGCCGCGGCGGAGCTCCCCGGCGAACAGTTTCGGGAACAGATTGTCGCGCGCGACCGCCTGAGCGAACTGGCCGGACATGAGGATCCAGCCGTTCAACGCCCCGAAGCAGGAAATCGCGCCGGTGAGGGCGATCAGGTAGCCGGCCCAGTTGCCCCACAGGAGCCTTGCGGCATCGGCGAAGGGCGCATTGGAGTGGGCGAGCGTCTGAGCGGGGATGATGCCCATCACCGCAGTGGTGCACACGACATAGAAGACGGCGGCGACGGTGGTGCCGAGCAGCGTGGCGCGAGGGATGGTTCTGTTCGGGTCTTTCACATGGTCGGCCGGAATCGTCCCGCACTCCAGACCCAGAAATGCCCACATGGTGAGCGCGGTGCACGCGTCGATGGCCTTGAACGGCGAGCCGACGGACTCGCTGGAGGCGAGCAAGTGTGGGTTGAAGTAGAAGCTTCCGAATAGCGCCAGCGCCAGGAGCGGGGAGAGCTTGAGGATTACCGTGACGAGCTGGAGCCGTCCGGCGGTGCGAATGCCCCAGATATTGACCCCAGTCAGCAGCCAGCTCGCGAGCACCGCGCCGCCCGCTGCCGCGAAACGGTGCGTGCCGATCGCCGGTATCAATGGGACGAGATAGCTCGTGAACGCGACGGAGATGGCGGCCACGGCAGCGGCGATGCTGATCCAATACATCCAGGCGATCAGAAAGCCGGCGAAATCCCCGAAGGCGTCTCGAGAATAGGCGTAGGGTCCGCCTTCCTGCGGCGAGCGCCTCGAGAGGTCGCTGAACACCCAGGCGAGCGCCAACGCGCCGACGGTGCTGAACATCCAGCCCCACAGGCTGTAGGAGCCATACATGGCCAGCACCGCGGGCAAGAGGAACACGCCGGAGCCGACCATGTTGCCGACCACCAGCGAGGTGGTCATCGCCAGACCCAGGCTGCGACGAGGTTCTATCCCGGTCTGCATGTCGTGAGTGCTCCGAAGGCCCCGGCGGCGCATGCAACGGCGGTCACGCTACCAGAATTTCCGGGACGAGAGTAAAGTTCATGCCCAAGGTGGCCATGACTCCGATGCCGGCGCGTGCGCGCGTAGCCCTGACCCGCGAAGTCAGCTCCGCCATGGAACGCTGCGAGCTGACGCATCTGTCGCGCAGCACAATCGATATTGCCCTTGCCCGCACGCAGCACGAAGCCTACGAGCAGGCGCTGCGCGGACTCGGCTGCCGTGTGGTGAGGCTCGCTGAGCAGCCTGAGCTTGCCGACTCGGTGTTCGTGGAGGACACGGCCGTCGTACTCGATGAGCTTGCGGTCATCACCCGCCCGGGCGCCGAGTCAAGACGCGCCGAGACGGCAACGATCGCTGATGCGCTCAGCGCGTTGCGACCGCTCGCCCGGATTGAAGCCCCTGGAACGCTCGACGGCGGCGATGTGCTGTGCGTCGAGCGAAAGCTCTACGTCGGGGTGTCGGGCCGCAGCAATCGCGCCGGCATCGAGCAGCTGCGCTTGCTGCTGTCCCCGCTCGGATATGTCGTAGAGCCGGTGCAGGTGCGCGGCTGCCTGCACCTCAAAAGCGCGGTGACGCGGGTCGGACCGACGACGCTGCTCATCAATCCACGATGGGTGGACCGCAGGGCCTTTACCGGCGTGGATTTCGTTGCAGTGGACGAGGCGGAGCCGCTGGGCGCCAACGCCGTGCTGGTTGGGCAGAGCGTCATCTATTCCGCCTCGAATGCCGTCACAGCCGCGCGATTGCGCCGTCGCGAAATCGATGTTCGCACTGTCGAGATCTCGGAGATCGAGAAGGCGGAAGGCGCTGTCAGCTGCTGCAGTGTGATCCTCTCCGTGGCGGGGTAATGCGCCACGCGACGGTGCGCGCTGGATCGGCGCGAGCATGCCGCGCCGATGTGACCTGCCGTGAGAGTCTTTCGGTGCAGATGGACCGGACCGGTCCCATACTTTGGAGAGACGAGTCGGCTGCGACCGCGCCGCTACGGGGTCCCGTTCGCTCGAGCGACAACGGGCACTTGATACGTCGGCGCGTGCCTGGCTCGGCGCTTGACCCGGCTCAATTTGCCGCTGTAGAGTGCTTCAACACCCCTCAATAGAGTGCGGCCGTGAGCGCATCCGCGATCGACAGCATCCCTGCCGTCGATGAGAATTCGGTCAGTCTGCCCGCGTGGATCTATCGTGATCCGGAGTTCTTCGAACTCGAGCAGGAGCGCATCTTCCGCACCAGCTGGCAGCTCGTGTGCCACCTCAGCGACGTGCCGCAGCGCGGCGATTATCACACGCTCGAGTTTCTCGGCGAGAGCGTCATCGTGGTGCGCGGCGAGGATGGACAGGTGCGCAGCTTCTACAACGTCTGCCGTCACCGCGCCGCGCGCCTCCTGGATGGACCGAAGGGGCACTGTGGGGGGCGCATCACCTGTCCGTACCACGCCTGGACCTACGCCACGGACGGGCGCCTGATCGGCTTGCCGCAGCGCGAGGCCTTCAAAGGGCTGGATCGGACGCTGCACGGACTCGTCCCCCTCGAGCAGGAGATCTTCCTGGGATTCATCTTCGTGCGTTTCGCGCCGGGCCTGCCGGGCGTGCGCGAAATGGCTGCGCCCTATCTCGATGAGCTCAATGCCTATCGCTTCGAGGCGCTCGTGCCGCAGGGCAGAGTGACGCTTCGCCCGCGGAGCGTGAACTGGAAGAACATCGCGGACAACTATGCCGACGGGCTGCACATCCCCGTGGCGCATCCCGGACTTACGCGCCTGTTCGGCGACACGTACGGCATCGAGGCCAGACCGTGGATCGATAGGATGTGGGGCCGGCTGAGCGAGACGCCTTCGCGTCAGTGGTCGGAGGCGCTCTATCAGCGGTTGCTGCCGCAGGTGGACCATCTGCCACAGGACCGGCAGCGTGCGTGGGTTTACTTCAAGCTCTGGCCGAACGTCGCGTTCGACATCTACCCCGACCAGGTCGACTTCATGCAGTTCCTGCCGATCTCCCCGACCGAGACCCTGATCCGCGAGATCGCTTACGTCCATCCCGACAATCGGCGCGAGATGCGCGCCGCGCGCTACCTCAATTGGCGGATCAATCGCCAGGTCAATCGGGAAGATACCGCGCTGATCGCGCGGGTGCAGGCCGGCATGGGCTCGCAAAGCTATACGGCGGGCCCCCTGGGGCAGAGCGAGGTCTGCCTGCGCAGCTTTGCGCGCCGGATGCATGCTCTCATTCCGCAGAGCCGGGAGCTGCGGGCTCCGGGCAGAGGCTGGAGCTTCGGACACCGCGATCGATGAGGCCTGGGGTGTTGCCTCACGGCCCCAGCACAGCGCAGCGCGCAGCCGGGCGCGCCGATGTCGCGTCGGCTGCACGGTGAGGCGCTGACGCCCGGCTGCTCGATTCCAGCGGCCACGGCGCGTGCGCGGCATCGGGACGGCAGATTGAGCGAGGTCTGCCTTGACTCCAAATCCTGTGCCGTCGATCCGGCTCGATCAGGGGACTGCCGATCGCCCGGCGACCCATGCCTGGCGCACGCGCCGTGTTCGCCTTGGACTAAAGGACGATCGTTATGCTAATCGTGGTCTCAGGCCAGAGTGTCGTGTCGCTTGCACGCACGATGCCCCGGTGAGCGACCGTGGGGTGCAGAACACGTCCGCAACTGCCGATGGCGATGCCTTGGATTGCTAGTCTTGGATTCATGATGGGACTCTCCTTAATGTCATGTCACGGATCGACAATGGGGGACTACTCCGACATGAGTCGGGACACACCTTCTGTCACGGTGGATGCGGGTTATCCGATGGGCAGGCTGCCGGCGTCGATGCGGGTCAGACCTGCACCGGCGATTCGTCCCGCTGTGGCGCAGAAGCAGTCACCCACCCGGGTTTCTCAGGGTGGGTGATGCCGTAGGCCCGGCCGGGGACGCGGGATGCGCCTTTGCGCTGTGCAATGGACAGATCGTCCAGCCTGATGCCGAGATTCTCGGCCCGAGCAGGATCGGGCTCAATGTGCGTGGACGGCGGGATGTAGAGCGTGCTCAACGCGTTGATGTCCTGGCTGGGTATATCGCCGAGCGGACACTTGTGCAGAACCGGGGCGACGTTCTCGTACGCGGAGGCCTGGTACACGATCGCCTCATGATCGCTCGGGTAGGTGTGCAGCAGCGCATCCACCAGGACCTCAAGGTTCCTGCGCGACGGAGTGGCCTCAGGAGTGAGCAGTCCGACCACGCCGATCTGCCACAAGACCAGGGGAATTCGCGGATCGATGCGCGGTTTGAGCAGGACGAACCCGGTCGCTTCGTAGGTCTGCAGGCCCGGCAGCGCCGGATCGAACCCGAGGTCCGCGAACATCATGTCTTCGGCGGAGATGCCGGGCAGCATCTTGGCCTCGTGGCCTTCCTCGCGCGCCTGCACGATGGCCTCATGAGACGGAAACACGAACACGCCGGGATGGCCGTAAAACGCCGCACAGACGCTCAGGCCCTTGCGTACGGGCTTCAGAATGGACTCGACCATGTCCTGATAGGCCCAGAGGCGGGGCTTGCCGGAGCCGGGCTCATAATGATGTCTGAGACACTCCGACGAGGCGTTCAGCTGTTTGATGTATGCCTCGGTATGCGGGTCAGTCACGAGATAGAAGACCTTCGCCGCGGTGCCGAGGCAAAACTCGGCTTCGCGAGTGATTTGGCTGATCGCCGTGATGCCCGTGCCCACCACCGTCAATTTTCCGCTCATCGCAGTCTCCTGTGTGACAACGTGTCGCGTATACGATTCAGTAGGAGTCGGATAGGGTGCGCCTGCCGCGTCACGAGCGGGCGGCGGGCAGCGGCATTCCAGATCCGCCGCGCGCCGTGACGCACTACGAGCGTCGCGACCGGGCAAATACGCGGCCCTGACCGTGAGATCGGCGCGACAGCTGAGCTCGTGTGCACCGACGGTGCGCGAGCCGATGCGAGCCGCTCGGGGCGCGAGGGGAGCGCCGAGGCGGCGCGGCAGTCTGTGCGCGGATGCGGTTGGCGATCAGCGGGTCGGGTTCTGAGCGGGGCCGGACGGAACGTCGCCTGGCAGGCGTCCGCGCGAATTTGTCCGCCACCGCAGCGGTGTCGGCGACTTCCCCGACCTTCCGTGCGTATCAATATGTGACCGCGGCGCTCCTTCACAGGTTGTATGACATCCGGGACCATTGGGTTATGAGACACTGCGGCAAACCGGAAAGGGAAGTGGATAACAACGAGTTCGTCCCTGTTTTCGACGAGTTCGTCCCAGGCGGGTGGCTGAAAGCCCGGCGCGGGCGTATTCTGAGCCGGTGACAGAGGGGGCGCGGGTTCCTCAGGGACACCGCGGGACGCCAGCGATTCACCGTCCGGCGGAGGCCATGTGACGTGAATTCCCGCTTCCACGTGCCGTTTTTCATCGTGACCGTGTTCTGGGTCTATGTGGCGGTCTGCGACGTACTCGGCGCAAACAGCACGCAGACCGCGCTCACGGCGCTGCATTTTTCGCAGGTCTTCGCACCATCGCCGGCACAGCTGCTGCAGCACCTGTTCCTCTATCCGCCGTTGCTCGGCTGCGTATGGGGATCCACTCGTCTCGGATGGCAGCCATTCGCGCGCCGCTTCCCGCTGCAGGTGCTGCTCGGCATCGCCTTCTCCGCGCTCGCAATCCCCTGTCTGGTGTTGGGAGACATCGCGGCGGGGGATTACGCGGCCGCGCCGCAGGTGTCGGTTGCCTCGTTTGCGCAGGCGGCGGCCATCGAAGCTCCGATCTGGCTCTCGAGCGTCATGAAGTTCCTGCTCAACTATGCCTTCGCGATTGCGCTGGTCGCGGGGTTTGAGCTGTACCGCACCCTGCGGGACGAGGAAACCCATTCCGCAGCGCTCGAGCGCGCGTTCGCCACGGCCCGCCTCGCCTCGCTGCGGATGCAGCTCTCGCCGCACTCGCTGTTCAATCTGCTGCATACGATCCAGGGACAGATCGAGTGGGATCCGGGCGCGGCGCGCGCGCTTGTGGTGCGTCTCGGGGAGTTGCTGCGCCGGCTGCTCAACGCCAGTGAGCGGGAGTTCTGGCGCCTCGGCGATGAGGTGCGCTTCGCCCGGCTCTACCTTGAGCTGCAGCAGAAGCGATTCGCCGACCGGCTTGAGGTGGTGGCGCCGGATCCGACGGGACTCACCGCCGTGTGGGTGCCGACCCTGATCCTGCAGCCTCTGGTGGAGAACGCCGTCGTGCACGGCCTCGCCGGACACCGCGCAGCGGTGACGATCACAGTGCAGGCGAGCGCCTCGGAGGATGAGCTGACGGTGCGTGTGGTGAACACGACGAGCGCTGAGGCACGCCCGCGCACGGGCGGGATTGGACTGAACAACGTGCGGGATCGGCTTGCGATCCACTTTGAGGAGCGGGCGAGCCTGCGTGCGGCCCCGGGAGGTGCGGGGCAATGGGTCGCTGAAATCCGCCTGCCATTGCTCATTGACGTGGGTGCGCAGGCGGCGCAATTGGGAGGAACCGATGCTCAACGTGATGCTTGTTGATGATGAGGCTGCCAGCCGCCGTGCGTTGCGCGAGTGCTGCGGTCAGGAACCGGATGTGCAGATCATCGGGGAGTACGGCGGCGGCGAGGACGCATTGGAGGCAATCCGCTCGCAGCCGCCGCACGTGCTCTTTCTCGACATCAACTTGGAGACTATGGATGGCATGACACTCGTGCGCGCGCTTGGTGAGTCGCCGTTGCCTCTGGTCGTCTTCGTGACCGCCTATGAGCAGTATGCGCTCGAGGCATTCGAAGTAAGCGCCGTCGATTACCTGCTCAAACCCTTCGACCGCAACCGGTTCCGCGGCACGATTGAGCGTGTCAGGCGGCGTATCGAGGGCCAGAGTGCAGCACAACGTCGGGACGCGCTTGACGGGATGATCGAACGCATCGAAGCGGCCGATAACGCGCGCACGGAAGAGCGACCCCATATCCTCGTGCGACTGGGCGGCCGTCTGCAGATGCTGGATCCGGAACTGATCGAATTGGTCACCGCGCACCGGAACTACGTGAAGGTCAGAGTCGGGCGGGAGACCTACACGGTGCGAAGCACGCTGCAGCACACCGAGAAGACGCTGCAAGCGCTGCCGATGGTGCGCGTCAACCGCTCCTGCCTGGTCAATCTCAACCACGTGCGGCGGATCAGCCATACGCCGCGGGGCGATATCATTCTGGTGCTCTCGGGAGGTACGACGATCACGAGCAGTCAGGGCTGCCGGGAGGCGGTCCGTCAGCAGCTCGTGCGCCTCAGTGTCGAGCCGGATTGCTATGAGACTTGAGCGGCACCGAGGCGATGGCGTGGGCGGGAGACCCGTTGACGTCAGCGCCGTGCGGCATTTGATGTTTGCGGGGACTCCCCGCGCCGCAGCCGCAGGTGCTGCCCGAACCAATCTGCGGCCAGCGCCGCGACCTGCTCCAGCGCGCCGGGCTCAACAAACAAGTGTGTGGCGTGAGGGACGATCTCGAGGTGCGCCTCGCCGCCGAGACGAGCGAGCGCCGCGCGGTTGAGGCTCAGCACTTGCGGGTCGTCGCCGCCGACGATCAGAAGCGTCGGCGCGCGCACGCGTGCGAGCGCGGGCCCGGCCAGGTCCGGACGGCCGCCGCGGGAAACAACCGCGCAGATCTCGGGCAGCTGCGCTGCGGCGGCCAAGGCTGCCGCAGCGCCGGTGCTGGCGCCGAAGTAGCCGAACGGCAGGTTCTGAAGCGGCCGCTGCCGGCGTAGCCACTGAGTCGCACCGACCAGACGAGCCGTCAGCAGCGCAATGTCGAAGCGAAATTCCGCCGTGATCGCATCGGCTTGCTCTTCCTCGGCGGTGAGCAGATCCGACAGTAGCGTTGCGAAGCCGCTGGTGGCGAGCCGTTCGGCAACGTACTGGTTTCGGGGGCTGTGCCGGCTGCTGCCGCTGCCGTGGGCGAACAGGACAGTGCCGCGAGCGGCTTCGGGGATGCGCAAGATGCCCGCGAGTGTCGCGGCCGCCAGTGGAATGTCGATCTCACGTATCAGCATACCAGGCGCGTGCCCGCAGGGCTCACCGCGTGCGCAGTCTGGCTGGCACCCGTGCCAGTCCCCGGTGCTACGGAGGCCGGCGCGCCGCGCCGGGTGCAGCGCGTTCCTGCGCTTCCTTCAGGTGCAGCGGGCGACCGTCCAAGGGCTTGCCGTTGAGCGCGCCAATCGCGCGCGACGCATCGGAATTGGCCATCTCGATGAAGGCGAAGCCGCGAGACTGCCCGGTGTCCCGGTCGGTCACAAGCGTGACGGACTGCACCGTGCCGAATTGCCCGAAGAGCTCGTGCAGCGCCTGCTCGGTCGTGGAGAACGAGACATTGCCCACAAAAATCGTCGTCATGATCGGCACTCCTGATCGCGGCTCGAGAACGCCAGCCGATTCCCCCGCCGCCGGATCGAGCGGGCGGCCGGCGCTGCGATCCCTCGGGCGCGGCTCGCGCGTCAACCGAGCGGCGAGGGGCGATGCCGCGCGGGAAGGAGGTGCCACTGCATAGGCGCCTCGAGGGCCGCAGGCGACCGTATCGTCACGACTTTAGCCATCGGGTGTCATCGTTATTTGTACCGATGTCAGGCCACCGCGTAGTCCCCCGGATGCCGTCACGGACACGATTCTGCTAAAGAGTGCACGGTATGGGCGGGGATCCGAATCGTCTCAGGTAAATGCATGCGCGCGCATTGGGAACACTTTCCGCACGAAGCCGATATGGGCGTGCGCGGGATCGGACCGAGCGAGGCGCAGGCGTTCGAGCAGGCGGCGCTGGCGATGACGGCGATCATAACGGACCCCTCGACGATCCAGCCGCTCGAGTTGATCCGCATAGAGTGTGAGGCGCCGGACGACGCGCTGCTGCTCGCGGAATGGCTGAACAGCCTGCTCTACGAGATGTCGACGCGCCAGATGCTCTTTGGACGATTCGCGGTCGAGCTCGGGCAGGGCGCGTTGCGGGGCCGGGCCTGGGGGGAGCGGGTCGATCCGGAGCGCCATCACCCGGCCGTCGAGGTCAAGGGGGCCACGTACACCTCGCTCAGGGTGGCGCAGGAAGAGGGGACCTGGATTGCCCAGACGGTGGTGGACGTGTGACCTCATGGATTTGGCGCTCCTCACCCGCAGCTGCGAGCATGAATGGGAGATTCCCGCCCAGGGCGCGATGCGCGTGCCGGCGATCATCTTCGCCAGCGAGGCGCTGGTGCGGCAGATGGACCGCAAGGTCTATGAGCAGGCCGTCAATGTCGCGATGCTGCCCGGGATCGTCACCGCTTCCTTCGTGATGCCCGATGCCCACTGGGGCTATGGATTTCCGATCGGCGGCGTCGCCGCCTTCGATGCGGACGAAGGGGGCGTGGTGTCGGCCGGCGGCGTTGGGTTCGACGTCTCCTGCGGCGTCCGCTGCCTGCATACCGGCTTGAAGAGCGCAGCGCTGCGCGCCGATCAGGAGGAGCTCGCCGATGTGCTCTACGCCGAGATCCCCGTTGGCGTCGGCAGCACAGGCGGCATTCATCTCGGCGCCTCGGAAACCGACGCCATGCTGGCCGGCGGCGCGAGCTGGGCCGTGCAGAACGGCTGGGGCGAAGCCGAGGATCTGGAGCGCATCGAGGAGCGCGGCCAGATGAGCGGCGCCGACCCGCACAGTGTGTCGGTACGCGCGAAGCAGCGCCAGCAGGATCAGATGGGCACCCTCGGCAGCGGCAATCACTATCTGGAGGTGCAGCATGTCACGGGCATCTTTGATGGTGCGATTGCGCGTCAGTTCGGACTCGAGATGGACGACGTCGTGGTGATGATCCACTGCGGCTCGCGGGGCCTCGGCCATCAGATCGGGACGGATTTCCTCAAGCGCATGGCGATGGCGGCAAGCGCCTACGGGATCGCGCTTCCCGATCGCGAGCTCGCCTGTGCACCGATCCGCTCCGAGCTCGGCCAGAGCTATCTCGGTGCCATGCGCGCCGCAATCAACTGCGCGCTCGCCAACCGGCAGATCCTGACCCATCTGGTGCGCCGGGCATTTGCCCACGTGCTGCCCGAGGCGAGGCTTTCTCTCCTCTACGACGTCTCGCACAATACCTGCAAGCTCGAACATCACGGCGGGCGCAGCCTCTATGTGCACCGCAAAGGCGCCACGCGCGCCTTCAGTCCCGGTCACCCCGAGCTGCCTGAGGCGCTGCGCGCCGCGGGCCAGCCGGTGCTGATCGGCGGATCCATGGGAACCGGCTCTTACATTCTGGCCGGGACGCACAGCTCGCAGCGCCAGGCTTTCAGCTCGGCCTGTCACGGCGCTGGCCGTGCGATGAGCCGGCATCAGGCCTCGCGGACGTGGCGGGGCCGCGAGGTGATCGAGGCCCTCGCCGCCCGGGGAATCACCGTGCGCAGTCCGTCCATGCGGGGCGTCGCGGAAGAGGCGCCCGAGGCCTATAAAGACGTGGTTGCCGTGGTGGATTCGGCGGAAGCGTCGGGACTTGCCCGCAAGGTCGCCCGGGTCGAGCCGCTCATCTGCATCAAGGGATAGCGCGCAATGCACGGCGGTGGCGAGAGGTCCGACAGCGCTGGCACGCCGCAATCAAAGCCGCGCGCGCCGAGCGGGTCGGGCGTGCAGGATGCTGCGCACGTCACGGGGAATGATCGGGTCACACGCCTGTTCCTCTGCGGTGACCTCATGAGCGGCAGGGGCATTGACCAGATTCTCGCCGAACCGAGCGAACCGCGCCTTTTTCGAGCCGTTCGTGCGCTCCGCGGTGGAATACGTGCGGCTGGCGGAAGCGGCCGCGGGGCCGGTGCCGCGGCATGTCGCCGATGATGACATCTGGGGGGCGGCGCTGCAGGTGCTCGAGCGGTTTCATCCGCACGCGCGCATCGTGAACCTCGAGACCGCGGCGATGCGCAGCGCACAGCCGGATGCCGACAAGCAGATTCCCTATCGGATGCACCCGGCCAACATCGGCTGTCTGCGCGCGGCGCTGCAGCGCACCGGTGCGCAGGCAATGCGGCGCCGGCGCTTCGCGCAATAACGACGAAGCATCCGTTCGCCGGGCACGGGTGCACATCCACACTTACCGAAGTCCCGCTGCGCAGCGCGCTCTCGTGCCCCCGCCGATCCGCGCAAACGAGCGGAGCGCCTCGTGGGCGCAGCCGTCGCGGTGAGCCGATGGCAGGGCAGGCGCTCACGCTTGTGCTGGACGCCACCGGGGGAAGCCGTTAACGTGATTTTCGTCGGTCGCGCCATGCGCGCCTGGCGCCGCAGGCGAGGTGCGCTCCATCGCGTACGGGGTAGTGGCGTTTCGAGCGGTTGAGCGGCGGGCGGCTGCGCGGAACAAAACAGACGGGAGTCGTGAGCCATGACGGAATGGGTCGAAGCAGAAGGCGCGGCGCTGCCGCTCGGGGCGTCGTGGTGCGAGGCGGCGCAGGCCTGGAACTTCTCTCTGTACTCCAAGCACGCCGAGGAAGTCACGCTGCTGCTCTACGGTGCCGGCGAGTTCGTTCGGCCGCTGTTGACGTATCGCATGGATTACCTGCGCAACAAGTCCGGAAGGATCTGGCACTGCCGCATCGCGGCGCACGAGGCGCGCGGCGCGCGCTATTACGCCTATTCCGTGCGCGGTCCGCGGGCCGACGGGGGATTCGAGCGGCATGCCTTCGATGCGGACAAGATCCTCTTCGATCCGTACGCACGCTCGCTGTTCTTTCCGCCCGGCTTCGAGCGCGCCGCGGCGTGCCGGCCGGGCTCGAACGCCGGCAAGGCGCCGCTCGGCGTGCTGACCGACCCGCGTCAGAGCTTTGACTGGGGCGCCGATCGTCGCCCGGCTCACGAGTCGGACCTGGTGATCTACGAGCTGCACGTGGGCGGATTCACGCGCAGCCCGAGCTCCGGGGTGCCGCCTGGCCGGCGCGGCACGTTCAGCGGCGTGATCGAGAAGATTCCGTATCTGCGCGAGCTCGGCATCACGGCCGTGGAGCTGATGCCGGTCTTCCAGTTCGATCCCCAGGAGGGCAATTTCTGGGGTTACATGCCGCTCAGCTTCTTCGCCGCGCATCACGGTTACGCGAGCGGCGGCGACGAGCACCGCCAGCTTGAGGAGTTTCGCGAGATGGTCAAGGCGCTGCACGCGGCGGACATCGAGGTCATTCTGGATGTGGTCTACAACCATACCGGCGAGGGCGACGAGAACGGGCCGCTCTACAGCTACCGGGGCATCGACAACAGCACATACTACCTGCTGCGCCGCGGGGAGCCGCGGATGTACGAGAACTTCTCCGGTACCGGCAACACTCTGCATTGCGCCAACCGGTACGTGCGCAAGCTGATCGTGGACAGCCTGCGCTACTGGGTCCGCCAGATGCACGTCGACGGCTTCAGGTTCGACCTGGCCTCGGTCTTTTCGCGCACCGGTGACGGCTCGCTCAATACCAGCGACCCGCCCATCATGGGCGACATCCTCTCGGAGCCGGAGCTTGCCGGCATCCGGCTGATCGCCGAGCCCTGGGACGCGGCCGGGGCGTACCAATTGGGGCGCAGTTTCCCGTCGCTGCGCTGGCTGCAGTGGAACGGCCGCTTCCGCGATGACATGCGGCGGTTTGTCCGCGGCGACGCCGGTCTCATGGGAGCGCTCATGCAGCGTCTCTACGGCAGCGACGATCTGTTTCCGGATGACCTGCCGAACGCGTTTCATGCCTATCAGAGCGTCAATTTCATCACGGCCCACGACGGCTTCACGCTCCATGATTTGCTGTCCTACGAGCGCAAGCATAACGAGGCGAATGGCCACGCGAACGCGGACGGCGCCGATGAGAACTTCAGCTGCAATTACGGATGGGAAGGCGAGGCGGGCGCTCCGCAGGCGGTGCGCGCTCTGCGGCGCCGCCAGGCGAAGAACTTCTGCGCGCTGCTGCTGCTCGCCAACGGCACGCCCATGCTGCGCGCCGGGGACGAGTTTCTCCAGACCCAGGGCGGCAACAACAATCCGTACAACCAGGACAATGCGACCGCGTGGCTCAATTGGGACCTGCTGCGCGAGAACGCGGAGATCTTCCGCTTCTTCCGCATGATGATCCGCTTGCGCAAGGCGCATCCCTCGCTCGGCCGCAGCCGCTTCTGGCGCGAGGATGTGATCTGGTTCGGCGCCGGCGGGCCGCTCGATCTGGGGCCGGACTCAAGAGCGCTCGCGCTCCATTTGCGCGGCGGCTCGCAGGGGGATTGCGATTTGTACCTGATGATCAACGGGTCAGCGCACGAGCAGCGCTTCGAGATCCAGGCTCCCCCCGTGCGCTCGTGGCGGCGGATGTTCGACACGGGGCTTGCCGCGCCGTATGACTTTTCAGAGGAATCCGACGCCCCCGCGCTCAGCGGGAAGGAGTATGTGCTCGGGCCGCGCGCCATTGCGGCTCTCGCTGCCGATTGAGCGGTCCGGCAGGCAGCCGAGCCGCCGCAGCGGATGGCATCTGGGCGCGACTGCGCGGTGCCGGTGGTGCACAATCCGGGATCTGCGTCCGCACTGGCGGCGGTATGCGCGGGTCCCGGGGGCCCGGGCGTGCAGTCGGGGCGGGTCGGCCCGTGCGATCAGAACAGCGATGCGGCGTTGTCGCGGTGCGCCGCCTGACCTCCGACAGGAGCGGCATGATGGGGCATCCGAGTGCGGGCGTGACTGATCCATACGGGTCAGCGGCCGGTGAGCTGCTGCAGGCGCTGCAGGCCGATCTTGCGGCCATGGCGCGCGATGCCGTCGAGCAGTTCTACGCGCTGCTGCGCGATGCCGGACGAACGCCGCGTATCGTCGCCGGATTGTCGGCTGCGGAGCTCGAGCAGCTTCAGGTGCGGGAAGCCGACCACATCGCGGCCCTGCTGTCGGCGGATCTGGACCGCGCCACTCACCTGCGCCGCGCGCAGAACGCCGGCGCGGTGCACCGCCTGACGGGCGTCGGACTCGATGCGCTCATCGAGGCTTATGCCTTCTATCAGGAGCGCATCGGCTGGCTGCTGCAGGAGCGCGTGCCGCAAGCCGAGACCCGCGAGCTGCTGCAGCGGCTGACCCTGCAGCGGCTGCTGCAGGACCTGCAGGGGCAGGTGCAGCGCTATGCGACGATCAACTCCGCCAGCGCCGCCGCCTTCGCGGACCTCAATCGGCATGTCATGGCGGCGGAGAATCTCGCCGACCTGGTGCGCGGGGCGCTCGAGATCATCGGCGCCCTGCCGGGCAGCATCTGCGCGTTCTTCGCACGGGTGGATGAGGCCGGTGAGCTGCAGGTGGAGCAGTCATATGGTGCGGCGGCCGAAGCGTACCACCACGCGATGGAAGCCGGTGAGGTGCCGAGGCTCAGTATCGATCCGACGCTGCTCGCCGGCCAGGGACCGGGCGGGCGCGCGTGGCGCAGCGGTGAGATCGTCGTCTCGGACGCGTGGATGCTCGAGTCCGACAAGGCGCCGTGGCGCGAGGTGGGCGCGCGCCTCGGGTTCCGCTCGAGCGCCGCCGTGCCGCTGATCGATGAGCACGGGCGCTCGATCGCGCTGCTCAGTCTCTACAGCGCATGGCCGGGTCTGTTCTCCGCCGGGGCGATGCCGGGGCTGCTGAGTCACGCCCAGTTGCTCCTGAGCGGCGCCGTCGAGCGGCGCATGTCGGCGGTCGTGGTGCCGTTGCGCCAGCAGCGCGCGTATCGGCGGCTCGTCGGCGAGCGCCGCGTGGTGTTCGACTACCAACCGATCATCGATCTGCGCGACGGAACGCTGGTGAAGCTCGAGGCGCTCGCGCGCCTGCGCGCCGGGGACGGCGAGGTCGTTCCGCCGCAGCAGTTTCTTGCAGCGCTCGGCGCCGATGAGCTGCTCACGCTCTTCGCGAGCGCTCTTGAGCAGATCTGCGAGGACGCGCGGCGGCTGCAGGGGCAGGGAATCGATGCGACCATGGCCGTCAATTTTCCGGCCGCAGGATTCACCGACCCGCGCTACGAGAAGAGCATCTTCGCCATCCTGCAGCGCTTCGATCTGCCCGCGCGCCGGGTGCAGCTCGAGCTGCTGGAGACCCAGGACGGTGGGGAGTGGACGCCGGCCCGACAGGAGGTGATTCAGCGCCTGCGCAACGCGGGCGTGCAGATCGCCCAGGACGATCTCGGCTCGGGACACAGCTCGCTGCTGCGCATGGATCAGTATCCGTTCGACGAGGTGAAGATCGACGCGGGTCTGGTGCGCGGCGCGCTGCACAACCCCAAGCGCGCCGTGGAGTTCATGCTCTACCTGACGCGCCTCGCGCACGCGTTCAACATTCCGGTGACGGTCGAGGGCCTTGAGCACCCGGGCATCATCGAAGCGGCGGCGATTCTGGGCGCGGACCGGGGCCAGGGGTTCGGGATAGCCCGCCCCATGCCCGTGGCGCAGCTTGGCGAGTGGCGCGAGAGGTATCGCTACGAGATCAATGCCCGCCGGCCGCGGACCGCCATCGGCGCCATGGCCGCCTACCTGCTGTGGGACCTGCAGATCGCGGCGATCGCCGATCGGCCGGAGCTGATCGCCCAGTTCGTCGGCGCCCGCGCGATCGTCGATGAGTTCATCCGGGTAAACCACCTCGAGGGCAGCGCCCTCGCGCGTCTGCTGGCGCGCAATCACGAGCTGGCCGCGCTGTTCGACAGCGCCTCGCGCGAGACCGCGGCGGTTCGCACGCAGCTGCTCGATGAACTCACCCGGCACTGGCTCGAGGAAGTGCGCAGCTCGCGCACCCTGTCGCCGGGATGAGCGGTGCCCGGGGCTGCGGCCCGAGAGGCTAATCGGGCAGCGAGGGCTCGACCTGCGGTGGCGGGGCGGGGCCGAACAGCCAGCGGCGCAGACCGATTGCGAGCACCAAACAGGCCGCGAGCCTGATGCCGGCGTCCATGACGAAACTGCCAACGAGACCGCCCCGATCATACGCCCAGCCGTCGAGCATGCCGTTATAGATGACCGGCAGGTTGATCGCGGCGATGAGTACGGTGAAGAGCGTCGCCGCGAGCGGATTGCCGGGGCCGATGATCTGGAATGAGATGGCGAAGGCGGCCGTGAAGGCGAGCGCCTGGAAGATGATTTCACCGGTGAACACCACCCCGAAGGTCCACGGCGCGCGCGGCAGCAGGAGCGTGGCCAGCGTGAACATCGCGCCCACGACGCCGATGAGCAGATACAGCGGACGCAGCGCGATTCTGCGCGCCAGGCGCGGCACGAGGAAGCTGCCGCCGATGCCGGCGATGATCGAGCCGGTGCCGGCGAACAGGCTCACGGTCGTGGCGCTGGCGTGATAGTCCTTGCCGAGGCCGCCGAGCACATTGGTGAGGGAAAACGAGGCCGACGGCAGGATGAACAGGGCGAGCCCGATGAGCACATCGCGTCGGCGCAGCAGCGCGAGGATCGCGCGACCGAAGCGCCCGAAGCTTTCGCTCGCGAGCAGCTTGTCGGGCGCCGGGGCGGGGGTGAACAGGAACAACACCGTCGGCACGAGCATGCCGATCAATATGATCAGCGCGGCCACGTGCGGCGGTGAGTGCAGAATGAGCGGTCCGCCGGCCACGATGATGACGCCGCTCGATCCGATATTGGCAATGTTGAACCAGGTACCGAGCCGGCTGTCTTCATCGGGATTGATGAGGCTGCCCATCCAGCCGCCGACGGCGCCCTGATAGAAGGCGGCCGACAGGTAGCCGATGAGCATGATCGGCACCACCAAATCCAGATTGTGATGATGCAGCACGGTGAAGGCAGCGGCGCACGCCGCAATGACAGCGAAGATCAGCGCATAGGTGCGGCGGCGCAGGCGCACATCGAGCATGGGCGAGAAGATGAACGCCCAGAAGCCCGGTGAGATGATGATCGCGGTGATCGTCGCGATGTGCCCGCCGGGGACGCCTTCGGCGGCGAGCAGCTGCGGCAGGGTCACGACGCAGAATCCGCCCATCATGCCGAAGATGGCATTGGAGAGCCCCATCACCCAGATCGGCGGATGCGCTCGCGCGCCGGCGTACGATTCAGTCATGGTGCCCTCCGCAGTGGCCGGCCGGCGCGCAACGGCTGCGCGCTGATGCCGCCGAGCCCGATCGGTTGCCAAACGCCGCGCCCCAGGCGGCGTTCGGGGAATCGGATTCAGTCAACAGTTGGACTCATGTGCGGCGCGTGGGGCGAAGATTGATCTAATTGTAGTTGCCATGGCCTCGGTCGCGGCATTCTAGGCGCCTCGATGCGTAGACCGCAACCGCGCCTTGCGCACTGAGCGCCAACCCACCGCTGCACTAGATGACCTGCAGGTGTCCGATTGCGGCCGGCCCGAAGGGTTTGAAACCGCGCCGGTGCCGTCGGAACGGAGGCAAGGTGCGAGGCCGTTACGCGGCCGGATCAGACCGCGCGGCCGTAGTAGAGCGCCGAGACGTGCGTCGCCTGGGCGAAGAAGAGCCAACGCTCGGTGAGCAGGCCGAGCGCGGCGCAGGCCACGGCGAGCGCGCTGCTCGCCAGTGGGAAGGTGCCGAGCCGGGCGAGGAGGCTGAAGATGAGCGGCAGCGCGAATGCCACGACGAGTGCGATGCGGCGCAGCTTCGCGGCGTGGCGGCGGGCGACCTGGAAGCCCATCTCCCGCAGAATGAAATTCTCGGTGAAATGCGGCGCATCGAGCGGCCGTGCGGCGGTGCCCTTGGGCAGCCCGATCGCGCTGGCGAGACTCGCAATCGGACTCTGCGCATCCACGTGGCGCCAATAGGCGAGCTTGGCGATGAGCGCGCAGAGCGCCCCGAGCGCGGCCAGGGTGGCCGCCAGCGCGGCGGTGCCGAAGGCGAGGGTATGCAGCAGCGCGAAGAGCGTCGCGCCGGAGTAGAGCGCGTAGATCAGATAATCCGGGGCGGTATGCCGGTTGTGCCATTGTCGGATGGGCTTCAGGCTCGCGTAGATCATCGCGGTGCAGTAGACCGTGCCGAGCGAGGCAAGCGCCGTGACCACCCCGAGTGAGCGCGCCGCCGGCGACCCGGGGGCGCGGTACTGCGCCCAGGCGAACGCCAGGGCGATCGGGTACGTGAGCACCGCGGCGAGCCCCTCGCGCGAGAGCCAGGAGGAGCGCCACTGGCTGAACGCCCGCCAGGCCCGCTCCTTGCGCCCGAGGTGCAGCGTCGAGGCGATCAGTCCGAGGGTGGCGAGAATCAAACCGACGCCGACGCCGGCGAGCACGAGCAGCCGGGCCGCAGGTGGCGCGCCTGCCGCTACGTACAGCCCGAGCCAGGTGAGCAGCCCGTAGGCGAAGCCGGTCAGCGTCGTCAGCAGCAGAACCGAGGCGGCGGGCTTCACCGGCTGAGCGCCTTGTCGAGCAGTTTCAACAGCGCCCCGCCGATGCCCTGGCTGGCCGCGCCGCTCGTCTCGCGCGGCGTGGTCTGGATCTGCGCCCGTCGCGGCGGCAGGTACTTGTTGGTCGGCCGATAGCCGAGCTCCTCGAGCAGATCGGTGCCGCCGCGCTGGGCGACGAGCTGCGAGACCTTGCTGTGCGGATCGGCGAGATCGCCGAAATGACGCGCCTTGGCCGGACAGGTCGCGACACACGCCGGCTCGCGCTCCGCCTCGGGCAGGCTCTCGTCGTAGATGCGGTCGATGCACAGGGTGCACTTGCGCATCACTCCGCTGTCCTCGTCGAACTCGCGCGCGCCGTAGGGACAGGCCCAGGAACACAGCTTGCAGCCGATGCACAGGTCGGTGTCGATGAGGACGATGCCGTCCTCGGCGCGCTTGAAGGAGGCCCCCGTGGGGCAGACCGTCACGCACAGCGGGTTCTCGCAGTGCAGACACGAGCGGGGGAAGTTCACCGTGCGGGAGCAGCCGTCCGATCCGGTCTCGTACGAGTGGATGCGGTTGAACCAGACCCCGTCGGGCTTCTCGCCATACTTGTCGTAATCCGGGAGGATCCCCGCCTCGCCGCCGGTGTTCCACTCCTTGCAGTTGACCGCGCACGCATGGCAGCCGACACACGTATCGAGGTCGATTACCAGGCCCATCTTGCGGGCCTCGGGCCCGCGCTGCGGCAACATCGTCATGCGGCGCTCTCGGCGGGTCGTTTGATCCTGAGCGGATTGGCCCCGAGGCGCGGGGCGGTCTCATCGGGCGTGTCGGGCGCGCAGCGCTCGAGGCGCACGGTCAGATCGAACCAGGCGGCCTGGCCGGTCACCGGATCGGAGTTCGAGTGCGCGGCCTCGCCGGGCTCACCCGGCAGAAACTCCGAGATCACGTGATTCAGCAGGAAGCCGCGGCGGAATTCCGGGGCGTCGCGCTCGAGGCCCCAGGCGCCGGCGCGCTTGCCGATCGCGTTCCAGGTCCACACGGTGTTGCGGTTGACGCCGCTCATGGTGCGCGCGCGCGCCTTGAGGCGCCCGCTGCGCGAGTCGACCCACACCCAATCCTCATCCTCGATGCCGAGCTCGGCGGCGAGCTCGCGGTGCAGGTAAATGCGGTTCTCGGGCAGGATCTGGCGCAGCCACGCATTGTGCGAGCCCCAGGAGTGATACATCGCCATGGGGCGCTGCGTGATGGCGTGCAGCGGATAGCGCCCGTCGCGGCTCGCGGCCTGCTCGAGCGGAGCGTACCAGATGGGCAGCGGATCGAAGTACCGGCGCACCCTCGCGCGCAGCCTCGGCGGCGGAACGTGCGCTCCGTGGCCCTCGGCGGCCAGGCGAAAGCGCTGCAGCGGCTCGCTGTAGAGCTGCAGCACGATGGGCGCGCTCGAGCCGATGAAGTCCATCTCGCGCGCGCCGTTGAGGTAGGCCTGGTTGGCGTACTTGTAATAGAGCTGTTCCGGGGGCAGATGGTGGACCCAGAACCCGCCGTTCTCGATGTAACGGCGCAGCTGCTCGGGATTCGGCTCGCCTCGGCCCATCGCGCGGCCATCCGCGCCCCGAAAGCCCGCCAGCGGACCGATGCCCGCGGCGCGCTGGTGACGCACGATGTAATCGGCGTACGAGTGGTAGAGCGGTTGGCCCTGCGCATCGGCGAAGTCCTTCAGGCCGAGCCGGCCGGCGATCTCGATGAGCACGTCCTGGAAGGCGCGCACGTCGCGCTCGGGCTTGAGCACCGGCACGCGGATGGCATCGCCCGGGCCGTGCGCCGAGCCGATCGGCCGGTCGAGCAGCGAGATGCAGTCGTAGCGCTCGAGGTAGGTCGTGTCCGGCAGCACCAGATCGGCGTAAGCGACCGTCTCGGAGGCGAAGGCGTCGGCGACGACGACGAAGGGGATGCGGTACTCGCCCTGCTCGTCGGTCGCGCTCAGCATGCGAATCGACTCGCCGGGGTTCATGGCGGAGTTCCATGCCATGTTCGACATGAAGAAGAAGAGCGTGTCGATCTTCTGCGGCCCGGCCTCGAAGGCGCGGGCAATCACCATGTGCATCAGCCCGTGAATCGCAAGGGGCGCCTCCCAGGAGAAGGCGCGGTCGAGGCGCAGCGCCTCGCCCTGAGCATCGACCAGCAGATCCTCCGGCCGCATCGGACATCCGAGCGGCGCGGCGTTGAGCGGCGCGCCGGGAGCACCGGCCGGGCGCCCCGGCGGGATGCCGCCGGGAATCGGCTTCGGGTACGGTGATTTGTAGCGCCAGGAGCCCGGGGTGTCGACCGCCCCGAGCAGCATCTGCAGCACATGGATCGCCCGGCACGTATGAAATCCATTCGAGTGCGCGGAGATCCCGCGCATGGCGTGGATCGCCACCGGCCGGCCCACCATGTGCGTGTGGCGGCGTCCGGCGGCGTCCGTCCAGGGCTGCTCGAGCACCACGGGTTGATTGAAGGCCACCTCGATGATTTCATCGGCAAGGCGGCGGATGGTCGCGGCGGCAACGCCGCAGCGCTCAGCCACCGCCTCTGGCGCGTACTCGGCGGCGAGATAGCGCTCGGCGAGCAGCGCGAAGGCGGGGCGGGCGCGCCGTCCGTCGGGCAGGACGAACGTGCCGCTCAGCGCCGGATCGATGCCGGTCGCGCTCGCGCTCGCGAGCGACCCGGTGGCGCGGTCGAAGGCGAGCTCGCTCCCCTGCGCATTGCGCGCGATGAGCCCGTGCTCGGCGCCGCCGGCATCGTCGATCACCAGATGATGCGCGTTGGTGTAGCGCACGAGGAACTCGGTGTCGATCCGGCCCGCCTCGAGCAGGCAGTGAATGAGCGCGAAGACCAGGAGCCCGTCGGTGCCCGGGGTCACCGCGACGAACTCATCGGCGATCGCTGAATAACCGGTGCGCACCGGATTGAAGGAGACGATCTTCGCGCCGCGCGCCTTGAGGCGCGAGAGGCCGAGCTTGATCGGATTGGAATCGTGGTCTTCCGCCACACCGAACAGCAGAAACAGCCGCGCGTACTCCCAGTCCGGCTCGCCGAACTCCCAGAACGCCCCGCCGACCGAATAGAGCCCGGCGGCGGCCATGTTGACCGAGCAGAACCCGCCGTGGGCGGCGTAATTGATCGTGCCGAACATGCGCGCGAAGTGGCCCGTGAGCGACTGCGACTGGTCGCGGCCGGTGAACAGCGCGAGGCGGCTGGGGTCGCTCGCCCGGATTGCCGCGAGCCGCTCAGTTATGATGCGCATCGCCTCGTCCCAGGAGATGGCCTCGAAGGAGCCCGACCCGCGCGGCCCGACGCGCTTCAGCGGCGTTGTCAGGCGCGCCGGGGAAACCGCCGTCATGATTCCCGCCGATCCCTTGGCGCAGAGCACCCCACGATTGATCGGGTGATTGCGGTTGCCTTCGATATAGCGCAGGCGGCCGTTCTCGAGATGCACCTTGATGCCGCAGCGGCAGGCGCACATGTAACAGGTCGTGTAGGCGACCGACTTGGCGCTGGCCGGAACACTCGACTCGCTGTCCGTGCCGGCGGCGGCGCCGGATCGCGGCGGCTCTACGCCCTCAATGACCGATGGTGGCATGCCTGTCACGTGCGGAACTCTCCACGACGCGCCGGCTCGCCGTCTTGAGGGTGCGGGCCGTTGCGCGAAGGCGGGGATGATGCAGGCGGCCTAGCTATGCCACAAATGCAAATAGATGTTAATATATATATATAAAATGCATTTATTGGACCCGCGGGGCCGGCGCGAGATCCCCGGCCCGTGCCGGCTATCGGGGCGCCTCAGGGCAGGCGAGTCGGGCGTTCCTGCGGCAGATCAGTTCGCATAGGGCGCTGAGATCGCCACCGGGAACGGCGCGATCGGGACCGACGCCAGCACCTTGCCCGAGGCAGCGTCGATCACCGCGCAGCGCCCGGTCTGGCTGTCGAGCGCGTAGGCGCTGTGGCCGTTGCGGCTGAAGACGATCGCGAGAGGTCCGCCGCCGACCTCGATGGGCGTGCCGCTTGAGCCGGAGGCGGTATGTATCACGCTCAGCGTATCGACGGCCGCATTGGCCACGTAGAGCTGCCCGCCGTCCGGCGAGAGAGCGATCTGCCGGGGTGAGAGACCCGTCGCGATGGGTGTTGCGGCCCGGCCGGAGACGGCATTGATGGGCAGCACCTCGTGCGCGAGGGTATCCGCGACGTAGAGCGTTTGTCCGCCGGGGGTGACCGCGATCCCGATCGGCCCGGCTCCCGCGGGGAATGTGCTGCGCACCCGCGCGCTGCTCGTGTCGATGGCGCTGAGGCTGTCGGCGCCCTGGTTGGTCACATACAGCGTGCGGCCGTTCGGGGCGAACGCAAAGCCGGCGGGATTTGTGCCGACGGTGACGGGCTTGCCGGGCTTGAGGGTCGCGGTGTTGACGGGCTCGACGGTATCGGCGCCGCCATTGGCGACCCACAGCGTGTGCCCGCCGGGGCTGAGCGCAAGCGCATCGGGTCCGGCCCCCACCGGCACGGTGGCCACGACACGCCCGGTGCGGGCATCAACGACCGACACAGTGTTCGAGCCCTGGTTTGCGACGTACACCCGCGAGCCGTGGGCGCTGGTGACGATCGCCGCAGGATTCTCGCCGACCGCGATGGACGGGCCTGTGGCGCGTGTCGCGGCATCGAAGGGGGTAATCGTATTGTCGGCGGTGCTTGCGACGTACAGCAGCGGCAGCACCCTCGTCGCCGGCGCGGTGCGCACGATCAGTGTCGTGGCCGGCAGGCGCGCGCCGTTGGCAGCGCGGGCGCGCAGGGCGATGTCGTAGTAACCGGCGGCCACCGCAGCGCCCGCCGTGATCCTCAGGTGCACCGTGTGTCGCTCGCCAGGGCGGATCTCGAGCCCTCCGGAGGCCGGATGCAGCCGCAATCCGGCCGGCGCAACGGCATGCCATCGAACAGCGACGGGAGCGCCGCTCGAGGCGTTGCTGACGGTGAAGGACGCCGTCCCGCGGCCGCCCGGGAGCACGATGCTCTGCCGCCCGAGGGGGACCAGGGTCGCGGCGACTGCGGCCGGGAAGTGCGGCGCGCCGGCCGAGAACGATGGCGGCGCATCGTGCGCGCCCGTGCCCCAGAGCACGTCCGGCGTGCGGCCGAGCGTGAATGCGAGCTGCACGGTCCCGCGCTCGGGCAGGTCGATCCACGTGTGTTGCGTGGCTCGCCCGTCGATGCTCAGCGCGTGAACGTAGGGCCGGTCGCTCGCGGCGCGGGGCGCCTCGATCTCGAGCGTCAGACCGCCCGGGGAGCTCAAGGTGATTCGGGGGAAGAGCGGACTGCCGACCGCGAGCCCGCGGACCGCCGGGATCTGCGGGTACAGCCCGATCGCCGACCAGACGTACCAGGCGCTCATCGTGCCGAGATCGTCGTTGCCCGGAATGCCGGCCGGCGTATCGTTGTAGAGCGTGTTGATCGCGGCGCGCACCACCTCTTCGGCGCGCCAGGGCGCCCCGGCGCTCAGGTAGACCCAGGGCGAGCCGAGGCTCGGCTCGTTGCCGAGCCAGGCGTACGGGGCGCTCTGTCCGGCGTTCAACTGGCTGAAGAAGGTGTCCAGGCGCCGCCGCACGGCCGCCCGTCCGCCCATCGCCGCGATCAGGTCGTGCAGGTCCTGCGGCACCATCCAGGTGTACTGCGCGGCATTGCCTTCCTGAAAGCCACGCTGTCCGTTCGAGTTGATCGGCGTCGCGACGAACGCCCCGATGGCGTCACGCGCGGAGATCATGCCGGTCGCGGTGTCGAACACGTTCTGCCAGTTCATCGAGCGGCGCAGGAAGCGCCGCGCGAGCTGCAGCGCGCCCGCCTCCCCGGCGAGCTGCGCGATGGAAAAATCATCCTCCGCATACTCGAGCGTCTCGGAGGAGCCGTTCGGCACGGGGGCCGAGGAGCTCGTGAGGTCATCGTCGAGGTAGCCCTTGGCCAGGTACTGCGAGAGGCCGGGCCGTTCGACGTACCAGCCCTGGCCGGGCGGGCCGCGCGTATCGGTCGCTCCTTTGACCATCTCCTGCAGGGCCTCGTGGACGTCGAACGCGCGAGCCCCGAAGGCCCAGCCGCCCGCGAGGATGATGTCGGCGGCATCGCCGCCCATGACGCCGGTGTAGCCGTTCTCGAGCGGCCACTTCGCCAGCCAGCCGCCCTGGCGCCCCTCATCGAGCAGGGACTGCATCATGTCGCTCACCCGATGCGGCGCGAGCAGCGCAATCAGCGGCACCTCGGTGCGATAGATGTCCCAGCCCGAGTAGTTGGCGTACTCATCGTGACCCTCGGCGAGGTGGTGCACCTTGCCGTCGAAGCCGCGGTACTCGCCGTTGACGTCGCTGTAGAGCGTGGGCGAGAGCAGCGTGTGGTACAGAGCGGTATAGAACGTCGCCTGCTCGGCACGCGTCCCGCCGCTGACCGTGATGCGGCGCAGCATGCCGTTCCAGATCGCGGCGGCCCGCCGGCGCGTGGCGCGGATGTGCCAGCGGTCGGGCGCCGCACGCAGGTTCTCCAGAGCATCGGCGCGGCTGACGTAGGAGATCGCGACCTCAACCTCGACACTGCGCTGTCGCGTGGTGGCGAAACTCACCCAGCCGCCGCTGCGCACGCCGCGCACGCTGCTTGCCCCGGGCATCAGGTGCCGCTCGCTCCACGCCCCGTGCGCGCTCATCGGCCGGTTGAATCGCGCGACGAAGTGAATCGTGTAGCTGTCCGGCGCGCCGCAGAACGCCCCTCCGGTGGCCGAGCCACTCACCTCGGTCGGGCTGTCGATGCGAAAGTGCGCCGCCGTGACGCCGGCTTGATTGGAGGAGACGTCGATGAGCAGATTGGCGCTCTTGCCGGCTGGGAAGGTGAATCGGCCGAGTCCGGTGCGGCGCGTCACGGTGAGCTCGGCGTCAATGCCCTCGTGCGGGAAACGCACCGCGTACCAGCCGGGGGAGGCATGCTCATCGCGGCGCGACAATGGCTGCGATGCGCTCGCGGGCGAGCGGACCGTTCCGCTCGTCGGCAGGATGCGGATGTCTCCGGCCACCGAGCAGCCGGGGCCGCTCAGGTGCGTCAGGCTGAAGCCGGTGATGCTGCGGTCGGTGTAGTTGTAACCGCCGCCCGCGGGGGCGCTCGGGGTGTCCGGGCTCCACTGGATCATGCCGAACGGCAGGCTCGCGCCGGGGAAGGTGTCGATCGGGCCGCCGACCGCCGTGCCCGAAGTGCCGACGAAGACGTTCACCCGCGCCGCCGGGTTGGTCACAGGCTGCATCGCCGCGCCGGCCGGCTGCGCCGTGCGCGCGCTGGCGGCGCCCGCCGCGATCGCCAGTAGGACGGTGACCAGCGCCGGTGGGAGCGGGCGTCGTGCGGTCGGGCGTGCGGGTCTCATCAGGGGCTCCTCGAGTGCACTGGAGCCGCTAGGGTACCGCTATCGCCCGTGGACGCAAGGCTCCGCGGCATGCGATCACCCGCACGCAAGCAGGTGTACCCCTGAGGCGCGCCGGTCCGTGACGGGCTCGCGGTGCGACGGCAGCCGGTTTCCCGGCGCTGCCGATCATATTGCACGGGCGCACGCTCAGGCGTTGCGCGGACGGCGCGCCGTCATTACATTAGACAACTCTGATATAATGACTCCGGCCGCGGCGTACGCCGGCGGCGCTTCCCGAGTCACACGCAGTCTGGATCCTACACATGACGCAACATTCTCAGACCCATTCGCATGCGCACGGCACGCTGCACGAGCTCGATGCCACCGAGGTTCACGAGCTGCTGCGGTCGCGGCGCGCCGTGCTCATCGACGTGCGCGAGCCTGGGGAGTTCGAGGCCGAGCGCATCCCCGGGGCGTTGCTCTTTCCGCTGTCGGGTTTCGATCCGCACTGCCTGCCGCTGACAGGCGGCAAGCGCCTGGTCTTTCAATGCGGCACAGGGCGACGCTCGTCGCAGGCGGCGCGGCTCGTGCTCGCAAGCGGCCTGGCGGAGGCGACGCATCTGGCCGGCGGCATCAGCGCCTGGAAGCGAGCGGGGCTCACCGTGACCCGCGTCGACCCCGCGACCGGACAGTTGCGCATGGGGCGCCTGTGAGGGCGCCTCGCGCATGAAGCGCGGCGCACGGATGCGGCGCCGGGCGCTCACCAGCGGCACGGGAGCCCGTCGTAATTGAGAAACGCGCCGCTGTCGCCGGGGCCGAGACCGGCGATGACGCGCCGCATCGAGGCGACGCTCTGCTCGGCGGACAGCGGCGCCTGCGCTCCGCCCATGTCGGTGCGCACCCAACCCGGGTGCATGACGAGGCAGGTGATGTGCCGGGCGGCGAGCTCGATGGCCGCGCACCTGACGGCCATGTTCAAGGCGGCCTTGGAGGTGCGATAGGCGACCCAGCCTCCCGAGGTGTTCTCGGCGATCGAGCCCATGCCGCTGGTGAGGGCCACTGCGAGGCGGCCCGCGCCGCGCTCAAGATGCGCGGTAAACGCCTCGATCACGCGCACGGCGCCCAGCGTGTTGACCTCGAGCAGAGCGGCCCAGTCGACGTAGTCGATGTGGCCCAGGCTCTGTCCCGGCCCGCCCATGACCCCGGCGCAGTTGAGCAGCACATCGACCGGCTGTTCCTGCAGCACTCGCGCCGCGCTCGCGACGCTCGCGGTGTCGGTGACATCGAGCGCAACGATCTGCAGGCGCGCCGCCGCATCCTCGGCCAGCCGATTCAGCGCCTGCGCGCGCTCGGGCGCGCGGCAGGCCGCGATCACCCGCCGACCCTCGAGCAGGTACTGGCGGACGAACTCCAAGCCGATGCCGCGATTGGCGCCGGTGACGAGCACGGTGGAGACGATGGTCGGCATGCGGATCCCGGCGAGGCGCTCAGCTGCCGGCGAGCGCTGCCGGCACCTGGAATGGCGGCACGCTGCCGACGGCGGTGATCTCGTACACTTCGCTGGCGTAGCGGTCGCCGAGTCCCACGCCGCGAGCGGCGACCACGAGCTTCAGCAGCGCTCCGCTCCCATTGGCCACACATGCGGTGAAGGTCTCTCCGAACGTCGCGCCGCTCGCGGCGCTGACGGTCCACGTGCGACCGGCAAGACCGGCCTGGCGGCACGGACCGCCGCGGCGCACGATCGCACCGCTGAGGCGGGTCATCGCGTAGAGCTGCCGCGCGAAAGAGGGCAGATTGCTCTGCGCGTAGGCGTTCGGTTGCTGCGGGTGGCGGAACCAGCGGTTGCCGAAATGCACGTAGCTGACGAGCCCGATGTGCAGCACCGTGAAGCCGCTCTCGGCGGCCCAGTTGTCCGGGCTGTGTACCTGTGTGCGGATCGTCATGTGGTGTCTGCCCAAGCCGCTCGTCAGCCGGGCGCGATAATTCGTGAGTGACGATAACGCACGACGCGACAGAGTGGTCACGGCGGCGGGGTCGGCGTGGTCCCAGGGGCCGCAGCCGCTCAGCGCGAGCGCGCAGGCAAGCGCGACCGGGACGGCGAATAAGGGAACGCGGCGGCTCATGAATCTCCTTGCGACACGCAGCGGTGCCTGCGGGCACGGATGCAGTGAGCGCTTCTACCATCACGCGCGGCGCGGCTCAAGCCGGGACCGGTCGCGCGGCAGTGTGGAGGTAGAATGATCCCGGCTCGAGATGGGGCCGATGGATGGAGGCGCAGAATGAACCCGGAGCGCATTGATCTCGGCGGACGGGTGGCGTTGGTGACCGGAGCCTCGCGCGGCATCGGACGCGCGATCGCGCTTGCTCTCGGGCGGGCCGGGGCGGATGTGGCCGTCAATTGCCACTCGCATGCCGGCCGGGCGGAGGAGGTGGTGACGGCGCTGCGCGCCATGGGCCGCCGTGCCATGGTCGTGGCCGCGGACGTGTCGGTGCGCGCGGCGGTCGAGGAGATGGTGGTGCGCATCGGGCGCGAGCTCGGCCCCATCGAGATCCTGATCAACAATGCCGGCATCGCCAACCTGCGCGGACTCGACGAGCTCGATGAGGCCGAATTCGACCGCACCATCGCGGTGAATCTCAAGTCGGCGTTTCTGTGCACGCAGGCGGTCCTGCCGGCGATGCGCGCATCGCGCCACGGACGCATCGTTAACCTCTCCTCGGCGGCGGCGCGCGGCCCCGGGGTCGTCGGGGTGCACTACAACGCCTCCAAGGCGGGACTGGAAGGGCTGACGCGAGGCTACGCGGCGCGCCTGGCGGCAGAGGGCATCACGGTCAATGCCATCGCCCCGGGACCGATCGAGACGGACATGGCCGGCCCCCTGAGGCAGACCGACGCGTTCCGGCGCGTACCGGTCGGGCGACTCGGCACCCCGGAGGAGGTGGCGCAGTCGGTGCTGATGGTGATCGACAACCCCTTCATCACCGGGCAGACCATTGGCGTCAACGGCGGGGTGGTGCTCGGCTGAGCCGCTGCGGCGCCTGGACGGCGGCAACTGATACATTGTATCATTTGTTGATGGAGGACTTCCTCTGCTCGCTGCGGCGCCGTCTGCGCATTGTCCTGCTCGCGGGGCTGGCCGTGCTCGCCGCCGGCTGCGGCGCTGCGCCCCCCGGCGGGCCGCCGCTTGCGATCGGCGCCGAGAGCCAGTACGCCGATGTGCTCAGCCAGATCGGCGGCCCCTACGTCAGGGTGCGCGCCATCCTGAACAACCCCAACACCGATCCGCACTCGTTCGAGGCGAGCCCGGCGGTCGCCCGCGAAGTCTCGCAAGCCTCGCTCGTGGTGATGAACGGGCTCGGCTATGACGCGTGGATCGAGCGGATCCTCGCGGCCGCCCCCAACCCGCGCCGCCGGGTGATCGACGTGCGCCGTCTGCTGCGGCTGCCCTCCGATACGGTCAATCCACACCTGTGGTACGACCCGCGCACCATGGCGGCGGTGGCCGAAGCGGCTGCTCGGGCGCTCACCGCTCTGGATCCGGCCCATGCGCAGTACTTTCAGGCCAATGCGCGCCGCTTCACGGCGTCGCTCGCGCCGTGGACGGCGGCGATCACCGCGTTCCGCAGGGACTACGGGTCAACTCCGGTGGCGGTCACCGAGCCGGTGGCGAACGCGTTGCTCGAGGCCGCCGGCTGCCGCATTCTGACGCCTCTCGCCCTGCAGGTTGCCCTCATGAACGGCACCGACCCGGCGCCGCAGGACGTGGCGGCCGAGCGCTCGCTGCTTCGCGGCCGCAAGGTCAAGGTGCTGCTTTACAACCGGCAGGTGACCGGTCCGCTGACGAGCTCGTTTCTCGAGTTGGCGCGCGAGCAGCACATCCCGGTCGTTGGCGTCTACGAGACCATGCCGAGCGGCTATCACTATCAGTCCTGGATGCTCGCCGAAATCAACGCGCTGCGGGCCGCCGTGGCGCACGGTGCCTCGACCCGCACGCTCGGCGGGGAGGCGGCCCGATGACTGACTCCTCGATGGCCCTTGCGGTCGAGCAGGTGTGCGTCGCCCTCGGCGGCCGGCGGGTGCTGCGCGATGTGAGCTTCTGCCTCGAGGCCGGGGAGTTCTGCGGACTGATCGGCTCGAACGGTTCGGGCAAGACGACGCTGCTGCGGGCCATCCTTGGCTTCGTGCGTCTCGAGGCGGGCCGGATCCGCCTCGCGGAGCAGTCCACCGGTACGGGGCTCATCGGCTACGTGCCGCAGAAGATCGCGCTCGATCCGGGGCTGCCGCTGCGCGCCCGTGATGTCGTGGCGCTCGGACTCGATGGGGCGCGTCTGGGGCCGGCGCTGCCCTCGAGAGCGCGCACGGCTCGGGTCGACGAGATGCTCCAGGCGGTCGGGGCGCTCGAGTTCGCCGAGCAGCGCGTGGGGCTGCTCTCCGGGGGACAGCAGCAGCGGGTGCTGGTGGCGCACGCGTTGGTGCGCCGCCCGCGGCTGCTGCTGCTCGATGAGCCGCTGGCCAACCTCGATGTGCGCAGCACCGCGGAGATCGTCGCGCTGCTGCGCCGCCTCTCGCGCGAATATGGTGCGGCCGTGCTGCTCTCGGCGCATGACATGAATCCGCTGCTGCCGGCGATGGACCGGGTCGTGTATCTGGCGAACGGCTCGGCCGTGGCGGGCAGGGCCGACGAAGTGGTGCGCACGGAGGTCTTGAGCAGCCTCTACGGCTACCACGTCGATGTGGTGCGGGTGCACGGGCGCGTGGTGGTGGTCGCCGCCGAGGCGAGCGAGCAGATCCATGCGGCCGTCGCGCACAATCCCGAACACACCACTGCCGTTCCCTAGGTGTGAGCGGCGCCGTGTCTCTCGTGCTCTCAGTCCCCGGGTTCCTGGCGAGCGAGCCGGTTCGCATCGCGCTCGCCGTCGGCGGCGGCGCGGCGCTCGTGTGCGCGGTGGTGGGCTGCGCGACGGTGATGCGCCGCCAGTCCTTCGCCGGGCACGCACTGGCCGATGTGAGCAGCGCCGGCGGCTCGGCGGCGTATCTGCTCGCAGTGAATCCGCTGTTCGGCTTTCTGGGCATGGCCGCCGCGGCTGCCGGGGTGATGGAGTGGGCCGACATCCGTGAGGCGCGCGAGCGCGATCTGCTTACCGGGGTGGTGCTCGGCGCGGGGCTGGGGCTCGCCGCGCTGCTGCTCTACTTCGATGCGACGGTGCGCAGCGTCAGCGGTGCGGCGGTGACGGTGCTCTTCGGCTCGATGTTCACGATTCCTGCCTCGATCGTGCCGCTGGCGCTCGCCGTGGCCGCGGTCGCGCTTGCGGCGAGCGCCATCATCCACCGACCGCTGCTCGTCAGTTCCCTTTCGGCAGATCTGGCGCGCGCGCAGGGCGTTCGCGTGCGGGCCGTGGCGCTCACCCATGCGCTGGCACTGGCGCTGGCGGTGTCGCTGTCGGCCATGACGGTCGGGGCCATCCTCGCCACGGCGCTGCTGATCGGGCCGGCCGCCGCGGCGCTGCGCCTGGCGAAGCGTCCCGTATCGGCCGCCGTGCTCGCCGCGCTGATCGGGCTCGGCGCGACCTGGGGCGGCATCGTGCTCGCGTATGAGAGCTTCTACTGGACGCCGGGGCATGGATGGCCGGTGAGCTTCTTCATCGTCACGCTGATCTTCTGCGCTTACCTCATCGCCGGGTGGATGGCCGGACGCCCCGGCACGCGGCCTGCCGCACACCCCTCGGGCTGCGAGGGTCCCTGAGATGTTCGCAGCCTTCATGGCCCACGCGTGGATCGTTGCGACGATGGTGGCGATCGTCGCCGGGGCGGTGGGTTTCTTCGTGGTCGCGCGGCGCGCGGCCTTCGCAGCCCATGCGCTGCCGCTCGGCGCGTTCCCCGGGGCGGCGGCGGCCAGCCTGCTCGGTGTGAGTCAGCTGCTCGGGCTCGCCGTGTTCAGCGTACTCGGCGTGGTCGCCATCGCCCGGCTGCAGCGCGGCGAGCGGCGCGAGGTCGCGAGCGCGTTGTGGCTTGCGCTGTCACTCGCGCTGGGCACGCTGCTGCTGGGTTTCTCGGGCCAGTATGTGCAGAGCATCTACGGGCTGCTGTTCGGCGAGGTGCTCGGCATCAGCCGCGGGCAGCTCGAGGGGGTGGCGGCGCTCGGCGTGGTGGCGCTCTCGCTGCTCGTGCTCTTTGCGCGGCCCTTGCTGCTCGAGTCGCTGTCGGGGGACCTTGCGGCCGCGGCCGTCGGACGCTCGCCGCGGCTTGAGTGGGTCTTTCTCGGCATTCTGGCGCTCTCGACCGCGATCGCGGTGCCCGTGGTGGGCGCGCTGCTCGTGTTCAGCCTGATGGTGGGGCCGGCGAGCGCGGCGCGCGCGTTCACGGACCGGCCGTGGCGCTCGCTCGCGGTATCCGTCGCGCTGGCGGTCGGCACGGCCTGGGCTGCCATCGCGCTCTCCTACCTCAGCAACTGGCCGGTCGGCTTCTTCGTCGGCGTCCTCAGCGCGGCCTGTTATGTCGCGGGGCGGCTGTGCGGCCGGGGCATTGTGGCGCAGGCGGCCTGAGAGCAGGCGCATGCCGATGCCAAAGGCGCTCAAGACCCACCCGACCCGAGCGGCGCAGCAGGCGCTCGAGCGGCTCGAGGCGCTGTGCCTCGAGCGGGGCCAGCGCCTGACGCGGCAGCGGCGCGCGGTGCTGTGCCAGCTTCTGGCCGAGGGGCGTGCGCTGTCCGCTTATGAGCTGCTCGAGCGGCTGCGGCCCGAAGACGGGCGTTCAACGCCCGCAGGCGTGTACCGCGCGCTCGAGTCCCTGATGCAGGCCGGCGTCGTGCACCGCCTCGAATCCACCCGCGCGTTCATTCTCTGTGAGCATCCCGAGGCGCCGCACACCGGGCAGCTGCTCATCTGTCGCGGGTGTGGTCAGGTGGTCGAGGCAGAGGACGCGCGGGTGTCGGCCGCCACCGGCCGGCTCGGGGAGCGGCTCGGCTTCTCGCTCGATCAGCGCGTCGTTGAGCTCACCGGGTTGTGCGGCCGGTGCCGCGCCCCGCACGCGGCACATGCGCAATGAGATGATGAGACACGGAGCAGCGCACCATGACTGAAATACCCCCCCTCAGCAAACGGCAGGCCGCGGGCGCACTCGCCGTCGCGTTGCTGTCGGTCGCACTCGCCACCCCGGCCATGGCGGCCCCGCGCGGCGCTTCGTTCACCGCGATGAGCGGCAACCCCTGCGCCGGCGCGCCGGCCGGCAACCCCGGTGCGGCATTCATGCACATGATCCTGCATCCCGGCGCACGCTTTCATCTGCCGCCGCAGTCGGCCCGGCAGCGCTCGCAGGCACAGCGGGCGGCGGAGCGCGCGCGTGCGCGCGACTGGGCGGACCTGTGCCGTTACCGTGCGGCGAACAAGGCGCTGAAACATCATCCGCGCGTCGTGTTCATGGGCGATTCGATCACGGACTTCTGGCAGTACGGGGATCCCTCGATGTTCACCCATGGCGTGGTCGACCGCGGCATCAGCGGCCAGACAAGCGCGCAGATGCTGGCGCGGTTCTGGCCGGATGTGATCGCGCTGCACCCCAAGGTGGTGCAGATCATCGCCGGCACCAACGATATTGCCGGCAACACGGGGCCCACCACCGAGCGCAGCTACGAGGACAATATCGAGGCGATGGTGACGCTCGCCGAAGCGCACCACATTCACGTGATCCTGGGCTCTATGCCGCCCGCGGTGCGTTTCTGGTGGGCGCCGCAGTATCGGCCGGCGCAGGAGATTCGTCGCCTGAATGCCTGGCTGCGCCACTACGCGCGCGAGCAGCACCTGCGTTTTGTCGATTACTACGCTCACCTGGTGAGCCCGCAGGGGACGTTCCGGCACAGCCTCTCGAACGACGGCGTGCACCCGAACCGCAATGGCTACAGGGTGATGAGCGCGCTCGCGCGCAAGGCCATCGAGGCTCCCTGGCCTCATTCGCCGCTACAGAACGCGCGACGCTAGCGAAGCAACGGGTGGTTAATCCGTATGGACCCTCCTGCCGGGGCGCTCGACAGTAGTGGCCGGAGCGCTGGAGCGTGCGCCGCGGGGCGCATCGGATCTGCAGATTGGGGTTTGGCCGGAGGCGGTGCGTGCGGAGACCCACATTCCCCAACGGGCGGCTGCGCCGCAGAGTCGCGCTGGTCGGCGCGGCGCTTCTTTTATGGAACGCGGCAGCGTGGCTGTGCGCCGCGCTCGCCTTCAAGCATCAGCCGCTGCTCATCGGCACGGCGCTGCTCGCCTACGGCTTTGGTCTGCGTCATGCGGTCGATGCCGATCACATTGCTGCGATCGACAATGTCACGCGCAAGCTGATGCAGCAGGGGCGCCGGCCGGTGACGGCCGGCCTGTACTTCTCGCTCGGACACTCGACGGTGGTGGCCGCGCTGACCGTGGTTGTGGCGGTCGCGGCCGGGAGCCTGCGCCATCAATTCGCTCATCTGCGCCTGATCGGCGGGGTGATCGGCACGGCCGTCTCGGCGCTGTTGCTGTTCCTGATCGCCGCGGCCAATCTCGCCATCCTGGCGCAGACGTGGCGCAGCTTCCGCGCCGCGCGCATCGGCGCGCCGGATGCGGCACCCCTGGCCGCGCCGGGTGGTGTGATGAGCCGCCTCTGGCGGGGAGCGTTTCGGCTCATCGAGCACAGCTGGCAGATGTATCCGGTGGGCCTGCTGTTCGGGCTGGGCTTTGATACCGCCACCGAAATCGGGCTGCTCGGCGTGTCGGCGGCGAGCGCCGCGAAGGGTCTGTCGCTCGGGGCCATCCTGGTCCTGCCGGCGCTGTTTTCAGCCGGCATGGCGCTGATCGACACCGCCGACAGCATGGTGATGGCGGGTGCCTACGGCTGGGCGTTCGTCAAGCCGCTCCGCAAGCTCTATTACAATCTGACCATCACGACGCTGTCGGTGCTGGTGGCGCTCGTTGTCGCGGCCATCGAGACGCTCGGCCTGCTAGGCGCCTCGCTGCGCGAGCGCGGCATCTTCTGGCGCTCCGTCGATTCGATCAACGGACACTTCGATTGGCTCGGCTACGGCATTGTCGGGCTGTTCGTGCTCGGCTGGCTGGTGTCGCTCGCGATTTACAAGCTCGCGCGCTACGAGGCGGCCTGAGACCGGGCCTTCGCGCAGTCAGAGAGGTCAGTCAGGCAATGGCCGGATTGAGCATCCCCCGGGCCGGGGGACGTCGCGGGCGGAAAGGCGGGGCGGGCTTTGCGGGCCCGCCGCGGCAAGGCGCCACGGCGGGCCCGCAAGCGGGAGTGAAGATCAGCTGCGTGCGTTGAACGAGGCGCACCAGCCGTTGGCATCGACCGAGTAGCCGGCGTAGATCTGGCATCCGGCGTAGCCGCTTTTCTGGTCGGGGGTACCGAGGAAGAAACGGCAGGTGCTGCAGCGATCGCCCGGCT
Source organism: Pseudomonadota bacterium (assembly GCA_021816775.1). GTDB lineage: Bacteria > Pseudomonadota > Gammaproteobacteria > Steroidobacterales > Steroidobacteraceae > 13-2-20CM-66-19. The sequence continues at coordinate 52,814 of JAKAXA010000021.1, forward strand.
TGTACGTCGGGAACTTCTTGCGATCGACCTTGCTGGCATTCATCACGTAGCCGAGTGACTTGGCGAGCGGGTCGCTCTCGGACAGGTGCGGCAGATTCTCGCCGGCAGCCGAGGCGGTGCGCGGGCGCAGGCCAACCACAGCGACGGATGCGGCGACGGCGGCCGTCGCGAGAAACGCTCTGCGGGATTGATCGGTACGGTTCTTCGACTCAGACACAGCACACCTCCATATCGGCCAGTGAGGCAAGTATCGGTCAATGGGCACACCCGTGGCAACCGCCCCGGTGCGCGAGATGTACCTATGCATGCGTCGGGGAGCGGTGCCCGCCTCGGGCGGCAGGCTTCCGTTCAGTTGCCATTTAGATTGAGCGGTCCGGCGCGCCGCAGCGTGAGGTTGATGCGCTGACGACCGAGCTTTGGGTGTCGCCCGTCAGCCACAGGCGCTACACCGTGGTACGCCAGGCGTGCGGGGCCACCCCACACCACGACGTCGCCGTGCGCCAGCGGGAGGCGCTGCGGCCGCTCGCGCCGCGTCAGACCGCCGAACAGGAAGGTCGCCGGCAAACCCAGGGAGACGGACACGATCGGTGCACTGAAGTCGCGCTCGTCACGGTCCTGGTGCAGCGACATGCGCGCTCCGGGCGCGTAGCAGTTGATGAGGCAGGCATCGGGCTCGAAGCTCGGGTAGCCGGCCGCAAGGCTCGCCGCGGCTGCGAGTTCCCGGATCACCTCGGGCAGTGCAGGCCAGGGTCGGCCACTGTCCGGATCGAGCGCGGCGTAGCGGTATCCGTGCCGATCCGTGATCCAGCCGAGCGATCCGCAATTGGTCATGGCGACGGACATTCGCTGGCCGCCTGGCGTCAACATGTGCCGCAGCGGCGCTGCCTTGATGATCTGCGCAAGCGCGCCGATCAGCGCATCTTCCCAGTCAAGCGCGAAGCCTTCGAGCCAGGTGACCCCGGGCGGGAGGGGAAGAAGTGCCGATGCGCTGGGGAACAGCTCGGGTTCAAACACGGGATCCGCGCCACTGCATGAGAGACATCACGTTGATTTGAGCAGGCATCTGCCTGGGCACCGATTCGAGGAGCACAGACGGCCAATGTGGTTGCCGCACCCGGCTGTGCGCTCGGCTCATGATTCTAGCATGCCAACGTGGCTCCGCCTGCGACCGACAAGTTGTAGGGGTATTCATGGGGTCGCGTGTCGCTCAAGCGTGGCCGCCTATTTCGTCGGCCTGAGGCGGCGCCTCGTTAGTTATAGGAGAGAGGCAGCAGGCGAACGCGGATGCACAGGCTTATCGATCGCCTGGCGCACCAAACGACTTGAATAGTCCATCCGAGTTAGCAAACCTATGCGTATGAGCGAGAAGACCGTCAAGGTCCACGACGCGAAAACCCAGCGTTCGCGCCTCATAGCCCGGGTAGAGCGAGGAGAGCGAATCGTGATCGCCCGGGCCGGTGTTCCCGTGGCGCAGCTGCGGCCTGTGCGCAAGGCGAAGAAGCCCGCCAGACCGCTAGTGTAGTGTCCCGTAAATAGGGTTACAGTATTTCCGGGTATTGCTATGATGTCGCTCATGTCGAACGAAGGTTTGGCGATCAAGCTGGCGCCGGTTGAACGGAGTCAGCTGGAGCAGTGGGCGACTGCGCAAGGCACCCCACAACAGGTGGCACTGCGCTGCCGGATTGTGCTGGCGGCGATCGCCGGCGAGGACAATGTCGCGATCGCCCAAGAGCAGGGAGTGAGCCGACCAACGGTGCAGCTGTGGCGCAAGCGAGTGCACGAGGGCGGCATTGGGGAGGTGTGGCAGATTGCCCCCGGCCGAGGACGCAAGCCGCATTACCGTCAAGCCAAGCTCGATGAGATTATTCAAGCGACCTTGCAGAGCAAGCCCGCAGGCATGACGCATTGGAGCTGCCGGCTCATGGCCGAGGCGCAGGGGGTGAGCAAGAACACGGTGAACCGGCTGTGGCAGCTGCACAATCTGAAGCCGCATCTGAGTCGCACCTTCAAGTTGTCGCGGGATGCGAAGTTTCTGGAGAAGTTGACCGATGTAGTGGGACTGTATTTGAACCCACCTGAGAAGGCGCTGGTGCTGTGCCTGGATGAAAAGAGCCAGATTCAGGCCTTGGATCGCACGCAGCCGGGGCTGCCGCTGAAGAAAGGTCGCTGCGGCACGTGGACGCACGATTACAAGCGCAATGGCACTACGACGTTGTTTGCGGCGCTGAACATGCTGGACGGCAAAGTGATCGGTGAATGTCACGCCCGGCATCGTCATCAGGAGTGGTTGCGATTTCTGCGCCGCCTGGATCGGGAATTTCCCTCGAACCTCAAGCTCCACTTGGTCATGGACAACTATGGCACGCACAAGGAGCCGCACGTGCAGAGCTGGCTGAAGAGGCACCCGCGTTTCATCTGTCACTTCGTACCGACCAGCTCGAGTTGGTTGAACCTGGTGGAGCGCTGGTTCAGGGAATTGACTGACAAGGCGATTCGACGTGGCAGCTTCGTGAGCGTACCGGACTTGAAGCACGCGATTGACGCATTCATCAACAGCTGGAATGACACGCCGAAGCCCTTTATCTGGACAGCCACGGTCGAGGAGATCGTCGAGAAGATCGCGCGAGCGCGAGCCAAAATGGAGCAGATTAAACCCGGTTCCAGCCTGTCCAGAGGCAAAAAGAGTGTGCTGTAA
>JAKAXA010000066.1 GCA_021816775.1 Pseudomonadota bacterium
CAGCCTCTCCGCCATGGGCCAGCGGATCGTCATTGACAGCGTCACGGCCGCCCGCGAGAGCCAGCGCCTCTTCAGCGAGATCGACTCCCTCGAGCGTACCGCGCGCCTCTACGACGTCCTCGACGATCGCAAGCTGCTGCAGGTGTACCAGCATCAGGATGCGCTGCTGACGGCCACCCGCACCGAGCTCTACCAGCAATCGACCGACGGGACGCGCCGCACGCTCACGCAGCTGGCGCAGGTCCAGCGGCAGATCCGGGTGATGGTGAGCACCACCCCGCCCGGCACGCAGGCGGCCAACGCCGTGGGGCTCGGCAAGCTCTTCGCGCAGCTCGGCGCGCTGGTCGACCGCACCGCCGAGCAGAGCAACCAGCAGATCGATGCGGAGATGGCCTCGCTGCGCGCCCTCACCGAGCGGGCGCGCGAGCTGCTGTTCTGGCAGGCCATGCTCCTGGTGCCGCTGACGCTGGTCGCGATCTATCTGCTGACGCTGCACATCGGCCGCCCGCTGCGCCAGATCGACCGGGCCATCAGCGACCTCGGCCACGGGCGGCTGCACCAGGGCATCAGCGTCAACGGCCCGCACGACCTCGAGCGCCTGGGCGGGCAGCTCGAGTGGCTGCGGCTGCGCCTGAATGAGCTCGCCGAGGAGCGCAACCGCTTCCTGCGCCACATGTCCCACGAGCTCAAGACCCCGCTCGCCAACATCCGCGAGGGCACCGACCTGCTGATGGACGGGGCGGTGGGCCAGCTCGACCCCAACCAGCGCGAGGTGGCCGCCATCCTGCGCGAGAACGGCATCCAGCTGCAGCGCATGATCGAGAATCTCCTCTCCTTCAGCGCCTGGCAGACCTCCAGCGTCGGCCTCGAGACGAGCGAGTTCCGGCTGCGCCCGCTGGTGAAGCAGGTGCTCGAGAACCAGCAGCTCACCCTCCTTTCCCAGCGCATGCGCCTGAGCGTGCAGGTCGATGACGTGACGCTCTACGCCGACCGCGGCAAGGTGCGCCTCATCCTTGAGAATCTCGTCTCGAACGCCATCAAGTACTCGCCGAAGGGCGGCACCGTGCACATCCGCGCCCACAGCTCCGGGCCCAATCTCATGCTCGATGTGGCCGACACCGGCCCCGGCATCCCGAAGGAGGACCGCGAGCACGTGTTCCGCGCGTTCTACACCGGGCGGGCCGCCAACGGCCTGTCCATCAAGGGCACCGGCATCGGGCTCTCGGTGGTGTTGGAGTTCGTCACCGCGCATGGCGGCACGGTGCAGATCGTCGATGGACAGTATCCTGGCGCGCACTTTCGCATCCAGATGCCGCGCGTCGTTCGCAACCAGCCACCGGAGCGGGGAAAGCAAGCCCATGCCGCCTGACTCAAAGTTGATTCGCCGCCTCTGCCTCGCGACGTCCGCACTCGCCGCGCTCGCCCTCGGCGCCTGCGCGAACAATCCGTTCCTGATGCCCTTCCCGAGCGAGGCCCGGCATGTTGCCCGGCCGGCACCGCCGCCGCCGCCGCCGAGTCCCCAGCGCTTGAGCGAGGACTTGACACTGCTGCACGACTGGATCGAGGCGCCCAGCAGCGGGCAGGCCGCGCAGCTCGCCAGCGCCGAGAGCCACTACCAGAACACCGGCTCGCCGCGCGACAAGCTGCGCCTCGCGCTGCTGCTGGGCATCCCCGGCACCGTCGGCACCGATCTGCCGCGGGCGCAGAAGATGCTGAAGTCGCTGGTGCAGGATCCGGGCGAGCAGCTGTTGCCCACGGAACGGACGCTCGCCCAACTCGCTCTCACTTTTGTCGCAGACCGGTTGACCCAGGCGGCAGAAAGCCGCACGCTACAAACAGCGAATGCGGCTAAAGTCGCGCAATTGAAGGCGCAACTCGACGCCGTGACCGATAAAGATGTCGCTCTCGAGCGACAACTCGAGCAGGCGCGCGCCAAACTCGCGGCGATCGCCAACATCGAGAAGTCGTTGAACGAGGGCAAACTAGGTACGACAAGGCCACCGCAGTGAACATGCTCTCCCAACTGCTGCCATCCGAGCAGCGCAAGGCACCGCTCTCACCGACGCGGCACAAGCCGCGCATCCTCGTGGTCGATGACGATCCGGGGCTGCTGAGGCTGCTGACCATCCGGCTGCGCGCCGAGAACTACGACGTCGAGGCCGTCGAGAGCGGCCCGCAGGCGCTCACCGCCGCGGGGCGTTTCCGGCCCGACCTGGTCATCACCGACCTGCGCATGGAGCCGATGGACGGCATTGGCCTGCTGAAGGAGCTGCAGGCGCGCTGGCCGGGCCTGAAGGTCATCATGCTCACCGCCCACGGCACCATTCCGGATGCGGTGCAGGCGACCCAGATGGGCGCCTTCGGCTTCCTCACCAAGCCGGTGGAGAAGCAGGAGCTGCTCGATCAGGTGCAGAAGGCGCTGCGCATCTCGGGGTTCGGCGCCTCGGATGAGAGCTGGCGCGCCGAGATCATCACCCGCAGCGCCGTGATGGAGGAGAAGCTCGCCCAGGCGCACATGGTCGCCGGCACCGATGCGCGCGTGCTCATCACCGGGGAGAGCGGCACCGGCAAGGAACTCCTCGCCAAGGCCATTCACCTCGCGAGCCCGCGCCGCAACAAGCCGTTCGTCGCCATCAACTGCGGCGCCATGGCCGAGAACCTCCTCGAGTCCGAGCTGTTCGGCCACGAGAAAGGCGCCTTCACGGGCGCGACCCTGCAGCACCGGGGCCTGTTCATGGCCGCCGACGGCGGCACGTTGATGCTCGATGAGATCGGCGACATGCCGCTGCGGCTTCAGGTCAAATTGCTGCGCGTGCTGCAGGAGGGCCTGATCCGCCCGGTGGGCGGCACGCAGGCCCTGCCCGTCAACGTGCGGGTCATCTCCGCCACGCACCGCGACCTGCAGCAGCTGCTCACCCAGGGGCAGTTCCGCGAGGATCTCTACTATCGCCTCAACGTGGTGCACATCGAGATGCCCGCCCTCAACCGGCGCCGCGAGGACATCCCGCTGCTCGTGGCGCACTTCCTGGCGCAGATCGCCGGGGAGAGCAGCCAGCGCAAGATCTACGCCCCCGAGGCGGTGGAGCTGCTCGCGACGGCCGACTGGCCGGGCAACATCCGCCAGCTGCAGAACGTGGTGCGCCAGAACGTGGCCCTCTCCCAGACGCCGATCATCCCGGTGGAGCTGGTGCAGCAGTCCCTCGGGGGCGCCCCGGGGCATCTGCCGTCCTTCGATGAGGCCCGGGACGAGTTCACCCGCAGCTACCTCTCCCAGATCCTGCAGATCACGGGCGGCAACGTCACCCAGGCCGCGCGCCTCGCCAAGCGCAACCGCACGGACTTCTACAAGTTGCTCGCGCGCCACCAGCTGACCGCCGAAGAGTTCAAGCAGAAATAGCCCCCCCAGGTGACGGGCCAAAGTGTGAGGCCCGTCACAGATTTGCACCTCGAGGCCCCGCTCGGGCGGCTGCAGCGCGCCTCGGGGACACGGGCGCGCGCCCATGGGGTTAAGCTGTCACGCAATGGTCACGGGGGCGCCCTAGAGTGAGCCTATTGCGATATACTTCGCAGCCCGGTCGGTGCGGCAGTGGATGCCGCGCGAGTTAAGGAGTGGCGCAGTGTGCGTCGATGAGAAGACTTTGAGGTATTCAGACCGCCATGAAACCTGAACAGACTCAGCCCGAGGAGCGCAACCTGAGCCCCCCGGATGCGGCGGACGATTCCCCCATCGCCAAAGTCCGCAGGCTCCGCACCGTGAAGGCCCCCTACGCCTGGGACCCCTACGAGGTGTGGCGGACGCGCGTGAAGCCCAAATACCCGCACGAGCAGCCCGAATAGGCCCGCTGCAGGGCGCTCAGCGCCCCTTGCCCAGGAACACGACCTCCGCGGTCTGCAGCAGGATCGCGAGGTCGAACAGCAGCGTGTTGTTCTTCACGTAGTACAAGTCGTACTGCAGCTTCTCGAGCGCATCCTGCTCCGAGGACCCGTAGGGATAGCACAGCTGCGCCCAGCCCGTGATGCCGGGTTTGACCGAGTGGCGCTCGTGGTAGTAGGGAATGCGCTCGGCGAGCTCCGCGACGAACTCCGGGCGCTCGGGCCTCGGCCCCACCAGGCTCATCTGCCCGCGCAGCACGTTCAGCAGCTGCGGCAGCTCGTCGATGCGCACCTTGCGGATGAAGGCTCCCACCCGCGTCACGCGCGGATCGTTCTTGCACGCCCACTGCGCCTGCCCGTCGCTCTCCGCATCCACCCGCATGCTGCGGAACTTCAGCAGCTCGAACGGCCGGCCCAGCAGCCCCACGCGCCACTGGCGGTAGAAGACCGGCGCGCCCCAGCCCTCCTCGAGCTTGATCGCGATCGCGCTGGCCAGCATGAACGGCGAGGCGACCGCCAGCACCCCGAGCCCCGCCCCAAGGTCCAGCAATCGACCGGTCAGCCGCCGGAGGGGGTCGCGCCGAAAGCCCTGCCCGAAGATCATCCACGCCGGGTTCAGGATGTCGATGCGCACGCGCCCCGTCTCGCGCTCGAGGAAGCTCAGCTGCTCGGTGACGTCCACCCCCGCCAGGCGGCACTGCAGGAGCTCCGCGATCGGGAAGCCCCGCCGGCGGTCGTCCATGGCCACCACCACCTCACTCGCGTCCAGCCGCGCGCAGAGGCGCACAAGCCCCTCTGAGGGCTCCAGGAGCCCGTCCGTGACCTCCCGCAGCTCTCCCGGCGCCGGGACATAGCCGACCACGAGAAAGCCGCGCCGGTCCGAGCGCCGGCGGATCCCCGCGATGGCGGCCGCCGACTTGCCCGCCCCGTAGACGAGCACGCGGCGCTTGAGCAGGTTCTCGTCCACCACCCGGGAAAAGATGGAGCGGGACACCAGCATGCCGAAAAAGGCGCCCGTCGTCGCCAGGCCCACCACGCCCCGGCCGATCCACAGATTGGGAATGAGGTAGAAGAGCGCCGAGGCGACCACAAAGGCCATCAGCACGGCCAGGATCAGCCGCAGCGCAATGCCAAACAGCCGTGCCCGCTGCCGGGCACTGTAGAGGCCGAAGGCGAGCAGGCACAGCACCATGACCGCGCTGAACAGCAGCGCGCGGGGCCAGAGCGCCGCTTCGAGCGCCTGATCATCCGCCAGAAAACTGAGCGAACCGTGGAATCGCACCAGCGCCGCCGCGTACACCGCGGCGAAGAACACCAGGGCCTCGATGAGCGCGAGCGCGGCCATCGAGGCGTAGACGTAGTGTCCAAAGACGCGGATGCGCAAAGCTCCCCCTTGCTCCGGGTTCCTCGAGATCGGACGGTACGGCGCCTGCAAGCGGTGCCGGGATAGACCCGGCGGAGCGCCCTCGGTTCAGGGCGCGAAGTCTACCGGCTGATGGTTAAATGTAAAATGAACCACACCGGGCGCCGTGCGCCATGTCACGATTTGCGAACACCGCCGAAGCGGGGATCTCCACTGGCCGAACGCGGGTGGATTCACGCGCCGTGGCGCCCGGCTCGATCACGAGCGGAGCGCGGGTTGCCGCGGACCGGCGCGTCGGTCCCCGCTTGCAGCCGCTCAGGCCGCCCCCGCCGGCACGGCAGTCCTGTCGAGCCACTTCAGCCACCGCCTCGACAGACGGATCACCGGGTGCTCGACCCAGATGGAGGCGAGCACTCCGGCACCGGTGCCCACCACGCACAAGGCAAACCACAGCGGCAGCGCATCAGCGGGCGTCAGGTGAACGATGCGCGAGATGAAATGGAATGCGATGCCAATCGCGACCAGGTGCACGAGGTATACGGAATACGATGCGCGTCCGAGCACGCCGAGGACTCTCGGCACCTTCAGTTGTCCGGACCGCTCGCGCTCCACCAGGCCGACGATGACGAGCGCCGCGCAGGGACCGTAGACCAGCCTCGCCGTCATCCCAAATCCGTTCAGGATGCCGAGCACCTCCGCGATGCCGGCCGCCGCAAACAGCACGATCCCCGTGAGCAGCATCACCGCGCTGCCCGGGACGCGCCGGTGCGTCATCAGGTATGCGCACCCCATCCCCATAAAGAACTCGAGACAGTACGGAGACGTCAGAGTGGCTTGTGGCCCGTGCGCAAGGAAGAGCGGATGCGTCACGTGCCCGACGATGACCAGCAGCGCCCAGATCGCGATCACCCCCACTCCCACCCGCCGGCTCAAGATCAGCGTCGCGAAGACGACGTAGAACAGGATTTCGAAGATGAGGGTCCAGGAGCCGCCGACGATGATGGGCGACATGAGAGGCAGCAGAAAGGCCTCCGAGAAGAGCCTCCCCGCCCCGGGATCCCGCAGCGGATGAAACAGCCAGGTGTCGGCCAGATAATAGGCGAGCACGATCCAGTAGAACGGGAAAACCCGCGTAAAGCGGCGCTGAACGTAATGGCCCAACCTGCCGGGACTTCCGATGTCCTTGTAGTGGACGAAGGTGATGATGAACCCGCTCAGGACGAAGAAGAAATCAACGCCCGCATGCCCGAAGTGCGGCCCACCCCACAGGATGGAGCCGCCCACATTGCCTTCGACGTGCAGCGCGGTGTGGTAGAACACGACGAGAAGCGCGGCGACGCCGCGTGCGGCCTCGACGCCGCTCAGCCGTGCTCTGGGGAGCGATGCAGTCGAGGTGGAGCTCATTTCCGTTCGAATCCTCCGGCATCGAGCACGCTTGCCTCACGTGCACGTGCGCGGTCCAGGGCCACTCGGGCTTTGGAGCCTCTCATACCCCGTCGCTGCTGGCAACCGATCGGTTCCGCAGATTTTGCCGCGATGCGCTGGATCTCCATGACTCACGCGTTCCCGAGCGCAATCCGGATGAGGGAACCTCTCGGTTGCCGAGCTCCCGTGTCAGGGCAGCTCCCGGCGCGACACCTCGGCCGCCGTGGACCTCGCCCCAAATGGGAAACGCCTCTGGCTTACGCACCACCGCCACGACAGCACTCACGAGGCGGCTGCGCTGTGCAGCGGTCTGCGCCTCGAACCAATATGCTATCGTTTTCACTATGAACCCGTGGTGCCTTCAGAAATACGCAGGTGAGGAGCCATACGTCACGGTGACACGGCCTGGCCCCCGGACCGATCTTAAGAGAAGCGCCCAATGCGACCGCTCGAGCCCAATAGACGCGCGCCCGCCGCCCGGGGCTCACTTTGCCCATCGGGGACCCTTTCTGCGCGCAACAGTGCAATGACCAACGGCTCTTCGGCGACCTGATACGGAGACATTCACGTGATAAAGCTGCGCAAGTGCCGAGTCGGTGTGGTGGGACTCGGATACGTCGGCCTGCCACTCGCGGCCGAGTTCGGCAAGCATTTCGAGACCATCGGCTTCGACGTCAAGGCCGATCGAATCGCGGAACTCAAAGCCGGCCGCGACAGCACCCTCGAGGTCGGCCCGGATGAGCTCGCGGCCGCCACTCGGCTCTCATTTACCTCGGACCTTGCCGACCTCAAGCCCTGCCGGGTCTACATCATCACGGTGCCGACACCGATTGATACCTACAAGCGGCCGGACCTCAGCCCCCTGATCGCCGCCAGCACCAGCGTCGGCAAGGTCCTGAAAAAGGACGATGTGGTCGTCTACGAATCCACCGTCTACCCCGGCTGCACCGAGGAGGTCTGCGTTCCAATCCTGGAGCGGGAATCGGGCCTCACCTTCAATCGCCAATTCTTCGTCGGCTACAGCCCGGAGCGCATCAATCCCGGCGACAAGGAGCATCGCCTCCCGACCATCAAGAAGGTCACCTCCGGCTCGACGCCGCAAGCGGCCGAGTTCGTCGACTCCCTGTACCGCTCGATCGTCGCCGCGGGCACGCACAAGGCCTCCAGCATCAAGGTGGCCGAGGCCGCCAAGGTCATCGAAAACACCCAGCGCGACGTCAACATCGCCCTGATCAACGAGCTTGCGCTCATCTTCGCCCGCCTCGGCATCGACACCGAGGAGGTGCTGCAGGCCGCGGGCTCCAAGTGGAACTTCCTGCCGTTTCGCCCCGGGCTGGTCGGCGGCCACTGCATCGGCGTCGACCCGTACTACCTGACGCACAAGGCCCAGGAGATCGGCTACAACCCCGAGATGATCCTCGCTGGCCGCCGCCTCAACGACAACATGCCGCTCTACGTCGCCGGTGAGATCGTCAAGCTCATGACCCGCAAGCGCATCCACGTCAACGGCTCGCGTGTGCTGGTGCTCGGCATCACATTCAAGGAAAACTGCCCCGACATCCGCAACTCGAAGGTCGTCGATGTGGTGCGGGAACTGCAGAAATACGGTGCCCAAATCGATATCCACGACCCGTGGGCCGATCCGGACGATTGCCGGCACGAATACGGGCTGCGCCTCACCCGTTCGCTGCAGAGAAACGGCTACGATGCCGCGATCGTGGCCGTGGCGCACAGGCAGTTCCGCGAGTTCGGCGCAGCGCAGGTGCGCAAGCTCTGCCGCAGGAACCACATCATCTATGACATCAAGCACGTGTTTCCGGCAGCGGAAGTAGATGGCAGACTGTAAGCGACCCGCAGAGACTCCCTCTACATCGCAGTAGTTGTCGCCTCACTACCTCGGCAACCCTGCCATTGCTCTCACCTCGTCGCGAGCGCAATCGGGCGCGCGGCACCAATGACTCGCGCTGTCAAGAGCGCCAATGCCACACAAGTCACACCCGTGCCGGAATGATCTGCTGCTGCTCGAAGATGGGCGAGAACAAAGCGCAATTGAATCGCCTCCTCGACATCATATTGAGCAAGACTGGGCGCTGCGGCCGGACCCTCTCAATCAATTTCCGGCACGGAGCCGAGGAGCAGCGGTCGTTCATGAAGGTATCGGGTCGCGCGGCGCTTGGCGCGGATATCATCATAGACGTGGCCGGCCCGTTCCGGTGATATCCCGAGCACACAGGCGAGCGGCTCTGCGCCAATGCCATGATTCAACGCCCACAGCGCCAGATCCATCTCCCGGTAGGGGAGCGCGAAGTAAAACTCATCCTGCCCCTGCGACAGGCTGTAGGTGTCCGTG
>JAKAXA010000067.1 GCA_021816775.1 Pseudomonadota bacterium
GCCTGCTACCCGGCGCACCGACGCCTACCGGGGTGGGACTTGCTCCCACTGAAGAAGCGCAGCAAGCAACGATCGCCTCTGCGAAAATCGCAGCTCTCGCGGTCGTCACGTCACGGCGCACCATCCGCTGCGATCTAGCCTTTGACGCGCGCGTTCAATGGATCCGGCTGCGGCTGCCAACCCGCAATGCGCGGTTATCGCGCATACTGCGGGGCGCACGCCCGACCCGCTTGCCGCCGAGCGCGAAGCACGAGAATATTTGCGCCCACCAGGCAGAGAAAGCCCGCGCCTTCGATGCCGATCGATTCGACCTTCAAGCCCGCTGGCAGGAATTTACTCGCGGTCACGAGGAGGAATCCCACCAGACCGAAGATCACCACGAGACGGCTGCGGTCTCGCCGGTAGGAGGCGGCGAGACCGGCGGCGGCCAGCGCGGAGAAGAACACGATGACCGGCGCACGGAAGGGAATGGCGATGCTGATTCCGATCAGTGACAGGATGCTCAGCGCCGCTGTGATTCCGTAGCACGTGAGCATCGCCATGATCGTGCCTGCAGGCGCCAGCCAGCTGCCGCGCCCGACGGTGAGCGCTCGCCGCGATTCAGGATGGTCATTCGGCATGGTTGCAACCTCAGATAGCAGGGGATCTTAATTGTGCCCGGCTCACGCCGCCGTTGCCACGGGCCGTCCTGCGGCCCACCATTGAGGGTAACCGTCCGCGAGGCGGCGCGCGTCGTAGCCTTTGGCCCGAAGCGCGGCGACGGCCTGCGCGGCAAAGACGCAGTAGGGGCCGCGACAGTAGACGATGACCGGGCGCTTGGCGGGTAGCTCGTGCAAGCGGCGCTTCAACTCGTCAAGCGGGATGCTGATCGCACCACGGATGTGTCCGGCGGCAAACTCCTCCACAGGGCGCACGTCGATCAGGGTCACGAGGCCGCGCCGCAGCCGGCGGGCAAGCTCCTCGTGTGACAGCGGCTCGAGGGTATCGCGCTCATGGAAGTAGCTCTGCACGATTCGATCGATCTCAGCGACCCCGCGCTCGGCCGTTCGGCGCAACGCCGTCAGCAGATCCATCACGTCCCGCTCCGTCACGCGATAGAGCACCCGCTTTCCGGAGCGCCTGGCGGTCACCAAGCCGGCGCGGCGTAAGAGCTGCAAGTGCTGCGAAGCGTTCGTGACCGTAAGTTCCGAAAGCTCGGCCAGTGCCTCGACGCTTCTCTCCCCCTGCGCCAGGAGTTCGATCAGCTCCACCCGATGGCCGTTGGCGATGGCCTGCGCGACGAGCGCGAATTGCTCGAAGATGTGTTTTGCGCCGCTGCTCGACATCGTGCTAGCAGTATTCCAGTAATAAATGGAATGTATATCGCTGAAGACCGTGACCTGTCAAGATATTCCGCCGTCGGAGCAGGGCGGCCGAGGAGAGATCGATGATCGTTCGCCAGTTTCTCAGCGCCGATCCGGTGGCGCTTTCGTATGTGTTCGGCTGCGGCGGTCGGGCGCTCGCCGCCGTCGTCGATCCCGTAGGACCCATTGCGCCCTACCAGCGTGCCGCAGAGTCAACGGGCATGCGCATTCGTTATGTGTTCGACACTCATATCCACGCCGATCATGTCTCTTCGGGGCGTGAGCTCGCCGCCGCCACGGGCGCCGCGTACGTCCTCTTCCGCGGTGCGCCGGTGAACTTCGCCTTCGATGCCGTCGAAGACGGAACGGTGCTCGAGCTCGGCAACGTGACCGCTGAAGTGCTGCATGTACCAGGACATACACCCGAGCACATTGCCCTGCTGGTCACCGACCATACCCGGGCTGAAGAACCCTGGTTCGTATTCACCGGCCACACGCTCATGGCGGGCGATGTTGGTCGCACGGAGCTCGCGAGCAGCGCGGCAGAAGGGGCGCGCGCGCTCTTTGGGAGCCTGCAACGTCTGAAGGCTCTGCCCGACTATGTGGAGGTGCTCCCGGGAGCGTATGCCGGCTCAGTCTGCGGCCGACGTTTGAGCGGCAAGCCCGCCTCGACGATCGGCTTCGAGAGGCGACACAACGCCGCGTTCGCGACAGCCGACGAGGCTGAGTTCGTGCGAATTATGCTGGGCGAGACACCACCGCCCCTGGTCAACGCTGCCGGGCACCGTGCGGCTAACGCCGGCATGACCGTCGCGCCGACGTAGCGCCCGTGTCGCTCGCCACAGCGGGCGCGGGGAGTGCCGCTCATCCCCGGGGCATCCGGGTCAATCTCGGGCAGTTCACCCTGCAGACCGTGCAGGTCTTCTTCGTCGGACTCGTCATCGGCATGGAGCGCGCGGTGCTGCCAACCGTTGCGCGCGATTTTGGAGTGGCGCGCGGTGCCTTTCTCTTGCTGGCGAGTTTCGTACTCTCCTTCGGCCTCGTGAAGGGCACGCTCAATCTCGTGGCCGGAGGCCTCGCCGACCGCTTCGGCCGCAAACCGGTCCTGCTCGCCGGATGGCTTGCCGCCATCCCAATTCCCCTGCTGATCTACTTCGCGCCCAACTGGTGGTGGATCGTCGCGGCAAATGCGCTACTTGGCGTCAATCAGGGTTTTGCCTGGACGATGACCGTCACCAGCCAGATTGATCTGGCCGGCAACCATCAACGCGGGCTCGCCGTTGGAGTCAACGAGGCCATCGGTTACATCGCCGTAGGTCTCGCCGGACTCGGAGCGGCGTACCTCGCTCACCGACTCGGCGCCCGGTCGGCATTGCTGCTGTTTGGTCTCGTTACGATCGTTTTAGCGTTAACGACGCTCGTGCGCGTGCGCGATACCCTTGCGTGGGTCCATGAGGAACACGCCGAGTTGCACGGGACTCGGTTGGCCGGCGAATCGCCGAGTCTTGCCGAGACTTTCCTGCGGATTTCCTTCCGCGACCGAGCGGGAAGCGCGCTGTGTCAGGGCGGAGTCGTCAACAAGATCGCCGATACCCTGGTGTGGGTGATGTTCCCGCTGTACTTCAAGGCGCACGGCGCGGGACTGGTGGAGATCGGCTGGTTGACGGGGGTGTACGCGGTGATCTGGGGACTCTCTCAGCTCTGGACCGGGCACCTGGCCGATCGCATCGGTCGCAAGCGGCCGGTGGTCGCCGGATTTTTCCTGCTCTCCGGAGGTATCGCCTTGACCGCGCTTGGGCAAGGGGAGGGACTCTGGCTGCCCGCTGCTGCGATCATGGGCGTGGGGATGGCGCTGCTGTATCCGAACCTGATTGCTGCGATGTCCGACCGGGCACCGCCCCTCATTCGCGGCAAGGCACTCGGCACGTACCGCTACTGGCGCGATACCGGCTATGCCATTGGCGCGCTGCTTCTCGGGTCGATCGCGCAATTCTCACACGCAGCACTGCCGGCGATCTGGACCACTGCGGCACTGGTGGCGGGCTCTGGTGTTTGGATCGCTCTCGTGGTGGTCGACAGCGGCGGGTTTGGAAGCTGATCAAAAAACAGCGAGGGCACGGCAAGGTGTGGTACCGCCACGACGGGACGCGGCGAACATTCTACTCCTAAGGCTGTATGAGTCGACGCAGCGCCGCGTCTTCGCAAAACGCCTATGTGGAGTCTCGCACCGAACCCCTCATAGAAACGGTACGCCTGATCGTGCGGGGGGAACAAGCGCATTCTTTGGCTAAAAGGGGGTGGTCTTCGACTACCTGTCACAAATCCGCCGCGTCATTCCCGCGGATCAACTGCTGCAAGCAGGAGACAATCTGCTGCCGTTCGCTCTGAAGCGGCAGGAAGAACGCCTCGTGGGCGGCTGCCAAGCGGGCAACGGTCTTGAACGCTACGTCGCGGCCGCGGCGGGTGAGCTGGATCCTGTGGGTGCGCGCATCCACCGCGGACGGGCGCCGGGTGACCAATTGCTTCCCCACCAGTGACCGCAACGCTTGCGAGGTCGTCATCCGGTCCACCTTGGTTGCCTTCGACAGCAATGACTGCGTCACGTCTGCGCCTTCTTCGCTGAACCGTAATACGTTCGCGAGAAGCACGGCTTGCGTGGGCGGCAAGTCTAGGTCCTGGAGCGCGCGCGCAAGACGGTGGTGCCAAAGCTTCGACACCTGCCACAGGAGGAATCCGGCGATCGTATCGGCTTCCCGGCCGAGCTTCAGTTTGACCGTGCTCATAGATTGCCTGTATACTTACAATATGCGCAGCGTACCACGATGCGCGATCCGGACTAGCGTACGAGCCTGCTCGTCTGGCTTGCCGGCATCGCCGCTGTCGTCCACGGGTTCGTCGCGCGCGTGAGCTTTGATGTGGCGACCGTGAAACTGCCAACGCGCAAACGGATCGGATTCGTCGCATACGCGCGGTTCGCACGTCGCAACGACCTCGGCAACGGTATCGTGGTGTATCCGGCTGTCGCGGTTCTTGCGCTCCTCATCCTTGCTGCTGCGACCATGGTCGCATACCGACTGCAGGTGCAGCGCGCCATCATGTTACCGCTCCTTACGGCTTGCGCGGGGACGTTCGCGCACTTCCTCTGTACCACGCAAGCGGCACCAAACATGCTCTATCTCTGCAGCGCGACGGGTGACAAAGAACTTCTTACGCGCAAACTCGATGCGTTCGCGATGTGGCACGCGCTTCGAGCACTGTTCCAATTCCTGACTTTCGTTTCCCTGGTCTGGGTCTTAGCGGCGGTTTGCGGAGCCGCGTGAGCCCTGTGAAGCGGGCGACGGACAATCATCGGAACACGAACAGTGGGCCGTCGCGGGTCTACGAACCCCTCAACGAATACAAACCTTTCGGCCCGAACATCGGCGTGGTCGATGGCCCGCTCCAATACGTGACCGTGGCTGGGGTGCGCCTCCCGTTGCCGTTCACGACGCGCATGACGGTCGTGCGCCTGGCGAGCGGCGACCTGTTCCTCCATTCGCCCACTGCATTCAATACCAAGCTTGCGGAGCGGCTCTCATCGATGGGCAGGGTGCGCCATCTCGTCTCGCCAAACCAGTTTCACTACGCGCATATTGGAGAGTGGTCCCGCGCGTTTCCCGATGCGGTTACCTGGGCCTCGCCCCGAGTGCGCCAACGTGCGCATGCGCGCGGGATCGAAGTGCAATTCAAACAAGACCTCGACGCCTACGCTCCCGGTGCGTGGCGCGACGAGATCGATCAGATGATCATTCCGGGCGGGTTTTTTGGCGAATTCGTGTTTTTCCACAAGGAGTCCGCAACGCTTATACTCACGGACACGATCCTCAATTTGGAGCTCGACAAACTTGCCCGGCCTTGGCGCTTTGCTGCGCGCATGACGGGAATGTACTACCCGCACGGCCAAATTTTCTTTGGTATGCGCGGTCCGCTTCTCCTTCGCAGACGAAAGGCGAAAGCCGCCGTGGCGAGGCTGCTGTCATGGCGGCCCGAGCGCATTATCATCAGCCACGGCCGGTGTTTTGAGGCGAACGCCGGCGATGTTCTCCGGCGGCTGTTTCATTCGCTGCTCTCCGAGTAGAGGAGATCGGCCCAGCGCATGCGCCACCCGTTCGGTCCCGAAGACGCGAAGCGGTTTTACGATCGCTTCGGGAAAGTGCAGGATGCACAGATCTATGAGTGGACTGCCAGCAATCGTCTGGTGACGGTCTGCGACTTCGAGCATGCAGCGACCGTATTCGAGCGCGGCTGCGGAACGGGCTGGCTGGTAGCGCGGCTCCTCGATGAGCGCTTCGCGGAACACACGCGCTATGCCGGAGTTGACGTCAGCTCCACTATGATCGTGACTCGCCGCCTCGCGCACTGGGACAAGCACGCAACGGTTTCACACGTCGGCGGGACCCGGCGGTCGCTGTACGCCGATGCGACCTTCGACCGGTTCGTCGCGACCTACGTGCTGGACCTTCTGTCCGACGCCACTATCGCGAATGTCCTCCGTGAGCCCTCACGTAACCCGACAGATGCATCAATTTGGCGACTCGAACGCTTCCGGAGGCCCGACAGTGCCCGTGATACCGACCCGCCGGGGGCGCCCGCGCCCCCGCAAATCCGACAGCAACATGCCGAACGCGATCATCCTGCTGCAGCGTCTCGCGGACGACGGCCTCGACGGCTGGAGATGCATAACGTTCCGCGAATTCATCCTGCGGATGGAGCTGCACGCCTGGCAGCCAGGCAGGGAACTGATCGTTTGCATGCTGCTGTCACCGCGCAGCGCCGCCACAGGTTGCACTGAGCTCTCGCCCGACGCGCCGCACTCCGGCGTGTCGGCATGCCTGCCGGCGCAAGTCCTATTCCGCACTCCCGACGGAGTCAGACCGCGGCCGGGCCGCCCGCTGGCTCGAGCAGCTGCCGCGCGGGCAGCGTGAGCCGGATCCGCGTCCCTTGTGCGCTCGAGTCGATCTCGAGCCGGGCTCCGATGTTGCGGGCGCGCCGCCTCATGCTCGCGAGGCCTTCCCCGTTGCCGGCCGCGCCGACATCGAAGCCGCAGCCATTGTCGGTGATCACAATGCCCACCCAATCCGGGTCCGGGCAGTGTACCGACAGCGAGATGTCCGTGGCGCCGGAGTGTTTCAGGACGTTAGTGAAAATCTCCTGCACGATCCGCGTGATCTCGGTGATCTCGGCCGGTCCGAGCCGGATCGCATCGGGCGCGGCGGCGACGTTCCAATGCACGCTGATGCCGGCGGCATTGAGGCGCGGCTCGAGCCGGTAGCGGAGGTTCCCGAGCATGACCAGCAGATCGTGCACGGTGGGCTTCATGGAATCGATCGCGATGCGCAATTCGTCGATCGCGTCGTCGAGCGCAGAGGCGACGTCCTGGCGCGGATTCGCGGCCGTCTCGGTAAGCCGGCGGGCCGTGATCAGCTGCAGGCCGAGCCCGTCGTGCATGTCGCGCAGGATGCGATCGCGCTCGGCCGCGACCACCCGCTCGCGCTCCAGCTTGGCCGCCCTGTCGTACTGCGCGCGCAGCGCGCGCTCGCGGTCGCGCACGCGGGCATCGAGCGCCACGTTGAGCTGCTCGTACTCATTGTGCGTCCTGACGAACCTGTCGATGAGCGCCCAGCCCACCGCGATGGCGTAGAAAACCGAGCTGTAGGGCATCAGGTACGAGGCCGGCCACGGAATCCACTCGAGCATGAGGGCGAAGTCGTAGGCGCCGGAGAGCGAGGTCACCATCGCCGCGAGCCACAGCAACACGCGCAGGACCGTCGGCGAGCGCAGCGTCGCCCACGTGAGATACACCTGAAAGCCGATTGCGATCGGCAGTAGGGCGCCGAAGGCGGCGGCGTTCACGGCGAACTGATGCGCGGGGCCGGCCGCGTACATCGCCACCGTGCACAGAAACGCGTAGCCGAACAACGCCCTCTCGAAGCGCAGGAAGCGCTGCCCGAGAATGCGAAAACTCAAGCTATAAAGCACCGCCACCAGCCAGATGAGCGCCGCGTTCGTGATCAGTGAGAAGTAGAACAGCGAGTAAGTCCGCACCACGAAGAACTGCGCGTTGCGGATCATCCAGATGCCGCAGCTCAGGGCGAACAGTCCAAACAGCGCCTCGCGCCTGCGCCGCACCCAGAGGAGCGCCGCGAACGCGCCGATCACGCCGACGAGGAGCGTCACGACCTCGATGCCGGTGACCTGCAGCCAATATTGGCGCCGGTAAAGCGGCAGCAGCGCCGCGTTCGTTCCCACCCACACCGTCCCGAGCTCGGTGATTGCGCGGTCGTGCGGGACGAGCTTGATGAGAAGCTGGTGCGTGCCAGGACGAACGAGCGCCGCGGGCACCCGGATGTACAGCGGATAGTTCCAGGAGTTCGTCTGCGCCTCGTCATATCCATCCGACTTGCCGATGAAGATCCCGTCGAGGTATACGGCGGCATTGGGCGCAGCGTACGGCAGATAAACGATGTGCTCGCGCGCTCCCGTGTCGCGCAGTTGGAACTGAAAGCGCACCCATCTCAGGGGTGTGCCGCGGGAAGCGGGAGTGGCTCCGAGCTTCAGCGGCAGGCGCACCGGCACGCCCGGCGCGGAGGGCGGCGGCGGGCTCGACCGGGTGTAGCCGGCCACGTACTCGCCGCTCGTGAGTTGCACGCTCCACAGCGCGGGAGCGGGGCGTGAAACGACGCGCACGGGCGCCGCCGCGGCACCCACCGCAAGCAGTGTGCTAAAAATCCAGCAGGCCGAGCCGTTTCGCCTCAAACACCGCCTCGCCGCGCGAATGCACCGACAGTTTACGATAAATCCTGTAGATGTGCGTCTTGACGGTGTTGTTGGAGATGCCGAGGAGGCGGCCGATCTCCTGGAAGTTGAACCCCTTGGCGACCAGCGACAGGATCTCGCGCTCGCGCTCGGCGAGCTCGCATTCGACCGGCTCTCCCGGCCGGGGCGGGGCGCCCGGCGCACGGCCGTGATTCAGGATGATCCGGGCGATGCTCGGACTGATCGGGGAGCCTCCCGCGCGCAGCTCGCGAATGGTGCCGAGAAACGAGTCGGCAAGGGCATCCTTCAGCAGATAGCCGCTCGCGCCCGCGGCGATCGCCGCGACCACGTGCTCCTCGTCGCCGAACACGCTGACCACCATCACCTCGCACTCCGGGCTGCGAGCCCTGGCGCCGCGGATCACGTCGAGCCCGCTACCGTCGGGCAGGCCGAGATCGACGAGCATAACGTCCGGGGCCTCCCCGGCGAGCCGTCGGAGCGCCTCCGCGGCGCCGCTCGCCGTCCATTCGAGACGCATATCCCCCGCCGAGGCAATGAGCTCGCGATAGCGCTCGCTCAGCACCGCATCGTCTTCGACGATCGCCACTCTTATCGGCATGCCCCAAAACCCGCCGGCGAAGATCCGAGAGGTCGAACCGCGTCGGACGATGGTAGAGCATTCCGGGCGCGTGCGCACGTCGAAGTCTTGTCCAACGAGGTATGAGCCTGGAGCAGGGGGCGTGATTCCAGCGAGGTGTGAGCCTGGGGCTGCCGAGGACGGCGGTCGGTCTTGGGGATGGGGTGGATCGATCATCATGCGGGATGGT
>JAKAXA010000068.1 GCA_021816775.1 Pseudomonadota bacterium
GGGCCTTCAGCGGCGGCCAGCCCTTGGCGAGGTAGGGCGAGTCGGTCTCGATGAACGCCACCTGGATGCCGGCGCGCGCGTGCTTGGCGATCACCGCGACGCTCGCGGTGAGCGGGTTGACGGGCGAGCGGCGCGTGCGCGTGCCCTCCGGAAAGAGCAGCACCGCCGCGCCGCGCTCGAGCTCCGCGACGGCGGCCTTCACCATCCGTCGCGGCGGCTCGCTGCGGATGTAGCCGGCGAGGCGTGCCCCGATGCCGAGCAGCGGGTGATTGAGGAGGGAGGGCTTGAGGATGCAGGCCAGGTCCGGGTGGCGCGTCTGCAGCAGGATGGCATCGGCGGCGCTGGGGTGATTCGGCGCGAGGATCAGGCCCGGCTCGGCGCGCAGCCGGTCGAGGCCGGTGAGATCCAGCCGATAGGCCCCCGAGAGGCTGAGCAGGTGCGTGAACAGCCGAAAGCCCGCCATCATCGAGTAGCGCGCTGCGGCGCGCCGCTGGCGCGCGGGCAGGGCAGTGAGCAGCACGAGGGCGAGCAGCGTCCAGGCGAGGATCATCACCGCGAGGGTGGCGAGCAGGCCGTAGGTGATGAGGTAATCGCGCAGCCGCTTCAGCACGGACCGCCCTCCGCGCGGGGCACTCAGGGCCCGCCGCAGCCGCCGGCCGCCTCGATCTCCACCGCGAGATCCCCCCGGCAGACATCCGCCTGCAGGTACACCCGCTGCGGGCGCGCCCCGAGGGCGGCATCGACCTCGCGGCGGATCTGCCCAAGGTCCTCGGGGCGGCGCACGTAGATCTTGTAGGCGAGCTCCCCGAGGCCAAAGCCGCCGGCCTGCCCGAGCAGCGCCTCGATGTTGGTGAGTGTCTCGCGCGTCTGGGCGGCCGCATCGCCGGCGTGCAGCGTGCGGTGGCCGACGATGCTCGAGGTGCCGGAGAGGAAGAGGAGCCTGCGGCCCGCGCGCTCGATGAGCGTGGCGCGCGAGAAGCTCGGCGCGCGCTCGCCGTACTCGGGCGGATAGTGATACGCGCTCATCTGGCGCGGGTTCTCGATGAAGCGCGGCGCCTCGCGCGCGGCGAGGAAGTAGATGACGAGCGGCCCGTCCTGCGAGCCGAGCGCGCTCGCGGCCGGCACGTTGCCGTGGACCTCTCGCCCGCAGGCGATCAGCGCGCGCTGGCGCGCGATGTTGAACTGCCGGTAGCGCTCGAGCCCGCGGGTCTCGGTGTTGATGCGCGGCAGGTAGTTCCACACCCGCACCAGGTGCGCATGGCCGCTCGCCTCGAGCGCGGCGTGGATCTGCCGGTAGGCCCACTCGGTGGCCGCCTCGAGCCCCGAGCGGGCGGTCTCGTCGGCGCCCTCGGCCGCCTCGAGCGCCCCGAAGACCAGATCCGCGGTGTGCGCGAGGCGCACGGCCCCGACATGCCCGTAGCGCACGCCGGGGCCGGCGCGCCAGCGCTCGAGCAGCGGCCCGACGCTCTGCAGCACCGGCATGCGCACCGCCACGTGCGGCACCTCCGCGGGCAGGGCGGCATCGGCCTCGCCCGCTGCGGCGCCGTAGAGCGCCGCGCCGAGCGTATCGCGCCAGCCCTCGCGCGCCTGCGCGGTGGCAACGTACTCGAGCTGCAAACCCTGCGCGCCGCTCATCCGTGCATCGCGGCGCCGAGCCGGCGCGTGCGGTGAGCCCAGGCTGCCCACGAGCGGCGCGGCATCAGCAGCGCGGTGAGCAGGTACAGGCCCTGGAAGGCGCGCAGCGAGGGCCAGATGGGCGTGCCCTCGTAGATGTCCCCGGCGAGCAGCGACAGCAGCGCCTCGCGCATGCGCAGCGGGTTCTTCGCGGCCATGAACAGCGCCTGCATCGCCGGGCGGGTCATGCGGTAGATGAACCAGGAGAAGCAGCGCGGCCCGCGGCGCACGGTGCGCTCGAAGCGCCTGAGCGCCGCGCGCGCGCGCCGCGGCTCGCGCAGGGCCGTATCGAGCGCCTCGCCCGCGGCGATGCCCCCGACCATGGCGAAGAGCACCCCGGAGGAGAACACCGGGTCGATGAACGAGTAGGCATCGCCGATCAGCAGGTAGCGCGCCCCGCGCGCCCGCTCGCACTGATAGCTGTAGCTGCCCGTGGCCTGCACCTCGGTGAGCAGCTCCGCCCCGGCCAGTCGCGCGGCGAGCTGCGGGCAGCGCGCGATCGTCTCCAGGAAGTAGGTGCGCACGTCGCGCTCGCGCCGCTTCATGTAGTCCGGCCATACCACCGCGCCGACGCTGGTGGTCCCGTCGGCGAGCGGGATGTACCAGCACCAGCCGTCCTCGAACCAGAACACTGCGATGTCCCCGCGGCACTCGCAGTCCGCATCGCGCCAGGCGCCGCCGAAGTGCGCGTACATCGCGCAGCTGGCGTGCTTGCGGTTGCGCAGCTTGGTGCCGAAGCGGCTGGCGAGGAAGGTGTCGCGGCCCGAGGCATCGATGAGATAGCGCGCCTCGAAGCGGCGCTCGGCGCCGGCGTGCTCGGCGCTCACGCGCACCGCTGCCTCGCCGGTGAACTCGACCTCGCGCGCGCGGCACTCCTCGATCACCTCGGCGCCGAGCGCCGCGGCGCGGGCGATGAGGATGGCGTCGAACTCGGAGCGGCGCACCTCATAGGCGAACGGCAGCCCCTTGTTCCAGCCCTCGGCGAACGCGAAGCGCTGGGCGCGCGGCGGCGCCTCGGCATGAAACACCGCGCCGCGCTTGGGCAGGCCGATGGCGCGGATCTCGGCGGCGACCCCGAGCCGCTCAAACAGCGGCAGGTTCGCCGGCAGCAGCGACTCCCCGATGTGAAAGCGCGGATGGCGCGCCTTCTCCAGGAGCACCACGCGGTGGCCGCGCTCGGCGAGGATCGCCGCGGCGCTCGAGCCGGCAGGCCCCCCGCCGACCACGAGCACCTCGCAGCGCTCGATCGGCGCGCCGCTCATGGGTGCGAACCGGCTCCATGCCGGTGCAGCGCCGCCTTGGCGCGCCGGGCCGCGGTGGACACCGCGTGGCCGAAGCGCTTCGCCCCGTGCGCGATCGTGTGGCCGGCGCGCTTGGCGGCATGCTGGATGTGCCGGCGCGCCGGGCGGGTGTCGTGCGCGATGCGCCGGCCGATGCGGCGGGAGTCGGCCGCGACCTTGCGGCCGACCCGCTTGGCCTCGTGCTTGATGCGCCTGCGCGCCGGGCGCGTGTCGCGCGCGACGTGCCGGCCGAAGCGCCGCGAGGCGAGGGCGATCCGGCGGCCGAAGGTCTTCGCATCGTGCGCAATGCGCCCGCCGATGTGGCGCATCTCCTGGCTGAGCGTGCCGTGCGCGGCGTGCGCGGCGTGCGCGGCGTGCGCGGCCGGCGGCGCGAGCGCCGCGAGCGCCAGGGCCGCGGCGCAGACGAGCAGTGTGGCTGTTTTCATACAGGCACCCTGAAGGGAACAGGGTCCGGATGTTACCGTAGGTCGGCCGCGTCGGTGCCAAATGTCACGGGGTTCGGGCACACTGGCCCGAATGAGCACCGAACGGCTGCCGATCTCCGTTCTGAAGCGCCGCTTCGTTCCCGGCCAGTGGGACCTCGTCGCGTTCGTGCTCGTGTTCGGCGCGCTCGCCTACCTGGCGCATGCCGCCTACGGGCTCACCCGGCCGCTCGCGCACCTGACGGCCGAGCACATCTCGCTGAGCCCGTGGGCGCTGCCGGGCTACGCGGCGCAGACCGCGCTGCGCATGCTGGTGGCGATGGGGGCGTCCCTGCTGTTCACGTTCACCTATGCCACGCTCGCCGCCAAGAGCCGGCGCGCCGCCGCGGTGCTGGTGCCGCTGCTCGACATTCTGCAGTCGGTGCCCATCCTGGGGTTCTCCTTCACCATCGTCTTCTTTCTCTCGCTCACCCCGGGGCGGGAGGCCGGGGCGGAGATGGCCGCGGTGTTCCTGGTGTTCACCAGCCAGGCGTGGAACATGGCTTTCAGCTTCTACCACTCCCTGCGCAGCATCCCGAGCGAGCTCGACGAGGCGGCGCGCGCCTTTCACCTCGGCCCGTGGATGCGCTTCTGGCGCCTGGAGGTGCCGTTCGCGATGCCGGCGCTCATCTGGAACATGATGATGTCGATGTCGGGCGGGTGGTTCTTCGTGGTGGCCGCGGAGGCCATCAGCGTCGGGCGCACCACCGTGACGCTGCCGGGGATCGGCTCGTACATCGCCCGCGCGATCGCCGCGCGCGACCTCGGGGCGATCGGCTGGGCGATCGGCGCCATGACGGTGGTGATCCTGATCTACGATCAGGTCATCTTCCGCCCCCTGATCGCGAGCGCCGACTGGTTCCGCCTCGAGCAGGAGGCGGGGCTCACCCCGAGCCGCTCCTGGGCGCTCACCATGATGCGCCGCTCGCGCCTGCTCAGGTTCGCCGGCGGCGCCTTCGGCGCCCTGGTGCGCCTGGGGTTCAACCGCGCGCCGGCGCCGGCCCGCGCCAAGCGCCCCCGCACGCGCCGGCGCTGGAGCGAAGGGCTGTGGCGCGGCTCGCTCGCCGCCGGGGTGGTGGCGCTCGTGTGGCTCATCGGCCGCTACGTGTTCGCGCACGCCTCGCCGTACCAGGTGGCGCACGTGGCCGGGCTCGGCCTGCTGACGCTGCTGCGCGTCGTGGTGTTGATCGCGCTGGCGAGCGCCATCTGGGTGCCGGTCGGGGTTTATGTCGGCCTGCGCCCGAAGCTGGCGGGCCGGGTGCAGCCGGTGGCGCAGTTCCTGGCCGCCTTTCCGGTGAACCTGCTCTTCCCGGTGGTGGTCTCGGGGATCGTGGCCTTCAAGCTCGACCCGAACATCTGGCTCTCGCCGCTGATGATCCTCGGCACGCAGTGGTACATACTGTTCAACGTGATCGTCGGCGCCTCCGCGCTGCCAACGGAGCTGAAGCAGGTGGGCCGCAACCTGCGGGTGCGCGGGTGGCTGTGGTGGCGGCGCGTGGCGCTGCCGGCGGTGTTCCCGTTCTACGTCACCGGGGCGATCACCGCCGCGGGCGGCTCGTGGAACGCGAGCATCGTCTCGGAGGTGGCCGACTGGGGCAACAAGCGCCTCGTGGCCGCGGGTCTCGGCGCATACATCGCCAATGCGACCCGCGCCGGCAACTTCGCCCAAACGGTGCTGGGGATCGTGGTGATGAGTCTGTTCGTGGTGATCATCAACCGCCTGTTCTGGCGCCCGCTCTACGCGCGCGCCGAGCGCAAGTTCCGTATGGACTGAGGCGTTGATGAACGATGTCGCATCGCCCGCCGCCGTGACCACCGCGCTGCTCGAGGTGCGGGGGATCGGGCGCAGCTTCTTCAAGCCCGACGGCGATGAGCTCGTGGTGCTCGAGGATGTGAACCTGAAGCTCGAGCGCGGCGAGATCGTGGGCCTGCTCGGGCGCTCCGGCTCCGGCAAATCGACGCTGCTGCGCCTGATCGCCGGGCTCGATGCGCCCTCGCGCGGGGCGGTGCGCTACCTCGGCGCGCCGGTCGAGGCGCCGGCGCCGGGCATCTCGATGGTGTTTCAGAGCTTTGCCCTCTTTCCCTGGCTCACCGTGCTCGGCAACGTGCAGCTCGGCCTCGAGGCGATGCGCCTGCCGGAGGCCGAGATCCGCAAGCGCTCGCTCGAGGCGATCGACCTGATCGGCCTCGACGGCTACGAGTCGGCCTATCCGCGCGAGCTCTCCGGCGGCATGCGCCAGCGCGTCGGCTTCGCCCGCGCGCTGGTGGTGCATCCGAACATCCTGCTGATGGACGAGCCGTTCTCCGCGCTCGATGTGCTCACCGCCGAGACGCTGCGCAACGATTTCCTCGACCTGTGGGGGCGCGGCGAGCTGCCGATCGGCGCGGTGCTGCTGGTGACGCACAACATCGAGGAGGCGGTGCAGATGTGCGACCGGCTGCTCATCTTCTCGACCCATCCGGGGCGGGTGGTGAGCGAGATCCGCATCGACCTGCCGCACCCGCGCGAGCCGCTCGATCCGCTGTTCCTCGCGCTCGTCGACCGGGTGTACGTGGAGATGACGGCCCGGCCGCGCCAGGGACGCGACGGCGCGCGCGCCGAGCGGCCCGCCATGGCCGGCATCGGCGCGCCGCTCGAGCACGTCTCGACCAACCTGCTCTCGGGCCTGATCGATGCGCTGAGCGAGCCGCCCTACAACGGGCAGGCGGACCTGCCGGCGATCGCCCAGGCACTGCACATGGAGGGCGATGACCTCTTCCCGGTGGCCGAGACGCTGCAGTTGCTGCGCTTCGCGGAAGTCGGCGGCGGCGACATCCGCCTGACGGAGGCGGGGCTCGCCTTCGCCCGCTCCGACACCGATGAGCGCAAGAACCTCTTCGCCCGCCAGCTGCTCGCGCACGTGCCGCTCGCGGCGCACGTGCGCCGCGTGCTCGATGAGCGCAGCAGCCACCGCGCGCCGAAGAGCCGCTTCTTCGATGAGCTCGAGGACTCCATGGCCGAGGAGGCCGCCGAGCAGACGCTGCGCGCGGTGATCAGCTGGGGCCGCTACGCGGAGGTGTTCGCCTACGACGACCAGCGCCAGGTGTTCACGCTGGAGAACCCGGCATGAGCTCCCCGGCGGAGGGGCGCACGAGGCTGCTCGTCGTCGACGACGATGCGGAGCTCTGCGCCATGCTGCGCGAGTATCTCGAGCCCGAGGGCTTCAGCGCCGAGACCGCCGAGAACGGCCAGGCGGCGCTCGAGCGGCTCGCGCGCGGCGGCATCGATCTGGTGGTGCTCGATGTGATGCTGCCGGGGCTGAGCGGCTTCGAGGTGCTGCGCCGCCTGCGCGCCACGAGCCGCGTTCCGGTGCTGATGCTCACGGCACGCGGGGAGGAGATCGACCGGGTGGTGGGGCTGGAGATGGGCGCCGATGACTATCTCGCCAAGCCCTTCAGCCCGCGCGAGCTCGTGGCGCGCGTGCGCGCCATCCTGCGCCGCATGGCCGATAGCCCCGCCGACGGGGTGTTCACGTTCGGGCCGCTGATGCTCGATGCGCGCGCCCACCGCGCGTTGGTCGAGGGCCAGGACCTCGAGCTCACGAGCGCCGAGCTGCGCCTGCTCGAGCTGCTGATGCAGGCCGACACGCGCACCGTCAGCCGCGAGGAGCTGATGCTCCAGGGGCTCGGGCGGCGGCTGCTGCCCACCGACCGCAGCCTCGACACCCATGTCAGCAACCTCAGGCGCAAGCTCGCCCGCCTCACCCAGCGCATCAGCATCCAGGGGGTGCGCGGGGCGGGCTACGCCCTGACGCAGCGCTGATCCCATGCACTCGCTGTTCTGGCGCATCTTCTGGTCGTTCTGGCTCGCCATCGCGCTGATCCTCGTCGGCACGGTGACCGCCGCGGTGCACGAGGCGATCGCCTTCCGCGAGCAGCTGCCCTGGGCGCAGCGCGGCAAGCTCTTCCAGCAGGCGGCCATCGCCTTCGAGCACGGCGGCCCGCGCTCGCTCGAGCGCTGGGCGCGCGCGCTCAAGGGCGGCCCGTTCTACGACCGCACCTTCGTCATCGGCCCCGACGAGCGCGACCTGCTCGGCCGGCCGCTGCCGCCGCTGCTGAAGGCGTTTCTCACGCCAGACGGAGCCACGCAGGGCCGCCCGCCGCCGATCGGCGGGGCGCTGGTGCTCACCCAGCCCGACGGGCGCATGTATCAGGTGGTGGTGACCGACCTGAAGCAGCATCCGCTCTTGTTCTTCGGGGCGCTCGGGCTGCCCGGGGTGGCCGGCACGACGCTCATCGTCGCTCTCGTGGTGAGCACGCTCATCTGCCTGCTGCTCGCGCGCCACCTGGTCGGTCCCATCGACCGGCTGCGCCAGGCGGCGCGCACCGTCGCGGCGGGCAATCTCGACGTGCGCGTCGGCCCGGGCATGAAGGGCCGGCACGACGATCTGGCCCGGCTCGCGGCGGACTTCGATGCCATGACCACGCGGGTGCAGGGGCTGCTCGAGACCAAGCAGCAGCTGCTGCGCGATGTCTCCCACGAGCTGCGCTCGCCGCTGACGCGCCTGCAGCTCGCCCTCTCGCTCGCGCAGCGCCACGAGGAGCTGCCGCGCCAGCTCGATCGCATCGGACGGGAGGCCGACCGGCTCGAGCAGCTGGTGGCGCGCATCCTGAAGCTGGCGCGTCTGGAGCGCCCCGCCGCCGAGCTCGCGGGCGAGCCGGTCGACGTCGGGGCGCTGCTCGGGCAGATCGTCGGGGACGTGGCCATCGAGGCCGATGCGCGCGGCTGCCGCATCGCGGTGCGGGCCGGGGAGGGGCTCGAGACGAGCGCCGACCCCGAGCTGCTGCGCAGCGCGTTCGAGAACGTCATCCGCAACGCGGTGCGCTACGGGGCCGCGGGCTCCGAGGTCAGCGTCGAGGCGCGGCGGGAGAGTCTGCAAAGCGGCGAGGCGGCGATCGAGGTGACGGTGCGCGATCACGGTCCCGGCGTGCCGGGCAAGGATGTGGAGGCGATCTTCGAGCCGTTCTACCGGGTCGATGCCGCGCGCCATCGCGCCGTCGGCGGCGATGGCCTGGGCCTCGCCATCGCGGCGCGCTCCATCGCGGTGCACGGCGGGCACATCAGCGCCCGCAATGCCGAGGGCGGCGGGCTGATCGTGAGCATGCGCCTGCCGGTGCGGCGCCCCGCGGTCGCATGATTCGCGCGCTGGCCGGCGCGGTGCGCTTTCCGGTAAAATTCGCCGGATGGTGCGCCGTGACGTGACGACCGCGAGAGCTGCGATTTTCGCAGAGGCGATCGTTGCTTGCTGCGCTTCTTCAGTGGGAGCAAGTCCCACCCCGGTAGGCGTCGGTGCGCCGGGTAGCAGGC